>NZ_JAOQNS010000001.1 GCF_025961475.1 Rhodobium gokarnense | reverse complement strand
CCGCCAGGACGCGTTGCTCCTGTGCCGCCGATGTCCGGCCGGGGCTGACATGCGGGCGCCGCGAACGATCCCGCATCGCCGCGCGAAGATCCTGTCCCTCATCGCCAGCGCGCCGCAGCCATTTGTAGCCGGTCTGCCGGCTGATCCCGATGCGGCGGCACAACTCGCTCACATTCGCCCCGGGCAACCGCGCCAAAAGCACAAATTCCAGTCGTTGATCCATGATCGACATCTCCCGCCATGGCATGTCGGCCTCCTCCGCCTATCCATGCCAAAACTGTCAACCATCTCCCCGAACGCTGTAAGCCATCTCCCCGGGACATACACCCCGAGCCGGGGCCTAATGCCCGCCGCGACACGGTATGCCGTCGGTTCGTAGAACGATGCCTTGGCGGACTCCGGATCAGGACCCGCACCGGGCTACCGTGTCGCGGCGGGCATTGGGCCCCGGGTCTCCGCTTCGCTCCGCCCGGGGTGACGGGAGAGGGTGAGGCGACGGGAACTCGAGCATCGTGAGCAAGCTTGCGGTTGGGCGCCCCGGACAACAGGCACCGACGATGATGCAGTGTCGACCGCCACCTATCACTCAAAATTGACTAATATTCATGTTTGAAACATCAATTCTTATTTGATATATGGGCATTATAAAATTTTTCCCGTGAGCACCTGAAAATGATAACCGCCGCACAGATGCGCGCCGCGCGCGCCCTTCTCGGCATCGACCAGAAGACGCTCGCCGCCCGCGCCGGCGTCTCCCTTCCCACCATCCAGCGCATGGAAGCCTCGAACGGCCATGTCCGGGGCGTCGTCGACACTCTGGTCAAGGTGGTGGAGGCGCTGGAGGCTTCCGGCATCGAATTGATCGGCGACGGCGCGGAAAGCCCGTCCGGCGGCCGCGGCGTGCGCCTGAAGGAACCCGCACCGCGGGAGGGACAGTCGTGAGCAACGCAGACATCACCCGCGCGACCCCTGCCGGCCCGAGCTTCCAGGAGCTGTTCACCCCGAAACTCATCACGGCCCTGAAGGAAGGCTATGGCCTTGCCCGCCTGAAGGCCGACGCCGTCGCCGGGCTGACCGTCGCCATCGTCGCCCTGCCGCTGTCGATGGCGATCGCCATCGCCTCCGGCGCCAGCCCGGCGCAGGGGCTCTATACGGCGATCGTCGGCGGCTTCTTCGTCTCGCTCCTCGGCGGCAGCCGGTTCCAGATCGGCGGTCCGGCCGGCGCCTTCATCGTGCTCGTCGCAACCACCGTCCAGACCCACGGCATGGACGGCTTGCTGATCGCCACCATCCTCTCCGGCCTGATGCTCGTCGCCATCGGCTTCCTGCGCCTCGGCACCTACATCAAGTTCGTGCCCTATCCGGTCACAGTCGGCTTCACCGCCGGCATCGCCGTCATCATCTTTTCCAGCCAGATCAAGGACCTCCTCGGCCTGACGCTTGCCCGTCCGGAACCCGGCCCGCTGCTCGACAAGCTGCCGGTGCTCTGGGAGAGCCTGCCGTCCCTCGATCCGGCAACCGTCTTCCTTGCCCTTGCCACCATCGTCGGCATCTCGGTCCTGAAGCACATCAGGCCGCACTGGCCGGGCCTCCTGCTCGCCGTTGCCGGTGCGGCGGCCGTCACCGCCCTCCTCGACCTCGACGTCGCCACCATCGGCAGCCGCTTCGGCGGCATCCCGAGCCATCCGCCGATCCCCTCGCTGCCCGCGGTGACGATGGACAAGGTCATCGCCGTCCTGCCGAGCGCCTTCGCCTTCACGCTGCTCGGCTCCATCGAATCCTTACTCTCGGCCGTCGTTGCCGACGGCATGACCGGCCGGCGCCACCGCTCCAACTGCGAACTGGTGGCGCAGGGCGTCGCCAATGTCGCATCCGGCATCTTCGGCGGCGTCTGCGTCACCGGCACCATCGCCCGAACGGCCACCAATGTGCGCGCCGGCGCGGCAACGCCGATCGCCGGCATGCTGCATTCCGGCTTCCTCCTGACCTTCATCCTCGTCGCCGCGCCGCTCGCCAGCTACATTCCGCTCGCCAGCCTTGCCGGCGTGCTGGCCATCGTCGCCTGGAACATGATCGAGAAGCAGGCGATCCGCACGCTGATGACCGCGTCCCGCGGCGACGCCGCGGTGCTGTTGACGACGTTCCTGTTGACCATCTTCCGCGACCTGACGGAGGCCATCGTCGTCGGCTTTGCCCTCGGCTCGGTGCTCTTCATCCACCGCATGTCGAAGACAACGGCCATCGAGACCGATACGCCCTTCGTCGCCGAGGACGAGGCCGACCCGGTCGGCGGCCGCGGCGGCGCGGCCCCCTCGGACCCGGAGGTCGTCGTGTTCCGGATATCCGGCGCCTTCTTCTTCGGTGCGGCGGCCTCGATCGGCTCGGTGCTCGACCGCATCGCCGACACCCACCGGGTGCTGATCGTCGACTTTGCCGCCGTGCCGTTCCTCGACTCAACGGCGGCGGAGACCATCCGCGGCATGGCCGAAAAGGCCGAGCGGCGCCATGTGCGGGTGATCATCACCGGGACCGACCACGGGCTCAGGCGCGTGCTCTTTGCCCATGGCGTCAAGCCGCCGCTTGTCGCCTATGAGCGCGCCATTGCGGACGCGTTGGAGAACACGAAGACCGCCTGACCGGACGCCTCAGCCGCGCGCCATGTCGAGGCCGGCGCCGTCGCGCAGCACCGCCTTCGCCCAGGCGCAGAAATCGCCGTCCGCCTCGTGCAGGACCCTGCCCTGCAGCAGGCGGAACGGCGCCCGGCTGCCCTTCCTGGCTGTGACGAGCACCCTGAGCGCCGGCGTGTCGGCATAGGGGTGAAGCGGCAGGACGGCGATGCCGCCGAAGCGCCCCGACAACGCGCCGAGAAGCGCCGCCAGCCGCTCCGCCGGCCAGACGACCGAGAGCCCGCCGCCGGGCACAAGCAGCGTCACCGCGGTCCGCATCCAGCGATCGAGGTCCTCATCGGACAGCACATGGGCGGCGGCCCGCGCCGCATTCGGCGAGGCGCGCACCCGGCCCTCCTCGCGGAACGGCGGGTTCATGATGACGGTATCGGCCATCGCGCGGGTGAGCCCCGCCGCCACCCGCACCTTTTCCGGCCCGACGATGTCCGTCTCCACCACGCTGACCCGGCCGGCAAATGCCATATTGTCGGCGAGCGCCAGCGCCCGCCGCGCCAGATCCGAGGCAACGGGATCATTATCGACCAGCACCACCCGTGCCGCCGGCGCCCGCGCGGCGACGCAGAAGCCGGCGACCCCGCTGCCGGCGCCGAGATCGACCACTGTCCCGTCCGTGTCGGCTGAGAGCGTCGCCGCGAGCATCACCGCATCGAGCCCGGAGCGGTGCCGGCCGCGCCCCGGCTGCAGCGCGGTGACCGCCCCGCCGAGGAACGCGTCGCGCGTCGCCCCTTCCGGCAGGACCGGATCCGATGCCTCCGAAGCCGCGCTCATCGCCACCGCCTCGCCGTCTTGCCGCAAATCGTCACAAGCCCTTCTGTTCCGGCGTCAGCTCGTGGCCGATGCCGGCATCGACGCAAAGCGCCCTTGCCTGCGTCAGCGCATCGCGTTCCACGAGCAGGCGCCGCGGGATGATGCCGAGCGAGCCTTCCACGATGCTCATGTGCTGGTCGACCACCAGATGCCCGATTCCCGCCTCTTCCAGCAGCGACGTGGCAAAGGAGAGGGTCACCGGATCGTTGGTCTTCAGGAGCTCTTCCATCGTCGCCTTTCGCTCGTTCCGTGCAGTCCCCGGCCGGCGCCATCATAGGCGACAAAGCAACATTTGCCGAACAATCAGAACGCGTGCGGCGAAAACGCGACCGAAAGGTGTTGACTTGCCGACCGCCTCTCCCCTTCCTATCCTCCCTTGCGAACAGGGACCGATGGAGTTTCAAGGCGTGGGCATCGTTTTATCTTTTGACGACAAAAAACCGGCCGAACCGGATCTTTCGGCGCTGCTCGCGCTTACCACCGAGGATATGGGCCGGGTCAACGAGCTGATCCTGTCCAAGGCCGCCTCCCATGTGGAGATGATCCCGGAGATCGCCAACCACCTGATCGCCTCCGGCGGCAAGCGCCTGCGCCCGATGCTGACGCTCGCCTCGGCCCAGATGTTCGGCTACGAGGGCGTCGGCCACGTCAAGCTGGCGACCAGCGTCGAATTCATGCACACGGCGACGCTGCTGCACGACGACGTCGTCGACGAGAGCGACATGCGCCGCGGCAAGAAGGCGGCGCGCATGCTCTGGGGCAACCAGGCGAGCGTGCTGGTCGGTGACTTCCTGCTCGGCCAGGCGTTCCGGATGATGGTCGACGTCGGCTCGCTCGAGGCGCTGCGCATCCTCTCCGATGCCGCCTCCATCATCGCCGAGGGCGAGGTGCTGCAGCTTTCCGCCGCCAAGAACATGGAGACCACCGAGGACGAGTACCTCGCCGTCATCAAGGCAAAGACCGCGGCGCTGTTTTCCGCCGCCGCCGAGGTCGGCCCGGTGATTTCCGGCGCCGACCGCGCCGAGCAGGCGGCGCTGCGCTCCTACGGCATCAATCTCGGCCTTGCCTTCCAGCTCATCGACGACGCGCTCGACTATGGCGGCAGCGCCAGCGCGCTCGGCAAGAATGTCGGCGACGACTTCCGCGAGGGCAAGATCACCCTGCCGGTGGTGCTGTCCTATCGCCGCGGCTCCGATGCCGACCGCGCCTTCTGGACCCGCTGCATGGAGCGCGGCGAGAACGAGGACGCGGAACTGCAGGAGGCGATCGCGCTGCTGCGCAAGCACAACGCCATCGAGGACACCGTGGAGCGCGCACGGCACTACGGCGCCGTCGCCCGCGACGCGCTGGCCCCCCTCGCCGACAACGAGCACAAGTCGGCCCTGCTCGACGTCATCTCGTTCTGCATCGCCCGCGCCTACTGACCGGACGATCGCCGGTCCTGGGCGCCGGGTCCGATCCCGACGACGGAGGACCCGCATCCCATGGTCACTGCCGAGCAACTGGCGTTCTTCGTGCCCGCCGCGCTGCTGGTCGCCGCCTCGCCCGGCGCCAACAACCTGCTTTCCCTCACCCACGGCATAAGGGCCGGCTTTGCGGTGACGGCCATGAGCCTTGCCGGCCGGCTCGCCGCCTTTCTGTTGATGATTATTGCGGTCGCTATCGGTCTCGGCGCCGTGTTGGCCGCCTCGGAGACCGCCTTCACGGTCATCAAATGGGCGGGCGTTGCCTATCTCGTCTATCTGGGCATCAGGACGTTCCGCTCGCGTGAGCTCCACATCGAGGCCGATGCCGGACAAGCAACGGCGCTCGGCCTTGCCCGGCGCGAGTTCCTTGTCGCCATCATGAACCCGAAGGCGGCGCTCCTCTTCACCGCCTTCATCCCGCAATTCGTCGATCCCGCGAACGGGTCCTTTGCCGCGCAGTTCCTGATTCTGGGACTGGTCTATCTGGCAACGGAATTCACGGCCGCCTGCGGCTACGCGGCGGTCGGCGCCACGGTCCGGCGCTTCGACATCACGCCGCGGCGCGCGCGAGCCATCAACCGCACCACCGGCTCCATGCTGCTCGGCGCGGCAACGGCGCTGGCATTTGCCAAAAGGGCCTGACTACTCCGCGTAGGCCGAAAGATCGACGTGCCGCCGTCGCGCGCCCCAATGGCCGACCGGACCGTCGAAGATGCCCGAAAGCTTCGTGCCGCAGGAAAGGCAATGGCCGGCATCGTCGAGATGCCAGCGGCCGATGGTGTAGCCGGTCCGCCCGATGACCTCCTCGCCGCAACCGTGGCAGTACGTCGACTGCCGTGCGCCGTCCAGCACATTGCCGAGATAGACGTGGCGGATGCCGTTCCGCTTGGCGATGCCATGGGCGCGGATCAGCCGGTCGTGCCGGGTCGGCGGCCGGTCGCGCATCCGGTAGTCGGGCCGGAAGGCGGAAAAATGCAGCGGCGTGTCGGGCCCAAGGTGTTCCACGAACCAGGTCGTCATCTCCTCGATCTCCCGGTCCGTGTCGTTGAGGCCGGGGATCAGCAGAGTGGTGACCTCGACCCAGACATCGGTCTCTGTCTTCAGGTAGACGAGCGTGTCGAGCACCGGCCCGAGCGCCGCCTTCGTCACGCTCTTGTAGAACTCCTCGGTGAACCCCTTGAGATCGACATTGGCCGCATCGATGCCGGCAAAGAAGGCCGGCCGCGACCAGTCGGTGAGATAGCCGGCAGTGACCGCCACGGTCCGGATGCCGCGCTCGTGGCAGGCGTCCGCAATGTCGGCGGCATATTCATGGAAGATGGTCGGGTCGTTGTAGGTGAAGGCGACCGACCGGCAGCCGAGATCGGCGGCGGCACGCGCCACCATCTCCGGCGAGGCCTTGTCCTGCAGGATGTCCATCTCGCGGCTGCGCGAAATGTCGTGGTTCTGGCAGAAATTGCAGGCAAGGCTGCAGCCGGCGGTGCCGAGCGACAGGATCGCCGAGCCCGGCAGGAAATGGTTGAGCGGCTTTTTCTCCACCGGATCGACGCAGAAGCCCGACGAGCGCCCGTAGGTCGTCAAGACGATCTGGTCGTCGAGCCGCGCCCGAACGAAGCAGAGCCCCCGAGCACCCTCCTTCAGCTTGCAGTAGCGCGGGCACATCTCGCATTGCACTCGCCCGTCGTCGAGCATCCGCCAGAACTCGGTCGGCACGATCGAATCGGGATCGCCGAGCGCCGCCCGCGCGCTGTCCGAAAGGCGCTTTGCGCCGGGTGTGTCGTCAAGCCGTATCGTTGCCATGGCTGCTACCGTTGAGGGGTCGTCTGCGGACATATGTTCCTATCCCATATAGGTATTGCCGGCATCCGCTTCCCGGCGCCTGCGCGCTTTCGCCCCGTGAAATATTATGGCTCCCCTGACGGACCGTTTGCACTTATATTGCAATCTGGGGATGCCGCATTGTGCATCCGCAAACGTCATGACCGACGGTTCGACCATGCGAAACGTTCATCCGCCCCAGGTTGCCGGCATGTTCTATCCCGGCGACGCCAAAACGCTTGACGCCATGCTCGACGATTGTTTTGCCGATGCCCGCACCGCCGATATCGGCACGCCCAAGGTGCTCGTGGTGCCCCATGCCGGCTATGTCTATTCCGGCGCCGTCGCCGCCTCCGCCTATCGCCTTTTGGAGCGCCGCGCCGACGCCATCCGCCGCGTCGTCCTCGTCGGCCCGGCCCACCGCTATCCGGTCCACGGCATCGCCACGACGAGCGCGGAGCGCTGGCACACCCCGCTCGGCGACGTCCCTGTCGACCTGGAAGCGGTCTCCGCGCTCGCCCGCATGCCGGAGCTGTCGATCAACGACAGCGCCTTTCGCGGCGAGCACAGCCTGGAGGTCCAGCTTCCCTTCCTGCAGGAAACCCTCGGCGACTTTTCCCTGGTGCCGCTGCTTGCCGGCGACATCCGGCCGGAGCGCCTCGCCGACGCCCTCTCCTATGTCTGGGGCGGCGCCGAGACGCTGATCGTCGTCTCCTCCGACCTCAGCCACTTCCACGACTACGACACGGCGAAACGGCTCGACGGCGCCACGGTGGCAAAGATCGAGACCCTTGCCGGCATCGACCTTGACGGCGGCGAGGCCTGCGGCTGCCGCGGCATCTCCGCCGCCCTCATCGAGGCCCGCCGGCGGGATCTGCGCGTCACTGCGCTTGACGTGCGCAATTCCGGCGACACCGCCGGCGACCGCAACCGCGTCGTCGGCTATGCGGCCTTTGCCATGGAGGACGCGGCGACCGCCGAACTGTCGAAGGCCGACCGCGATACGCTGATCCGGGCTGCCGGCAACGCCCTTGCCGAGGCCGTCGAGACACGGCAAATGCCCGAAGCCCGCCTGCCCGCGGACCTGTCGCCGCCGCTGCGCGCACCGCGGGCGACCTTCGTCACCCTGCATCTGGACGGCGCCTTGCGCGGCTGCATCGGCAACATCGTGCCGAGCCGCCCGCTCTATGCGGACGTTATCGAAAGCGCCTACAAGGCGGGCTTCGCCGACCGCCGCTTCGCGCCGCTGACGGCATCGGAACTGCCGCGGCTCACCATCGACATCTCGATCCTCTCCTGGCCGCGGCCGATCAGCTTCGCCGACGAGGCGGACCTCCTCACCAAACTGCGCCCGGGCGTCGACGGCCTCATCCTCGAAGCCGGCCCCCACCGCGGCCTGTTCCTGCCGGCGGTCTGGCAATCGCTGCCCGAACCGCGGGCGTTCCTCGCCCACCTGAAGGACAAGGCCGGCATCGGCGACGCCCCACTCCCCCACGACAGCGTCGTGCGCCGCTTCGTCACCGAAAGCTTCGGCGGGCCGTTCATGGCGTCGTGAGGGGTCGACGGTCCGGCGTCTTTGAAAAACGCACGCTCCCGCCCGCCAAAAACAACTGCCGTCACCCCGGACTTGATCCGGGGCCCATTGCCCATCTCAACGCGGTATGCCGTCGGTTGGTGGGAAAGGATATCGGCTCCGGGACAGGTCGTGTCGACACCGATACGGGCTACTGTGCGGAAAGGGGCAATGGGCCCCGGGTCTCCGCTTCGCTTCGCCCGGGGTGACGGGGAGAGTTTGGGGCAAAGGGCGCAACAATCGCCGCCGTCATTGCAAGTGAGCAACGCGAGCGCGGCACTCCAGATACCGCCCAATCACAGCCATGGGGGGCTCAATCCACCCGCCATTTCGGCAGAAACCGCTGCCCCTCCGAGGCCAGAAACGCCCGTAGCGCCTCGGCCGCGGGCAACAGCCTCTTGTCGGCACGCTTGACGACGAACCACTGGCGCATCAGGGGCAGGCCGTTGACCTTCAGCTCGACAAGCCGCCCGTCGGCGAGTTCGGCCGCGACCGTGTGGGCGGAGATGAAGGAGATGCCGAGCCCGGCCATCACCGCCTGCTTGATGGTCTCGTTGGAGCCGATCTCGATGCCGATCTTCGGGCTGACGTCGGCCTCGGCGAGCCGCCGCTCCATCAGCGTGCGGGTGCCGGAGCCGGGCTCGCGGACGAGGAAGGTCTCCCGGGCGAGTTCGGAGATGGCGATCGAGCGGCGCCCGACCAGCGGATGGTCCGGGGCAGCGATGATGATGTGTGGATGATCGCCGATCACCCAGCGTTCCACCTCGATGTCCTCCGGCGGCCGACCCATCACGGCGATGTCCACCGCGTCATTTCGTAGCACCGTGAAGAGGTCGTCGCGGTTGGAGACGAGGAGCTTCAATTCGATCGTCGGGTGCACCTTGCCGAAGGCGCCGAGCGCATGCGGGGCGAAATATTTCGCCGTGCTGACCACCGCCAGCGAGGCCTTGCCGCCGGTCAAGCCCTTCAGGGATCGAAGCACGTCGTCGCAATCGGAGAGCGCCGATTCGATCCGCGCGCCGGCCGCAAGAACCTGCCGTCCCGCCTCGGTCGGCTGGAACCGGTCGCCGACCCGTTCGATCAGCGGCAGCCCGGCCGCCTCCTCCAGTTGGCGCACCTGGGTGGTCACCGCCGGCGGTGTCAGGTTCAGCTCTTTTGCCGCACCCGAGACGGTGCCGATCCGGGCAAGAGCCTCAAGTCCGCGGAACTGCTTGAAAGTCGTGTTGCGCATGGCGTCACTTTAAAATTTTTTTTGGCAAAGGCAATTTTTTTTAAATTTACTTTTCGAGCCGCTTTGGTGATCGTCCGTCCATCGGCGGAAACGACGGGTCCATTGGATACGGGGGGCCCGGAACGGACAACAACAACGCCGACTGCGGGAAGATGTCGCTGGACCATGACCGTAGGAAACGTTGCCCGCCCGGCCTAGGTGTACGTCACTCAGCACTACACCGCCTGCGAGCGGGAAACGGGAGGAACGAAAATGACCACCTTCGTCGGTCTTGAGGAACACCTTGAGACCTGGGCGGGCGCGGACGAGACGTGCCGGGGGATCGCCCAGACCATTGTTTCGATCGCCGGCAACGGCATCGCCGTCGCCGAACTCATCGCCGCCGGGCCGCTCGCCGGCACCCTCGGGGCATCGCTCGGCGAGAACGCCGACGGCGACACCCAGAAGGAACTCGACGTCCGCGCCCACGAGATGATCGTGGACGGCCTGAAGAAGACGCCGGTCGCCTATATGGGTTCCGAAGAGGCCGAGGAACCGGTCGCCATCAACCCGGACACCGGCACGCTGGTCGTCGCCATCGATCCGCTCGACGGCTCGTCGAATATCGACACCAACGTCTCCGTCGGCACCATCTTTTCGATCCTGCCGGTGCAGCCGGGCTCCGACCGCGGCCCGCTCAGCGACCTCCTGCAGCCGGGCACGGCACAGCTTGCCGCCGGCATCATCGTCTACGGCCCGCAGACGACGCTGGTGCTGACCGTCGGCGAAGGCACCGAGATCTACACCCTCGACCGCGCCAACCGCCGCTTTCTCTTGGTCCGCGAGAAGGTCGAGATCCCGCTCAACAAGCCGGAATACGCCATCAACGCGTCGAACTACCGGTTCTGGGACGAGCCCGTGCGCGCTTATATCGACGACTGCATCGCCGGCGAGGAAGGCCCGCGCGCGACCAATTTCAACATGCGCTGGATCGCCTCGCTGGTTGCCGAGGTCTACCGCATCCTCGCCCGCGGCGGCATCTTCCTCTATCCGCGCGACTCCCGGAAGGGCTACCAGCGCGGCCGCCTGCGGCTGGTCTACGAGGCCAACCCGGTCGCCTTCATCATCGAGCAGGCGGGCGGCGGCGCCACCGACGGCACCGGCCGCATCATGGAGATCCAGCCGAGCGAATTGCACGAGCGCGTGCCGCTGATCTTCGGCGCCAAGCCGAAGACCGACCGCGTCATCCGCTACCACACCGAACCGCACAGTTTCGTCGATCGCGCGCCGCTCTTCGGCAAGCGCGGCCTGTTCCGCATGTAGCCTGCCGGGGGGAGCCTACAAGAATGTCCACCAAACACCCGATCATTTCCATCACCGGATCCTCCGGCGCCGGCACCACGTCGGTGAAGGCCACGTTCCAGCAGATCTTCTATCGCGAGAAGATCCATGCCGCCTTCATCGAGGGCGACGCCTTCCACGCCTATGACCGCGCCGAGATGAAGCGCGTCATGGCCGAGGAAGAGGCCAAGGGAAACAACACCTTCAGCCATTTCGGCCCGGAGGCGAACATCCTCGACAAGCTGGAGGCGGTGTTCAAGGAATACGCCGAGACCGGCTCCGGCAACACGCGCCACTACGTCCACGACGACAAGGAGGCGGAGAAGTTCGGCCACGCGCCGGGCACCTTCACCGACTGGCGGCCGTTCGAGGAGAACACCGACCTCCTCTTCTATGAGGGCCTGCACGGCGCGGTCGTCACCGATGCAGTCAACATCGCCCAGCACGCGGACCTCAAGATCGGCGTCGTGCCGGTGATCAATCTGGAGTGGATCCAGAAGATCCACCGCGACCGCGCCACCCGCGGCTACACCACCGAGGCTGTCACTGACACGATCCTCAGGCGCATGCATGACTACGTGCATTACATCTGCCCGCAGTTCACCCAGACCGACATCAATTTCCAGCGGGTGCCGACGGTCGATACCTCGAACCCCTTCATTGCCCGGTGGATCCCGACGGCCGACGAGTCGATCGTCGTCATCCGCTTCCGCGACCCGCGCGGCATCGACTTCCCCTATCTCCTGTCGATGATCCACGGCAGCTGGATGTCGCGCGCCAACTCCATCGTCATTCCGGGCAACAAGCTCGACATTGCCATGCAGGTGATCCTGACGCCGCTGATCCTGCAACTGGTCGATCGCCGCCGGCGGGCGATGTAACGGGAGGCCTTTTCCATGATCCTCAAGCAATCCGACACCATCGCCAGGGCCCCGGTCGACGCCGCCGCGGCGACCGCGGTGGAGATCACCGAACGCGACATGGCCAACGCCCTGCGCGCCCTTTCCATGGACGCCGTCCAGGCCGCCAATTCCGGCCATCCCGGCATGCCGATGGGCATGGCGGATGTCGCCACCGTGCTGTTCAACCGGTTCCTGAAGTTCGATCCGGCCGAGCCGCACTGGCCCGACCGCGACCGCTTCGTGCTGTCGGCCGGCCACGGCTCCATGCTGCTCTATTCGCTCCTGCACCTGACCGGCTACGCCGACTTCACGATGGAGGAGCTGAAGAACTTCCGCCAGTTCGGCTCCCGCACCGCCGGCCATCCGGAATTCGGCCACGGCGCCGGCATCGAGACCACCACCGGCCCGCTCGGCCAGGGCATCGCCACCGCCGTCGGCATGGCCATCGCCGAGCGCATGATGGCGGCCCGCTATGGCGACGACATTGTCGACCACAAGACCTATGTCATCGCCGGCGACGGCTGCCTGATGGAGGGCATCAGCCACGAGGCGATCGACCTCGCCGGCCATTTGAAGCTCAATAAGCTGATCGTGCTGTGGGACGACAACACCATCACCATCGATGGCTCGACGGGGCTCTCCACCTCCACCGACCAGCTCGAGCGCTTCAAGGCCCACGGCTGGGACGTTGCCCGCGTCGACGGCCACGATCCGGAGGCGGTCGCCGCCGCCATCGAGGCGGCAAATGCGAGCGACAAGCCGTCCCTGATCGCCTGCAAGACCATCATCGGCTTCGGCGCCCCGAACAAGCAGGGCACCGCCGCCACCCATGGCGCACCCCTCGGCGACGAGGAGATCGCGGCTGCCCGCAAGACCCTCGGCTGGACAGCCGCACCGTTCGAGATCCCGGGCGACATCGCCGATGCCTGGCTCCATGCCGGCGGCCGCGGCGGCGCCGAGCGCACTGCCTGGTCCGCGCGCCTCAACGCCAAGCCGGAGGACGTGCGCACCACCTTTGAAGCGGCAATCGCCGGCAAGGTGCCGGAGGCCGCCGACAAGGCGCTCGCCGACCTCATCGAGAGCTTTGCCGAGGAAAAGCCGAAGCTCGCCACCCGCCAGTCGTCCCAGAAGACGATCGAGGCGGTGCTGCCGGCAATGCCCGCCCTGATCGGCGGCTCGGCCGACCTCACTGGCTCCAACGGCACCCGCGCCAAGGGCCAGCCGGAGATCACCGCCGACGACTTTGCCGGCTCCTACATCCATTTCGGCGTCCGCGAGCACGGCATGGCGGCTGCCATGAACGGCATCGCGCTGCATGGCGGGTTCGTGCCCTATGGCGGCACCTTCCTGATCTTCACCGACTACTGCCGGCCGTCGATCCGCCTCTCCGCCCTGATGGGCGTGCGCGTCATCTACGTCATGACCCACGACTCCATCGGCCTCGGCGAGGACGGCCCTACCCACCAGCCGGTGGAGCACCTGGCGGCGCTTCGGGCGATCCCGAACCTCAACGTCATCCGCCCCGCCGACGCGGTGGAGGCTGCCGAAGCCTGGCAAGCGGCACTGCATGCCGAGGGAACGCCGACGGTGCTGTGCCTCTCGCGCCAGGGCCTTGCGACCCTGCGCTCCGACCCGACGACGGAGAACCTGACCGCCCGCGGCGGCTATGTCCTGAAGGACGGCGAGAAGCGCGACGTCACCCTGATCGGCACCGGTTCGGAAGTCGCCATTGCGCTTGCGGCCGCCGAACTGCTCGCCGCAGAAGGCATCCACGCCGCCGTCGTCTCCATGCCCTCGTTCGAACTGTTCGAGGCCCAGGACGCCGCCTACCAGGACGAGGTCCTCGGCGATGTCCCGTGTGTCGCCGTGGAAGCTGCCGTCCGCGACGGCTGGGACCGCTTCATCGGCCGCAAGGGCGCCTTCGTCGGCATGAAGAGCTTCGGTGCCTCGGCGCCGGCCAACGAGCTCTACGAGCATTTCGGCATCACCGCCGAGGCCGTTGCCGCAGAAGCCCGCCGCCTCGTCGGCTGAATCGAGACCCGGCGGACATCCGCCCTAGAGACCGTCAGGAGATCAAAGACATGGCCCGAATTACCCTTCGCCAGCTTCTCGATCACGCCGCCGAAAACGGCTACGGCATGCCGGCGTTCAACGTCAACAACATGGAGCAGGTCATCGCCATCATGGAGGCGGCCCGCGAGGTCGACGCTCCGGTGATCCTGCAGGCCAGCCGCGGCGCCCGCAACTACGCCAACGACATCATGCTCGCCAAGATGATCGAGGCGGCCGAGCTGATCTTTCCGGAGATCCCGATCTGCGTCCACCAGGACCACGGCAACAACGAGGCGACCTGCCTGACCGCCATCCAGCACGGCTTCACCTCCGTGATGATGGACGGCTCGCTGGAAGGCGACGGCAAGACCCCGGCCAGCTACGAGTACAATGTCGACATCACCAAGCGCGTCACCGACATGGCGCACTGGGTCGGCGCCTCGACCGAGGGTGAGCTCGGCGTCCTCGGCTCGCTGGAGACCGGCGAGGGCGAGAAGGAGGACGGCCACGGCTTTGAGGGCAAGCTCGACCACAGCCAGCTCCTCACCGATCCCGACCAGGCCGTCGACTTCGTGAAAAAGACCAAGGTCGACGCGCTGGCCATCGCCATGGGCACCTCGCACGGCGCCTACAAGTTCACGCGTGCGCCGGACGGCGACATCCTCGCCATGCACGTGATCAAGGAGATCAACGAGAAGCTGCCGAACACGCACCTCGTCATGCACGGCTCCTCCGCGGTGCCGCAGGAGCTGCAGGACATCATCAACGAGTTCGGCGGGGACATGCCGCAGACCTGGGGCGTGCCGGTGCACGAATGCCAGCTCGGCATCAAGCACGGCGTGCGCAAGATCAACATCGACACCGACTGCCGCCTCGCCATGAGCGGCCAGGTCCGCCGCGTGCTGACCCAGTCGCCGGCCGAGTTCGACCCCCGCAAGTACCTGAAGCCCGCCCTGGACGCCATGCGCGCGCTCTGCAAGCAGCGCTACCAGGAATTCGGCGCCGACGGCCAGGCATCGAAGATCAAGGTCATCCCGATCAAGGAGATGGCCGCCCGTTACGCTTCCGGCGCGCTCGACCCGCAGGTCGGCGTCGCGCAGGCAGCCGAGTAACGCCGCCAAGGCGGCCGAGTAACAACGACGTCGGACACGACCGTTCGACGCCATCCGCGAAGAGGAGAAGGCTATGGCTGGTGAAGCCAAGAGTGGCGGCTACGTCGCCGGCGTGAAAGAGTATCGGGAAACCTACTGGATGCCCGACTACACCCCGAAGGACACGGACCTGCTGGCCTGTTTCAAGGTCACCCCGCAGGCCGGCGTCCCGCGCGAAGAGGCGGCTGCGGCCGTGGCGGCCGAATCCTCGACCGGCACCTGGACCACCGTCTGGACCGACCTCCTGACCGACCTGGAGTACTACAAGGGCCGCGCCTACGCGATCGAGGACGTGCCCGGCGACGACGAGGCCTTCTACGCCTTCATCGCCTATCCCATCGACCTGTTCGAAGAGGGATCGGTGGTGAACGTGTTCACCTCGCTGGTCGGCAACGTCTTCGGCTTCAAGGCGGTGCGCGCCCTGCGCCTGGAAGATGTGCGCTTCCCGATCGCCTATGTGATGACCTGCAACGGCCCCCCGCACGGCATCCAGGTCGAGCGCGACATCATGAACAAGTACGGCCGCGCCCTCCTCGGCTGCACCATCAAGCCGAAGCTCGGCCTCTCGGCCAAGAACTACGGCCGCGCCGTCTATGAGTGCCTGCGCGGCGGCCTCGACTTCACCAAGGACGACGAGAACGTCAACTCCCAGCCCTTCATGCGCTGGAAGCAGCGCTTCGACTTCGTCATGGAGGCGATCGAGAAGGCCGAGGCCGAGACCGGCGAGCGCAAGGGCCACTACCTGAACGTCACCGCGCCGACCCCGGACGAGATGTTCAAGCGGGCCGAATACGCCAAGGAACTCGGCGCGCCGATCATCATGCACGACTACCTGACCGGCGGCTTCTGCGCCAATACCGGTCTGGCCCAGTGGTGCCGCGACAACGGCCTGCTGTTGCACATCCACCGCGCCATGCACGCCGTCATCGACCGCAACCCGCGCCACGGCATCCACTTCCGCGTTCTCGCCAAGGCGCTGCGCCTGTCCGGCGGCGACCACCTGCACACCGGCACCGTGGTCGGCAAGCTGGAAGGCGACCGGGCCTCGACCCTCGGCTGGATCGACCTGTTGCGCGACAAGTACGTCAAGGAAGACCGCTCGCGCGGCATCTTCTTCGACCAGGACTGGGGCGCCATGCCCGGCGCCTTCGCCGTCGCCTCCGGCGGCATCCATGTCTGGCACATGCCGGCGCTGGTCTCGATCTTCGGCGACGACGCTGTCCTGCAGTTCGGCGGTGGCACCCTCGGCCACCCCTGGGGCAATGCGGCCGGTGCCGCGGCCAACCGCGTCGCGCTGGAAGCCTGCGTGGAAGCCCGCAACCAGGGCCGCGTGCTGGAGAAGGAAGGCAAGGAAATCCTGACCGCCGCCGCCGAATCCAGCCCCGAGCTGAAGATGGCGATGGAGACCTGGAAAGAGATCAAGTTCGAGTTCGACACCGTCGACAAGCTCGACGTCGCCCACCGCTAGGAACCGCAGCCCGGGAATGAAGCGTTCGATGGCCGCCCCGACTTCCATATCCGCGTCATTGCCGGGCTTGACCCGGCAATCCATCAGGCCTGTCGGAACACTCCGCCGGCGCCGCATGGACCACCGGGTCAAGCCCGGTGGTGACGCGGAGTGGGCGGGACCGCCGGAGATGACGCGGCGAACGCCAACCCGGACAGCCAGGGTTTCCAACGCACTGACATCAAACGGGCCAGTCGCTTCCCGCGCTGCCCGAATGTATGAGGAATGAAGCAATGACCGAGATGCAGGACTACAAGTCGAGCCTTGCCGACGTTACCAGCCGCAAGTTCGAGACCTTTTCCTACCTGCCGGAGATGGATGACGAGCGCATCCGCAAGCAGGTCGCCTATATCGTCTCCAAGGGCTGGAACCCGGCCATCGAGCATGTCGAGCCGGAGAACGCCTTCGACCACTACTGGTACATGTGGAAGCTGCCGATGTTCGGCGAGACCGACGTCGACCGCATCCTCGCCGAGGTCGATGCCTGCCACAAGGCGCACCCGGACAACCACATCCGCCTCATCGGCTACGACAACTACCAGCAGACCAAGGGCGCCGAGATGGTCGTCCGCCGCGGCACCCCGGTCTGATCCGGCACGCTTCGCGGATGCACTTTCGTCATTGCGAGCGAAGCGAAGCAATCCAGGGCCGCAAGCGCCGAACTGGATTGCTTCGTCGGCTCCTCGGGCTCGCGTCACGCGCCGCTCGCCGTCCTTCGGACCCTCGCAATGACGGCCACGACTGAACAAACACCCAAGACCCAACCGACCAGCGACCAGACCCATGACCGAGATGTCCATCGACCAGTTCCGCCTGAAAGCCGAGCCCTACTACCGGCCCGTCGGCAACGAGGTCGACCTGTTCGAGGCCGCCTATGCCCGGCGCATGCCGGTGATGCTGAAGGGCCCGACCGGCTGCGGCAAGTCCCGCTTCGTGGAGTATATGGCGTTCAAGCTCGGCCGGCCGCTGATCACGGTCGCCTGCAACGAGGACATGACGGCGTCCGACCTCGTCGGCCGCTTCCTCCTCGACAAGGACGGGACCAGGTGGCAGGACGGCCCGCTGACGACCGCCGCCCGCATCGGCGCCATCTGCTACCTCGACGAGGTCGTCGAGGCGCGCCAGGACACCACAGTGGTGATCCACCCGCTGACCGACCACCGCCGCTGCCTGCCCCTCGACAAGAAGCAAGAGCTGCTTCAGGCGCACGAGGACTTCCAGCTCGTCATCTCCTACAACCCCGGCTACCAGAGCCTGATGAAGGACCTGAAGCCCTCGACCAAGCAGCGCTTCGGCGCGCTCGCCTTCGACTATCCGGAGGCCGAGCTTGAGACCGAGATCGTCGCCGCGGAGACCGGCGTCGACAGGGAGATCGCCGGAAAGCTGGTGCAGATCGCCCACCGCGCCCGCAACCTCAAGGGCCACGGCCTCGACGAGGGCATCTCCACCCGCCTCCTCGTCTATGCCGGCCAGATCATCGCCGAGGGCGTCGATCCGGTGCTCGCCTGCGAGATGACGCTGGTCACCCCGCTGACGGACGATCCCGACATGCAGGAGACCCTGGAGGCCGCCGTCGCCACCTACTTCTTCGCGTGAGGTAAGGCGATGCCGGCACGGGCAAAACCATGACCGTCGACCTTGAGGAGTACCGCGAGACCCTGTCGAAAAGGGCGCCGGAAATCGCCGACATCCTGACGGCGGTGTTCCCGGATGCGGCGCGCCACATGTCGCCGGCGGGCTTGAAGACCTGGCTCGACGGCGCCCGCGCCCTCGCCGACCTCGGCCGCGGCATCAATGTCGTGGAAGCGTTCCTGCGCGAAATGCCGACGGTCGCCAAGGAATGCGGCGACGACGTCATCGAGGACTGCGTCGTCGCGGCGATGAAGCTCTCCTCCATGACCTCCGGCGAGGTCATCACGCTTTTGATCGAGAGCCTCCCCGTCGCCGCCCGCCGGCTCGGCGACCCGGAGCTCCTGCGCGGCTACCTCGCCCTCATCCACCAGATCTCGGCCAAGGCCCCGCGCGGCCTTCGACCCATGCTCGGCATCATCGACGAGCTCCTCGACAAGCTGACGCTCTCCGGCCTCCGGCGCTGGGCCAATTTCGGCGCCGAGGCGCACCGCCGCGACCTCAATTCGCTGACCGCTTATTTCAGCCTCTCCGCCCCGGACAGCCAGGCGGTGCTGCGCAAGGAGCGCCGCGGAACGCTCTTCATCAACGTCCAGAGGAAGCTCAACTATTATCTGCGCGCCCTCTGGGGCCGCGACTTCTTCCTCCGCCCCACCGCCGCCGACCATGCCGGGTTCCGGCCCTATATCGAGGACTTCATCCTCCACCTGCCGGACGCCGTCGACCCGGTGGGAAAAACCTCCGGCCTCGACCTCTTCCGCGCAATGGCCGCGCACCTCGCCTCCCACGTCCACTACACGCGCGAACGCATCTCCGCCGAGCAACTGACGCCGGCCCAAATGTTCTTCATCGGCCTCATCGAGGACGCGCGCGTCGAATACCTCGCGATCCGCGACTTCCCCGGACTGAAGCCGCTGTGGCGCGGGCTGCTGTCGCTGGAGCGCGACGACAAGGTGGAACATCCCACGGTCGTCGCCCTGGAACGCCTCGCCCTGATGCTGATCGACGAGACCGTGACGACGGGCGATGCAGATCTCGCTGCGCTCGCAGCCAAATTCCACGCCGAGATCGAAGAGCGCTGCGACGACGCCCAGTTTTCATGGCATCTCGGCCTCGACGTTTTCAACCTGTTTGCCGGCCGGCGCGACGTTCCAAGCCTTCGCATCCTGGAATCGATCCGCATCCCCTACCGCGACGACAACCGCTATGTCTGGGCCTTCGACGAGACCGCCTGGGAGAACGACGTGGAGCGCATCGCCGGCAGCCGGGCCCAGAAGCGCCGGGTCGTCGGCCTGATGGAGATGGTCAACGAGGTCAACAACGAATTCGCCAGCGACGACGCGGAAGAAATCTGGCGCCTCACCACCCCGTTCTGGCTCGACCAGGAGGAGATGACCATCAACGAGTTGGAAGGCACCGAGCCGATCTCCGAGCCCTACCACTACCATGAGTGGGACTATCAGGTTCAGCTCTTCCGGCCCGACTGGGCGACGGTCTACGAGCGCCGCCAGCCGAAGGGCGAGGTCGGGGACATCGACCGCATCCTCGTCGAGCACCGCCCCGTCACCCAGCGCATCCGCCAGATCATCGACCTGTTGCAGCCCCAGGGCGTCCAGCGGATCCGCAACATGGAGGACGGCGACGAGATCGACATCAACGCCGCGGTCGATGCCATGATCGCCATCCGCATGGGCGACCAGCCGGACCCGCGCATCACCATGCGCAACGTGCTGAAGACGCGCGACCTGGCCGTCCTCGTCCTCCTGGACCTCTCCGAATCCACCAACGACGTTGTCGACGAGGTGGATGGCAAGACCGTGCTCGACCTCACCCGCGAGGCGACGGCGCTGGTCGCCACCGCCATTGCCGGCATCGGCGATGCCTTCGCCGTCCACGGTTTTGCCTCCGACAGCCGCCACGACGTGCAGTATTTCCGCTTCAAGGATTTCACCGAGCGCTTCGACGACGACGCCAAGGCGCGGCTCGCCGGCATGCGCGGCGGGCTTTCCACCCGCATGGGCGCCGCCATGCGCCATGCCGCCCACCATTTGACGCGCCGCCCGGAACGCCACAAACTGCTCCTGCTGGTCACCGACGGCGAACCGGCCGACATCGACGAGCGCGATCCGCAGCACCTGCGCCACGATACGCGCAAGGCCGTGGAGGAGCTCTACACCAGGGGCGTCCTCTCCTACTGCCTGACGCTCGACGCCGAGGCCGATGACTACGTGCAGCGCATTTTCGGCATCAACAACTACACGATCATCGACAATGTCGAGCGGTTGCCGGAAAAGCTGCCGACGCTGTTCGCCAGTTTGACCAGATGAGAAACGCGGAGACCGCCGGTGAGTGACCAAAAACGCTATGTCGGCATCGACAAGGACATCAATGGCGGCATGACCGACACCGCCAAGATCATCCGCGATGCCTGGGTCTTCGGCATCATCCCGGAGACCGAGACCTGCGCCGGCTGGAACGCGGCCGGCATCGAGACGTTGTGGGAAAAGGTCAACGCCGAATGGGGCCGCTACGGCTTTCGCGTCGCCGCCCTGCCGCCGGAGTTGCGCGAGCGCTTCGAGCGCATCCAGTCCGGCGCCGTCGCCACCGCGAGAGCCGGCGGCTGGGACCCGGACCGCGAGATCGCCGAGGATTGATGCGATGATCGCCGCCCCCTCGCCCTGCTTTTTGAACAACCGCAAACCGCGATAGACACGTCGCCGACAGAGGAAACACCGCCATGACCCAAGGATCGAGCCGCCCGATCGTGATCGCCCCGTCCATCCTGTCCGCCGACTTCGCAAAGCTCGGCGAGGAAGTCTGCGCCATCGACCGCGCCGGCTGCGACTGGGTCCATGTCGACGTCATGGACGGTCACTACGTCCCGAACATCACCATCGGCCCGGCCGTGGTGAAGGCGCTCCGGCCCCACACCGACAAGGTCATGGACGTCCACCTGATGATCGCCCCGGCCGACCCCTATCTGGAGGCCTTCGCCGACGCCGGCTCCGACATCATCACGGTGCATGCAGAGGCCGGCCCCCATCTCGACCGCTCGCTGCAGGTGATCAAGAACCTCGGCAAGAAGGCGGGCGTGTCGCTCAATCCCTCGACCCCGGAAAGCGCCATCGAATACGTCCTCGACCGCCTCGACCTGATCCTCGTCATGAGCGTCAATCCGGGCTTCGGCGGCCAGGCCTTCATCCCGGCGGTGCTGGAAAAAATCCGCCGCATCAAGCAAATGATCGGCGACCGCCCGATCGACATCGAAGTCGACGGCGGCGTCTCGCCGGACACCGTGGGGCAAATCACCGAAGCCGGCGCCAACGCCCTCGTCGCCGGCTCCGCGGTCTTCAAGGGCGGCACGGAAGAGGCCTACAAGGCCAACATCGACGCCATCCGCACCAACGGCCTCGCGGCTCTGGGGAAGGCGGCTTGAGGCATTTGGAAACCCATTGTTCTGCCGCGGCTAAATCTAAGTCGCGGCAAACACTCGCGAAGCCCAAAACAAAAAACTACGGATACTCGCATCCGCGTTGAATATTATTCATTTAGAATGGCCAGCACGAAAACAGATTTCAAGCGGTCCGTTACACTCCGATGCTTGTAGACTCTAAAAGAGACAATCGCATCGTCGCGTTTTCTGTCGATTGCATTAAGTCTTAGACTTTCCACTATTCGACCCACAGACCGAGCATTTCTAGCCTCGTGAGAAAGCTCAAATGGAACAGGTCTTTTTTCATCGATAATATAGATTCTTCCCTTATAAGTATTTATGTTATAACTTGAGACTTTCCCAGAAATTATCTCGCGGCTCTCGTCAACAATTGTCTCATTAATATACTCATAAGTGCGACTCGTCAGAGCGTGACCCAGACTGAAAGAATCATCATCCGTCTCGTAGTAAATATTAGCTCTCTCCGCCGAGGTTGATTTCACTATTGGTCGGTGCATATCACGGACTGCTTTTTCGCATTTCTCAATAACGGAGTCAAAATTCGACTGATCAAGCAACGGGATTTTATTTTTCCGATCAGCAGAAAGTTCTTCATATTGCTTACCTAATGTCTTTTCATAATCAACATGAAAACCAAGCGTTTCTGAAATAATGTAGTCATAGGCAGAACATACCAAATTTCCTAGGGGAGTTTCTCTCGGCGCGGTTCCCAGCTTATACAGAACAACCGCCGATAGAGAAATTATTGTGGCTATCTCCCAGCTTCCTTCTCTCGGAGGAACAACAAAAATCTGCGCATCCTTTAAAGAGGGCGCTTGAGTTATTACTTCTCCATTTAAGACTAAATGTGTAGTAAGGGCTAGCGTTCTTTGAAAACCTAACATTGCTTGAGCTGCATCATAAAATTCTAACTTGTTCTCAGATGCATCATAACCATCAAAGCTCAACGTAAACCCGATCATCACAATTCAGCCTGTTATTTGGGCACCACCGACTGAGATTTCCGCAGCACATTGGATGCGCATTGAACATTCTTTTAAACCGATCCCAGCCCTCTAAACTTACACGTGAAAGGCCAGAATAGAAAACCTATCAAGAGGGCCTTACACAACATGACACTTAAAGGCGCCCCCTCACCGCCTCCGCCCATGCAGGATCATCGCCGCGACGGCCGAGGAAATTGTCGCGGCGGAGTAGAACCAGATGCCCGGCAGGGTGACGGCGGCGGCGAGCCCGCTCGTTTTCGCCGCGACGATGGCGAGCGCCACCACCATCACGTCCATCATCGACCATTTGGAAACGGCCGACAGCGCGCCGAGCCGCTTGGCCGACGAGCCGCCGACGGCGACGAGGAACAGCAACAAAAGCTTCAGCGCCGGGAAGGCGATCGAGAACGCGCCGATGACGAAGGCAAGGAACGTGTCGCCTTCCCGGTAGAGCGTCTCGACGATCTCGATCAGCGTCGGCGTGTCCTCGAAGAAATAGAGCGTTTCGAACCGCACCAGCGGCAGGGTCAGCCCGAGGCCGAAGGAAAACCCGGCGACATAGAGAAGAACGGCAAGGAGAAGGCGCATGGAAGATGGCGTCCGGTCGTCTCCGGCCCGGCCGGATGATCCGGGCACCACTCCCACCTAAATGTGCGGTTCGCGCGCAGAACGCAACTGCGCCGGGCGCCGCGCTTTCCGGCCTTGCCAGAATGCGGCCCCCATGGGACACAGGCGAAGCATTCCAAAAGCCGCAAAGGTCGCCAAGAAATGTCCACCGGCACCCACGAATACGCCGCCGATCCACGCAATGCCGATATCCTCATTTCGCTGAACGGCCGGCTGGTGCCGCGGGCCGAAGCGGTCGTCTCCGTGTTCGACTCCGGCTTTATCCTCGGCGACGGCGTCTGGGAGGGCCTGAGGGTCGTCGACGGCGGCATCGCCTTCCTCGATGAGCATCTCGACCGGCTGTTCGAGGGCGCCAAGGCCCTCGACATGGACATCGGCCTTTCCCGCGCGGAGCTGACGACCCGGCTCTACGCGTGCCTCGACGCCAACGGCATGACCGACCACGTCCACATCCGCCTGATGGTCACGCGCGGCGAAAAGGCGACGCCCTACCAGGACCCCCGCATCACCATCGGCCCGCCGACCATCGTCATCATCCCGGAATACAAGGAGCCGAAGCCGGAGGTGACCAAGAACGGCGTCCGGCTCTTCACCGTCCATGTGCGGCGCACCGCGCCCGACATGCAGGACCAGAAGATCAATTCGCACTCCAAGCTCAACTGCATCCAGGCCTGCATCCAGGCGACCAAGGCCGGCGCCGATGAGGGCCTGATGCTCGACCCGGACGGCTGCGTCGCCACCTGCAACTCCACCCACTTCTTTATCGTCAGGAAGGGCGAGCTCTGGACCTCCGACGGCACCTACTGCCTCGGCGGCATCACCCGCGGTAACGTCTTGTCCGTCGCCCGAAACGCCGGCATCCCGACCTTCGAAAAACGCTTCTCCCTGGTCGACGTCTACGGCGCCGACGAGGCTTTTGTGACCGGCACCTTCGCCGGCCTCGTCCCGGTCGTGGAGGTCGACGGCAGGACGATCGGCGACGGCGAAAAGGCCGACGACGGCGACGCCGCCGGCCCGGTGACCCGGCGCCTCAGAACCCTTTACAAGGACTACGCCCGTGCCAGCGCCAAGCGGCCAAGCTGACGCGCCATCGGAGGCACAGCGCCCGCCGCGCCTGTCGGTGCGCGGGCTGAAGACCCACACCGCGACCGTGGAGCGGCTGGATGTGGCCGCCGGCGAGATCGTCGCCCTCACCGGCCCCTCCGGCTCCGGCAAGAGCCTGATCCTGCGCGCCATCGCCGACCTCGACCCGGCCCCCGGCACGGTCCTCCTTGATGGCACCGACCGCAACGCGATGCCGGCGCCGGACTGGCGCCGCAAGGTCGGCTATCTGGCGGCCGAGACCGGCTGGTGGGCGGAACGGGTCGGCGTCCACTTTGCCGCCCGCGCCGCCGCCGCGCCGCTCGTTGAAAGGCTCGGCTTTCCCGATGACGTCTGGGACTGGGAGATCGCCCGCCTCTCCACCGGCGAAAAGCAGCGCCTCGGCCTTGCCAGGATGCTCGCCGGCGGCCCGGAGGTCCTGCTCCTCGATGAGCCCACCAGCGCCCTCGATCCGGAGGCGACGACAAGCGTGGAAGCCCTGATCGAGGAGCGACTTTCGGCCGGCGTCGCGATCATCCTCGTCACCCACGACGCCGACCAGGCTTCCCGCCTCGCCCGGCGCCACGTCACCATCCGCGATGCCCGCGTGACGGATGCGGGAGGCACGCCATGAGCGACTACGTCCAGCTCACCTATGGCCATGTGGCGATGGCGGCCATCTTCCTCTGCCTCAACGGCGCGATCTCCATCGCGCTCGGCCTCGGCCTAGCGAAAAAGCTCGCCGTCTCGGCCGTGCGCATGGCGATCCAGCTCGTCCTCGTCGGGCTCGTCCTCAAAACCCTGTTCGACATTTCCTCGCCCTGGCTGACGCTGGCCGTCGCCCTCCTGATGGGTGCGATCGCCGGCCGCGAGGTGCTGTCGCGCCAGGAAACGCCCGTCGCCGGCCCCTGGGGCTACGGCATCGGCACCGGCGCCATGGTGCTTTCCGGCGGCATCGTCCTCATCTTCGCCCTCACCCTGCAGATCGACGCCGACCCGTGGTATTCGCCGCGCTACGCCCTGCCGCTGTTCGGCATGATCCTCGGCAACGCCATGACCGGCGTCGCCCTCGGCCTTGAGACGCTGACCCGCGCCGCCCGCCGCGAGCGCCCGGCGATCGAGGCCCGCCTGGCGCTTGGCGCGACCCGCTGGGAGGCGCTGCGCCCCTTCACCCGCCAGGCGCTCGCCACCGGCTTCATGCCGTCGATCAACGCCATGGCAGCCACCGGCGTCGTCTCCCTGCCGGGCATGATGACCGGCCAGATCCTTGCCGGCATTGCGCCGACCGAGGCGGTGAAATACCAGTTGATGATCATGTTCCTGATCGCCGGCTCGACCGGCATGGGCGTGCTCCTGTCGGTGCTGATCTCCACCTGGCGCCTCACCGACACACGGCACCGCCTGCGCCTCGACCGGCTTGTCAGTTCTAATTGAGGCCCGCTCCACCTGAGACCCGCCATGCCTGAAGAGACCGAGAACGCCGTCCGCATCGCCCCAATCCGGATTGCCCCAATCCGGATCGCTATGTGGTCGGGCCCGCGCAACATATCGACGGCGATGATGCGCTCCTTCGAGAACCGGCCGGACACCGCCGTCGTCGACGAGCCGTTCTACGCCGCCTATCTGCAGATGACAGGCATCGACCACCCGATGACCGAGGAGATCATCGCGGACGGCGAGACGGACTGGAAAAAGGTCGTCGACTTCCTCCTCGGCCCGGTGCCGGAAGGCTGCCTGGTGTTCTACCAGAAGCAGATGACCCACCACATGATCGACGGGGTCGGGCGCGACTGGCTGGACGACGTCGTCAACGTCTTCCTCATCCGCCGGCCGGAGAGCGTCCTTGCGTCCTACAGCGCCAAGCGCGAGGAGGTGACGCTGCGCGACATCGGCTTCCAGGAACAGGCGGACATCTTCGATGAAGTGGCCGACCGGCTCGGCAAAGCCCCGCCGGTGATCGACGCCGCCGACGTCCTCGCCGACCCGCGCGTGACCCTCATCCGGCTCTGCGAGGCCGTCGGCATCCCGTTTTCTGAAAACATGCTGTCATGGCCCGCCGGCCGCCGCGACAGCGACGGCGTCTGGGCGCCCCACTGGTACGGAGCCGTGGAAAAATCGACGGGCTTTGCCCCGCCCTCAAAGCCGGTCGCCTATGACGACCTCAGCGACGACCTCAAACCCATCTGCGACGCGGCCCGACCGCTCTATGAGCGGCTGGCGTGGTATCGGATCATGGGTGATGCGTCCGAAGATTGAGGTCTTCTGCGATCCTCTTTGAACTAGTCAATGAGGACATATTCACGCGGAATCTGGACGCGATGTCCGCAGGTATCGGACCAGCTTCCGCTGAGCATGTCGAACGAATCGGCGTCACCGCTCGTCGTTTCAATAAAGACTTTGTATTTTACCGAAACAAGTTTCCAGGCCTTTCCAGAAATAACAAAATACCAAGATGGCTCAAAATAGGTCAAATCAGCAAAATGAATCGATGACGCGAAATCGCAACAATCGCTATTTACTCGAAAAAATTGTTCAATATCTTCGTATGGAATTGTCCTTTTGATATCCTCTCTTCCGGATCTGTATCTGGCTGTAAACGGACGGACGTCGTGGCCGATATATTCGGAGCTTTGAATCAGATTCCTGAAAATCTCCTGCTTGGACAGAAAGCGTCCTTCCTGCCAGCAGAACCCTTGCGCGTTCAACGTTGCCCACACCGAAAGACCGATGACGGCGAATACCGCTATGGAACCGCCAATCACCCAGGCTGCGATGGTCTCGCTTTTCACAATGAAGAGCCCCCGGATCAATCCAATGCGACAGGGCGCAAACAACATCAACCCGAGTCCTTGGCGGACATCGGGACTCCCCCGGCACCACAGCGATAGCGCTTTTTGACGTCCGGTCGGTATACGCAGGATAAATAACACAGCCGACACGTGCAATCGTCCCGCCGCGATCAGGCGGCAGGTGCGTCATTGCATCCTGGAGGCTGGGGAGAAAACGGGGCCTTGAGGCGGTTCTTGGCGGCGCGGCCTAGTAGGCCGCGCGCTGGCCGGCGATCTCGTCGAGGACGTCCTGCTCGGCCGCTTCCTCGGCGTGGCGCTCGCGTTCCTGGTCACGCTCGTGCAGGAGCTCGACCTTCTTCAGCTCTTCCACGGCCTTGGCCATCTCGTCCTGGGCGTGTTCGAGCTGCGGCCTCAGATCCTCGACCGAGGCCATCAAGTTGTCCCGCCGCGTCCGCGCCGCCTTGGCGAAGGTCGGATAGGCGAAATGGGTCACGTCGGTGATGCCGACGCGTTCCTGCTCTGAGACGATCTGCTGGTCGAGCTCGTTCGCCATGCGCTCGAACTCGGCCATCATGGATTCGATCTGGGCCACCTGGCGGCGCTTCTCGTCAAGCTGGAAGCGCTTCAGACGGATGAAATTTTCACGCGACTTCATTACTCGTTACTCCCCGAGTTGGGAGGAGAATAGGTCGAATACATTTCCAAAAGGTTGGCAAGTTCGGAAAAACCGTCCGCAAAGGTCGACGCCTCGTCCTTGCCCTGGGAGAGAAACGTCTCCATCGGCTCGTTGAGCCGGATCGCCTCGTCGACGGTGGTGTCGGACCCGGAGCGATAGGCGCCGAGGCGGATCAGCTCCTCCATATCGGCAAAGACCGACATCAGCCGCTTGGCCTCGCGGATCGCCGGACGGTACTCCTCCGGCGTCGCCTTCGGCAGCGTCCGCGACACGGATTTGAGGACGTTGATCGCCGGATAGCGGCCGCGTTCGGCGATGCTGCGCTCCATGACGATATGGCCGTCGAGGATGCCGCGCACCGCATCTGCGATCGGCTCATTATGGTTGTCGCCCTCCACCAGCACCGTAAAGAGCCCGGTGACGGTGCCCGAGCCGCGCCGCCCCGGCCCGGCCCGCTCCAGCAGCCGCGGCAATTCGGAAAAGACCGTCGGCGTATAGCCCTTGGAGGTCGGCGGCTCGCCGGCGGCAAGGCCGATCTCGCGCTGGGCCTGGGCGAAGCGGGTCACAGAGTCCATAAGGCAGAGGACGTCCTTGCCCTCGTCGCGGAAGAACTCCGACATGGTAAGGGTCAGATAGGCCGCCTGCCGGCGCATCAGGGCGGATTCGTCGGAGGTGGCGACGACGACGACGGAACGCGCGATGCCCTCCTCGCCGAGATCGTCTTCGAGAAATTCCTGCACCTCGCGGCCGCGCTCGCCGATCAGGCCGATGACGGAGACGTCGGCAGCGGTGTTGCGCGCCAGCATGGACAGGAGCACCGACTTGCCGACGCCGCTGCCGGCAAAGACGCCCATGCGCTGGCCGCGGCAGCAGGTCACGAACGTATTGAGCGCCCTGACGCCGAGATCGATCGCGCCGCCGACCCGGGCCCGGTCGTGCGCCGGCGGCGGCGGCGCCCGGAGCGGGCGCGCCTCCTCACCCTTTGCGATTGGCCCCCTGCCGTCGATCGGCTCGCCGAAGGCGTTGACCACCCGGCCGAGCCAGGCCGTCGACGGCAGCACGGAGGATTCCGCCGACATGATGATCGCCCGGCAGCCCATGCGCACGCCCTCCAGCCGGCCGAACGGCAGGCACAGCGCCCGCTCGCCGCGGAAGCCGACCACTTCGCACTGCATGGCGCCGCCGGCGGTCTCGATCGCCAGCCGGGCGCCGACGCCCATCTGGTGCAGCGGCCCGGCAACCTCGACCAGCAGCCCCTGCACGCCCACGACGCGGCCGAAAATCTCGACCGGGCGCAGTGATTCGATCTGTCCGATGAGGGAGTCCACGAATCGCTCACATCTTGTTTAGAAGCCCGCGATGGTAACCCTTCGTTTACGGGTTTCGTCAAACATCGTTTTCGAAGGCTTAAGGAGCCGCTTTCCGTTGATGGTAAATGCCGTCCGGAGAGGGTGAGTCAGAAGAGTCACTTAGGAGAGTTTCTTAATCCGGATTCTATCACCTGATACGTTGGATTCCGGCTTTTGAATCAGGAAGATGAAGTTAATTCTCCACGCTAAGTATGAATGCTCTTCCACTGCGAATCAGTTTTTGTTAACCATTGGCGTGTAGCGTTTCGAAATGGGGTTAACGAGGACTTTCGGGTCGGTCGCGCTGCGCCTTCGGCACCGCATCCGGCAACTGAGAATGAGGATTTTGGCATGCGAGTACTGCTGATCGAAGACGACGGCGCTACCGCCCAGAGCATCGAGCTGATGCTTAAATCGGAGAGTTTCAACGTCTATACGACCGACCTCGGCGAGGAAGGCATAGACCTCGGAAAAATCTACGATTACGACATCATTCTTCTTGATCTCAATCTGCCGGACATGTCGGGCTACGAGGTGCTGCGCACCCTCAGGGTTTCCAAGGTCAAGACGCCGATCCTGATCCTGTCCGGCCTTGCCGGCATCGAGGACAAGGTCCGCGGCCTCGGCTTCGGCGCCGACGACTATATGACCAAGCCGTTCCACAAGGACGAGCTGGTCGCCCGCATCCATGCCATCGTCCGTCGCTCCAAGGGCCATGCCCAGTCGGTCATCACCACCGGTGATCTGCGCGTCAACCTCGACACCAAGACGGTTGAGGTCAACGGCCAGCGCGTCCACCTGACCGGCAAGGAATACCAGATGCTCGAGCTGCTCTCCCTGAGGAAGGGCACGACGCTGACCAAGGAGATGTTCCTCAACCATCTCTATGGCGGCATGGACGAGCCGGAACTGAAGATCATCGACGTCTTCATCTGCAAGCTGCGCAAGAAGCTGGCGGCAGCGACCGGCGGAAAGAATTACATCGAGACGGTCTGGGGCCGCGGCTACGTGCTGCGCGAGCCGGACGAGGACAGCATCCTGGAAAGCGCCTGATCCTCTTCTTCGACCTCTTCGCGACTGCCCAAGAACCCCGCCCCTCCCGGCGGGGTTTTTGCTTTTTGGCGCCCCCTCCCCCGGATCGCCTCGCGTACCGCCCCCCACCCCACCGACATTGCGACAAACGAAAGCCGCCGGACCGCTTTTTTCGGGCGGTCCGGCGGTTTCCTGGTTTCGAACGGTTTTGCGTCAGGCCCGTCAGCGCACGGTGGCACTTCCGGCGATCGCCGCAAAGCGCGGCGTGGCGAGGCCACCGGTCGGCGACGCCTTGCCGTTGACGGCGTAGAGCCCGCGCTTGTCCTGCACCGGATGGAAGACGTCGGTCAGGCCGACGACGGTCTCGGCCGCGCCGAGCACCAGGAAGCCGTCCTGCGCCATCTGCGCCTGGACCCGCTTCAGGACATCAACCTTGGTCGGATGGTCGAAATAGATCAGCACGTTGCGGCAGAACACGATGTCGAACTGGCCGAGGCCCCGGAGGCTCTCCAGGAGGTTCAGCTTGCGCCACTGCACCATGGACCGCAGTTCCGGCGCGATCTGCCACATGTCGCCCTTCTGGCTGAAGAACTTCATCAGCATCTGGATCGGCATGCCGCGCTGCACCTCGAACTGGGTGTAGAGACCGGACTTCGCCTTCTCCAGCACGTCGTTGGACAGGTCCGTGCCGATGATCTCGATGCGCCAGCCGGCGAGCCTGGAGGCCATTTCCTTCAGGTTCATGGCCAGCGAATAGGGCTCCTGGCCGGTCGAGGCGGCGGCACACCAGATCCTCAGGCGCTTGCTGTCGGCACGCGCCCGCAGCATGTGCGGCATCATCGTTTCGGTGAAATGCTGGAACGGCGTCTTGTCGCGGAAGAAGAAGGATTCATTGGTCGTCATCGCCTCGACGACCGTCTCCTCCAGTTGCCGCGCGCCGGGCCGGCGCAGCGCGGTGACGAGCTGGCCGATCGACTCCAGGCCGTTCTTGCGGGCGACCGGCAACAGCCGGTTTTCCACCAGGTACTGTTTCTCGTCGGCCAGCACCAGGCCGGAGCGGCTCTTCACGAAGCCGCGGATGAATTCATATTCTTGCGGCGTCACAGGCGCTGACCTCCAAGGATCCGGATGACTTTCGGCCCGATCTGGTCGAGCGGCAGGACTTCCGAGCACTCGCCGGTATGGGCGGCGGCCCCGGGCATGCCCCAGACGACGCTGGAGGCTTCGTCCTGCGCGATGATGCTGCCTCCGGCACGCGCGATGGTGCGGGTGCCGTTCTCGCCGTCATTGCCCATGCCGGTCAGGACCAGCGCCAGCGTCGACGAGCCGAAGGCCCTGGCGACGCTGTCGAACAGCGGATCGACGGCCGGCTTGCAGAAATTCACCGGCGGTCCGTCGTTGAGGCGGACGACCACGTCGGTGCCGGACTTCTCCACCGTCATGTGCTTGCCGCCGGGCGCGACATAGATGATCCCCGGCTTGACGACCTCGCCCTCCTGGCCCTCATGGGCCGGGCGGCCGGCGACCTTGGCCAGATGCTCGGCGAGGATCGCGGTGAAGGTCGGCGGCATGTGCTGGGTGACCAGCACCGGAACCTTGTCGATGGCCCGGCCGATCTGGCCGAACAGGACGGCAAGTGCCTGCGGTCCGCCGGTTGAGGTGCCGATGGTCAGCACCCGCGGCATCTGCGGCGAATAGGGCCGCAGCTTGATGCCGGCCATGCTGCGGCCGCCGATCGGCGCGGCATGGGGCTGCTGCGGACGTGCGGCCGGCTGCGGCGCGGCAGCGGCCCGGCCCATCGGCCGGGTCGATCCGAGGCCGCCGCCGGGACGCTCGGCAGCGAAGGAGCGCCCGCTGGCGGGCCGGCCGGTCGACGCCGGCGGCACGGCGGGCGGGCGGCCCGCGCGGCGGCGACGGGCGGCACCGAGGTGCTTGACCTTGCGCAGGAGCTCCTGGCGGAACTCCACCGAGGTGGTGACGCCGGAATTGGTCTCCGGCTTGGCGAGGTAGTCCTGGGCGCCGAGCGAGAGGGCGCGGATGCTGATCTCCGCGTTGCGGCGGGTCAGCGTCGAGGCGATGATGACGATCAGGCCGGGCTTCTTGGCGAGCATCTTCGGCAGCGCCGTCAGCCCGTCCATTTCCGGCATTTCGATGTCGAGGATGACGACGTCCGGATCGGAGCGCTCGACATCTTCCACCGCGAGGCGACCGTTGCGATGGGAGGCGACGACGGCGATTTCGGGTTCTTCGTCGATCCAGCGTCCGATCAGGCCGCGCACGACGACGGAGTCGTCGACGACCATGACACGAATTGGGTCGGTGACCGGGCCGGATCTCGGCGGGGCCGCATTGACGGCAAAGCTCATGGGCGTTCTCCGGGGATCAGTCGATCAGGCCGACTTCGTGAAATTTCGCAGCCACGATGTCCCGGTCGAACGGCTTCATGATGTATTCGTTGGCGCCGGCGCGGATCGCCCTGGCGATGTGGTCGATATCGTTTTCCGTGGTGCAGAAAACCACCGTCGGCCGCTCGCCCTCGGGTTCGGCGCGCAGCGTGTTGAGGAACTCCAGCCCGTCCATCACCGGCATGTTCCAGTCCAGTAGGATGGCGTCCGGCATGCCCTCGCGGCAGATGTTGAGGGCCTTCTGGCCGTCCTCGGCTTCGGAAATCTCGAAATCCAGATCCTCCAGGATCCGGCGGGCAACCTTGCGGATGACGCTTGAGTCGTCGACGATGAGACAATGCTTCATCGATAATTCTCCCTTGACCGTCAGCCGTCGCCTGGCTGCGGCACCACGTTGCTGGGTGACCGGGACGAAGCGGCTCCGCCCCGCCGGTCGAAGGCAAGTCGACGTCAGGCCGCGATGGTTGCGGTCAGCGTTTCCAGAAGGCGCGAGACGTCGAGAATGACCATCAGGCGGCCTTCCAGGCGATGGACGCCCTTGGAGACAGAACCCCACCGCGGGTCGAGATTGGTCGGGTTCGGCTCGCGTTCGGCCACCGGCAGGTTGAGCACCTCGCCGACCGTATCGATGATCAGGCCGTAGGACTCGCCCTTGAACTCGATGCCGACAGCCATCGAGGAGGCACCCTCCTCGCGCGGCGGCAGGTTGAGGCGCCGGCGCATGTCGATGGCGGTGACGATCCGGCCGCGCAGGTTGAGGACGCCCGCGACCTCGGCCGGCGACAGCGGCACCCGCGTCATCCGGTCGGGCATGAAGACGTCGTGCACCTGTTCGATCGGCAGCCCGAAGAGCTGGTCGGCAATGACGACGGTCACGTACTGGATGGTCGAGGCGTTGCTGTTGGCAGCCTCGATGACTTCTACACTCATGCCGCAACTCCCAACTCGGTGTTCGTGAGATCCTTCAGCGCGGAGATCAGCCCCGGCCGGTCAAACTTGGCGACGTAGTCGTCGAGGCCGGCAGCCCGGCCCTTGTCAATCGAGGCCGGCGTGCAGATCGCCGACACGGCGATCACCGGCAGGTCGCGCCAGCGCTCGTCGCGGCGCAGCGCCTCGGCGAAGGCGAAGCCGTCCATGCCCGGCATCTCGATGTCGGTGACGATGACGTCGAAGCGGCGGCCCTTCTCCAGGAGCACCATGGCGTCGTCGGCGGATTCGCGGGTGGTGACGTTGAAGCCCGCGGCCTTCAGCACCGGCGACAGCATGTTGCGGAAGAACGAGGAGTCGTCCACATAGAGCAGCTCCTTGGCGACGATCTGCGTCTGCATCTCGTTGCGCTGGAACCAGTCCGGGAACGCCAGCGGCAGGAAGTGGCCGACATCGACGATTTCCGTCGCGATGCCCTTGATCACCGCGGACCCGAGCAGGCCCGGCGTATCGGAACTGATCTCGATCTTGAGCTGGTCCTCGACGATGTCGACGATCTCGTCGACGACGAGGCCCATGGAGCGGCCGTTGTCGGTGAACACCAGCATCGGCTGGGTGCCCTCGGTGCGCCGGTGCATCATGTCGCTGACATAGACCAGCGGCATCAGCGAGCCGCGGTACTGCACCAGATCGCGGCCGTTGGCGGTCTCGATCTTGTTGACGTTGAACTCTTCCAGGCGCGTGACCAGCGAGAGCGGCACCGCCTTCGGCTCCGGCGAGCCGGCCCGGAACAGCAACATGGACAGCGTCTCGATGCCCGCAGCGGCCTCCACGTCGGCGGCCGACTGCTGGCCCTCGGTGACCTCGCTGGATATCTCCTGGGCGATGCCGTTCGGATCGATGATCATGATCACCGAGCCGTCGCCGAGAATGGTGTTGCCCGAGAACATGGTGATGTTGCGCAGCATCGAGGTCATCGGCTTGACGACGATTTCCTCGGTATGGAAGACGCCGTCGACGACGATGCCGAAATTCTGGCTGCCGACCTGCATGACGACGATGAAGCCGTTGTCGTCATGGATCGCATCCGCCGCGATCTCGGCCTTTTCCTGGCCGAGAAGCTGCGACATGTGAACCAGCGGCAGCAGCTTGTTGCGCAGGCGAAGAACCGGGGTCTCCTTGATGCGCTCGATGCGGTGCTCGGAGTTCTCGTGCACCCGAACCAGTTCGACGACGGAGAGCTGGGGAATGGCGAAGCGGTCGCCGGCGGCTTCCACGATAAGCGCCGAGACGATGGCCAGCGTCAGCGGGATCTTGATGATCACCGAGGTGCCGGCACCGGCCGTCGACTTCAGGTCGATGGTGCCGCCGATCTGCTCGATGTTGGTGCGCACCACGTCCATGCCGACGCCGCGGCCGGAGACGTTGGTGACCTTTGCGGCGGTCGAGAAGCCGGCGTGGAACAGATGCTTGAAGATCTGCGCCTCGGTCATCTTTTCGACCTCGGCCTCGGTGGCAAGGCCGTTGGCGAGGATCTTGGCGCAGATGCGGTCCTTGTCGAGGCCGCGGCCGTCGTCGGCCACCTCGATGATGATGTGACCGCCCTCGTGATAGGCCGAGAGCCGGATCTTGCCGACGGCCGGCTTGCCGGCGGTCTGGCGGCCTTCCTTGGTCTCAAGCCCGTGGTCGGCGGAGTTGCGGACCATATGGGTGAGCGGATCCTTGATCAGCTCCAGCACCTGGCGGTCGAGCTCGGTATCGGCGCCGACCATCTCAAGCTCGATCTGCTTGTCCAGTTCCTGGGCCAGATCGCGGACGATGCGCGGCAGCTTCTGCCAGGCGTTGCCGATCGGCTGCATGCGCGTCTTCATGACGCCTTCCTGCAGCTCGGCGGTGACGTTGGAGAGCCGCTGCAGCGGCACCTTGAATTCGGAGTCCTCGTGCTGACGGACGATTTCCAGGAGCTGGTTGCGGGTCAGCACCAGTTCGGAGACCATCGTCATCAGGTCTTCCAGCGTCTCCACATGGACGCGGATCGACTGGTTGGAAACGTTGTGCTTCTGGTCGCCCTTGGCCTCGTGATCCTTGGCCTTTTCCGCCTTGCGCGCGGCCGGCTTCGGCGCGGCAGCAGCCGCAGGGGCGGCTTCGGCGACCGGCTCGGCAACGGGTTCCGGAGCAGGTTCGGCGGCCGGCGCTTCCGGCGTCGCCTCGGCTACGGCCTCATCCTCGACCGGGACGATTTCCACGTCGGTCTCCTGGAACGCCCGCTCCAGCTCGTCGAGCGAAACCTCGCCAGGCCGCAGGTCGCGCTCCAGCGTCTGGACCACCAGCGGCGGGTCTTCGTCCGTGTCAGCGGCACCGTCTTCAGCCGGCGTCCCGGCCGGCTCCGCTGACGGGTCCAGGACGGCATCGGCGCCATGCTCGGCCATGTGTTCGAGCTGGCTGATGAGATCGGCGTCCGATCCCTCCGGCTCCTGACCTTCCATCTCTTCCAGTTCGCCGAGGATGTCCTTGATCCGGTCGATCGAGGTCAGGATCAGGGAAACCGCAGCCCCGGTGACCGGCACGCCATCACGGAACTTGCCCATGAGCGTTTCGCCGGCATGCGCCAGCGCCTCGAGCCTCGGCAGGCCGAGAAATCCGCAGGTGCCCTTGATGGTGTGCACGAGGCGGAAAATGTTGTCGAGGATTTTCGCATCGTTCGGGTTCTGCTCGAACTTCACCAGTTCGACGTCGACCACGTCGAGGCTTTCGTTTGTTTCGGTCAAGAACTCGCGCAGAAGATCATCCATTACCTTGGTCCGCAATCGCTGTGGTCCGCTGGGAACGACATGCTCCAGCCCTTCACCGGCCGATTTTGGTGCGAAAGCGTTAAGAATGGCTGAAAGGCAAGGCGCAAAAAGTGCAATCGTTCCGACAGTTAAAGAAAGCCGGCGGCCTTGACGGGACAAAATGGTTCTTAAAGTTAGTACTTTTCACGTACAATACAGATTATACAGCCCGGAATGAAAGCATTGCCCGCAATATTGAAGGTTAACGACTTGGGTTGCAGAGCGGCGAAACAGGCATCACCGGGTGTAACAGGGTGGCACAGCAATTTTTCCGGAGAACGCGTGTCACGGCGTTGTGTCGGCGCACCGGCGGCGAAATCTGACCAAAAAACCGCCGGCGCAGCGCTCTTTTTAAGGCGCTTGCACCAACCGCGCCGCAAGGCGCCGCGTTGCCGGATAGCCTTGACGGGTCGCCGTCAGGCCGGCGCGGCGGTCAGGACGATCTCGGCTTCGGAGACGTCCCATGAGACCGCGGTCCCGCAGGCGCGCGCCAGCATGCCGGTATAGACCGGCTGGATCTCGTGGGCGGTGAGGCCGTCGGGCTCGACCTCGCCGGACAGTTGTCCGCCAAGATGCTCCGGCACCCGCATGCCCGTTCCCTTGATCAGGTAGCGAAACACCGGTGCGTCGGCCGGCCCGGAGATGCTGAAGTCGATGGTGCCGCCGCGCGGGATCATCGAATTGGCGACCAGCAGCAGGTTGAGCAGCAGCTTGACCCGGTTCTTGGCCATCAGCACCCGCTCGCCGGCCCAGCTCAGCGTCGCCTTCTCTCCGGCCATGTAGCCCTCGGCCACCTTCTGGGCATCGCCGGTGTCAACTTCCGCGCCGGCGGACCCTGCCGCACCGAACGCGATGCGGGCGAACTGCAGCTTCGCCGAGGCCTGCACCGCGCTCTTGCGGATCAGGTCCATGGCGAATTCCTGCATCTCCTCCGCGCCGCCCTCGTCGAGCACCTCCAGCCCGTTGTTGATCGCGCCGACGGGACTGATGATGTCGTGACAGACCCGGCTGCACAGGAGCGCGCCGAGATCGATTGCAGAGATGTCGTCAGACTGTGCCATGGTCGAGCCGCCTTTCGAGCCGTGGTCGAATCGCGGCCGCAGCCGCCCCGACAGGGATACACAGGCCGGCCATCACTGCCAACCCGGCAAGCGACGTCGATACGCGGAACGGTTGCCCGATGGGAAGAGGTATTTAAGAAGCGGCGGTCAGCGGACCAGCGTCTTTTCGATCGCCGGCCACTTCCGCTCGCTGGCTTTGACGAACTGCTCCGGATCCTTCATCCAGACCGTACGGTTGACCGGCGAGCCGAAGAAATAAAGCCGGTCGTGGTGGATGGTCCAGATCAGCGGGCTCGCCTCCACGGTATAGCCCATGGAAACGGACAGCGCGCCGTAGCCGCCATAGCGCGGGGTGTAGACATCCGGCGCGGCACGGAACGCTTCCATATTGCCGCGATTGACGAAGCGCCAGACGGCGCCGTTGACGATGATCTCGTATTCCCGCTTGCCGACCCGGGGCTTGCGGTCGGCGAAATAGGCCACCGGATCGTAGCCGCCGAGGGCAAGGCCGGTCATCGGATCGGAGAGCACGCGCTCGCCGAACGGACTGAACGCCTCCTCCGCCCGCGCGCCGCCGAAAACGCTCGCGCTTGCCGCCACCATCATCGCGGCGACAAGCATCGCCCGCCAATTGATCGCCCGAATTGTCATCTAGGTCCCGTCACAGGATTGCTAACACGCCGATCCATATAGGACCGCCGTGAGCGTTCCGTTAACACCCTTTCGGCATGATCGAAGTTAAGCTTAACGTTTCGCTACTCCAGGAGACCGACTGATGCGTGCCCCGATCTTCGCCTCGGCCTTCGGCCTTGCCCTTGTCGCCCTTGTCGCCTTCATGCCGCCGGCCGCGGCACAAAGCAGCGACCAGAAATACTCCTCGTCCCAGCTCGTCGACGCCGGCCACCGCTTCTTCGGCGGTGTCACCGGCGGCTTTGCCGGCGTCATCGAGGTCGCCGTCGAGCGCTACGGCCTGCCCAATGGCTATATCCTCGGCGAGGAGGCGTCCGGGGCCTTCGTCGGCGGCCTGCGCTACGGCGAGGGCGTCCTGCACACCCGCAACGCCGGCAGCCACAAGGTGTTCTGGCAAGGCCCGTCGGTCGGCTGGGACGTCGGCGGCGACGGCGACCGGGTCATGATGCTGGTCTACGACCTGCCCTCGGTTCAGGAGATCCACCGGCGCTATGTCGGCGTCAACGGCTCCGCCTATTTCGTCGCCGGCTTCGGCATGACGGTGCTGTCCAACAACGACATCACCCTGGTGCCGGTGCGCACCGGCGTCGGCGCCCGCCTCGGCGTCAATGTGGGCTACCTCAAATTCACCCCGACGCCGACCTGGAACCCGTTCTAGGCCCCACCGGGCATCCCCGCATGTGCCGGCCCGCGCACGGGCGCTAGCGCAACCGCGGCAACGCGGTAGAATACTTGACGCCTTTTCTGTATGTTGCGGATAATCGGGGCGAAACGGTAACATTGATTGCCGGAAGGACGGGCGCCCGTCATTCCGGTGTTGTCTTGCAGCCTGACGTGCTAGAGCTTCGCACCATAGCGAAGCAACGGTGCAACGCTGTGGGGAATGGTTTGCGCCCGGGCATCTTTTGCATACGAGCAGTCGCGGGAGACTGAGCTTGATCGAGATCGCCATGTATATTGCGCTCGGCGCTCTCGGCGCGGGGCTGCTTGCCCTGATGATCGCGCCCGCGATCTGGAACCGGGCGGTGCACCTGACCCGGCGCCGGATCGAGGCGACGGTGCCGCTCGAGGTCGAGGAAATCCGCGCCGAAAAGGATCTCATGCGGGCCGATTTCGCGCTCGCCCTCCGGCGCATGGAAAAGAAGCTGGAGGCCGAAAAGCAGGCCTCGGCCGAACGCCGCTTCGAGATCGCCCGCCAGGCCGAGACCCTGCATGCCGCCAATACCGACCGCGACGCCAAGGCCGACGCCGTCTTCGAGCTGGAAGAGCGCGAGCGGGTGCTGCGGTCCGAACTGCGCAGCCGCGAGGAGGAACTGGTCCGCACCGCCGCGCACCTGCGCGAGGCCGAACGCAAGCTCGTCAACCGCAACAACGAGATCGCCATCCTGAAGGGCAGCGCGCCGCGCCCGGAAAGCTCCTTTGCGTTCCTGGAAACCAGCGCCGACGGCGACGACATCGACGCCACCCTGGAAGAGCTGGACGCCAAGAGCCTGCGCCGCGAGGTCAAGGCCTCCAAGCGCGAGTTCGACGCCGCCAAGGTGCGCATCTCCACGCTCAGCAGCGAGCTCGACTCGACCCGCGCGGCCCTGGAAGCCGCCAAGAAGACCATCGCCGAACTGCGCGAGCAGAGCGAGGAAGGCGAAGCGTTCTCGCGCATCGACGCCTACGCCCATTCCGAGAGCGCCGAGCTCAAGCAGATGGAGACCCGGATCCTGGAGCTTGAGGCCCACCGGGTGCAGTCGGAGGCCGAGATCACCCGCCTGACCATCGCCCTTGAGAATGCCGGCGGAAGCGCCGGCCCGGGCGGGTCCGGCGACGGCGACAGCCCCCGCGATGCGGCGCGCAGGAACCTGCAGGCCGCCAACGAAGCGCTTCGCGCCGAGGTCGCGACCCTCGTCGCCGAGCGCGATCGCCTCCGCGGCGACGTCGCCCGCCTCACCGGGGATACCGGCGACTTCCCCAGCGGCCCGATCACGCCGCCGGCGCTCCAGGCCGTGCCGTCGATCGATGCCGACGAGGACGGCGATGCGGCCCTTCGCGACAAGATCAGCGAACTGGCCGCCGACATCGCCAGCCTGACGGGCACCGGCGAGAGCGGCGACACCCACCTCAACAAGGTGATCGCCTCCGGCGAGGACGACGGCGACGAGACGACCCTGTTCTCGCGCATCCGCCGCAAGACCAAGTCGCGCACCAACGGCCGCAAGCTGCCGTAGCGGGCCGCCGTGGCAGCAGCGACCTGCCCTGCCCTTACCGCCTCGACCGCAACCGGAAAGTGCTGAAACAGCGTTTCGAAAACGGCAAAAAGTCGCGCCCCGAAACGTTAACCGGCTGCCTCCGCAAAACACCAGCGATCCGGATTTTGCCGCAATTTGATCCGCTTACGGCGGAACGCGGCGCCCGCATTCCTTAACCTGTCGTTTGCCATCCTTGGAAAATCGCCGCCAATCCATGCGGTAATCTTAGAACTTTAAAAAGCCGGCCGTGTTTAAGTGGCGTCAATTGGGGTTCTTATTGGCAGTGGGCGATGACACAACCTTCTCCGGTCACATTTACCCAGCGGACACAGCAGCCCGGTCCGGGCGCTGAGCCGGGTCAGCCGCCGGCGCCGGCGCGGCGTGAGCCGATCGGGACGATCGTTTCGGTTTCCGGATCGAGAGGCACGATCGCACTGGAAGACCCCGCGAGCGCCGGCCCGGGCCCGGGCAAGAACCGCATCTCCGTCGGCAAGCTCCTGAAGATCGATACCGACCGCGGCGAGGTCATCGGCGTCGTCGCCTCCATGTCGGCGGTCAGCGCGCCGGGCAATGCCAACGCCATCGTCAAGCGCCTCGTCGAGGTCGACCTGGTCGGCGAAATCACCATCAACGGCAACAATACGGCCCAGTTCAAGCGCGGCGTCAGCTCCTATCCGACGATCGGCGATGCCGTCTGCCACATCGACGCCAGCGAGTTGGAAGCCACCTACGGGCGCGGCACCGCGTCCGGCATCTGCATCGGCACCCTGCAGCAGGACAATTCCGTCCGCGCCATCGTCGACGGCCACAATCTGCTCGCCAAGCACTTCGCCATCCTCGGCGCCACCGGCGTCGGCAAATCCTGCGGCGTCGCCCTCGTGCTGCAGGAAGTGCTGCAGAATGTCGGCGGCATGCGGATCTTCCTCATCGATCCGCACAACGAATACAGCAACTGTTTCGGCGGCAACGCCGAAGTGATCAACCCGAACAACGTCAACCTGCCGTTCTGGCTGTTCAATTTCGAGGAGATCGTCGACGTCTTCTTCAAGGCCCGCCCGGGCGTCGAGGAAGAGATCGAGGTCTTGTCGGAGCTGATCCCGCTCGCCAAGAAGCGCTTCGCGGCCGGCCGCGCCAGCCACACCTCGAGCCTGCGCAAGGACGACCCGTCGATCAACTACACCGCCGACACGCCGGTCCCCTATCGCATCTCCGACCTGATGGCGCTCTTGAATGCGCGCATCGGCAGCCTGGAGAACAAGTCGCACATCCAGAAATATCTGCGCCTGAAGACCCGCATCGAGACCATCGCGCTCGATCCGCGCTACGCCTTCATGTTCGGCAACCTGACCGTCGACGACCAGATGGCCAACGTGCTCGGCCGCCTGTTCCGCATTCCCACGAACGGCAAGCCGATGACGATCATGGAGGTCGCCGGCTTTCCCGCCGAGGTGGTCGACGCCCTCGTCTCGGTGCTCTGCCGCATGGCCTTCGACCTCGGCGTCTGGAGCGACGGCGGCGTGCCGATCCTGGTCGTCTGCGAGGAAGCCCACCGCTACGTCCCCGGCAACCCCAATGCCGGCTTCGGCCCGACCAAGCGGGCGATCTCGCGGATCGCCAAGGAAGGCCGCAAATACGGCGTCTTCCTCGGCGTCGTCAGCCAGCGCCCTTCCGAGCTCGACCCGACGATCCTGTCCCAGTGCAATACGCTGATCGCCATGCGCATGGCCAATGAGCGCGACCAGGCGATCGTCCGCTCGGCGATTGCCGACACGGCATCCGGCCTGATGGAGTTCCTGCCGTCCCTTGGCGCCCGAGAGGCCGTCGCCTTCGGCGATGCCGTGGCGCTGCCGATGCGCATGACCTTCTCCGAGCTCTCGCCGGAGCGCATGCCGCACAGCTCCATGCACCTGAAGCAGACGCCGATCATCGACCGGCCCGGCGCGGACGGCCGCGGCATGCTGGAAGGCATCGTCACCAAATGGCGCTCCGTCACCACCTTCACCCGCGGCGACGACCATGCCCAGACGGTGCAGGCGGCGGCCAACGCCATGGGCGACGTGCCCTCGACCAAGGGCGGCGTACTGCGCAAGACCCCCGAGGAACGCCCGCGCATCAACATCCGCAAGCCCGGATCGGAACAGCGCCTGATGGAAGGCGGCGCCGGGCCCTCGATCCGCAAGCTCTGACCGGCCGGCATCCGGCGCCATCGCCCCGGACGGGTCGGTCGGAACGTCGCGGCCGGCCCGGCAAAGCTGGATTCCCGGCGCGGACACCATAGATAACAATTGCCACGTCGCGGGAGCCAGCCATGCAGCATGTCTCATCGATTTCCCGTCTCTCCGTCCTCGGGGCAAGCGCGATGCTAGTCGCCCTTGCCGCCGCTGTCCCTGCCCGCGGCTTTGAGCCGAGCCCGGAGATGAAGGCGCGGATGGAGCAACTGGAAAAGACAGGCGCCTGCCCCGGCTGCGATTTCCGCGACCAGACGCTGCGCATCATGCGCGTCGAGAACGCCGACCTGTCCGGCGCCATCCTGCGCGACACCGATATGAAGAACGCCGCCTTTCCCGGCGCCGACCTGACGAGGGCCGACCTCCGGCGCGCCGGCGCGGAAGGGGCGGACTTTGCCGGCGCCCGCTTCGACCGGGCGGAAATGCGCGCCGTCGACCTGGAAAAGGCGACCCTTGCCAAGGCCTCGCTGCGGGGCGCGGACCTGCGCGATGCGGACCTGCGCAAGGTCGCCGCCGACGGCGCCGATTTCGGCGGTGCGGACCTGCGCAACGCGCTGATGTCCCGCTCCGACCTCACCGGCGGGCATTTCGCCAACGCCAAGATGAGCGGCAGCCGGATGGAGCGCTCGCGCATCATCGGCGCCGACTTCACCGGGGCCGAACTGGACCACGCCGACCTGGAACGGGCGACCGCCCGCAACGCGGCCTTCCGCGGCACCGGCCTTGCCTATTCCAAGCTCAGCCACGGCGATTTCGCCGGGGCGGACTTCGCCGGCGCCGACCTGAAGAATGCGAGCCTGCGCAAGACGGACCTGTCCGGCGCCGACCTCTCCAGCGCCAGGGGGCTTACCCAGCGCCAGCTCGACATGGCCTGCGGCAGCAGCTCAACGAAGCTGCCCTACGGCCTTTCCATTCAGCCCTGCCGATAGGTCTGACAGCCGCAACCGGGCCCTGATCCGTGGAACCTGGACAAGCCAGGCGCGTTCTGCATCGACCAGACATTCACATGTTTGCGTTTGAGAATTGTCAGTGGGACGTGCTACCAAGTCCGCAGCCGTCGCTCGCCGACGACATCAACACATCGATTTTGTTCCGGAGGAGAATGATATGAAGAAACTGATTTTGGCGATCGCCCTGACCGTCGCTGCGACCAGCGCGGCATCCGCTGCCGGCGACGCCGCCGAGGGCGAGAAGGTCTCCAAGAAGTGCATGGCCTGCCACACCTTTGACGAAGGCGGCAAGAACAAGGTCGGCCCGAACCTTTGGGGCGTTGTCGGACGCCCGATCGGCAGCCACGAAGGCTACAAGTACTCCAAGGACTATGTCGTCCTCGGCGAGGAAAAGAGCATGACCTGGACGGAAGAGAACATCGCCGCCTACCTGCCGGACCCGAAGGCCTTCATCCGCGAGCAGTCGGGCGACGAGAAGGCCCGCTCCAAGATGACCTTCAAGCTGACCAAGGACGAAGACATCGCCAACATCATCGCCTATCTGGCGACGCTGAAATAGGTTTCGCGTCCAGTTTTGCGGCGGCCACATAGGGCCGCCGCGGCGAAAAGTGAGCCGGGCCTTGGTGCCCGGCTTTTTTGTCTGCACGTGGCCCGGGCTGCGTCATCAGAACGTCATTTTAGAGCCAAATCGTGTTGCATTCCCGAGAAGGCATGATAACCTATGGTTGCGACTTCAATAATCTCGCCGCTTAAATCTCACCTAGTTTCAACGAATCGAGACACACATGTTTGCAATTGGTATTTTGACTGGCTGTTTGCTCTTTTTTTTGGTGTTGAGCGTCGTCAACAAGGCCAGCAACCGCAGGAAGATTGAAATCAAAGAATCTCGGGATAAAAACTCGGGAAGCCCGATTTTTATTGAAGCTGCGACGATTGCTGACGATCTCGTTCCACTACTGACGCCTCATGTCAGCGAAGGCGCCGAAATAATGATTCTAGGCTCTGATGGGCACTACGCGCGATCGACCAACGCCAAGAAACTTCTAACCGGACTTCGAGATTGGATCGAAAAAGGTGCACAAGTTCGCTACCTTCTTCTCGAACCTAACGATTCCGTCGACGATGACGGGTTTAGAGTTTTACTCGAAGATTACCCAAATAATTTTAACATATCGCATATTAACCGAGCAGCCTGTCGCGACGTTCCAAACGTAGAATTTTTGCTCGAAAAATATAAAACGCGCCACCCGACCCTTTTAATTAATGGCGACCGATCAGCCATGTGGGTCGAAGGATATCACCAGCCCCAATCTGTATTTGCATATAACGTCAAGTTCGTCTCACCCAAAGCGCTAACTGATCTTGACGAACGGAAAGAGTTCAACACATACAAAGAAGATTTTGAAAGACTCGTCGATCATTGCAACATCGCGCCCACGAAAAGTGAGCAAAAGTCATCATTTGGCCTGCTTAGCGTACCTCGTGATTTCAATGATAGAAAGACGAGAGTATTGCTTCCAAAAACGGCATGAAAGATTATAAAAACAAACAATCGGCGTTCTAGTGATCCGCATCGCCGAGACAACCACTCGAAAAAATTCCTTCGCTGAGCGCCCCCTCACGAATTCCGATATTAGATCGGGGAAAACATGTCAGCTCTCGCTCCCACTGCCATCGCGGAGATTTCGGTAGCGGTTACGTTGGCGGCGCTCGCCACCGGTGCCAGCATATTGTCGATCGGTAGCATGGCGCTCGTAAATGCAATTTCGGGCGAACTTTTTCGAAAAAAGGCGACTACTGAAGAACCCTCGGATAGCGCGCAATCAGATCTATTGTACTTACTCTTAAACGATGAATGCCAGCGCGCACGTCAAAAAATATTAACACATCCGGAAAAAGTTCTTCGAGTTTATTTATTTGGACTCACCTCTGCCATCATCACAACATTAATCTTACTTGATGTTATTGCGGCAAATAGTGTGATAGGTTGGCTGGCTAGTCACGCATCTAGGTATCTCGATTTGCGAGACAGCACTCAAACCGAGATTATTGCAGCCACTGAATTATTTGTTTCAAAAATTCTAGTCCCAACGGTAATCACATACCTTCTTGGATACGCGATATATGTAATGGTGAGAACTATGGCAATTTGCAGGTCATATTACAATCATAGAATATAATCTTAACCTTAAATTCAAGAATTCTCCTCACATAACGATTATAGTAAGTGCAAATTTCTTAAAAAAATATAGGCTGAACATAAACGCACATTCTAATCAAATTTGGTATCTGGAAGATGAGTTCACCTTTGAGAGAATTCGAGACAAACTGGCTGTCCCCATTTGGTTTGACGCTGAGTGCAGTCTTACTCATTAGCATTGCATTTGGTTACCCATCTCTGGGCCTGGGCCTAATACTACCATTCGTTATTTCGGAATTTGTCTAGCGACCGCACTTTGCCAGACTAAAACCGTGGCGATGTCGGCAACAATAAATGGCACTCCCAAGGGGACTCGAACCCCTGTTTCCGCCGTGAGAGGGCGGCGTCCTAGACCGCTAGACGATGGGAGCACTAGCGGCGCGCTTGGCGCGGCGAGTTGCGGATATACCGCCGATGCTTTGCCGGTGCAAGGGGCCAAATGCGATCTGCCCCCAGTCGGAACAGCATTTTCGGGGGTCTCAGAGATCGATCCCACAGAGATTGCAATCGCACCCGGAGCTCGGATGTTCCCGACTTGCGCTTTGGGGAGAGCAAGTCGGTGCGCGCCTTGCCTGCAACGACCAGTCGGGGCACCCGACGTGAGACCCCAAACGTGGGCGGGCAGAGAAGCTGCATTTGCCGTGAGTGATCTGGAAAATCAATCCCGCGTGCCGGTCAGCGTCACGCGCCTGAGCACATCCGCCGTGTCGAGGTCGATGACCAGCACCTTCAGGCCGTCCTCGGTGCGCAAGGTGATGGCCAGATGCCGTCCGTCGAGGCTGGTGGAGACGACGTCGCCGTCGAGCGGGTCTTCCACGAGGGCCTCGATATTGGCGGGGATGTCGCGCATCTCGGCGGTATCGCTCTTGACCACCCGATAGACGATGACGGAAAAGACGGCGATCAGGCCGAGCATCATGATCAGGCCGGAGACGAGCACCAGCCGGCGCAGCTTCTTCTGCAGCCGCTCCGTCGCCGGATCGAGAGGCGCCTCGTCCTCATCGTCGAATACAGGATGGGTCATGGCGGATCAGCCCCTTGAGGATCCAAAGCAATTTCCAACGAAGCCGGCACGGCGGAGCGCCGCGAAATTGCGACATCAAAAGGAAGCAGAGCATCTTGCGTGACTCCGATCAAAAGCAAGGTGCTCCGCTGGAGACAATCGAGATCGCGGTCGAGGAGGCCGCGGCAGGAGCGCGGCTCGACGCCTTCGTCGCGGCCAACTCCGAGCGCTGCAGCCGCTCCCGCTTCAAGGCGCTGATCAAGGAAGGCCAGGTCGCGATCGGCGGGCGGACGATAGTCGAGCCCAATTACCGGGTCAATGCGGGCGAGCTCGTGTCGATCACCCTGCCCCCGCCCGAGGATCCGACGCCCGAGCCCGAGCCGATTCCGCTCAATGTCGTCTACGAGGACGACGATCTCATCGTCATCGACAAGCCCCCCGGCCTCGTCGTCCACCCGGCCGCAGGCAACTGGACCGGCACCCTCGTCAACGCGCTGATCGCCCATTGCGGCGACAGCCTTTCCGGCATCGGCGGCGTGCGCCGGCCCGGCATCGTCCACCGCCTCGACAAGGACACCTCCGGCCTGATGGTCGTCGCCAAGACCGACGCCGCCCATCGCGGCCTGTCGGAGCAGTTCGCCGACCATGGCCGCACAGGAAGTCTGGAGCGCGCCTACAAGGCCCTCGTCTGGGGATGCCCCGCCCACATGGCCGGCACGGTGGACGCCGCCCTTGACCGCTCGGGCGGCAACCGGATGAAGCGCGCCGTCGTCAAATTCGGCGGCAAGCATGCCGTCACCCACTGGCGGCGCCTCGCGCGCTATCCGAAGGACCCGGCCAGCGAGGCGATCAGTTCCCTCGTCGAATGCCGGCTTGAGACCGGCCGCACCCACCAGATCCGCGTCCATATGGCCCATATCGGCCACCCGCTCGTCGGCGACCGGGACTATGGCGCCGGCTTCGCGACGCGGGCGAACCGGCTGCCGGAGCCGGCCCGGTCCCTCGCCGCCGCCTTTCCGCGCCAGGCACTCCATGCCGGTATCCTCGGCTTTCGCCATCCGGTGAGCGGCGAGGTGCTTCGCTTCGAAAGCCCGCTGCCGGAAGATTTCGCCGCCCTTGTGGCGGCCATCGAGGCCGCGCTTACGTCTCGCTGACGGGCGTTGACGTGTTTTTGCCAAAAATCGTCCTATATTGGACGAGTTCGGTGGCCATTGTGGTCGCGAATGACCCAGGCACCGATTCGAGCTGCCGAAAACCGGAGCTCGCGACAGACCATCCAAGGGGTGCAGCACCATGGCCCAGAATTCTCTCCCGGCAATCAGTGCGGGCGAAAACGGACTACAACGCTATCTCGACAAGATCCGGCAGTTCCCGATGTTGGAACCGCAGGAAGAATACATGCTGGCAAAGCGCTACAGCGAGCATGAGGACCCGGATGCCGCGCACCGGCTGGTTTCCTCGCATCTGCGCCTCGTTGCCAAGATCGCCATGGGCTATCGCGGCTACGGCCTGCCGATCGGCGAGGTGATCTCCGAAGGCAATGTCGGCCTGATGCAGGCGGTCAAGCGGTTCGACCCGGAAAAGGGGTTCCGGCTCGCCACCTACGCCATGTGGTGGATCAAGGCCGCGATTCAGGAATACATCCTGCGCTCGTGGAGCCTCGTGAAGATGGGCACCACGGCGAACCAGAAGCGCCTGTTCTTCAACCTTCGCAAGGTCAAGGGCCAGATCCAGGCCCTCGACGAGGGCGACCTCAAGCCCGAGCAGGTTGCCGAGATCGCCCGGCGCCTCGGCGTCAGCGAGGAGGAGGTCATCTCCATGAACCGCCGCCTCGGCGGCGATGCCTCGCTCAACGCGCCGATCCGCCAGGAGGCCGACGGCGGCGAGTGGCAGGACTGGCTGGTCGACGAGAGCGAGAGCCAGGAAAAGATGCTGGCCGACCAGGAAGAGCTCGACATGCGCCGGGCCATGCTGAAGGACGCGCTGGGCATCCTCAACGACCGCGAACGGCGCATCTTCGAGGCGCGGCGCCTCGCCGAGGATCCGATGACGCTGGAAGCGCTGTCGGAGGAGTTCGGCGTCAGCCGCGAGCGCGTCCGCCAGATTGAGGTCCGGGCCTTCGAAAAGGTCCAGAAGGTGATGCAGAAGCGCGCCGCCCAGATCGAGCAGCAACAGCAGCTCGCCGACGCTTAGACACGCCGCTGAACGGACGCAGGCCTCAGGTCTGCGTCCCGGCGTTTTCCTCGGCCCGGAACCGCGCAACCCACGCCTGGTTGGTCGCATCCGACAATTTCGCGACGCCGATCTCGACAGCATCCGCCGCAGCGGGATCGCGGCCGAGCGCCGTCAGCACCGTCTTCAGCGTTCCGATGGGATCGGCTGCAAGCCCGTTATAGGTGAGGCGCAGCGGATCGATCCCCTCCCCGTCGAACCAAGCGGCCCAGGCCGCATCCATGGCGACCATCTCGGCTCGTTGCGCCGCGATCGCCTCGCGGTCATAGCGCAGCTCCTGCGGGGCCGAGAGGCGCTCCAGCTCCGAGCCGTCCGGCGCCCGGTGCCAGAGGCCCGACTGCTGCGCCTTCAGATAGGAGACGGCCTGGTCCAGCTTGTCCTCGCGTGTCAGATGGATGAAGAGAGTTCGCCCGAAGGCGGCCTCGATCCGCGAGCGGTCGCCCGGCGGGTCCGGGTAAAGGACCGCCAGCTTTTCGGTAAAACAGGCAAAGCTGTGCCGCTGCAGGCGGAGCCCGAACATGCCCGTATCGCCGCTTCCCTGCGCGATGGCCTCCCGGAACACGTCCTTGAGGGTTTCCACCTCCCGCTTCGCAGGATCGGGCGAGAGCCCCAGATCCTTGATCCATTCCTCCAAGGACGGCTGATGGAAATAGGAGTCCGGTATCCCGGCAACGCCGGTGGCTTCCAGCAGAGAGCACAGCAGCGTGCTGCCGCTGCGGGGAGAGGTGCAGATCACATAGGCATCAAAAGGCGTCGCGGTCATGCAGCCCCTCCCCGGGATTCCGGTCTATTCAAGCTCGACGGCGTAATCGCCGACCGGCCGCACCTCGTCGATCAGCCCGCTCGTCTTCATGAACGCCGCAAAGCGCTTGTAGCGCGCGCTGTCGAGCGCCGCCGGCCGCTTGGCAAAGCGCGGGATGGTGTCCATGAAGGCACGCCGGTTGAGCTCGTTGTCGAGGTCCGGATGGGCCTTCAGGAACATCTGCCGCGCCTCTTCCGGGTGGTTGGTGAGAAAGATGCTCGCCTTCTCCACCGCTGCGAGGAACCGCCGCAGCCGCGCATCGTCCAGATGGTCGCGATGGGCCAGGTAGATGAGTTCGTCATAGACCGGCACGCCGTGCTCTTCCAGATAGAAGGCGCGGCCCTTGCTGCCTTCCAGTTCGAGCTGGGTCAGCTCGAAATTGCGGAACGAGCCGACGACGGCATCGACCCGGCCGGCCAGCAGCGCCGGCGACAGGGCGAAATTGACGTTGACGAGCTCGACATCGTCCATCGTCAGACCGGCATTCTTGAGCATCGCGCCGAGGATCGCGTCCTCGAAGCCGGCGACGGAGAACCCGACCTTCTTGCCCTTGAGGTCGGCGATCTCCTTCACCGGCCCGTCGGCGAGAGCAACCACGGTGTTGAGCGGCGTCTCCACGAGCGTGCCGAAGCGCACCAACGGCAGGCCCTCGGCCACATGCTGGTAGAGGTTCGGCTGGTAGGAGATGGCGATATCCCCCTTGCCGGCGGCAACGAGCCGCGGCGGCGCGCTCGGATCGGCCGGCGGCACCAGCGTGACGTCGAGCCCTTCCTCGTCGAAATAGCCGGCCTCCTTGGCGATCACCAGCGGCGCATGGTCGGGATTGACGAACCAGTCGAGCAGCACGGTCAGCTTGTCGGCGGCGAGCGCCGGCGACGTCAGCGTCACCGCCAGCGCGGTGGCAAGGGCGAGAACGAGGCGTTTCATCTCAAAAGTCCTTTCGTTTCTGATGGGTGACAATCGGCTTGAGGCGGTCAGGCATCCGTTTCCGGAGCCCAGAAGACGAGGCGCCGCGTTGCCCGGTCGACGACCTGGCGCAGGGTGACGGCGATGACGGCAAGGACGATCAGCGCGGCAAAGACGGTGTCGGTCTGCATGCGCGCATTGGCCTGGATCATGACGAAGCCGAGGCCGCCGGAGGCGCCGACCCATTCGCCGACGACGGCGCCGATCGGCGCGACGGCAACGGCGACCCGGAGGCCGGAGGCAAGGTTCGGCAGCGCAGCCGGAATGCGGATATGGATGAGCGTCTGCCAGCGCGAGGCGCCGGATAGGCCGGCGAGTTCGACGAGGCCGCGATCGGTCCGCGTCAGCCCGTCATAGAAGGACGAGGCGACGGGGAAATAGATGATCAGCGAGGCCATGACGATCTTGGAGGCCATGCCGAAGCCGAACCAGACGACGAGCAGCGGCGCGATGGCAAAGACCGGCAGCGCCTGGCTGGCAACGACCACCGGCAGCACCAGCTTGCGGGCGAGCGGCAGGAAGCTCATGACCAGCGCGGTGGTCACGCCGAGGAGCGCGCCGGTCGCCAGGCCGACGACGATTTCCAGCAAGGTGGTGAGGCCGTGCGCGGCGAGATAGCCGGGCTGCATACGGAACACGGCGGCAACCCGCTCCGGCGACGGCAGCATGTAGTGCGGCAGCGAAAAGCCCGTGACCACAGCCTGCCACAGGGCAACGAGGGCGGCGGAGATCAGGACCGCGCGCGCGGACGCCAGGACGATGCGGGACATGGCCGGACGGACGGGATCAGGCCCGGCTGCGCCGAATGCGGCGCAGAGGAAGTCGTGCGGCAGGGGAAGAAAGATCGGACATCGGCGACACCTCCAACAGGATGACCGACGTCAGGAGATGTCCGCATAAGCCGTGCATGCGCCCCGTCCCTTCGCCGGTATGATCCGGATCAGGTTCGAAGGGTTCGGCATCCCGCGATGCCATCTCAGCTCCTTGTCGGAGCACCCCTCGGAACGGGTCAGAGGATGCGCGGGATCGCGGCCCATTGCAAGCGGGCTGAAAAAGATTTTCGAAAAGACGGAAAAGGCCGGCGCTGCCGCGCTCAGCCGGCCTGCCATTTGGCGAAGGCCTGCTCGATCATGCGATCGCCGGGAGCGCCCTTTTCGAGCGTCAGGATCGCCCGCTTGTCGGTCTCGAACAGCACCGGAATGTCGATCCACCCGCGATCCTTCAGGAGCGTCTGGTTGCGATCGTTCTCCACGTCGTTCTGCGACAGCGCGATCCAGAAAAGGTTTTCCAGGACCCGGGCGGAGGCGCCGCGCAGGGCATCGCCCCGTGCCGCCTCGCTGGTCTTCAGGATCAGGCCCGGCACGTTGGCGATTCCCCCGCCTTCGAAGTCTTCCGGCAGGGTGAAGGCGATCTCGATCGTGTAGGGCGCCGGCAGGGCGGTGTCCCGGTTCGGCCGCAGCTTGACGTCGACCGCCATGTTCTTGTCCGGAATGTCCGCATGGGCATGCAGCACGGTATCGGTGCCGCCGCTCGCCGACGGCTCTTCGGCCAGCGACCAGACGACGCTGCCGTTATAGGCGGTGTTGCCGGCGCCGGGCTCGGTGTTCTCCTCATAAAGGATGGCCCGCTGGCCAACGCCGACGGTGTTGCCGGAATCGACGATCGGTGCCGGATTGTCTTCCGGCGCCGGTTCGACGGCCGACTGGTCGTCCGGAACCGCCTCGTCCGGTCCGGTTTCCTCGGCCGCCTCCGCCGGTTCCTCGCTCACCGCCGCATCGTCCTCGACCGCCGCGGCATCCGCGCCGTCATCGGCCGGAGCGGCTTCCTCGTCGCTCGCTGCGTCCTCGCCCTCGCTGCCGGGCGCACGCACGCGCATGGTCCGGACGCTCTTGGCATCGGGCGCCGCGCCGTTCTCGCCGCCGAGCGAGGGCAGCCGGTCGGTGATCTTCGGGGCGAGACCGTCCGGCGCAAGGGCCGGCTCGTCGGTCGTCTGGGTGTCCATTTCGGTGACGGTCGGCTGGGCCGTGCCGTCATCGGCAAGGTCGGCCGGCCCGAACAGGAGATCGCGCTGGGCGTAGATCCAGCCGGCAACGCCGACAAAGATGACGAGGAGGATCGCGGCGGCGACCATCCACATCGTCCGCGACGACAGCGGCTGGGCGACCCGGCCGTGAAATTCGGTGCCGGCAAGGGCGTCGTCGGCGACGGGCGCATCGCCGGCAAGGTGCGCCTCGCCGGCCGTCGAGACCGGCGGTTCGGCGGCCATCTCCGTGCCGGGCTCCTCCGGCGGCGTCTCCGGCAGTTCCGGTTCGGTGCGCTGGCGCCGGCGCTCGGCGCGGCGCTGCTTCTTTTCCGTCGCGTCGAGGACCTCGCGCGCCGACTTCGAGGCCTTGCCCGAGGCAGCCCCGAGCGCACCGGCCGCCTTGACCGCGCGCCGGAACACATCGACGCCGCGCGCCTTCTTCGGCGGCACCGAATCGTTCGCCGCTTCCGGCCGGTCCGGCTCCTCGGCGGGGCCGGGAACGGGAACGGCAAGGTCTTCCTTCGGCCGCGCCGGCGCCGTCGGCTCCGGCGCCCGCGGTTCCGCGGCCGGGGCGTGCCTTGCGGCCGGCGGCTCTGCGGGCCTTGCCGACGCGGGCGGCTCCCTGCGCGGCGGCGCCTCGAAACGCGGCGGTGCGGCAGGCGCCGGCCTCTCCGCCGGGGCGGAAGGCTTTGCCGGTTCGGCGGGTGCGGCGGTCTGCGGATCGATCTTGGAGGCCGGCGCAACGGGCTTGGGGACCTCGGCGCGCGGCCGGTTCGAGCCCATCAGCGCCCGCGCCGTCTCCGATTCCACCTTGCGGATCGATTCTTCCAGGGCGAGGCGCTGCTTGGTGATTTCCGAGGGCGCCAGCGGCGGCTCGACGGACTTCAACTGGGTGACCAGCGCGCTGCGGGCCTTTTCATAGACGGCGCGCCGAGCCTCGCCGGTGTTGTCCGGCAAGGCATCGAGAGCCCGTTTCAGGATTGCGTAATAGTCCGCCATGTCTCAACGCTCGGTCGGGCGCGTATTACTGTCGTCGAGGGCCGTTCGCGCCGAAGCGGTCTCCCGTCTGCAGGAACGCCGGCCGGTCCGAAGACGTTCCGAAGCGCGCCCTGCCCTCGCTCCTCCCCGCTCTAACCTTCAACTCCCCGTCTCTACGCACCCAGCGCCGCGGCCGCAATACTTGGCGGCCGCCAAGTCTTACAAAAAGTGCTAATCCTGAAACGGATCCTGGACAAGGATAGTGTCGTCTCTTTCGGGACTTGTCGACAACAGCGCGACCTGGGTGCCGATCAGTTCCTCCAGGTAGCGCACATATTTGACGGCCTGGGCCGGCAGTTCCGCCCAGCTCCGGGCGCCGGCGGTCGAGGCCTCCCAGCCTTCCAGCGTCTCGTAGACCGGCTCGACCTGGCGCTGCGCTTCCTGGGCGGCCGGCAGGTAGTCGATCCTGGCGCCGTTGAGCATATAGCCGGTGCAGATCTTCAGCTCCTTCAGGCCGTCGAGCACGTCGAGCTTGGTGAGCGCGATGCCGTCGATGCCGCTGGTCCTGACCGTCTGGCGCACCAGCGCGGCATCGAACCAGCCGCAGCGCCGCTTGCGCCCGGTGACCGTGCCGAATTCGCGCCCGCGTTCGCCGAGGAACTGGCCGACCTCGTCATCTAGCTCGGTCGGGAACGGCCCCTCGCCGACCCGGGTCGTGTAGGCCTTGGTGATGCCGAGCACATAGTCGATGGCGCCGGGGCCCATGCCCGAGCCCGTCGCCGCCTGGCCGGCGCCGGTGTTCGACGAGGTGACGAACGGATAGGTGCCGTGATCGTTGTCGAGCAGCGCGCCCTGCGCACCCTCAAAGAGGATGCGCTTGCCGGTCTTGCGCATCTCGTCGAGGAGCTGCCAGACCGAATCCATGAACGGCAGCACGGCATCGGCCGCCGCGGCCAGTTCGTCATAGAGCGCATCGGCCGAGATCTCCGGCTCCCCGAGCCCGCGCCGGAGCGCGTTGTGGTGGATGAGCATGCGGTCGATCTTGGTCTTCAGGGTGCCAAGGTCGGCAAGGTCCATCAGGCGAATCGCCCGGCGGCCGACCTTGTCCTCATAGGCCGGGCCGATGCCGCGTCCCGTGGTGCCGATCTTGCCGGCGGCGAGCGCCTTCTCGCGCAGCGCGTCGAGTTCGCGGTGCAGCGACAGGATCAGCGTGCAGTTCTCGGCAATCCGCAGATTGTCTCGGCTGACGGTGACGCCCTGGTCCTTCAGCCGGCCGATCTCGGCGATCAGGGCATGCGGGTCGAGCACCACGCCATTGCCGATGACGCCCAGCTTTCCCTCGCGCACGACGCCGGACGGCAACAGGCTCAACTTGTAGGAAACGCCGTCGATGACCAGCGTGTGGCCGGCATTGTGCCCGCCCTGGAAGCGCACCACCACATCGGCACGCTCGCTCAACCAGTCAACGATCTTACCCTTACCTTCGTCGCCCCACTGCGAGCCGACGACAACCACATTCGCCATTAACGCGCCCCGAAATACGCTCTTTTTTTCCGCTGAGTCTTGCTGGAGCCCTGCGGCTCCCACCCATTTGCGGGCGCGCGACTATAACCACTCGGCCGGGCCGTGGCGAGACCTTCCAATGTCTCAGCGGGGGACGGGCGGCGCCCCGGCCCGATTCCGCGCCGGGGCTGTGTCGCAAAGGTCACGTGACCCGATCAGCTTAGACGCCGAAGGACCTGGCGCGATCAGCGCACCGGGCCGTCATTCCACATGATCCGCTCGTCGTCCGGCCAGCGCACGGTATAGCCGATGAGGATCTCGCGCGCCTTTCCGGCATCGAGATCGAAGGCCCAGCGCACGACACCGCGCCTGCCGTCGACATCGGTCGTGGTCGGCTCGGTGGTGTCCGACGCCCGCTCCACCTCGATCTTCTCGTTCTCCGACTGCGGCAGCCGGTCGTCGATCTCCATGCGCATGGTGCGGTCGTGGCGGTTGGTGACGGTGATGCGATAGCGGCGCTGGTCGATCTTGTCGGTGGAGAGCATGCCGCGCTCGCCCTCGCTTTTCTCCAGCGTGATCCGTTCCACGACCACCGCCGGATCGGCACCGAAGCCGAACGCGACCTCCTCCTTCGGCGCAATGAAGCCGATCCCGCCCTTGCCGACGAAGACGCCGTCGCGGAAGAGCTGAACCTCGCCCGGCAGGATCGGCCCCGCGCCTTCGTTGTCGAAGCGCACGGTCAGATAGGCCGTCGGATCGAGCACCGGCACGGAGCGCACGACGAGTTCCGGAGAGATGGTGTCGCTGCCGATCTTCAGGGTCTTCGGCGTGCCGTCGCCAACGATCGAGGTGCGGCCGGGAATGCGGTAGACGAGGTCGAAACCGCGGGTCTCAAGGGCTGCGGCGCGCTCGGTGGCGGGCATTGCCCGGACCATCGCGCCGCCGGCCGGCGCTTCCATGGGCGCGGCCTCCGCCATTTCATTGTCGGCGAACATGCGCATCGTCTTGCGGCTCTGGGCCACTGGCACCGGCCGCGGCTTCGGCGCGATGCGGACGATCAGCGGACTGAGCTCCGGCGCCTCGGCGCGCCCGCCGGGCCGTGCGGTGGAAAGGGTCAGCTCGGCGTCGGTCCAGTCCTCGCCGGTCGCCTGGGTGACGACGGCCCGGCGCACCAGTTCCAGCGACGGCGCCTCGCCATCAAGCGACAGCCGCGCGTCATAGACCGGACGCCAGACCGCGCCGGCCGCCGCATAGCGCAGGGTCAGAGCGGCATCCGCCGCCGTGTCGGCAACGACGGAAATGCGGGCCTGATAGGTCGGCTTTGCCTCCGGGAAACTCTCGTCCTGCTGGTCCTGCAGGCGCGCGATCTCGTCCTTGATCTCTTGGAGGCGGACGGTCGATGCGCGCACCGTCTCGCGCAGCGTCGAGAGCGAGGTGCCGAACTTGCCGAGCATCTCCGACCAGTCCGGAGCGGGGCGTTCGCCCTTGAGGTCGAACAACTGCTTGGGCGCTTCGGAGACGATGTTGCGCACGAAGCGGATCTGCTCGTTGGCCGTGGCGATGGCGTCTTCGACCGCCTGGCGCTCGCGCTTCAGGACCTCGATCCTGGCGCCGATCTCGCCCGGCACGTCGTGCGGCTTCGGCATCATCCGGCGCATGTCGACCGAGACGATCTCCAGCCCGGCCGTCGCCTCGGCTTCGACCCGCACCGAATCCGGATCGAGGCTAAGCGGCAGGTTTTCAAGGACGATGACGGATTCGCCGGCCGGCACCGCGGCCGTCGCGTCGCGGGCCACGGTTGCTCCGTCCGGATAGACCTCCACCTGGGCGATCCGCGAGGGTGCCGTGACATCGGCGGCCCATGCCGGGGGGAGAGCCGTGCCCGTCCCCATTGCCGCAACGAGGAGCGTTGCCGCGAAAATGCCGATCGGTTTCATCTGCCGAATTCCTCCCTCAGGAAACGCGTGAAAATCGTGCCCGCGATTGTGCCCGCAAATGCGGCGGCCTGTGGGCGCCGCAGGATGTCGCCTAGCGTTCCGCGCCGTGCGGCTCGGCGTGGGTGACGATGCGGCGCACGCCCGGATGGCTCTCCCGGAACGCCCGCTCGAAGCGGTCGACCGCGGTATGGACCTCGTCGACGCTGCGGGTCCGGTCGACCCAGCAGTGCAGCGTCACGAACAGGCCGAGGCGGTTGCGCCGCACCCGGACATCGTGGATGTGGGTGACCAGCGGATGGCTTTCGGCAAGCACCTCCAGCTTGTCGACCACCTCCAGGATCATCTCCTCGGAGACGTCGGCACCGTCGACGCCGATGACGTCGGCGGGCTCGATATGGCTTTCCACCTCGACGTCGTCGCCGAGCTCGTTGCGAATCGCCTCTTCCAGGCCAGAGGCGACGTCATGCGCCTTCCAGTAGGGCCAGTCGGCATCGACCTCGATGTCGAAACTGACCGAGAGCGCGTCGCTGACATGCTGCACCGTCAGATGATGCACGGCGACGCCGCGCCGGGCCGCCACCAGCATGACCTTGTCAAAGATCGTCTCGTCGTCGAGCGCGACGGGATGGGCGGTCAGCGAGATGTCGGCGTCCTCGATCTCCCGGTGCACCCGGTCGATGAACTTGGCCTTGATCGCATTGACCCGGTCGAAGGCGAAGGTGCGGCGGACATTGACGTCGGCATCGATGAAGACCGTCGATCCGCCACGTCGGATCCGTGCCCGCTTCAGGGCCAGCACGCCCTCGGCGTCCCGGGCGATATTGGCGATGATGTCGGCATAGCCCGCCGGTGCCGTGTCGGTCAGGGACTCAATGGTGCGCCGCCCGAGCCGGTAGCCGGCAAGCCCGACGACGATGGCAACCACAATGGCGGCAAAGGAGTCGCCGGCCGGAAAGCCCGCCCACGTCGCCGCAAGCCCGATCAGCACCGCCGCGGAACTCCACAGGTCCGAGGCGAAATGCAGCGCATCGGCGGCAAGCGCCTCGCTGCGCGTCGCCTCCGCTGCCCGCTTCAACGCCCGGGAGCGGTTGAAGTCGACGACCATCGACCCGCAGATGACCGCAACCGCCCACCAGGTGACCTCGACGCCGTTGCCCGGTGCGATCAGCCGGTGGATGGCCTCATAGACGATCCAGCCGGCGATGACGAAGAGCAGGCCCGTCTCGGCGAGCGCGGTGACGCTCTCGATCTTGCCGTGGCCGTAATGGTGTTCCTCGTCCGCGGGCTTGTCGGAAACCCGCACCGCAAAGAAGGTGATCGCCGTTGCGCCGATATCCATCAGGCTGTGGAAGGCATCGGACAGGATACCGAGACTGCCGGTGGCGAGCGCAACGGTAAACTTGCCGATGGTCAGCCCGACGCTGGCCAAGAGCGAGATGAGCGCGACTCTGGTCTTTTGCGAGGTCATCGTCTGTCCGGCCCGGCGGCGGTCCTCAATGCGGGCCGTTCATAGCACGAGCAGACGACAAAAAAAGCCGCGCGGCGAACCGCGCGGCATTCTCTCATAGGTTTTAGCACCGCCGTCAGAAGGCGAGCGGCGCGACCTGGACGACGCTCGGCAGCGCCAGCACCTTGGCCAGCACGTCTTCGGCGATCGGCCCGTCGACCTCAACGAGGCTGATGGCATCGCCGCCGCGCTCCGAGCGGCCGAGATTGAAGGTGGCAATGTTGACGCCGGCATCGCCCAGCACCGTGCCGAGATTGCCGATGAAGCCCGGCTTGTCCTCGTTGGTGACGTAGAGCATGTGGGGGCCGAGCTCGGCCTCCATGTTGATGCCCTTGATCTGGATGATGCGCGGCTTGCCGTCGCCGAACACCGTGCCGGCCACCGAACGCGACTGGCGCTCCGTGGTGATGGTGAGGCGGATATAGCCCTCATAGGCGCCCTGCTGCTCGCGCCGCACCTCTTCCACATGGATGCCGCGTTCCCGGGTCATCGCCGGGGCCGAGACCATGTTGACGGTCTGCAGCATCGGCCGAAGGACGCCGGTCAGCGCCGCAGAGGTCAGTGCACGCACGTTCATCTCCGCGACCGTGCCCTCATACTCGATCTTGATCGCCTTGATGCCGGTCTGGGTGAGCTGGCCGGCGAACAGGCCGAGAAGTTCGGCAAGCCGGACGAACGGCGTCAGCTTCGGCGCTTCCTCGGCCGAGATCGACGGCATGTTGAGGGCGTTGGTGACGGCGCCGTGCAGCAGGTAGTCGGACATCTGCTCGGCGACCTGCAGGGCAACGTTCTCCTGGGCCTCCGAGGTCGAGGCGCCGAGATGCGGCGTGCAGACGACGTTCGGCGCATCGAAGAGGACGTTCTCCTTGGCCGGCTCGGAGGTGAAGACGTCGATGCCGGCGCCGGCGACCTTGCCGGACTTCAGGGCCTCGGCCAGCGCCTCTTCGACGACCAGACCGCCTCTGGCGCAGTTGATGATGCGCACACCGTCCTTCATCTTGGCGATCGCCGCCGCGTCGATGATGTTGCGGGTCTTGTCGGTCAGCGGCGTGTGCAGGGTAATGAAGTCGGCGCGGCGGAACAGCTCATCGAGATCGACCTTTTCGACCCCGAGAGTCATCGCCCGCTCCGGCGACAGGAACGGATCGTAGGCGATCACCCGCATCTTCAGGCCGATGGCGCGCTCCGCGGCGATCGAGCCGATATTGCCGCAGCCGATGATGCCGAGCGTCTTGGCGGTGATTTCCGTGCCGACGAATTTCGACTTCTCCCACTTGCCGGCCCGTGTCGAAGCATCGGCCTCGGGAAGCTGGCGGGCGACGGCGAACATCATGGCGATGGCGTGCTCGGCCGTGGTGATGGAATTGCCGAAGGGCGTGTTCATCACGATGATGCCCTTGGCGGTCGCCGCCGGCACGTCGACATTGTCGACGCCGATGCCGGCCCGGCCGATGACCTTCAGATTGGCGGCATTGGCGATGATCTTTTCCGTCACCTTGGTGGCGGAGCGGATGGCGAGGCCATCGTAGTTGCCGATGATCTCGGCGAGCTTGTCCTTGTCCTTGCCGAGGTCCGGCTGGAAATCGGCATCGATGCCGCGATCCTTGAAGATCTGCACCGCGGTCGGCGAAAGCTTGTCGGAAATGAGAACCTTGGGAGCCATGGGAGTATCCTCATGCGGCACCGGCGAGCGCCGGCGCCTTAAAGAAAGACTGAGTTCGGAAAGGCGCGGGGATCAGGCCGCGTGGGTCGGAACCTTGACGGAGGCATAGGCCCAGTCGAGCCACGACATCAGCGCTTCCAGGTCGGCGCGTTCGACGGTAGCGCCGGCCCAGATGCGAAGGCCCGGAGGCGCATCGCGGTAGGAGCCGATGTCGTAGGCGACGCCCTCCGCGTCGAGCGCGGCCGTCAGCGCCTTGGCAAAGCCGGCCTGGCCCGCGGCATCGAGCGCGGTGATGTCCGGATCGACGATGGTCAGGCACACCGAGGTGTTCGAGCGCGTCAGCGGATCGGTGGCGAGGAAGTCGATCCAGTCGGTCCTGTCGACCCACTCCGCAATCACCGCCGCATTGGCGTCGGCCCGTTCGACGAGGCCGTCGAGGCCGCCGACCGACTCGGCCCAGGTGAGCGTGTCGAGATAGTCCTCAACGCACAGCATCGACGGCGTGTTGATGGTCTCGCCGCGGAAGATGCCCTCGTTGAGCTTGCCGGCCTTGGTCATGCGGAAGATCTTCGGCAGCGGCCAGGCCGGGGTGTAGGTCTCCAACCGTTCAACGGCCCGCGGCGAGAGGATCAGCATGCCATGCGCCGCCTCGCCGCCGAGCACCTTCTGCCAGGAGAAGGTGACCACGTCGAGCTTGTCGAAGGGCAGCTTCTGGGCAAAGGCCGCGGAGGTGGCGTCGCAGATGGTCAGGCCCTCGCGGTCGGCCGGGATCCAGTCGCCGTTCGGCACGCGCACACCGGAAGTGGTGCCGTTCCAGGTAAAGACCACATCGTTGGAAAAATCGACGGTCGTGAGGTCCGGCAACGCGCCGTAATCGGCTTTCAGGGTTCGCGCGTTGTCGAGCTTCAACTGCTTGACCACGTCGGTGACCCAGCCGGCGCCGAAGGATTCCCAGGCCAGCATGTCGACGCCGCGGGCGCCGAGCATCGACCACAGCGCCATTTCCACGGCGCCGGTATCGGACGCGGGAACGATGCCGATGCGGTAGTCGGCGGGAACCTGCAGGATCTTGCGCGTGTCGTCGATGGCCTTGGCGAGCTTCGCCTTGCCGATCTTGGCACGGTGCGAGCGTCCGACGGCGGCGTCGGTAAGGACCGAGGGCGTCCAACCGGGACGTTTGGTGCAGGGGCCTGAGGAGAATTGGGGATTTGCCGGCTTGCTGCCCGGCATGGCAGGTGCTGTCATGTCTCTACCCTTCCAGATAGTAGCCCCTCGTTGGGGAGGGGTGTCCCACTGGCGCGTATAGACCTCGCGCCGGCGGAGCGCAACAGGCTTTGACGTGAATTTACCGTGACACTGTCGTCGGCGATCGCTCCTGCGGTTCGGGAAACGACCGGCAAGGGCCGCTTTGCGACCGCGGTCGGCCGCCGCCATGGGGCGGATCACCGCACCGACGTTTCGCCGGCTACCGTCCGCACTTCTGCCAGCCATGAAAGCTCGTGGATTGCGGGAAATTTCCCCTGCCGCCAGGCTGGCGCGCCATCCGGACAACTGGAGACGTGGACGCCGCAAAGGTTACCGATGCGCTGGTCGGCGGTGCCCCATGGTCAACGGACCGTTACCGGGAAAGCGCCCGGCAACGGACGGCTAACCATTTGCAGCATAACGAATTGTTAGGATTTGGCCGGCGCGGGGAGCATTCCCCGGCCAGCCGCTGCCCGATTCGAGACTGGTAAAAACTGTCCCTGTTACAAATACCGATCGTCAAAAATCCGACGCTTGCGAATGCTTTCCACAATAACGCGGCGAATCTTGATGTAGTCGATGGGAATCGGTCGCGTATCGATTTCGCATTTGAAGATGAAGCGATCGAGATTGTTCTTGATGTGGAAGAGTTCCCTGTCCGTGACGTTCATATCGCCGGCGATATCCGTCGCCAGAAGCTCGATGTCTTTTTTTCGCAAGGTTCTCATCGGTTCAGGAATCCCATGTTCGCCCCCCGGCAGATGACCGGCATGAAGCGCCCGAACCGTGAATCCATCAATGACGCGCTCGGCGTTTGCTGAGCGGACCTTTAACGGAACCGCTACATTTCGTTTCGAATTTGCCTTTGATTTGAAGGGTGGCGGTAAGACTACCCTCACTGCAGGACCGGCCGCGAGCGCCTGTCAGGGCTAGCCGATTGAAAGGCCGACGCATTCCCACCTCACTGTATACAGTGCCCGCGCAATCCGACGCGAGGCGCGGCACGCCTACAACCGGTCCCGAAATGGGTCACACCGGAACGTGTACTCATGGTCGCGAATATCGATGCCTGGCAGATGCGCCGTCCGGCCCCTTGCCCCGCTCCGGCGAAAGCGCTCTCGTCGCGTTAGACGGCCAACGCGACCGGGCGTGCGGAACCCGACGCTAACGCCCCCGCGCCGCGGGAGCGTTCCGCGGCCGATGTCGAGGCACGGTGCAGAAACGGCCCCCGACATTTGAGCCGGCAAATGAATCCGGTGGCATGCCCGGCGGGATCGGCATGCGTTGCCGCGAGCGCTATGACGACAGGGCAAACGTCGGATTTTTCCGTTGTATACAACCAGATTTTGAGGCAAGACAGGCGCTCATACCGCTGATCGGCACGCCTCCCCGTGCCTTTCGTCTCCCCTGTAGCGCGTGTCAGGCCAACCTTGAGGAATACGGGACGCACCATTGCCATCGTCGGCGCCGGCCTGCTTGGCTGCCTTGGCGCCATCGCGCTGTCGCGTCGCGGCAGGCGTGTTGTCCTGTTCGAGCGCGATGGCGATATTCTCGGCCGGGCCAGCCGCTTCAACGAGGGCAAGGTGCATCTCGGCTTCACCTACGGCCTCGACCGGTCCGGCGAGACCGCCGCCCGGATGTTCGCCTATGGCATTCGGTTCAAGGAGGAACTGGCCCGCCTGCTGGACCGGCCGGTCGAGGAATTCTTTCTGCACCAGCGCTGCATCTATGCCGTTGCCGGCGATTCCGCGCTGGCGCTGGAGGACGCCCTCCTGCACCTGGACACCCTCGACGGCCTCCATGCGTCCCATCTGGCGAGTGGCGGCGCGCCGGCGACGGCGTCCGGACCCTTCATCCGCCGGCTGACAGGGCGCGAACTTGCGGCCCGGTTTTGCGACACGGTAACGGCGGCTTTCGATGTGGCCGAACCGATCCTCGATTGCGACCGGCTGTGCGACGGCGTCGCCGCCGCCGTGCGGGCCGAGCCCGGGATCGAGATCGTCGCCGGCTGCGCCGTGCATGCCATCGAAGCCGCGCCGGTGCCCACGGTCGTCGACGCGGACGGCAACCGCCACGGCCCCTTCGATCGGATCGTCAATGCGGCCTGGGACGGCATGCCGGCGATCGAGCACAACAGCGGCCGCCCGGCCGAGGGCCACAGCCTCAGGGGCAAGACGGGTTTCGTCGCGGAAGTCCGGAAGGGCATGCCGGAGGCCCCGGTGACGTTCTGCTGGGGCATGTATGGAGACATCGTCCCGCAATCGCGCGACCACGCCTACGTCTCCTGGTACCCGTCCTGCCGGATGGGGTTCACCACCGGCGTCTCCGCCGGCTCCGGCTGGTTCGATGCCGTCGCCGAGTCCTTCGATTTCGACCGCGCCTACCAGGATTGCCGCGCGGCGTTCTCCCGGCTGCTGCCGAACCTGGAACTGGCAGAAGAGCCCGCCGCGAGCCGCGCCGGGGCGATTCTGGCGCATGCGCGAACCGACCTCCAGGACCCCGGCAGCGGCCTGCACCGGCGGACCGATTTCGGCATCCACCCCCATGACCGGGTGCTGGCGGTCAACACCGGCAAGCTGTCCTGCGCGCCGGGGCTGGCGGCCCAACTTGCGGAAATCGCCTGAGACCATGGCGAGGGAGCGACCACCCGTCAGCATCTGCATCCCGGCCTATCGGGCACAAGGGTTCATCGAAGAGACGCTCGATTCCGTCCTCGCCCAGACCTGGCCCGTCGACATCGCCGTCTCGGTCGACCCCTCTGACGATGCCACGGCGCAAACGGTGCGCAAGATGCTGGCCGGCAGGCAGGCGCGGGTCGTCGAACAGCCGCAGCGCCTCGGCTGGCTCGGCAACTGCAATGCGGCGCTTGCCCTGGCGAGCCGGGACCACGCCATGCTGATGCCCCATGACGACGCGCTCGACCCGGACTATGTCGCCACCTGCATGGAGACACTCGCGGCGACGCCCCGGGCGGTCCTTGCCTTCACCGATATCGACGGCCTCAACAAGGCGGACGTCCTCGGCACGGAGCCATCGGAAACCGGGCCGACCCGCCAACGCGTCGCCGCCATGTTCCGCCGGCATTTCCCGGCCATCGCCTTTCGCGGCGTCTTTTCGCGCAAGCGCGCGCGACACCACGCCGTCCCCCGGACCATCTCCGGGTTCGGCGCCGATTCCCTGTGGGTTCTGAGGATGGCCGTTAAGGGCGATATCGTGCGCATACCGGGCCCGCTCTATCACAAGCGCTTCCACGACCAGACCGCCCACCAGCCCTGGTATCGCGCGTTGCCTGCCGAACGCGACGAGATGTGGATCGCGCATTGTGTGGAAGCCTTGCGCACCGTGGCGCTGCAGCGCCCGGACGTGTTGCTGGACGCCGACCTGCGCCGGGCCTGGCGCCAGCGGCTTGCGCGCGTCGAGGTGCGCTTCCACACACCGCCCGGCCTGCCCGCCGAACTCGACCCGGACCGGCCGCTTCTGCCGCAGGCCGTTCGCGTCTACCGCCGCATAGCCCGGCGCACGCCGCCCTATTCCTGGAGTTGAGCCGGCTCCGCGACTGCAAACACCAAGAGAAACCGTGTGTTACAGTCGCACACCATTTTTGAACGCTTTTCGGGGACCATTGCGGCTATAAGACCCCAATCCATTCCTCGATATGAACGACAATCGCCGTGACGGGAGGCGATATGACACGCAAGTTTTTCGGAACCGACGGCATGCGCGGCCGCGCCAACACCTGGCCGATCACGCCGGAAATCGCCCTCAAGGTCGGCATGGCCACGGGCCTTGTCTTCACCCGCGGCGAGCACCGCCACCGGGTCGTCATCGGCAAGGACACGCGGCTCTCCGGCTATATGATCGAGACGGCGCTGGTCTCCGGCTTCACCTCGGTCGGCATGGACGTCTTCCAGCTCGGGCCGATCCCGACGCCGGCTGTCGCCATGCTGACCCGCTCGCTGCGCGCCGATATCGGCGTCATGATCTCCGCCTCCCACAACGCCTATCACGACAACGGCATCAAGATCTTCGGACCCGACGGCTTCAAGCTCTCCGACGACATCGAGGGCGAGATCGAGGCAATGATCGAGACCGACCTGACCGAGCGTCTCGCCGTCTCCGACAAGCTCGGCCGCGCCAAGCGCATCGACGGCGTCCATGACCGCTATATCGAGGCGGCCAAGCGCACCCTGCCCCGCAATCTCAGCCTCGACGGCCTCCGGATCGCCATCGACTGCGCCAATGGCGCCGCTTACCGGGTCGCCCCGGAAGCGCTCTGGGAGCTCGGCGCCGACGTCGTGCCGGTGGGCGTCACCCCCGACGGCTTCAACATCAATGACGGCTGTGGCTCGACCAGCCCGGCGGCGCTGGCCGAAAAGGTCTACGAGGTCCGCGCCGACATCGGCATCGCGCTCGACGGCGACGCCGACCGCGTCCTCATCGTCGACGAGAAGGGCCATGTGGTCGACGGCGACCAGTTGATGGCCGTCGTTGCCGAAAGCTGGAAGGAGGATGACCGCCTCTCCGCCCCCGGCATTGTCGCCACGGTGATGTCCAATCTCGGCCTGGAACGCTTCCTCGGCTCGCTCGGCCTGACGCTGGACCGCACCAAGGTCGGCGACCGCTACGTGGTCGAGCGCATGCGCCAGATGGGCTTCAATGTCGGCGGCGAACAGTCCGGCCACATCATCCTGTCCGACTTCGCCACCACCGGCGACGGCCTCGTTGCCGCCCTTCAGGTGCTGGCCGTCGTCAAGAAGCTCGACAAGCCGGTGAGCGAGGTCTGCCACCGCTTCGACCGGGTGCCGCAGATCCTGGAGAACGTGCGCACCCGTGGCGCCAAGCCGCTGGAAAACGAAGCCGTGCTGAGCGCCATCCGCGACGCGGAGACGAAACTCGGCAATTCCGGCCGCATCGTCATCCGCCCGTCCGGCACCGAGCCGGTCATCCGGGTGATGGCCGAGGGCGACGACGAAGTGCTCGTGGCGCGCCTCGTCAAGGAGATCTGCGGCGCCGTCGAAGCCGTCGTCTGACGGGCTTCGCACGGCCACACTCCCTGCCTCGCGATCGCGCGCCGGCGCGCAGCAAGAGATGGCAAGGCCCCCTCTCGGCGCCCGTCGCATCGCCGGACCGCCCCGCCATCGCCACAAAAATCCGCCGGTTGGCGCCACCAATGCGCCCGGCCCGCGATTTTTTTTGCATTGGCATACCTAGAATTTTGTAGGCATGCCGCGACCGGCGGAAATATATACCGCGAATATCTTTCATCGCGTGATGAAAAGTCGCGACGCCGGTAACGAATTGCGGCTCGGCGATATTTGACACATCGGTGGATACATCGTCCCGCGCCGCGCGCATGAGCCGCCCGACAGGCTTCCACAACAAATGCAAAGCGGCTTTGATCTGAATGTATATTTTTCAGATGTGATTTTATACTAGTATATTAGAAATATGCCACATTCCGAACGTTCCGGAACTGGCAAATTCCACTTCCTATTCTTGCCGTTTCACGGATATTCTCTGACCGTCGAACCGTGTTGCCATGTGATCGCCATCTCGAAGCGTCCAGGCACCGGCTCGCGCGTTTGCGGAACGGTCCGTCGGATGGATCGCGGAAACCAGGGAAGGGGAAGGGCTCATGGCGACCGGCAACTCTTATGTCGACTCGATCAGTTGGGGAAACTGGGGCTGGTACAATCCGGGCGGCAGGGTCGTCATCAAATACTATTTCGACAACGACTATTCGGTCTGGTCGAACTCCGAAAAACATGCCTACCGCACCGCGCTCCAGGAATGGGCGAAGGTCGCCAATTTCACCGTCCAGGAAACCCAGAACGAGAGCGAAGCCCAACTCGTCGAGCACAGCCTCAGCAACGCCCAGATCAATGCCAAATACGGCGTGCAGCCGGGCTCGGTGCTGTTCGGCGTCCACGACACCCCGCAAACGGCCGCATCGAGCTTCGACGGCAAGGCGCACGGCTACTACAATTATCAGGCCTATAGCTGGCCCTCCTCCGGCATCGCCTACGATACCGGGGGCCTGAAGAAGGGCGGCTGGGGCTACACGACCATGCTCCACGAGCTCGGCCATGCGCTGGGCTTCGCCCATCCGCACGACAATGGCGGCGGCTCACCGCAGATGCCGGGTGTGAGCAGTTCCGACGACCTCGGCTACAACAAGCTGAACCAGAGCCTCTACACCGTGATGTCCTACAACAGCGGCTGGGAAGCGGTTCAGCGGCCGGAAATGAACGACGTTTCCGACTACGGCTACAATTACGGCCTAGGCGCCTACGACATCGCCGCGGTCCAGATCAAATACGGCGCCAACACGACCTATGCCAGCGGCAACAACACCTATGTCATCCAGAACAACGGCGCCTGGATGTCGATCTGGGATACCGGCGGCACGGACCGCATCGTCTACAGGGGCTCCCACGATGCCGTGATCAACCTCAACGCGGCGACGATCGACGGCACGGCCCATGGCGGCGGCTACCTCAGCTACGTGAAGAACGCCGGCAGCCAGAAGCACTATGGCGGCTTCACCATCGCCGACGACTTCACCAACGCGCTGGCCAACCGCAACGGCGAGACCGGCGTCATCATCGAGAACGCCGTCGGCGGCAGCGGCGACGACAAGATCACCGGCAACGGCGTCAACAACAAGCTGATCGGCGGCGCCGGCGACGACACCATCTTCGGCCTCGGCGCCAACGACAAGCTGATCGGCGGCAACAACGACGACCTCCTCTTCGGCGGTGGCGGCAACGACCGCGTCGCCGGCGGCAAGCACAACGATACCCTCGCCGGCGGTTCCGGCAACGACTGGGTCGCCGGCGGCGCCGGCAGCGACAGGGTCAACGGCAACGGCGGCGACGATCGCGTCCTCGGCGGCGCCGGCAACGACACCCTCGCCGGCCAGTTCGGCGACGACAAGATTTACGGCGGCAACGGCTCCGACTACCTCAACGGCAGCCAGGGCAACGACCTCCTGCAAGGCTCCAAGGGCACCGACCGCCTCATCGGCGGCGGCGGGGACGACACCCTTTACGGCGGCAAGCACGCCGACGAGTTCGTCTTCGGCGGCAAGACCGGTCGCGACATCATCGAGGATTTCCATGTCAATTCGGACCTGATCGACCTGTCGGCCTACAAGAGCCTGCACGACATGTCCGACCTCACGATCTACATGCGCCACGGCGACACGGTGATCCGGTTCTTCAACAACGTCATCGTCCTCGACGACGTCAGCAAGGGCGCCCTCGACAACGGCGATTTCATATTCTGACGGCCGCCCGGCGGCTGCCAGTTCCTAGGACCGGGCGCCGCCGGGCCGGTGCCGCGGCCGGGCAACGGTGATGCCCGCCAGCACCATGGCAAAGCCGGCAAAATCCATCGTCGTGAAGTGCTCGCCGAGGAAGGTGACGCCGACGGCGAGCGCAAAGGCCGGCACCAGATAATTGGTCAGCGCCGTGAAGCCGGCACCTGCCGAAGCGATCAGCGGGAACAGTACGATGCCGGCGATCGCCGTCGGAAAGATGCCGAGAAGCGCCAGCGAGGCGAGGGTCTCCGCGCGCTCCGCCGCATAGCCGTCCGGCGCCGTGACGAGCGCCAGGGGCAGGGCCATGGCGCTTGAGGCGACGATCATGCCGGTTGCCCGCTCCAGCCCCGCCATCGGCCGCATCAGCCGCACCGTCACCGCCTGGCTGGCATAGCCCAGGGACGCCGAGACGACCGCCAGCGCGCCGAGAAGCTGCATGTTGCCGGCATCGAACGACAACAGCGCGCCCGGCCCGATCAGCACGACGACGCCGGCGAACCCGGCAACGAAGCCGATGCCCTTGCGCACGGTCAGCGGCTCGTCCTTGAGGAGCGCCGCCGCCATGACGATGACGACCAGCGGCACCGCCGCCATCAGGACGCCGGCAAGGCTCGACGAGATGTACTGGGTTCCCCAGGAAATCAGCCAGAACGGCGCGACGGTGCCGACGAAGGCGAGCCAGGCAAAGCCGGCCCAGTCGCGCGGCCGGCGCGACAGCCCTCCGCCGCTGATGAGGAGCACCGGGATCAGGACGGCGGTCGCCAGAAGCACCCGCCACGCCACCACCCAGACCGGCGCCACCTCGCCGACGGCCACCTTGGTGAGCGCGAAGGACGAGCCCCAGACGACGACCAGGACGGAAAGATCGGCCCAGTCGCGCATCGGATGTCGGGTGGCTGCGTGCGGCTCCGGGCCCATCAGATCCTTCCATTGTGCGGGCAAGCGGCAAACGCCGTCCCCTGCCCCCGACGACGAACCGGGCCAAGGCCGCTCGCCGTTCCGGCGCCGGGCGCCCGCGCCCCGGCCCGCCCTTCTTATCGCAATCCCCGCGCCGGGCAACAGGATCGCCGGTCGCAGGTGCAAGATCGAAACCTTTTGTTTACAAAAGTTTCCATCGTTAAATATTCGGTAATATTAATATTCGTGGTTAAAAATCTCGGTTAATTCAGCCTTAAGATTTTCCTCCCATAGTTCTGCCCTGAAGTAAGGGTCCGGGGTGTTGCGTCGAGTGAGTGACCGGGACCGGCAACGGAAGGGATGAGTAATGGGCAGCCTGAAGAAAACGATCCTGTCGACGTGCGCAGCGATGCTGCTGTCGTCGACGGCCTTTGCGGCGGATCTCCTGGAACCGCCGATCATTGAGCACACGCCGGAGGTCATTCCGGTGGAAGTCGGCGCCGGCTGGTACCTGCGCGGCGACATCGGCTATGCGGTGATGCAGGCGCCCGACGCCTACTGGAACGGTACCAATTTCCACGGCGAGTCCCTCGACGACACATGGACGGGCGGCGTCGGCTTCGGCTACGACTTCACCGAATACTTCCGCAGCGACCTCACCTTCGATTACCACGGCAATTCCGAATTCCGGGCCCGCACGCGCTGCGCCCCCGGCTGCGGCACGACCCGCGAGCGTTCGACGCTCGACGCCTGGAGCATCATGCTGAACGGCTATCTGGACATCGGCACCTGGCAGGGTTTCACCCCCTATGTCGGCGCCGGTATCGGCACCACCTACATCAAGACCGACAACGTCATCGGCCGCAATCCGGTGCCGCCCGCCAGCCGCTTCGAGGGCGGCGAACAGTGGAACCTGTCGGCCGCGGCGATGGCCGGCGCGTCCTACGAGATCGCACCGGGCCTGCTGGTCGATGCCGGCTACCGCTATCTGTGGATGGGCGACGCCATCTCCGGCAACGCCCGCGGCTTCCGCGGCAAGGTGCATTTCGAAGACGTGGCCGCGCACGACATCCGCGTCGGCCTGCGCTACATGATCGAGTAGCACGGAAAAGATCACGTATTCCGGCGGCAACGCCGGAGGGGCTGCCGGGCGCGGTGGAGGTTTCATGCCTCCGCCGCGTTTGCGTTTCGGGCGGCCCCAAAGATATGCGAACAAAAAAACGCCCGGGCGCTCCGCCCGGGCGTTTGTTGTTTCCAATCGCGGCAGGCCGGTCAGGCCTGCGGCTGCGGCTCCATTCCGCCGGCATCGTCCTCGCGCGGACGGGTGCCGCCGGCCTTGGGGACCGCGGACGACCGGCTCGGGGGCGGCTCGTCGCCGGAATCCCGGATCGGCGCCTTGCCCTTCAGGAGATCCATGATCTCCTTGCCGGAGAGGGTCTCGTATTCCAGGAGGCCCTTCGACAGGGTGTGCAGCTCGTCGATGTTGTCGGTGAGGATCTGGCGGGCCTTGCCCTCCGCCTCGTCGATGATGCGACGGATTTCCTCGTCGATGATCTTGGCGGTGTCCTCGGAGATGTTCTGGTGCTGGGTCACCGAATGGCCGAGGAACACCTCTTCCTGGTTCTCCCGGTAGCGCAGCCGGCCGAGCTTCTCGCTCATGCCGTATTCCATCACCATCGCGCGGGCCATGTTGGTGGCCTGCATGATGTCGTTGGAAGCGCCGGTGGTGACGTTCTCCTCGCCGAAGATCAGCTCCTCGGCGACCCGGCCGCCGAACAGCATGGCAAGCCGCGCCTCCATCTCCACCTTGCGGATCGACAGGCGGTCGCGCTCCGGCAGGTTCATGGTGACGCCGAGCGCCCGGCCGCGCGGGATGATCGTGACCTTGTGCAGCGGGTCGTTGCCGGGCGTGTGCAGGCCGACGAGGGCGTGGCCCGCCTCGTGATAGGCGGTCAGCTTCTTCTCGTCCTCGGTCATGGCGAGGGTGCGGCGCTCCGCGCCCATCATCACCTTGTCCTTGGCGTCCTCGAACTCGGCCATGGTCACCATGCGCTTGCCGCGCCGGGCGGCAAGGAGGGCGGCCTCGTTGGTGAGGTTCATCAGGTCGGCGCCGGAAAAGCCGGGGGTACCGCGGGCCAGCACCTTCAGCTCCACGTCGGGAGCCAGCGGCACCTTGCGCACATGGACCTTGAGGATGCGTTCCCGGCCGATGACGTCCGGGTTCGGCACCACCACCTGGCGGTCGAAGCGGCCGGGGCGCAACAGCGCCGGATCGAGCACGTCGGGCCGGTTGGTGGCGGCGATCAGGATGACGCCCTCATTGGCCTCAAAGCCATCCATCTCGACAAGGAGCTGGTTGAGGGTCTGCTCGCGCTCGTCATTGCCGCCGCCAAGACCGGCACCGCGATGGCGGCCGACGGCGTCGATTTCGTCGATGAAGATGATGCAGGGCGCGTTCTTCTTGGCCTGTTCGAACATGTCGCGGACGCGCGATGCGCCGACACCGACGAACATTTCCACGAAGTCCGAGCCGGAAATGGTGAAGAACGGCACGTTCGCCTCGCCGGCGATCGCCCGGGCGAGCAGCGTCTTACCGGTGCCCGGAGGGCCGACCAGCAGCACGCCGCGCGGGATGCGCCCGCCGAGCCGCTGGAACTTCTGCGGATCGCGCAGGAATTCCACGATCTCGTGCAGGTCTTCCTTGGCCTCGTCGACGCCGGCCACATCCTCGAAGGTGACGCGGCCATGGGCCTCGGTCAGAAGCTTGGCCTTCGACTTGCCGAAACCCATCGCCTTGCCGCCGCCCGACTGCATCTGCCGCATGACGAACAGCCATATGCCGATGATGAGGAGCATCGGCAGCCAGTTGATGAGGACCGCAATGAACGAATAGTTGTCGCCGGCCGGCTTGGCGGTGATGCTGACGCCCTTCTGGCGCAGGCTGTCGATGTAGGACGCATCGCGCGGCGCGTAGGTCTGGAACGTCGTGCCATCGGTCAGGTGGCCGGAGATGTTCTGTTCCTGGATCACCACGTCGCGCACGTTGCCGCGGTCGACGTCGCTCAGGAACTGCGAAAAGGCGATTTCCTTGGAGCCGGTGCGCTGTCCGGGGTTCTGGAAAAGCTGGAACAGCGCAATCAATAGGAGGCCGATAATGACCCAGAGCGCAAAATTGCGGAAATTTGTGTTCATTTTGGTCCCTTGCATCCGGAAGACGCGCGCACGGCAGCGCCGGCGCAGCGTTCCGTTGTCCTCGCGAGGTAAGATAGGTTCCCCTGCCACCCTTGCCAAGTCATGGGCCTGTCAAGTCGCTGCAACTTTTTCTTAACCTAAACGAATGGCTAATCCGTGGCGAACGCACCGACGCCTTGGATATCCCCGCAAAGGGAACGCTCAGTGAGTCCCCGCGGTTCCTGCCAGACGGCGGAAAACGGCACGGCCGGTCCGGCATTCGCGAGCCGCACGGAAAGCGCGGGAACGGCGGCAAGCCGCCCCGCGGCGAAGGCCGCCGGCACGGTCTCAAGCGCAGCCGCGGGCATGCCCGCAGCCGTTGTGAGCCCGAGCGCCGCACGCCCGTCCCGGCCGAGCGGGCCGACGACGACCGGCGTCGCCGCATCCTTTGCCAGCGTCACTTTGAAGCGGTGGTCCCAGATCGCCTTTTCGCCCGGAAACAGCGGGATTTCCGGCATGCCCGCCCGGCCCGCCTCGCGGTAGAACCAGAGCCGGCCGCGGCGCGCCTCGACGACGACGCCGGCAAGCGTGCGTTTCATGCGCCGGCCGGTATCGCCGGACCGGATCGCCGCAACGAGGGTCTCCAGCCGCTCCTGGCGCGGCGGATAGACGGTGCCGCCAATGGACGACAGCAGCCGCGCCACGAGCCGCAGCGCGATCTCGTCCGGGCAATCGGCAAAGACCGTCGGGTCGAGCGCCCCGAAGCCGCCCGGATGGAACCGGGCGAAGGTGGTGAGGCGCCCCGATGCCTCCGCATCCAGGGCGTCCGACGCCTTTCGCATGCGTCGCGCCGTCGCCGCCAGCCGCTCCGGCGTCAGCCCTTCGGCGGCAAGGACGGGCAACAGCCTGCGCAACCGGATGCGCTCAAAGGCCGTGTTGTCGTTGGAGGGATCCTCGATCCAGTTGATGCCGGCCGCCTGGAGCGTCACCACGAGCCGCGCCTTCGGGATGTCGAGGAGCGGCCGCAACAGCCGGACGCCGCCGATCGCGCGCGCCGGCGCCATGGCGGCAAGGCCGTCGACGCCGCTGCCGCGGGCAAGCCGCATCAGCACGGTTTCCGCCTGGTCCTCCAGATGGTGAGCGGTGACGATCGCAGTAAGGCCGGCGAGCACGGCCCGCTCGGCCAACAGCCGGTAGCGCGCCTCGCGCGCCGCCGCCTGCAGGTTCGTCTTCGGCTTGTCGCCGGTCCAGCAAAGCGTTTCGTGGCCAAGGCCGAGCGCGGCGGCAAGCTCCGCGACCTGGGCCGCCTCCCCGGCCGCCTCCGGCCTCAGCCCGTGATCGACGGTGAGGACGGCAAGCCTCGGCGCGTTGCTGCGCCGTCCGGCCCAGCGCGCCGCCAGCACCATCAAGGCCGTGGAATCGGCGCCGCCGGAGACCGCAAGGCCCACGGCCTCCTCGCCGGCGAGCGGCGAGAACAGCGCCTCCAGCTCGTCGTCGCGGATCGGATCGGCGGCGGTCATTACGGTTGTCGGGTCAGCCCTTGCAGCCGGCGCTGCGCATTTCCTTGGTGACGCGGGAGCGCAGCGCCTGCGAGGCGTTGCCGTGGTTTTCCAGCACTTCCGAATAGGTGGCGCAGGCCGCCCCCGTCTCGCCCATCGCCTTCAGCGACTGGCCGAGCTTGAACAGCGCGTCCGGCGCCTTCGGGTCGGTCGGGTGCTCGGTGTAGACGGCGAGATAGACGTCGGCGGCGTCCTGGTAGCGGCGCTGGCCGAAAAGGCTCTCGCCGAGCCAGAAGCGGGCGTTGACGGCAAGGTCGTCATCGCCGTGGAAGTCGAGGAAGTTGCGGAACGCGGTCTCGGCCCGGGCGTAGTCGCCGGCGAGGATGTAACCATAGGCAACGTCGTAATCGGCGCGCGGATCGCCGCCACGGGCAGGGGTGACGTCACTGCCGCCATCCGCCGGTCCCGGCGCCGTCAGATTGTTGCCGCCGGCGAGCGTCGACAGGTCGAGCGGCTGGCCGATCGCCCGGCCGATGGCGTCTTCCTGGCTGCCGGGCTGCGGCGCGTCGGGCGCTTCCAGCACCATGGTGCCGAGGGTCTGGTCGTCATTGGACGATTGCGGCTGGGTGGAGAACTGGCTGTTGTTCGCCGTGTTCCGCTGCGGCTGCGGCTGCGTCGCCTGGGAACGCCGGCCGGTGCCGCCCGGATTCTCAAGCTGCTGGAAGCGGAATTCGTTGTCTTCCTGCATCCGCTGGAGCTGGTCCGTCAGCGTACGGACCTGGTAGCTGAGGTCCTCGACCTGGCCGGTCAGCTTGCGGATCTGCTCCTCGAGCTGGCTCATGCGCAGCGACTGCGAGGCGTTTTCGCGGCTCGACGACCCGAAGAACCCGCCCTGGGCGAGGATGATCGGCGATTTGAGCTCGCTGGCGGCAACGCCGGTGTCGGAAAGCCCGATCGTCGCCAGCACCGCCGCGGAAAGGGCGACCGGCAGAATGCGGTGTCGGATGCCGCTGGTGATCATGGTGTCCTTGCCTCGTCGTTGCACCGTCCGGAAAATGAAAACCGGCGTCTATCGGGCAACGCGCCCGACCTTTCGAAAAGACCGCGGACGGCAGGCCGCAAATAAACGCGCGAAACCGGCCAAAGTTTGACGGCCCCGGTCAGGGCCGCCGCTCCGGCATCGGCTGTAGCCGCACTATAAAGGGATTCACGAAAAAAGGGGCGTGCCTTTTCAAGGCCGCCCGCCAGTCCGACCGCAATCGCGCGGCGCCAACGTCCGAAGTGCCGCGGTACCCCAAATCGAAACGACGCCGGAGCCCGTTGTCGGGGCCCCGGCGTCGCCGTCGGATAGGGGCGGAACGTGGCGTTGGCGTCAGCTTCCGGCGCCGCTGACGACGGAGACCGCACGGCGGTTCTGCGACCAGCAGGATTCGGCCGAACAGACGGCGACGGGCCGTTCCTTGCCGTAGGAAATCGTGCGCAGCCGTCCCGGCGAGACGCCCTGGCTGGCGAGATAGTCGCGCACGGCAGACGCGCGCCTTGCGCCGAGCGCCAGGTTGTATTCGCGGGTGCCGCGTTCGTCGGCATGGCCCTCGATGGTCAGCGAGTACTGCGAGTACTGCGCCAGCCAGCGGGCCTGGCCGTCCAGCGTCGAGCGGGCCGAGGCGTCGAGCGACGAAGAGTCGACGTCGAACAGCACACGGTCGCCGACATTGACGACGAAGTCTTGCGGGCTGCCCGGAGCAACCCCGTTGATATTCGATTCCGGTTTGTTCGCGCAGGCCGCGACGGTCAGAGCCACGACGGCCACTGCGAACAGTCGCATTGCACCTGCAAAACGCGCGTTACTCAGCATGCGATCACTCCCAAAAAGTCCCACCCAGTAATGATCAGGGTTACCAGTGCGATGGTTAAGCCGCGGTTTTCCAGAATGGTAAACACTTCGTTGCGGCGGTTTCCAGAACAATTCCGGCGCAAGGAGGCCCCCAGCCGCCGAATTCCGCTGTCTGATGGCAATGAATGCGGTCAAGACTATGTCCGCATTGCGCCAAATCGGTGATGAACGCCGCCTGGGCGGCGCAAAACCCTTCGCCGAAACAACGTTGTGGCCAACTGTGTTCCTGCGGCAACAGTCCCCGGCATCAATTCAATCGGTTAGCCACACCGTTCGGCCGGCCAGCCCTTTACGGGAGCGGCGGCGACCAGGCCGGGTCGGAGGCGAAGGACGGCGTTCCGATCTGCCGCTCGTGCCGGCCCGTCAGGTCGATGGCCCACAGCTTCGGCCCGCCATTGGCGCCCGGCGTCTCGCGGAAGAACATCAGCACCCGGCCGTTCGGCGCCCAGGTCGGCCCCTCATTGTGGAAGCCTTCCGTCAGGATGCGCTCGCCGCTGCCGTCGGTCCGCATGACGCCGATCTGGAACTTGCCGCCGACCTGCTTGGTGAAGGCGATGAGATCGCCGCGCGGCGACCACACCGGCGTCGAATAGGAACCGCTGCCGTTGCTGATGAGCCGCGCGCCGCCGCCATTGGCGCCCATGACATAGAGCTTCTGGCGCCCGCCGCGGTCGGATTCAAAGACAATCTGGCGCCCGTCCGGCGAATAGCTCGGGCTGGTGTCGATCGAGGGCGAGGAGGTCAGACGCGTCGTCTGGCGGGTCCTCAGATCCAGCGAATAGATGTTGGCGTTGCCGTCCGACTGCAGGCTCATCACCACCCGGTTGCCGTCCGGCGAGAAGCGCGGCGCAAAGGTCATGCCCGGGAAGTTGCCGACCAGTTCGCGCCGGCCGGTCTCGATGTCGAGCAGATAGACCCGCGGCTGGCCGTCGGCATAGGACATGTAGGTGACGACCTGGTTCGACGGGCTGAAGCGCGGCGTCAGCACCAGGTCGCGGCCTTGCGTCAGGTAACGCATGCGTGCGCCGTCCTGGTCCATGATCGCCAGCCGCTTGACGCGCTTGGTCTTCGGCCCGCTTTCGTCGACAAAGACGATGCGGGTGTCGAAATAGCCCTTCTCGCCGGTCAGTCGCTCGTAGATCGCATCGGCGACGATATGGGCGATGCGGCGCCAGTTGTCCGGCGAGGTGAAATATTGCTGGCCGGTCATCTGCTCGCCGGCAAACACGTCCCAGAGCCGGAATTCGACCTTCAGCCGCCCGTCGGGCTGCTGGGTGACGGCGCCGACGACGAGCGCCTGGGCGTCGATCACGCGCCAGTCGCCGAAGCGCGGCGGCTGGCCGACATCCGGGTTCTTCTGGATGAAGGAGGCCGGGTCGAGCGGTTTGAACAGGCCCGAATTCTTCAGATCATTGCTGATCACATTGGTGATGTTGCGGCCGATCTCTGCCGACGCACCGGAGCCGACGAAATCCGGCAGCGCGATCGGCAACGGCTCGATCACGCCCTGGGTGATGTCGATCTCGATCAGCGCCGAGGCCGGCAGCGCACCGGCCGCCGTCAGCACGCATGCAGCGACCGTCGCGCGGACGAGTGTCGCGATCCTTGACAGTGACGACCGCATTGTCTGCTCCCAGCCCCGTTTGGTCCGCGACACAACGATATCGACCATCCCGTGGTTCCCCTTCGTGTTCCGTCTCGTCAACGCTTCTGCCTTATCGCGTGACAACTTTCCAGCGCACAGTTGGCCGATCCCCATGACGAAACGATGGCCGCCGTCGCTGCGGATCGTGCCTTGCCGCCGGAACTCACCCGCCGAGCATCTCGCGCGGATCGAAATTGACGATGACCTCTTCCCAGGCATCGTATTTGTCGGCCGGCAACTGGTAGGGCTGGCAGCGCAGGACCGCGCGCGTCGCCGCACTGGCAGCGGCCCGGAAGAACGGGCTCGACCCGGAATTGACCACCTTGGGCGGCGCCGCGACCGTGCCGTCCCGGTTCAGTTGCATCTTCACCTTGACCAGCAGCCCCTCGGCCTCGGCCGCGCCGATCGGCGGGCTCCAGCAGCGGCCGATCTGGCCGCGCAGCGAATCGAGCTCCGATTGCGTCATGCGAGCATTGTCGTTGCCGCGCCGGGCGCCGAGCGAGGCCGGCTGGTTGTTGCGCTGCGAGCCGCCGCCGGCCGGCTGGACCTTGTTGAGAAGGGCCGCCACCTGGTCGTTCCGCTTGTCCTTGTTCTGCGCGGTCTCTGTCCGCTTCGGCGGCGTCGGCTTGGAGCGCGGCCGCACGGTGTCCGGGATCTCCGACGGCGCTTCGGCCTGCTCCTGCGGCTGCGGCTCGGGCTCCGGCACGGGTTCGGGCTCCGGCGCACTCTCCTGCGCGGGCTCGGGTTCCGGTTCGGGCGGCGCAGGCTCCGGCTCGGGCGCCGGTTCCGGTGCGGCCGGCTCCGGCGTTGCCTGCTGCGGGGTCGGCTCCGGCGTCGGCGGTGTCGGTTGCGGCGTCGGCTGGACGCCGGGCGGCTCGGGCTGTGGTTCCGGTTCAGGCTCCGGCGTCGGTTCGACCTCGGCCTCCGAGGGCACCTCGCGGATTTCCTTGGCGGTCCGGTCGCCGCGCTGCAGGTCCGTCAGTTCGGAGATCGGCACCAGGTCGACGGGCAGCGATTCCACGGCCGTTACCTCGAACGGCGTCGCATCCGGCAGGGCGAGCGTGCCCCACAGGATCAGGCCGACATGGACGACTGCCGAGGTGACGAGCCCGACACGCACGTGATCAGCCTCCCTGTTCCTCCAGCGTCACCAGCCCGATCCGCTTGTAGCCGGCGGCGCTGATGCGCCCCATGATCTGCATGATGACGCCGTAGTCCGCGTCCCGGTCGCCGCGCACATAGATGCGCTCGTCGTAACCGGTCTTGGCGATCGCCTGCAGCTTGGCGACGATCTCGTCCGGATCGATCTCGGTGTCCTGGATGAAGACCTGGCCGGAGTTGCGGATCGAGATGGTGATCGGCTCGGTGTCGCCCTCCATCGGCTTGGCGCGGGTCTCCGGCAGGTCGATGGGAACGCCCACGGTAAGGAGCGGCGCCGCCACCATGAAGATGATCAAAAGCACCAGCATGACGTCGACGAACGGCGTCACGTTGATCTCGCTCATCGGCGCATGGTGCACCTTCCGGCGCCCGCGCCTGCGACCGCCCTTGTAGGCGGGCTTGACCCCGGCACCCATGCCTATGCCTCAGCCCCGGCAGGGGCCGGCGGGCGCACGTAGAGGGATCTGCAATCGGTCATCGTTAGTCCCCACGAAAATGACAGGTGCTCTTGGCGGCCGGCGGCGCGGACGGCGCTCACAGGCGCTCGTCGATCTGGCGCGACAGGATCGCGGAGAACTCGTCCGCAAAGCCTTCCATGCGGCCGCTCAGCTTGCCGACGTCGTTGGCGAACTTGTTGTAGGCGATCACCGCCGGGATCGCGGCAAAGAGGCCGAGCGCGGTGGCGAACAGCGCCTCGGCGATGCCCGGCGCCACCACCGCCAGATTGGTGTTCTTGGAGGCCGCGATCGCCTGGAACGCGGTCATGATGCCCCAGACCGTGCCGAACAGGCCGATGAACGGCGCCGCCGCGCCGACGGTGGCCAGGAACAGGAGCCGGTTCTCCAGCCGCTCCACCTCGCGCGCGATCGTCACGTCGAGCACCTTGTCGATGCGGATGTTGAGCGAGCCGAGCGCCGCCCGCCCCTTCTCATGGCTGCGCTTCCACTCCCGCATGGCGGCGACGAACAGCGCCGCCAGCGCGTGGTTACCGCGCCCGGAGAGCGAGCGGTAGAGCTCCTCCAGCGACTGCCCAGACCAGAAGATCTTCTCGAACCGGTTCATCTGCGAGCGGGTGCGCGCAAAAAGGATCGACTTGTCGATGATGATCGCCCAGCACCAGATCGATGCCAGCAGAAGTCCGATCATGACGAACTTGACGACGATATGGGCGTCAAGGAACAGGGTCAGCAGCGACAACTCGCCGACCGGGGCCTCCAGGGCCGACTGGGCCAAATCCACCGGGTTCATGTAAAAAAGACCTCTTGTCCGTCTCGATAGTGGTCGCCCGGCGTCACCAGACGAGACTTCCGCGCAAAACCGTCACCGGCCGCGTATTCGCCTGTCTGATCGCCAAACATGTCAAAACTTGGAACGTTTGCCGCTCGCAAGGTCTACCCGCTTATGCCCCGCACCAGCAAGACTTCGGCAAGGTTAATAGAGCATTAACGAAAGTGGAGCCGGAAAAGTTTCCGCGCCGACGCGCACCGGTCAGCCCGCGACGACGCCCAGTTTTTCGCGCATTTGCGGCGGCAGGCGGCGCGGCCGGCCGGCGGCATTGATGACGGCGGCGGTGACCGCCGCGCCGATCAGGACCGTCTCCCCGCGGCGCACCACCTGGTCCAGAACCATCCGCGCGCCCCGCAATTCGCGGAATCGCGTCTCCACGGTCAGGACGTCGTCGATCCGGGCCGAGGCATGGAAATCGATCTCCATGTGCCGGACAACGAAATGCAGCGCCTCACCGCCGTGGCCGGCGGCAAGCTCGTTGTGGTGAATACCGCAAAGGCGCAGGAAATCGGTCCGCCCGCGCTCCAGGAATTTCAGGTAGTTGGCGTGATAGACGATGCCGGAAAAGTCCGTGTCCTCGTAGTAGACGCGGACCTGCAAAAGGTGATGGCCGGCCTCGATGCGGCCGGCAAGCGCAATGTCATCCATGTGAAAGGTCGTCGAAGGTCGAGGGTTTGTGAACGGCGGTCGGCGGCTCGAAAGAAGCCAACCGCCCTCCCCTTTACCCCACCTTTGTGACGACGGCGAGGAATTCGCCCATTTCGCCGCGCAGATCGTCCAGCGACTTCTGCTGATCGGCGAGCTGGCGGGCCGACGTCATCACCTTTTCCGCTGCCTGTGCAGTGACTTGGGCCACCTCCTGGACGTTGGTGATACTCGTCGTCACATCCCGCGTTCCGCTCGCCGCCTCGGCGATGTTGTGGCTGATCTCGCCGGTCGCCGCGCTCTGCTCCTCGACCGCGGAGGCCACCGCCGTGGAGGTCTCGCTGACCTTGTTGATGGCCGAATTGATTTCCTCGTTGGCCTTCACGGCCTGGGTGGTCGCGGCCTGCAGGCTGTTGACCTGCACCGAGATCTCCTCAGTCGCGGTCGCCGTCTGGCCGGCCAGCGCCTTGACCTCCTGGGCAACGATGGCAAAGCCCCTGCCTGCCTCGCCGGCCCGCGCCGCCTCGATGGTGGCGTTGAGGGCAAGGAGGTTGGTCTGCGCGGCGATGTCGTTGATCAGGCTGACCACCTCGCCGATGGTCTGGGAGGCGCCCGACAGGCCGCGGATTTCCGCGTCCATCGCCGCCGACTTGGCGACCGCGCCGTTGGCGACCTCAGCCGACAGCACCATCTGCCGGTTGATCTCGGTGATCGAGCTGGTCAGTTGTTCCGTGGAGGCAGCGACGTTCTGCATATTGGCCGAGGCCTGCTCGGCGCCGGCCGCCGCGGTCAGCGACTGCTGATTGGCGCTGTTGGCCGAATCGGTAACGTTCGCCGCCGCACCGTTCAGATCCTCGACCGCTGCCGAGACCGACTGGACGATGCCCTGGAGCTGGGTCTCGAACTTGCCGGCGAGATCGCAGAACGAGTCGTGGCGCTGCTTGATGCCGGCCATCGCCGTGTTGATGCTGCGCGCCGCCCCGGCGAAGGCGCCGACCATGCCGCGCTCCGCGATCAGGCGGAAGTGCTGGTTCTTGTTGACGTAGTCGAGGCAGGCCTTGGACTCGCGCAAATAAGCGTCGGTCCGGTCGATGAGGAGATTGATGGCGTGCATCAGCTCTCCCATGTCGCCCTTTTCCGTGATGTTCAGGATCCGGGCCTCGAAGTCGCCATTGGCGACCGCCTTGCAGACTTCCGTCGCTCGTCTCAGGGAAGATTTTCTCATGCCCACACGCACCGTTCCGTTTCCTTGTCATAGCCCTGGCGCCGGCGTCCCGACGGCCGGGACCCGTGCCGCTCCTTGCCGACGGTTGCGATAAATTCGTCATAGTCCATGCCGAGGTCGTCGAGCATGGATTCCAGCATCTTGGTCGACGCCGTCAGGCCGTCCTTGGCCGAGGCGTGCCGGTGCTCCTCTTCGCGCAGCTTGGCGTAGAGCGGGATGATGTGCTCTTCCAGGATGCGCCGGTCCGGCACCCGCCGGTTGGAGTGGTAGCCGATGATGTTGCCCTTCATGTCGAAGCTCGGCGTGGCATGGGCATAGACCCAGTAGTGGTCGCCGTTCTTGCAGCGGTTCACCACATAGGCGAAGATCTCGCTGCCCGACTGCAGCATGCACCACAGCACCTTGAACATCACCCGCGGCATCTGCGGATTGCGCAGGATCGAGTGCGGCTGGCCGATGAGTTCCTTTTCCGTGTAGCCGGAAATATCGATGAATATCTTGTTGGCGTAGGTCAGGTTGCCCTTCAGGTCGGTCTTCGACACGATGATGTCGTTCTCCGGGAAGGTTCTCTCCACGCCTGAGAGATGCACCTTGTCGTTGCGCTTCAAGACCTGACTCCTCGCTCGCGGCCAGCCCATTCTGATTGTTGCTGGACGGTTGTGCCCGGGCGCGAGTTTCACGAGAAAGGCGTAAATGACTGGTTAAGCAAACCTTCGAAAGCAATTAAAATTGTAAGAATTCAATGTATAATATGGAATCACGAACAATAATATAGTAGTATTCTCTGTCGGAAACCATAGTATTCATAAATCATCGAGCCGGCGACGACGCCGGCAACACCTTACCGCCCGCGCAGCCGCGCGCCGAGCGCTTCCTCCATCAGCCTCAAACACCGTCCGCGCAGCGCCGAGGCGGCGAAGTGATAGTAGTTGAGCTTGCAGGCAACGTCGGTGTGGAGGGCGCTGCGGTTTTCGTCTTCAAGCTCGACCCAGGCGATCACCGGCACGTCGTTCTTGCTGGCATCGACGCAGACCCAGTAGCTATCCGCAAGCACCAGCTCCATTTCCTTCAGGTCCGCAAAGTGCAGTCGCAGCGGCGTGCCCCAGCGGCCGCGGGCGCGGCGCCACAGATTGTAGGTGCGGGCGTCTATGCGGTCCGGCCGCTGCGCCAGGACCGGCACTGCGGCAAGCCGCGCATCGAAATCGGTCAGGTCTTGGTGTCCTCGCCTCGTATCGTGCCGGCAGCCCATTCTGCCTGAGGACGGGGAAGAAACGCCAGCCTCGCGGAAAGGTTGCTTCCAGCAAGGACCGAAAAGCCTACTCGTCTTCCGTGAAAAGTCCCATCTGCGCGGCGATCGGCGGGGGCGCCGCAAGGCCGAGATGCTTGAAGGCGTGCGGGGTGAGGATGCGCCCGCGGGGGGTGCGCTGGACGAAACCCTTCTGGATCAGGAACGGCTCGACGATTTCCTCGATGGCATCGCGCGGCTCCGACAGCGCCGCGGCAATCGTCTCGATGCCGACCGGTCCGCCGCCGAAGCTCATGGCGATGGTCGTGAGGTAGCGCCGATCGAGGGAATCGAGCCCGGCCGCGTCGACCTCAAGCTGCCGGAGCGCCCTGTCGGCCGCCGCCCGGTCGATGGCATCGACGCCGGCGACGGTGGCGAAGTCGCAGACCCGGCGCAGGAGCCGGCCGGCGATGCGCGGCGTGCCGCGCGCTCTTCTTGCGATCTCGTTGGCGCCCTCCTCGGTGATGCCGGTCGCCATGATCCGCGCGCCGCGTTTCACGATCAGTTCCAGCTCTTCCACCGAATAGAAGTCGAGCCGCACCGGAATGCCGAAGCGGTCGCGCAGCGGCGTCGTCAGAAGGCCGAGCCGTGTCGTCGCCCCGACCAGGGTGAACTTCGCCAGATCGATGCGCACCGACCGCGCCGCCGGCCCCTCGCCGATGATCAGATCGAGCTGAAAATCCTCCATCGCCGGATAGAGGATTTCTTCGACCGCCGGATTGAGCCGGTGGATTTCATCAATAAAGAGGACGTCCCGCTCTTCCATGTTCGTGAGCAGCGCCGCGAGGTCCCCGGCCTTGGCGATCACCGGACCGGAGGTGGCGCGGAAATTGACGCCGAGCTCGCGCGAGACGATCTGGGCGAGCGTCGTCTTGCCGAGCCCCGGCGGGCCGACGAAGAGCACGTGATCGAGGGCCTCGCCGCGCCGCCGCGCCGCCTCGATGAAGACCTTGAGGTTGGAGCGCGCCTGGGCCTGGCCGACGAAATCGTCGAGCTGCTGCGGGCGCAGGGTCCGGTCCTCGTCCTCCTCGCGCACCTCGGCCGAGATCATCCGGTCATCGCTCATAGACACATTTCCAACTCGATTTCGTCGCGGATCGGGATGCCGTTCGCCCCGATCGCGGGGATCTCAGGCTTCAGCTTGCGCGCCGCATCCATCGCGCCCGGATAGACGGCGACGATCCGGAATCCCCGCCGCTGATAAAACCGCAAAGCATGGAGATTGTCATTGGTGGTCACCAGCCAGACCTTTGAGCAGCCCTTTTCCCGCGCCTCGAAGAGCACCCGCGCGACCAGCGCCTGCCCCGTACCGCCGCCCTCGAAAAAACTGTCGAGGGTGACGATCTGGAGTGCATCGTCTTCGATCCGGTAGCTAGCAAAACCCTTCAGCGTGCCGTCCCGGTCGACGGCGCGAAAACCAGACAAGCTGGCGGCCTCGATCACCTCGCCGCGAGCGACGATGGTCGGGGCGCCCCAATATTTGGTCAGGAAGTCGGCGATCCAGTCGGCATCGGATTCCGGGATCAGGTCGACCGGCGCGGTCACGTCGCCAGTTCCTTCAGCGCCAGCCGGATGAGCGTTTCCGTCGTCGCCTCCTCGCCGACCTGGCGGGATGCCGCGTTGACGGCGGCGCTCGCCCGTATCTGCTGGTAGCCGAGATTGACGAGGGCGGAGACCGCATCGGCGACCGGCCGCGGCGCGCGTTTCTCCGCGATGTCGTCGACGAGCTGGATATGCCCGAGATCGGCGTCGGCATAGCTCGGCGCCTTGTCACGAAGTTCCGCCGCGATGCGTTCGGCCACCTTCTTGCCGACCCCCGGCGCGCGGGTGATCTGGGCGACGTCCTTCAGCGCGATCGCGGTGGCAAGGTCCGACGGCTTCATGATGCCCAGCACCGCGAGCGCCACCTTGGCCCCGACCCCCTGCACGGTCATCAACAGCCGGAACCATTCCCGCTCGGCGTCCGACAAAAACCCGTAGAGCCGGATCAGGTCGTCGCGCACATAGGTCTCGATGGACAGCACCGCCGCCTCGCCCGCCGCCGGCAGGTTCTGCAGCACCCGTGCCGGGCAATGCACCTCGTAGCCGACGCCCTGGACGTCGAGGATGACGTAGTCGTCGCCGAAACTGTCGACGACGCCCTTCAGCTTGCCGATCATCGCCCGCCTCCCGCGGCCATCGCGATCCGCGCGCTCGCCGAGCCGCGATGGTGCGCATGGCAGAGCGCGATCGCCAGCGCGTCCGCCGCATCGTCGCTGTCGAAGGTCGCCTTGGGTAAAAGCACCTTCACCATCACCCTTATCTGTCCCTTGTCGGCATGGCCGGCGCCGACGATCGCCTTCTTGATGGCATTCGGCGCGTACTCGGCAACGGAAAGCCCCATGCGGCCGGGAACGAGCAGCGCAATGCCGCGCGCCTGTCCGAGTTTCAGGGTCGCCTTGGCGTCGCGGTTGACGAAGGTCGCTTCCACCGCCGCCTCGTCCGGCCGCACCTTCGCAACGACGGCATCAAGCGCATCATGCAGCGCCACCAGCCGCTCCGCCAACGTGCCCTCGATCGGCGGATGCACCGTGCCGGAGGCAACAAAGCCGATATTGTTGCCCGACACCTCGATGACGCCCCAGCCGGTGTGCCGCAGCCCCGGATCGATGCCGATGATTCGAATCGCCTTTTCCATGACAGGATTTTTAGCGCGTTGCCGGCACAAAAAGGTAGGCCGGCAATTCACGGCACCGCGCTGACCGGCCGCTAACGTTTTCGCGGGCGCGCGCAGATATGCCGCAGCACGTGTCGAGTGGTGTTTATACACTGTAAACGGGCCCGACATATCCTTGCGCTAACCGTGAGTCGCGCCAAACCCAGCGTCATTTCAACCAAACCGCATCGAAACCTATCGTTATTTTACCGATCGACGCCACGAGGAGCCCGTCATCATGGCAAGCAATTCATTCGACAATCTGATCATCGGCACCGCCGGAAACGACACGCTTGACGGTACGACCCAAAGAGACCTGCTTCTCGGCCTGGACGGCAATGATTACATTTTTCTTTGGACCGCTTCGGCCGATACGCTCGTTGGCGGCAATGGAGAGGACCATCTCGAAGTCGTCAATGCCAGCGACAATCGATTGGCTGGCGGGACCGGCGACGATTTTGTCAAGGTCTGGGACGGCTTCGACGCGACGGATGGGGCCAGAGATAACAACACGCTGGAGGGCGGCGCGGGTGACGACCATCTCGAAGTCATTAGTGGCAGCAACAACCGATTGATTGGCGGTACCGGAGACGATTTTATCAAGGTTGAGGATAGCTACGGTGGGACCGGAGCTTTAAGCCGCAACAACACGCTGGAGGGCGGTGCGGGAGACGACCACCTCGAAGTCGTAAACGGCAGTGACAATCGATTGATCGGCGGTGCCGGAGACGACTACATCCATATCTGGGATCGCTCCGACCCAACTGTTGGAACCAGAAATAACAACACGTTGGAGGGCGGCGCCGGTGATGACCATCTCGAAGTCGTGAACGGCAGTGACAATCGATTGATCGGCGGTGCCGGAGACGACTTTATCAAGATCTGGGATGACTTCGACGCGACGGCTGGAGCCAGAAACAACAACACGCTGGAGGGCGGCGCGGGAAACGACCACCTCGAAGTATCCTCGGGCAATAACAACACGCTCATTGGCGGCGGGGGACGGGACACCCTGCGTGGCTATGGCGAGAATGATACTGCCGAATATTCCGGCAATCGCGACGACTACAAAATCGTCAAAATGGGTAACGGCGACCTCAAAATCATTGACCAACGCGGCGTCCCGGAAGACGGCGCCGACGAACTGTACGGCATAGAGAAAATAGCTTTTGCGGACGGAACCGTGTGGGTCGGCGACCTTAGCCTCGATCAGGTCGACGGCACGGCAAGGAGCCAAAAACTCGCCGGCGGAGCCGGCGACCAGACGATTTTCGGAAAAGCCGGCAATGACACACTCGCCGGAAACGGCGGAAGAGACGAAATCTTCGGCGGCAAAGGCAGCGACAGTTTGCTTGGCGGCGCCGGCAAGGACGAGTTGTTCGGCGGCAAGGGCAGCGACAGCGTCCTTGGAGGCACCGGCAAGGACCTGCTGCTCGGCGCCCAGGGAAAGGACATGCTTGCCGGCCAGGCCGGCCGCGACAAGATCTACGGAGGTGCCGGCGAGGATCGCCTGTTCGGTGGTAACGGAAAGGACGCCCTTTTCGGCGGAAACAACGATGATTTGCTGTCCGGCGGGATCGGCGATGATCGCCTGGTGGGCGGCAAAGGCAACGACACAGCGCTGTATGCCGGCGGCAAAGGCCGCTACGAGATTACCGAGACCAGCAGCGGCAATATCAAGATCACCGACCACCAGGGTCACTTCGGAACCGACATCCTGAGTAGTATCGAGCAGATCAGTTTCGGCGGAAAGGTTTTTGACCTCGACGACCTGCTGAGTTGATCGCCCGGGCTGTTCGAGCGGCGACGGAACGGGTGGCTTGCGACGCGGGTGCAGGTGCTCTTCGCGAAAGCACAGGTGCCGACGGCCGGCGGCGAACGTTTTGAAGCGCCGCTTCCGTCGTTGGCCGGTCTGACCGCCCCTGCCCATATCCGTTGACATGCCGCGCCCGACCCGGAATTGTGCGCCGGTCCCGCCCGTCGCTTCCGGCATCCGCGCAAATGTTGTCCTGGACCGCACTGATCACCGAGCCGGCGATGCTCGTCCTCATGGGTGTCGCCTTCGTCACCGCGCTGGTGCGCGGCTTTTCCGGCTTCGGCGCGGGCATGCTGTTCATGCCGCTGGCGGGCGCCCTGTTCGATCCCAAGCTCGCCATCGTCATGATCTGGATGATCGACAGCGTGCCGGCCTTCCCGATCCTGTTTCCGGCGCTGAAGAAATGCGTCTGGCGGGAGATCATCCCGATGGCGATCGCCGCCTTCGTCGGCGTGCCGATCGGCATGTACCTGTTGAAGACCGCCGACCCGGTGCCCGTGCGCTGGACCATCAGCCTGCTGACGCTGGTGCTTGCCGCCGCGCTCTGGTCCGGCTGGCGCTACCGGGTCCGCCCGAACATGCCGACCACCCTCGGCGTCGGCTTTTCCTCAGGCTTCCTCGGCGGCTTTGCCGCCATCCCCGGCCCGCCGGTCTTGATGTTCTGGATGAGCGGGCCGGCTTCCGCGTCCGTCGCCCGCGCCAACATCATCGCCTATTTCGGCATCCTGATGGTGCTGAACGGCGCCAACCTCTTCGCGCAAGGCTTCATCACCCTGGAGAGCCTGCAACGGTCTCTGATCCTGGCGCCGATCTATCTCGCCGGCGTCCTCATCGGCAACCGCATGTTCGGCCTCGCCAGCGAGGCCACGTTCCGCCGCATCGCCTACGCGCTGATCATCGTCTTCGCGCTGTTGGGGTTGCCAGTGCTGGATAGTGTGCTGGGGTAGAGCAGGGACGGCACCCGATCACGAGTGGCAGGGGCAGCCCCACACTCTCCCCGTCACCCCGGGCTTGACCCGGGGCCCATTGCCCCTGTCCATACGGTATGTCGCCGATTGTGGGAACGCAGTCGAAACAAGGATCGAGGCCGGACGAACGATCGCGACGACATACCGTGTCGAGACGGGCAATGGATCCCGGCTCTCCGCTGCGCTCCGGCCGGGATGACGACGGAGGGTACGGTCCGCCCGGTGCACAAAACGCACCGAATTGCCCCCCGATCCCGCAGGGATCGCAAGCCCGAACGGGCGCCGGCGCCGATGCGCCGTAAAGCCTGCGTGGCGCCTGAACGCCACGCTCACTCACGCCGCGGCGATCTTCTCCATCACCTCGTCGGAGATGTCGTAGTTGGCATAGACGTTCTGGACGTCGTCATCGTCTTCCAGGGCGCCGATCATCTTCATCAGCGTTGCCGCCTTTTCCTCGTCGACCGGCGACAGGGTCTGCGGTTTCCAGATGGCGTTGACCGATTCCGCCTCGCCGAGGGAGTCGGCCAGCGCAGAGGAGACGTCGCCGAGGTCCTCGAAGGCGCAGGTGATGACGTGGCTTTCCTCGTCCGACTGGACGTCCTCGGCGCCGGCCTCGATGGCGGCGTCAAGGACGGTTTCCGCGTCGCCCGCGGAGGCCGGATAGACGATCTCGCCGACCCGGTCGAACATGAAGGACACCGAGCCGGTCTCGCCCATCGCCCCGCCATTCTTGGCGAAACAGGCGCGCACATTGCCGGCGGTGCGGTTGCGGTTGTCGGTGAGGGCCTCGACGAGCACGGCAACGCCGCCGGGGCCGTAGCCCTCGTAGCGAATTTCCTCATAGGTCTCCGCGTCGCCGCCTTCGGCCTTCTTGATCGCCCGCTCGATATTGTCCTTCGGCATCGACTGGGCGCGCGCGTTCTGGATCGCAAGGCGCAGCCGCGGATTGCCGTCGGCGTCCGGGCCGCCGACCTTGGCCGCCACCGTGATCTCCTTGGAGAGCTTGGAGAACTGCTTGGAGCGCTTGGCGTCCTGCGCGCCCTTGCGGTACATGATGTTCTTGAATTTTGAATGTCCGGCCATGGCTCGTCTCTGTCGTTGCGGGCCGCAGGGTATGTGGGCGAGAGGCGGCGGCGGGCGTCTTCCCGCGCGCGCCACGCGGCACGGGCGCGGCTGGTCGTTGGAAATTTCGGCTGCTTATATCAAAAGAGCCGGCGAAATCCAGCCGGGCATGCGCGTTCCGGCTACTCGAATTCCATCTCCATGAACACCGCCTGGGCGTTGCGCCGCGACAGGGTATCGAAATTCGGCAGCTCGGCGAACGCCGACTGGTCGATGCCGGCGGCCTCCGTCATGTCGCCGCCGCGCTCCAGGACGGCCCCGACTTCGGAGCGCAGATTGACCAGAACGTCGAAGGTCTGGGCAATCCCGGCCGACAGCGGCGCCGGCCGGCCATGACCCGGCACGACGATCTCCGGATCCAGAACCTCCAGCGCCTTGAAGGCGGCGATCCAGCCGGCGCTGTTGGAAACGGGCAGAACGCCGAGCATGCGGTCGAGGAAGACGACATCACCGGCAAAGGCGATGCGCTCCTTCGGCAGCCAGACGATCGTGTCGCCGGGGGTGTGGGCCGGCCCGGCCATTTTGATGAGCATCTTCGTGCCGCCGACCTCTAGCTCCAGTTCGCTCTCGAACGTCCGCTCGGCCGGCACGGCCTCGGTGCCGGCCAGAGCGTCCTCACCGATGAGGTTGGTGAGCATGAAGAACTGCTCGTCCGCGCGAGCGGTCTGGTCGCGAACCGCGGCATCGGCCGCAATGATCTCCGCGCCCTTTGCCTTGAAGTACCCGTTGCCGAGCCAGCGATGGTCCTGGCCGCCGGTGTTGATGACGGTGACGACCGGCTTGTCGGTGACCGTTTGAAGGGTTTCTTCGATCATCGCCGCACCCCTGGCGCTGCTGCCGGAATCGATCAGCACCACGCCATCCTCGGTCACCACGGCGCCGAAGGTGGCGTTGTTGGCGAGATTGTCGGCACTGCGCTGGCCGAGCGGGCCGACCAGCGCATAGACGTTATCGGCGACGGGGACGACCTGGAGAACGCCGGCACGGGCCGGCAAGGCGGAGAGAACAACAAGGGCGGCAACAAGAAGGCCGGCGGCGCGAAGACGGCGCGTCCATCCGTGAGCAAGACTGTGCATGGGGATTCCGGTTGGTTTTTCGGTTCTGTCGCGGGCGACCATGCCTCATTACACAAAATTATTCAAATTACAGAATATAATGATTTGGAAAAGAAAATGGCGGGCCACAGGGGTCCGCCACCAGAAGCTTTGAAAAACGCCGGCGCTTGAACGCCAAACCGAAGCTACGCGTTTTTCGCCGGATCGAGCGTGATCTTGTAGAGCTCGTTGTCGCCGCGATCCATCAGCCGCACGGTCATCTGCTCGGTCGCACCGTCGATGTCGACGAGGCCGAAGAACTGCAGGCCCAAGGAGGGCGGCAGGTTGGCGCCCTGCTCCTTGGTCGGCGCCTTGATGAACTTCAGCTCCGGGCCAAAGGTCATGTCGAGGTCGTTGGGGCCGAAGGTGCCGGCATGGATCGGGCCGGAGACGAACTCCCAGAACGGCTCGAAATCCTGGAACTGCGCCTTGTCCGGATTGTAGTAATGGGCCGCCGTGTAGTGGACGTCGGCGGTGAACCAGACCGTGTTGGTGATGCCGGCCTGCTTGATGAAGGAGAGCAGCTCGGCGAACTCCAACTCGCGGCCCTTGGCCGGGCCGTTGTCGCCATTGGCCACCGCTTCGGCGCCGGCCTGTTCCTTCCAGTTGTCCCAGACGACGAGGCCGATCGGCATGTCGCAGGCGATCACTTTCCAGGTCGCGGTCGACTTGGAGAGGGCGTCCTTCAGCCAGGCCATCTGCTCGGCACCGAGGATGCGGGAATCGGGCGTCATCTCGGTCTCCATCGCCGGGCCGTTCGGGCCGCGATAGGAGCGCAGGTCGAGGAAGAAGACGTCGACGAGCGGGCCGTAGGCGATCTTGCGGTAGACCCGGCCGGGCTCGGCAGGCGTGAAGCGGATCGGCGTCATCTCGTGGAAGGCCTTGGCCGAGCGCGAGCGCAGCACGTGGATCGACTTCTCCGAATAGCGGTCGTCGTTCGAGAGGTCCTTGGCGCTCGACCAGTTGTTGACGACCTCGTGGTCGTCCCACTGGAAGAAGGTCGGGCAGACGGCGTTCATCGTCCGCACATGCTCGTCAAGGAGGTTGTACTTCCAGTTGCCGCGGAACTCGTCGAGCGTCTCGGCGACCTTGCGCTTTTCATCGACCAGCACCTTGTTGACCCACTTGGTGCCATCCTTGAGGTCGACCTCGTCTTTCATCACGCCGTCGGCATAGATGGTGTCGCCGGAATGGATGAAGAAGTCGGGGGTGTGCCTTGCCATGGTGCCGTAGGCCAGCATGCCGACCTCGTCGATGCCCCAGCCCTGGCCGGCGGTGTCGCCCGACCAGGCAAAGCGCACGTTGCGCTTCTCGCGCGGTGCGGTCCGAAACCGGCCGACGATCGGCTCGGAGACCGCGTTGGCGTCGGCAAGGTCGACCGCGGTCATGCGGTAAAAAATGTCCTGGTCGGAGGCGAGGTCGGTCAGCAGCCGTTTGACGGCGAGGTCGTTGGCCGGAACGGCGTCGAGGCTGGCAAGCTGGCGCGCATCGGCAAAGCTCTCGGTGGTCGCCACCTCGAAGCGGACGCTGGCCGGACGGTCGGTCCGGGTCCAGATCACGCCGGAGCTGGTGTCGACGTCACCGGACTGGACGCCGTGGGTGAAGACGGGCCGCGCATTGGCGCGCGAATAGAACGGCATGGCAAGGCCGGAGCCGGCGACGAGGCCGGCCGCGCCGGCGGAGGCCAGAAAGCCGCGGCGGCTCAGCTTGAGCATCTGAGTCATTGGAGATCCCCTTGTGCGAAAATTTGCTGCGGCTCGGATGACGACCGCCAAGGGGAAGCCTGACGCTGTTCGGTGACAGCGTTTTGTCTATTCCATTATGGTTATGTGAAAGAGAGGATATCGCTCCCGGCGGGAGGCCCCTGTCGAAAATTCATCGATAGAAAGCAACGGCTTGATCGAAAGACCGCGGCCTCGCCAAGGGCGCGGAAAGCCGAATGTGACAGCCCCGTCGCGGCACCGTCACGGAAGAGCGCGCAAAGGTCGAGCACCCTACCAGAAGGACGGCACGGTCTCTTCCAGCCGCCCGCCGAGCCGGAGCGGCGCAACGGCCGTCGCCAGGCCAGAGACCTCGTCGATCTCCACCGCCACGCCCGACAGCGTCGCCCGCCCCAGCGCCGGCGAGAACCGCGCCTGCGGGATCTTCTTGGTGAAGCGCTGGATCGGCTCGTCCTTGTCCATGCCGACGACGGAATCGTAGTCGCCACACATCCCGGCATCGGTCATCAGCGCGGTGCCGCCGGGCAGGATCTGGTGGTCGGCTGTCGGCACATGGGTGTGGCTGCCGACGACGAGGCTCGCCCGGCCGTCGACGAAATGGGCCATCGCCTGCTTCTCGCTGGTCGCCTCGGCGTGGATGTCGATGACGACGGCATCGACGTGCTCACCGAGGACGCAGGCGGCAAGCTCGCGTTCGACGGCCGCGAACGGATCGTCGAGCTGGTTCATGAACACCTGGCCCATGGCGTTCATGACGAGCACCCTCGCCCCGTTGCGGGCTGTGTAGACCCCGGCGCCGCGGCCGGGCGTTCCCGCCGGATAGTTGAGGGGGCGCAGCAACCGGTCCTCGCGGGCGATGAAGACGAGCGCCTCGCGCTGGTCCCAGACATGATTGCCGGTGGTGATGACGTCGGCCCCGGCGTCGAGGAAACCGCGGGCGATGTCTTCGGTGATGCCGAAGCCGCCGGCCGCGTTCTCGCCGTTGACGACGACGAAATCGAGCTCGTAGCGGTCGACGAGGCCGGGCAGCCGGTCGAGAACGGCGGCGCGGCCGGCGCGGCCGACGACGTCGCCCAAAAACAAGAGCCTCATATCGCGCCCTCCGTGTCGGGTCCCGTTTCCGTGCCCGCATCGGTGAAGACCATGGCGAGCGGCTGGTCGTGCGACTCGGCCGGAACGCTGTCCACCCGCTGGCACCCATAGGCGACGCCGACGAGCAGCGGTTCGTGGCCGTCGGCCTCCATCGCCGCGATTGCCCGGTCGTAATAGCCGGCACCGTAACCGATTCTGTTGAGCGAGCCGTCATAGGCGGCAAGCGGCACCAGCATGATGTCGGGCCGCACCGGCTCCGCCTCCGGTCCTGGCTCCATCAGCCCGAACCGCGCCGGCACCAGCGCATCCGGATCGCCGTCCCAGGCCCGAAAGACCAGCGTTTGCGCATCGAGCACCACCGGCAGGCAGAGCCGTGCGCCCTGCCCTCTCAAATGCGCCATCAGCGGCAGCGGATCGATCTCGCCGCGAATCGGCCAGAAGCCGGAGACGGCGCGGCCTGAGACCGGCCCGAGCATGCCGGCCTGGGCGACCAGCGCGGCGGCCGCCGCCGTCTGCGCCTCGGTCCCGAGCTCTGCCCGCCGCGCCAGCACGTCGGCGCGAATCCGGGCCTTCTGCTGCTGCGGGGTCTCGGTCATGGCAACGAAATGCTTTTGGGAATTGGGGACCGCCAGGGTCCGGTGGAGAGGTGAAGCCGCACGGCCGTTGGAGAATGCGATCCCGGGTACCTACAACGTAGGTGGGCGCCGTTTGAAAGAACCCACGGGTTCAACCAGGGACAGCTCCCTTAAGGATCGATAAGGCCCCGGGGAAAAGACTCCTGACGCACCGCGCAGCAACACCGAAGACGAGATATAGGACCCGCCCCCGGCAAAAGCCAGAGGTCTCAAACACGGTCCTTGCACCGGCACCGCCAGAGACATCAGCGCCGAGGCCTCAGCGGCCGGCGCCGTTCGGCCGGTCCAGCGTTTTCGCCAGGTCCTCGATGCGCGCCGCCGCCGCGTTCAGCTTTTCCGCAAACGCCTGTTCGGAGCTTTCGGTGCGCTCCAGCAGTGCCTTGCGGCTTTCGCGCAGGGACTCCAGCTCGGCCTCCAGGCCCTTCATCTGCTGCTCGACGCTTGCCAGCATGTCGACGGCCATGATCCCGGCCATCACCGACAGCCGCTGGTCGCCGATTTCCCCGAACGCCGTCTTCAGCTCGCCGATATAGCCGTCGAAGCGGCGGGCGAGCGCGAACAGCCGCTCCTCCTCGCCGTCGTCGCACGCCATCCGATACTGCCGGCCATTGATCGTTACGCTGACCTGCGCCATCCGCTGTCCTAACGCCCCCCGGATCTCCGTGCCCCCCGAACCCGAAATGATCCCTAACCACCGTGATCGTTCAAGACGGCGCGGATCGTCTCCATCGCCGAGACCAGCCGCCGCGACACCTCGCGATTGGTGTCTTCCAGCCGGTCGGCCCGGGCCAGCGCCGAATCGAGATCCTGCGCCAGCTTCGACCGGTCCTCGCCGAGCCGCTGCAGCTCGTCCTCGGCCGTGGCAAAGCGCTCGCCGGCCTCCACATGCCGGTGCACGGCGGCCTCGAGTTGGCTCAGCGCCGTATCGAGCCGCCCCATCACGGTCTTCACGTTTGGGGTGTCCGCCATGCCCCTGTCCGCCAAAACGAGCCTCGGCCCGTGTTCGTCCTATCCGGTCGTTCCACCTTGCGGCGGCGCGCCGGCGATCATCGCGAGAAAAGAAGGTGCTCAGTAACTTGCGGGCGGAAGATTAGGCGCCGTGTGAAGTCACCGTCAATGGTGTGTGGTCACGTTCTTGGCGGACATACCCCGAATACATTGACACAAAACGCCTTCCTGTTATCACTCTGGCCCATTCCCCAAGCGCCTGCAGCCGCAATCGGCGCCCGGCGCCATCACACCGACGGTCCCGGCGCCTCCCGTGAGTCGGGCCTTGCCGCAACGCGATCGAGTGTTCATCACATGACCGACATCTCCAAGCATGACCAGATGGCGAACGCGATTCGCTTTCTCGCAATCGACGCCGTCGAAAAGGCGAACTCCGGCCATCCCGGCCTGCCGATGGGCGCGGCCGACATCGCGACCGTCCTGTTCACACGTTTCCTGAAGTTCGACCCGACCGATCCGCACTGGCCCGACCGCGACCGCTTCGTGCTGTCCGCCGGCCACGGCTCGATGCTGCTCTATGCGCTCCTGCACCTGCTCGGCTACGAGGATTTCCCGCTCGAGCAGCTCGAACAGTTCCGCCAGCTCGGCAGCCGTGCCGCCGGCCATCCGGAATTCGGCCACGGCGCCGGCATCGAGACCACCACCGGCCCGCTCGGCCAGGGCATCGCCACCGCGGTCGGCATGGCGCTCGCCGAGCGCCTCGCCAATGCCCGCTATGGCGACGACGTGGTTGACCACATGACCTATGTGCTCGCCTCCGACGGCGACCTCATGGAGGGCATCAGCCACGAGGCGATCTCGCTCGCCGGCCACCTGAAGCTCGCCAAGCTGGTGGTGCTCTACGACGACAACGGCATCTCCATCGACGGCCCGCTGTCGCTCGCCGAATCGGGTGACGCCGTCGCCCGCTTCGAGGCCGCCGGCTGGAACGCCACCCGCGTCGACGGCCACGCGCCGGAAGCCATCGCCGCAGCGATCGAGGCCGCCCGCGGCAGCGACCGTCCGACGATGATCGCCTGCCGCACCGAGATCGGCTTCGGCGCCCCGACCAAGGCCGGCACCTCCGGCGTCCACGGCTCCCCGCTCGGCGAGACCGAGGCGGCCGGTGCCCGCGAGAAGCTCGGCTGGACCGGCGGACCGTTCGAGGTCCCGGCCGACATCCGCGACGCCTGGCGCATCGCGGGCCTGCGCTCCGGCCAGGCACGCAAGGAGTGGGCAAAGCGCTTCGAGGCCCTCGACAACGAGACGAGGGCCGAGTTCGAGCGCCGCCTGCGCGGCGACCTGCCGGCCGGCCTCGGCGAGGCGATCAACGCGTTCAAGGCCAAATGCGTCGCCGAAAAGCCGAAGGTGGCGACCCGCAAGGCCTCCCAGAACACCCTCGACGTCATCAACGAAGTGGTGCCAGAGACGATCGGCGGCTCGGCCGACCTCACCGGCTCCAACAACACCCGCTCCGCCGACATGGCCGCGATCAGCGCCGAGGACTTCTCCGGCCGCTTCATCCATTACGGCATCCGCGAGCACGGCATGGCAGCCGCCATGAACGGCATCGCGCTGCATGGCGGGTTCATCCCCTATTCGGGCACCTTCCTGTGCTTTGCCGACTATTGCCGTCCGTCCATGCGCCTGTCGGCGCTGATGGGGCTCCGGGTCATCTACGTCATGACCCACGATTCCATCGGCCTTGGCGAGGACGGTCCGACGCACCAGCCGGTCGAGCACCTGGCGAGCCTCAGGGCCATGCCGCACATGCAGGTGTTCCGCCCGGCCGACATCGTGGAGACCGCCGAATGCTGGCAGGCGGCGCTGGAATCGAAGACCGCGCCGAGCACCCTCGCCCTCACCCGCCAGGGCCTGCCGACCCTGCGCGAAGAGGACGAGGAGACCAACCTGTCGGCCCGCGGCGCCTATGAGTTGCGCTCCTCCGACGAGGACGCCAGGGTCTCGATCTTCGCCTCCGGCTCGGAGGTCGAGATCGCCGTTGCCGCCAAGGAGGCCCTTGACGGGGCAGGCATTCCGACGCGCGTCGTTTCGGTACCCTGTTTTGAGCTTTTCGAGCAGCAGTCTGACGCCTATAAGTCTGAGGTGATCGGCTCTGCCGAGATCCGCGTCGCCGTGGAAGCCGCAATTCGCATGGGTTGGGACCGCTTCATCGGCGAAAACGGCATCTTCGTCGGCATGAGCGATTTCGGCGCCAGCGCGCCGGCCGAGCTGCTCTACGAGCATTTCGGCATTACTGCCGAGAATGTCGTTGCCCGTGTCCGCGAGCGCCTCGAAGCGGCACAGTGACGCAATAGCCCCTAACCGATATTTCCCATAGGGTTTTCCCGAGGGACATATTATCAATCTTGAATGTGACTACGCCTGGTTCGACACCGCGAAGGAGGGACTGTGAAATGGCTGTCAAGGTAGCAATCAACGGTTTTGGCCGCATCGGCCGCAATGTTCTGCGTGCGATCGTGGAAACCGGATGCAAGGACATCGAAGTCGTCGCCATCAACGACCTCGGTCCGGTGGAGACCAACGCGCATCTGCTGCGCTACGATTCGGTCCACGGCCGGTTCTCCGGCAAGGTGACCGTCGACGGCGACACCATCGACTGCGGCACCGGCCCGATCAAGGTCACCGCGATCCGCGACCCCAAGGAGCTGCCCTGGGGCGAGATGGGCGTCGACATCTGCTTTGAGTGCACCGGCATCTTCACCGCCAAGGAGAAGGCCTCCATGCACCTTGAGGCCGGCGCCAAGCGCGTCCTGGTCTCCGCGCCGGCATCCGGCGCTGACAAGACCATCGTCTACGGCGTCAACCACGACACGCTGACCGCCGACGACCTGGTCGTCTCCAACGGTTCGTGCACCACCAACTGCCTGGCGCCCCCGAGCTTCGTGCTGAACAAGCTGATCGGCATCGAAAAGGGCTTCATGACGACCATCCACGCCTATACGGGCGACCAGCCGACCCTCGACACCCTGCACAAGGACCTCTACCGGGCCCGCGCCGCGGCGATGTCGATGATCCCGACCTCGACCGGCGCCGCCAAGGCGATCGGCCTCGTCATTCCGGAGCTGAACGGCAAGCTGGACGGCGTCGCAATCCGCGTGCCGACCCCGAACGTGTCGGTCGTCGACCTGGTCTTCAACGCCGGCCGCGAGACCTCGGTCGACGAGATCAACGCCGCCATCCGCGAGGCCGCCGACGGCCCGCTGAAGGGCATCCTCGCCTATACCGACGAGAAGAACGTGTCGATGGACTTCAACCACGACCCGGCCTCCTCGACCTTCGCCACCGACCAGACCAAGGTCATGGACGGCAAGCTGGTCCGCATCCTGTCCTGGTACGACAACGAGTGGGGCTTCTCCAACCGGATGCTCGACACCGCCATCGAGATGGGCAAGTACCTCTAAATCCGCGACCGCCGGGCGGATCGGCCAGTGTCGATCCGCCGGGTCCGTTTCGAACCGTAACCGGCCGCGGCCCGGGATTGCTCCCGTCGCGGCCGTTTTCGTCTCCGTCAGTTCAGCCACGCCAGCGTGCGGCTTTTTCAGCGCCGCCGCGCTCACGGGAGGACCACGATGAGCAAGTTCAACACAATCGACGACCTTAACGTTGCAGGAATGCGCACCCTGGTGCGCGTCGACCTCAACGTGCCGATGAAGGACGGCAAGGTCACCGACGACACCCGCATCCGCGCCGTCGTCCCGACCATCAAGGAGCTTTCCGACAAGGGGGCAAAAGTCCTGCTCCTGGCCCATTTCGGCCGCCCGAAGGGCGAGAAGAAGCCGGAGATGTCGCTCGAGCCGGTCGCCGGCCCGCTGTCGGACGCCCTCGGCAAGCCGGTCACCTTCGTCACCGACTGCATCGGCGATACCGTTGCCGAGGCCGTCGCCAGGATGGCCGACGGCGACATCGCGCTCCTTGAGAACACCCGCTACTACAAGGGCGAGGAAAAGAACGAAGACGATTTCGTCGACGCGCTTGCCGCCAATGGCGACGTCTATGTCAACGACGCCTTTTCGGCCGCCCACCGCGCCCACGGCTCGACCGAGGGCCTGGCGCACAAGATGCCGGCCGCGGCCGGCCGCGCCATGCAGAAGGAACTGGACGCCCTTGAGGCCGCGCTCGGCTCGCCGAAGCGCCCGGTTGTCGCCGTCGTCGGCGGCGCCAAGGTCTCGACCAAGATCGACCTTCTGGAGAACCTCGTCTCCAAGGTCGACGGCCTGGTCATCGGCGGCGGCATGGCCAACACCTTCCTCGCCGCCAAGGGCGTCGATGTCGGCAAGTCGCTGTGCGAGCACGACCTCGCCGAGACCGCGCGGCGCATCATGATCGCCGCGGAAGCCGCCGGCTGCACCATCGTGCTGCCGGAGGACGCGGTGGTCGCCAAGGAATTCGCCGCCGGCGCCGCCAACGAGACCGTCGCGCTCGATGCCATCCCGTCCGACGCCATGATGCTCGACGTCGGCCCGGCCTCGATCAAAGCCGTCACCGCCAAGATCGACGAGGCCGCGACGCTGGTCTGGAACGGCCCGCTCGGCGCCTTCGAGATCCCGCCCTTCGACGCCGCCACCGTGGCCGCCGCGAAGCACGCCGCGAAGCGCACCAAGGCCGGCGATCTGCTCTCGGTCGCCGGCGGCGGCGACACCGTCGCGGCCCTGAAACACGCCGGCGTCAAGGACGACTTCACCTACGTATCGGCCGCCGGTGGCGCCTTCCTGGAATGGATGGAAGGCAAGCCCCTGCCGGGCGTCGAGGCCCTGCGCAAGTAGGCGCTGGAGCGATTTCGCACGGCGCGCCGGCGTTCGCCAATCGACGCCAACGGCGTCGCAAGCGCGAACGCGCGCCGGCGCCGTCGCGCCGAAAAGCCCACGTGGCGCTTGAAACTAAGAAAAGAATCGCCGGCGGTTTGCCCCGCCGGCGTTTTTGTCGGCGGGCGCTGCACCGCCCTCTCGACGCGGCCAGACGAACAAGATATCTCCGGCAAGATGATGGGGTCCCATTTTTTGCCGCCTTTTTGTGATCGGTGCCCCCAAGGTCCGGTAGCTGGCAAGGCCACCGGTCGACAGAAAACCGAGCCCGAGATGACAACGCCACGCCCCCGCCTCTTCCTGGTGACGCCGCGCGCCGTCCCGCTGAGTGCTTTCCTGCCGAAGCTAGAAGCGGCGCTGTCGGGTGGTGATGCCGCCTCGCTGCTGATCACCCCGGACATGGACGAGGAGGCCGGCTTCCAGAAGGTCGCCGAGGCCGCCGCGTCGCTCGCCCAGAAGAACGGCGTCGCCGCCATCGTCGCCAATGACAGCCGCGTCACCGGCCGTGCCGGCGCCGACGGCATCCATATCGACACCGGCATCGACGACCTCACCGATGCGCTCGAGCGCTTCCAGCCGAAGAACTTCGTCGGTGCCGGAAGCCTCTTCGACCGCCACACGGCGATGCTCGCGGCCGAACGGGGCGCCGACTACGTCTTTTTCGGCCGCATCGACCGAGAGGAAGCGCCGGGGCCGCATCCGGCCAACATCGCGCTCGGCGAGTGGTGGTCGAGCGTGTTCGAACCGCCCTGCGTGGTGATGGCCGGCGCCGACCTCGCCTCCCTCGACGTGGTGCTCGATGCCGGCGCCGATTTCGTGGCCTTGCGCGCCGCCGTCTGGGACCATCCCGGCGGCCCGGCCGAGGCGGTCCAGTTCGCCAACGCCCGCATCGACGCCTTCGGCGGAGACGCCCCATGACGCTGCGCCTGATCGCGGCGCTCGCCCTCCTTCTCGCCGCCCCCGTTACAGCGATTGCCCAGGCGCCGCAGCAGGATGCGGCCCCGCCGGCAGGCAAGTTCCTGCAGAACCCGGTCAGCGACTACCTGTCCGAACAGAAGGCCGGCCCGCAGGCTCCCGGTGCGGATGCCGGCGCGGCAACAGGCGACGGGGCCGACGAGACGGCAGCGGACGGCCCACCCGTCGACCTTGCCTACGGCGCCTACCAGCGCGGCCTCTTCCTGACCGCCCTTGCCTACGCCATTCCGCGCGCGGAAAACGGCGACAAGGCGGCCCAGACGCTGATGGGCGTCCTCTATGAAAACGGCAAGGGCACCAAGCAGAACCTGAAGGAGGCCGCGAGCTGGTACAGGATCGCGGCAGGGAATGGCGACCGCGAGGCCCAGTTCCGCCTCGGCACCATGTATCTGGAAGGCCAGGGCGTCGAAAAGGACCGCAAGCGCGCCATGGACCTTTTCGAACAGGCGGCAAAGGCAGGACAGCCCAACGCCATGTTCAACATCGGCATCGCCTATCTGGACGGCGAGGACCGGCCGCGCAACGTTCCCCGCGCCGCCGAGCTCTTCGCCAAGGCGGCGGACGCCGGCATCGCCGATGCCCAATACGCGATCGCCCAGATGCACATGTTCGGCGTCGGCCGGCCGATCGACCAGGAAAAGGCGACGGACTGGCTCGGCCGCGCCGCTCGCAACGGCTTCGTCGACGCCCAGGTCGAGTATGCGATCCGGCTCGCCAACGGCAAGGGCACGCCGCGCGACGACGTCGCCGCCATCGCCTGGTTCGAGCGCGCCGCACGGGCCGGCAACCCGGTCGCCATGAACCGCCTCGCCCACATGTACCTGCTCGGCCGCGGCGGCACCTATGATCCGGCCGAGCCGGCGAAATGGCACCTGATCGCCCGCCAGCTCGGCCTCTCCGACCTGCAGCTCGACGGCTTCTGGGAAACCCTGCCCAAGGAGGTTCAGGACCGCGCCAAGGATCTCGCCGCCAACTGGATCCTCGGCAAGTAGGCCTTTGGCGAGGCCCGCCCCGACGCTCTGAGACTTGAAACGGCGGCGCTTTTGTGGTGCAGAAAGCCCCGACGCATCAAGGGCCGACACCGGCCGACCGATCGGCGCGAAAGGCGCCGCTTCCCATCGGCGCCATTTGCGCCTTGCCACAGCCACGACCGGCCTTCGCCCCGCCGAAGAGCCCCCGCACCCGGAACCGACCGACATGAAGATCAACGGCAACGAAATCCGCCCCGGCAACGTGATCATGCACCAGGACACGCTCTGGGTCGCCGTCAAGACCCAGCACGTCAAGCCCGGCAAGGGCGGCGCCTTCGCCCAGGTGGAACTGAAGAACCTCCTCGACGGCCGCAAGCTCAACGAGCGTTTCCGCTCCGCCGACACCATCGAACGCGTCCGCCTGGAACAGAAGGACTTCCAGTTCCTCTATGCCGAGGGCGAGATGCTGGTGTTCATGGACACCGACACCTATGAGCAGATCGAGCTGCAGACCGACTTCGTCGGCGACCGCGCCGCCTTCCTGCAGGACGGCATGACCGTCACCCTGGAAATGCACGAGGGCCGGCCGATCGGCATCACCCTGCCCGGCCAGGTCACGCTCGAAGTCACCGAGGCCGACGCCGTCGTCAAGGGCCAGACCCAGTCCTCCTCCTACAAGCCGGCGGTGCTGGAAAACGGCGTCCGGGTCATGGTCCCGCCCTTCGTCTCGGCCGGCGAGAAAATCGTCGTCGACACCAACGAACTGGAATACGTCCGCCGCGCCGACTGACGCGGCGGCGACACCGCCAACGAAAAAAGAGATTGTATTATGGCGCGTTCAGCCCTCTTGAACGTCATGGTTCAGGCCGTCATGAAGGCCGGCCGCAGGCTCGCCCGCGATTTCGGCGAGGTGGAAAACCTCCAGGTCTCGCGGAAGGGACCGGCCGACTTCGTCTCCGCCGCCGACCGCAAGTCGGAGGAGATCCTCTTCAACGAGCTGCAGAAGGCGCGCCCCGGCTACGGCTTCCTGATGGAGGAGTCCGGCACGACCGAAGGCGACGGCGACAACCGCTGGATCGTCGATCCGCTGGACGGCACCACCAACTTCCTGCACGGCCTGCCGATCTTTTCCATCTCCGTCGCCCTGGAGCGCCAGGGAACGCTGGTCGCCGGCGTCATCTACAATCCGGTGAGCGACGAGCTCTACACGGCTGAGCGCGGCTCCGGCGCCTTCCTCAACGACCGCCGCCTCCGGGTCGCCACCCGCCACGACCTCGCCGACTGCATCATCGGCACCGGCATGCCCCGCTTCGGCTATGGCGACCATGGCAAGTTCCTGAAAGAGCTTGCCACGGTCATGGGCGAGACCGCGGGCGTGCGCCGCTGCGGCTCGGCCGCCCTCGACCTTGCCTGGACCGCCGCCGGCCGCTTCGACGGCTTCTGGGAGCGGGCCCTGTCGCCCTGGGACATCGCCGCGGGCATCGTTCTCCTCCGCGAGGCCGGCGGATTCGTCACCGACTTGGACGGCCGCGACCGCATGCTGGAGGCCGGCAACATCTGCGCCGGCAACGAGGACATCCACCGCCGCCTCATGGCGTTGCTGAAAAAGGCGAGCGGCTAATCCCTGGCGCCAGGGTTAAAAAACGGTTCCGATTAGCGGTTTTTGCTGCGGGTAAAACGCGCTATCACTGACCTCGTCCTTCCCGGGCCAGTGGAGCGAATATGGCAAAGGATCTCGATCCCTACCGGCTTTCCAGCCCCCAGGTCTTCCTGTGGCGGATGATCATCTTCCTGGTCATCTTCGCCTTCGTGGCGCTGATCCTCTACCGCCAGATCGTCACCGCGTTCATGAGCAATCCGGGCCTCAACGGCCTCATCCTCGGCGTCGGCCTGATCGGTATTTTCCTGACATTCCGGCAGGTTATCCGGCTCTTTCCGGAGGTCGCCTGGGTCAATTCGTTCCGCCTCGGCGAGCCCGGCATCGAGGTTCGCCGCCCGCCCGTGCTGCTCGCCCCGATGTCGACCCTGCTCGGCGACCGCATCGGCGAGATGGCGATCTCGACCCACACCATGCGCTCGATCCTCGATTCGATCGGCATGCGCCTCGACGAATCGCGCGACATCTCGCGCTACCTGACGGGCCTCCTCGTCTTCCTCGGCCTTCTCGGCACTTTCTGGGGCCTGTTGCAGACCGTCTCCTCGGTCGGCGCCACGATCAACTCGCTGGACGTCGCCTCCGGCGATTCCAACGTCATCTTCGAGGACCTGAAGGCCGGGCTCGAGGCGCCGCTGACCGGCATGGGAACGGCGTTCTCCTCGTCGCTGTTCGGTCTTGCCGGCTCCCTGGTGCTCGGCTTCCTCGACCTGCAGGCCGGCCAGGCCCAGAACCGCTTCTACAACGACCTTGAAGACTGGCTGTCGACGGTCACCGACCTGACGCCGGAGGAGATCGCCGAACAGCGCGGGCCCAGCGGGACGACGGCGGAAGACCTCCGGATCGCCATGGAACGCATGGCCAGATCAATGCAGGAGGGCGGCTCCAACCGCACCGCCTCCCACGCCATGGCCAATCTCGCCGAGGGCATCCAGGGCCTCGTCCAGCATTTGAGGTCGGAACAGAAGACCATGCAGGAATGGGCCAAGAACCAGGGCGACCAGCAGCAGCACATCCGCGAACTGCTGGAGACCCTCAACACGGCCTTCAAGAAGGCGAAGGACTGATCGATGGCGCTCGCCCGGACCAGACGGCGCGAGGCGCGGGCCGACTACTGGCCCGGTTTCGTCGATGCGATGGCGACGCTGCTGCTCGTCATCATCTTCATGCTGTCCGTGTTCATGCTGGCCCAGTTCTTCCTCAGCCAGGAGATCACCGGCCGCGACGCCGTGCTCAACCGGCTGAACGCGGAGATCGCCGCCCTGAAGGAAGCGCTGGCGCTGACATCGGCGGAAAACAACAGCCTGACCGAGACCCTTGCCGTCTTTGAATCCAACCTTTCCGACGCCGAAGAGGAGCAGGCGCGGCTGCAGGGCCTGCTCGACGCCCAGACCGGCGCGGCCGAGAGCGCCGGCGGCCAGCTTTCCAGCCTGCAGAACACGCTCGACGAGAAGGAGCGCATCAGCCAGCGGGCGCTGGCCCAGGTCGAACTCCTCAACCGCCAGATTGCGGCGCTGAGGAAACAGATCGCCGCGCTGGAATCCGCCCTCGATGCCTCCAAGGACAAGGACCGCGAGGCCCAGGCCAAGATCGCCGACCTCGGCAAGCGGCTCAATGTGGCGCTCGCCCAAAGGGTCCAGGAACTCGCCCGCTACCGCTCCGACTTCTTCGGCCGCCTGCGCGAGATCCTCTCCAAGCGCTCCGACATCCGCGTCGTCGGCGACCGCTTCGTGTTCCAGTCCGAAGTGCTGTTCTCCGCCGGCAACGACGCCGTCAATCCGGAAGGCGAGGAAGAGCTCGACAAGCTCGCCGAGGCGATCAACGAGCTCGGGGCCCAGATCCCGCCGGAGATCGACTGGGTGCTGCGCGTCGACGGCCACACCGACAAGCGGCCGATATCGTCGCCGCGCTTCCCGTCCAACTGGGAGCTGTCCGCCGCTCGCGCCATCTCGGTCGTCAAATACCTGATCTCCAAGGGCGTGCCGGCAAAACGCCTGGTCGCCGCCGGCTTCGGCGAGTTCCAGCCGCTGGAAGACGGCGAAACGGACGAGGCCTACGCCAAGAACCGCCGCATCGAGCTGAAGCTCACACAGAGATAGCCTTTTCCGACAGGAGCGCGCACCGATGATCAGATAGGACCTTTCGACCTCGTCAGCCCGCCTGCCCCGCAGGCCCCCTCCCGTCGAAGCGAAAAGGTTCGATCATGCCGTTTTTGAACAAGGACGCGCGCAACCCCGTCACCATGCCGGACGGAACGGTCCTGGAAGAGGTCGTCTACCTGAAGAACGCCATCGATATCCCGCAGATCGAGGCCGGCGACTACTCCTACTACAGCTCCTTCAATCGGCCGGAGAGCATCGCTTCCGCGATTGCTCCCTATCTGTTTCCCCACAGCCGGGAAAAGCTCATCATCGGCAAGTTCGCCCAGATCGCCCACGGCACGCAGTTCATCACCAGTTCGGCGAACCATCCGATGGGCGGCGTCACGGCCTATCCGTTCCGGCTGTTCAATCTGGACACCGTGCGCGACTACACCGAATTGCCGGTCAAGGACACGGTCGTCGGCAACGACGTCTGGTTCGGCCATGAGGCGATGGTGATGCCGGGGGTGACCATCGGCGACGGCGCCATCATCGCCGCACGCGCCGTCATCACCCGCGACGTCGCCCCCTACACCATCGTCGGCGGCAATCCGGCGGCCGTCATCCGCAAGCGCTTTTCCGACGAGGTGATCGCCGATCTCCTGGAAATCCGCTGGTGGGACTGGCCACTGGAGCTGATCGAGGAAAACCTGGAAGCCCTTGAGACCGCCGACATGGAGCGCCTGAAGGCCGTGCACCGGTCCCTTTGAACGCACCAAAACGTGACTCCCTTACGGGATTGCGGAATTTCGACAGATCGACAACCATGTGTTGGCGGGCCCACCCGCCCGTCAACGCGAAGGAGCGATCGCGAAAGGAGCAACCGCAAGGGACAGAAGACCCGTGTCCGCTGGCCGCGTCTTTCTCACCGGCTTTGCCGTCGCCGTCCTTGCCGGCGCGCTTTGTCTCCTTGCGGCCTATGCCGCCGGCATCGGCGGCGCACCGGCACCGCCCGGGGAGCGGGCCGCGACGCCGGTCGAGGTTCCGGTCCCCGATGCCGCGACCCTCGCCAAAGCCCTCGATGTCGCCGCTAATGCGCAGATTGCCGCCGCAGAACAGACCATCGGCGAGGAGCAGATCGTTGCCGAAAAAGAACTGGCGCGGCTGACCGAGCAGCTTGAGGGCATCACCGAAGACCTCGACACGATTTCCAAGCGCGTCATGCGCAGCTACCACGGCCAGACCCGCAGCAGCGGCAATCGCAGCTGGCGGACGCCGCCGCAACGGCCCCGGGTCTATGCCGGCAATTCCGAAATGCTCGCCCGGCGACGGCTCTACCGGAGCCGCGAACAGGCCCTTCAGGAAAAACGCGCCGCCTCCGAGGCAAAGATCGCGACGATGCGCGAGCAGCGCGAGCGCCTGGAGGCTGCGGAAGGCGAGCCGCTGCCGCAGCGCGTCGCCGCCATCGGCGACCGCGACGCCCTCATCGCCGATGCGGCAAAGCGGGCCGAGCGCCCGGCAAGGATCACGCTGGAGATTCTCTCCGAGATGTGGATTGGCGAGACCTATGACGCCCACCTGACGATCGGGAGGGGCGCGGAAGGCATTGCCGCCGGCGGAACCTTTCGCGCGGCAACGCCGGAGCCGGAGGCCTTGTCGGCCGACGTCGCCGCGGCCCCGGATGTGGGGGCGGCCCTTTCGGGAAGCGGCTTCGCCGTCGAGCCCGAGGCCGTTACCTGGGTGACCGTGCCGCTCGGCCGCTCCGACGTCATTTCCTGGAAGGTAACGCCCGGCGCCACAGGCGCCCGCACGCTGACCCTCACCGTCCGCCAGCGCATCGCTGTCGGCGAGGAGACGATCGAAATTCCCGTGGAGTCCTTCCCCCGCGCCATCACCGTCCATGTCGACCTCGTCACGCGGATCGGCACGACGCTCGGCGCGGTCGATGCGACCACCGGCAAGATGAAGTCCATCTACGAGGCGGTGATCGGCTTCGGCGGCGCTTTCACTGCCCTCGGCTTTATCGGCGGCCTCCTCTCCGGCTTTGCCGCCTGGATCCGCAAGAAGATCGTCGGCGCGCCGGAAAAAGACAGCCGAAAAACGAACGGCGGCCCGGAAAGGCCGCCGTTACAGGAAAGATCGGAAAACGAAACCGGGCGGCGCGCGGCCTCAGACGCTTTCCCAAAAAGTTGATAGACTTTTTGGATAAGAAATCGCGTCAAAACAAAGACCTAAAGCATGTTGCGTGTTTCAGAAAAAACGCAACATGCTTTAGGCGCGCCTATTCCGCCGCCTTGACGTCGCCATTGCCGTTCAGCGCCGCAGCGCCCGTCTCGAACTGCAGCTTGGCGAGCCGGGCATAGAGCCCGCCCTTTTCGACGAGGCTCTGGTGGTCGCCCTCTTCCACGATCACGCCCTTGTCGAGGACGAGGATGCGGTCGGCCTTCAGCACGGTCGCCAGCCGGTGGGCGATGACCAGCGTCGTGCGGTCCTGCATCAAGGTCTCAAGCGCTTCCTGCACCTGCACCTCGCTCTCCGCATCGAGCGCGGAGGTCGCCTCGTCGAGGAGCAGCACCGGCGCGTCGTTGAGGACGGCGCGGGCGATGGCGATACGCTGGCGCTGACCGCCGGACAGCGTCACACCGCGCTCGCCGACCAGCGTGTCGTAGCCGTTTTCCAGCGACAGCACGAACTCCTCGGCATGGGCGGCGCGGGCGGCGGCCTTGATCTCGTCGAGGCTCGCCTCGGGCCGACCGTAGCGGATGTTCTCCGCGATGCTCGCACCGAAGACGACCGTATCCTGGGGGACGAGCGCCATGCGCTTGCGCAACGCATCGAGGTCGACATGGCGCAGGTCGACGCCGTCGAGCCTGAGCGTGCCCGCGGTCGGGTCGTAAAAGCGCAGGATCAGGTGGAACAGCGTCGACTTGCCGGCGCCGGACGGGCCGACGAGGGCCACCGTCTCGCCCGGCTGGATGGTCGTCGTGATGCCGGAAAGGACGCCCGCCTGCGGCACGCCGGGATAGGCAAAGCTGACCGCCTCGAAGGAAACCTCGCCGCGCACCGGCTCCGGCAGGGGCTTGGGATCATCCGGCGTGCGGATGGCGCTGCGGGTGTTGAGGAGTTCCGACAAACGCTCCGCGGCGCCCGAGGCGAGCGCGATCTCGCCCCAGACCTGGCTGAGCTCGCCGAGCGAGGCCGCCGCGATCACCGAATAGAGCACGAACTGGCTGAGCGAGCCTCCGGTGAGCCGCCCGGCCAGAACGTCGGTCGCGCCGATCCAAAGAACGCACACGATGCTGGCAAAGACGATGAAGATGGCGATGGCGGTGAGAACCGCGCGCGCCTTGGTCGAGGCCCGTGCCGCCTGGAACGCGCGCTCCACGGCGGCGCTGAACCGGTTGGAGGCGAACTCCTCGTTGGTGAAGGCCTGCAGGGTGCGCACCGCGCCGATCGCCTCGGAGGCATAGGCTGACGCATCGGCCAGCGTGTCCTGGGCAAAGCGCGACTTGCGCCGCACCTGGCGCCCGAACACGATCATCGGCACGACGACGAAGGGAATGGCCAAAAGCACCATGCCGGAAAGCCGCGGGCTGGTGACCACCATCATGATCATGGCGCCGACGAAGAGGAGGAAATTGCGCAGCGCCTGCGACGCCGTGGCGCCGACGGTCGCCTTGATCTGGGTGGTGTCAGCCGTCAGCCGCGAGACCACCTCGCCCGACTTGGCGGTGTCGAAGAAGGCCGGCGACAGCCGCGTGATATGGGCAAAGACGGCCGCGCGCAGATCCGCCACCACCCGCTCGCCGAGCCAGGTCACGTAGTAGTAGCGGCAGGCGCTGGCGATCGCCAGGGCAGCCGCGACCACCACCAGCATCGCGAAATACTTGTCGATGAGGTTGGTCTCGGCGCCGGAAAAGCCGTGGTCGATCATCCGCCGGACGGCCAGCGGCACGATCAGCGTCGCCACGGTCGCGGCAAGCAGCGCCACCAGCGCGGCAAGCAGATGGCCGCGATAGCGCATCATGAACGGAATGAGGGTCGCCAGCGGGCGCAGCGAGCGGCTCTTGCGCCCGTTGTCGGTGTCCTGGCGGGCGGCGGAATGTCTTCTGCGTGCCAAAGCGTGTCCTCTTTTTCCGTTGGCTTAGCGTCTCAGGGCCTTGCTGACAATCCCATGAATATGATCGGATCCCTTGCTCGGGGCCGCACTCCCGGCAGGCCTTGCCCGAAACGCCGCGGTCCGACAATCCGCATAAGCACGTCCCGCCCCTTGTTTCACGGTCCCGCTTCGGCTATATCCAGCCTCGATTTCGCATCGGCTGCGGGCTATTCCGGTTCGCGGCCGTGCTTTTGTGCTTCAACGGCCCGCCGCGCGATACCCGGCACGAGGCCGCCGCGAGCGAGACGACCTGCTTTTTGACGAAAGGACCCGTCCGATGAAGAAGGACATCCACCCCGACTACCACACCGTGAAAGTGGTGATGACGGACGGCACCGAGTTCGAGACCCGCTCCTGCTGCGAGGGCAGCGAGCTGCGCCTCGACATCGATCCGACCACCCATCCGGCCTGGACCGGCGGTCAGCAGCACCTGATCGACCGCGGCGGCCGCCTGTCGCGCTTCAAGAACAAGTACAAGGGCTTCCTCGGCTAAGCCCTGCCGCCTCCGGTCTGTCCGGACGGACAAACAAAAACCCCGGTCGCCGCGCGGCCGGGGTTTTTCGTTGGTGCCGGGATTGGCCGCGGCTCAGTCGCCGGCCGGCCGGAACGCGTTGGCGAGCTGGCTGAGCTGGGCGGCGACGGGATTGCTGGTCGCCTCCTGGGGCGCAGCGGGCGTCTTCCGGTAGATCGCCGCATCGAGGATGCGGATGCGCTCCTGCAGGCGGACCGAGCGGGCGATCAGGTCCTTCAGCCGCATCGGCAGCATTTCCCACCCCGGGCCCGTGCAGGGCGAGGACAGGCTGTCGAGGCGCACCTTCGACTTTTCCTCGCCGGCCTGCTCGTGCGTCATCTCGCCCTCATTGACGGCCCGCTGCAGCAACAGCCAGGAGGCAAGCTGCATCAGCCGCGTCGTCAGGCGCATGGATTCGGTGGCGTAGGTGAGCGAGGAGGCGCGGTCGAGCGATTTCGATTCCTCGCGGCCCTCGCTGTCCAGATAGGCAGCAGATTCCTCTACCAGCGCCATGCCCTCGCGGAACAGCGAAAGGAAATTCTCCGAGTTCGCCAGTCGCTCCGCGAACGGGACCGGTTCGGCATAGCCGGGGTCATTCGTCGAATTCTTGTCTTTCATGGCACTCGCTACCCTTAACTCGTTCGGCAAACGGCACATCGTGCCGCCATCGACCGCGTGTCCCGGACCGGGACGATCACACCCCAACGAGCAACGACCGTGCCAGACCGCCATCCTTACCCAACCGGCGATACTATACCGATCAAAAAAGGTAAAAAAAGAGCCGCTCGCGGCGGCTCTCAGGAAGTTAACAGGGAGGCGTCAAACAGAGTGGACAGGAGCCACTCGCAATCCAGATGACTGGACATACTTAGTAAACACCGAGAAAGCTTAATAGGTGGTTAATAGACCGGAAAAACCCCAACCAAGCTTAAAGACAATATTAAATTATAGAGCCGTCTCCACAACCCGAAACCCGGTAAATACACATAGAAAACATCGGATAAACGGGGAAAACGCATGTTTTCAAGTATTAAATACGTATCAATTGGTTCCGGAAAAACACCAGTCGTATCTTTCCTGAAAAATTATCGCAGATCATGGTCGCGCGGACAGCAAAAACCGAATCAGTCCCGAATCGGCACAGCGATCGTCCCGGCGCTTGCGGCCGAACGAAGTCCCGGCGGCAACGTTGCTTCAGCTCTTGAAGACGCTGTCAGCCGCCGACCGGGTCGCCTCGCGGGCAAGGATGGCATCTTTCAGGCGCCCGATTTCCGCTTCCAGCTCGCCGATCCGCTCGGTCAGCTCGGCCACCGACAGCGTCGAGATGTCCTCGCCGACCCGGTGGCCGGCCCTCGGCGCCTTCGCCGGGCCCTCGTCGTCGAAAAACATGGCGTGCCTCCTTGCCGGATGTCCTGTCCCAAAATAGGCCCGATGGCACGCTTTGTCAGCGTCGGCGATCGACCGCAGGCGAGACAGCGGCGCGCGCCTGCGTTGTCACGCCCGGGGCGAAAGGATACATCGAAGGAAATCGACCCGAACGCCGGAGGATGCCCGCCCATGACCGACACGATCCCCGAGACCATGACCGCCATCGTTATCGACACCCCCGGCGGGCCCGAGGCGCTGGTCCCCGGGCAGCGGCAGGTGCCGCATGCCTATGAGCACGAGATCCTCGTCAAGGTGTCCGCCGCCGGCATCAACCGGCCGGACGTGCTGCAGCGCCAGGGCCTCTATCCGCCTCCGAAGGGTGCCTCCGACATTCCGGGCCTGGAGATCGCCGGCACCGTCGCCGCGGTCGGCCGCAACGTCACGCGCTGGAAGGTCGGCGACGAAGTGACGGCGCTGGTGCCGGGCGGCGGCTATGCGGAATATTGCGCCGTCAACGAGGCGACCGCGCTGCCCGTCCCCGACGGCCTTTCCATGGTCGAGGCCGCCGCCCTGCCGGAGACCTTTTTCACCGTCTGGTCCAACGTCTTCGACCGTGGCCGGCTCACCGAGGGCGAGGTGTTCCTCGTCCATGGCGGCACCTCCGGCATCGGCACCACGGCGATCCAGATGGCAAAGGCGTTTGGCGCCAGGGTGATCGCCACCGCCGGCTCCGACGACAAATGCGCCGCCTGCAAAAAGCTCGGCGCCGACGAGGCAATCAACTACCAGACCACTGACTATGTGGAGGCCGTCAAGGCAGCCACCGACGGCCACGGCGCCGACGTCATCCTCGACATGGTCGGCGGCGACTATATCGAGCGCAACTACAAGGCCGCCGCCGTCGAAGGCCGTATCGTCCAGATCGCCTTCCTCAACGGTCCGACCGCCGACGTCGATTTCCGCCGGCTGATGATGAAGCGGCTGACCCATACCGGATCGACGCTGCGCGCCCGCGAGGTACCGTTCAAGGCGGCGATCGCCAAGGCCCTTGAGGAAAAGGTCTGGCCGCTGATCGCCAGCGGCGCGATCAGGCCGGTGATGGATTCCACCTTCGATCTGAAGGACGCCGCAAAGGCCCATGAGCGCATGGAGTCGAGTGGCCATATCGGCAAGATCGTGCTGACCACCGCAAGCTGACATCGGCGTCTGAGGCTCGTTTACGCTCCGTTAACCGCAATCGCCTCGCGCCGCCGCAAAGGGCGGCCGGGGCCGCACCGTTTCAGCAAAAATAAAGAGCTGCCGGCGACACTCGCCCCCAACAGATCCGCGCCGGCGGCGCGCGGATATCGGGGAACGGAGCCAGGCGTCTTGCAGCGCTCGATCGTATCGCCAGAGATTGCCGGAACGGCGGCACCGGAGCGCAAGGCGCGACCGGCGGCGGCGGAGCTTGCGGCCGGCAGCGGCCTGCGCATCGATGCCTTCGAGACGATCGAGGCGGCGGCGCGGCCCTGGCAGGCCCTGGAGCGGAACGCTGGCGCCGGCCTGTTCCAGTCCCATGCCTGGGCGCGGGCCTGGGCGGCAACGGCCGGTCCTGCCCATGGCGAGGACATCGAAGTCTTCGTCGGCTATCTCGACGGCGTGCCGGTCCTCCTCAACACCTTTGCGATCAAGCGAGACGGTCTCTCGCGCATCGCCTTTCCCATCGGCGGCATCCATGCGGCCGAGTGCGGCGGGCTCTATGCCCCGGAGCTGCTATCGCGACCGGACGGCGCGCGGCTGATCGCGGATGCCCGGCGCGTCATCGCCGGGCGCCTTTCCGCCGGGGTCATCCTGGAGCCCTGCCTCGGCGAGGCCGCGCTGATGGCCGAGACGACGATCGCCCGGCGCGGGCTCGCCTTTGCCGGCTCGCTGCCCGACCCGGTCCAGCTCTGTCACCTGGCGCCTTGGGAGGTGTTCGATCCCGCGCACCGCAAGTCCCGCCACCGGGCCGAGGACCGCCGCAGCGCCGCACGGCTTTCCCGTATCGCGCCGGTGCGCTTCGAGGTGACGACTGACCCGGCCGCATGTGCTGCCGCCCTCGGCGATCTCCTGCGCCAGAAATCCCTCCAGTTCCGCGCCGCCGGCATCCCCGACCGCTACGGCGACCCGGCGGTCGTCGCCTTCTTCGAGCGGCTGGCGACCGTGGGCGCCGGCACCGAGCCCATCCTCGGCACGCTCCATGTCGGCGAGCGGGTCGCCGCGACCATCTTCAGCGTCGGCTTCGGGGAGACGGTGTTCGGCCTCGTCACGGCGATCAGCGACGATGCCGAGCTGCGCCGCGGTGCCCCCGGCTTCGTTGCCTTCGAAAAATACCTGCAGGCGCTGTGCGAGGGCGGCCGTTACCGCACCGTCGATTTCGGCGTCGGCGACAACGGCCTGAAGGAGCGCTGGTGCGACGACGCCCGCCCCCTCTCCTACCGCTACGAGATCATCGGCCCGTCCGGCATCACTGCCGGCCTTGGCGCCGCCGCCACCGAGATCGCCAAGCGCACCGTCAAGGCGAATCCGCGGCTTGCCGGCTTCTACCGCCGCCTGCGCCGCCACGTGGCCGAACGGCGGACATCGCCCCGGACCTGACCCGGCCCGGCGCCGCGCCAAAACTCCGCTCTTTCCCGGATAATCCATCCCGGCGATTGCACGCCGGGGCGTTACGACCTATATTCGCGGCCATTCCCCGTCAATTTGACGATATGGGCCTTTGCCGGCAGCCCGGCAAAGCACGGAGGAGGAGCATTTGAAATGACGTCGACGCCGTTGATGCCAAAGGCGACCGCCGTTTGGCTTGTCGACAACACCGCGCTGAGCTTCGAGCAGATCGCCGCGTTCTGCAAGCTGCATCCGCTCGAGGTGAAGGCCATCGCCGACGGCGAGGCCGCGCAGGGAATCAAGGGGCTCGATCCGCTTCTGACCGGCCAGTTGACCCGCGAGGAAATCGACAAGGCCGAGGCCGACCCGAAGCACCACCTGAAGCTCGCCGAGCGCAAGGTGCGGGTGCCGGAGGCCCGCCGCCGCGGCCCGCGCTACACGCCGGTGTCGCGCCGCCAGGACCGGCCGAACGCCATCCTCTGGCTGGTGCGCAACCATCCGGAGCTGAAGGACAGCCAGATCATGCGCCTTGTCGGCACCACCAAGCCGACCATCCAGGCGATTCGCGATCGCACCCACTGGAACGCGGCGAATCTGTCGCCGATGGACCCGGTGACGCTGGGCCTGTGCTCGCAGATCGAGCTCGACCTGGAAGTGGAAAAGGCCGCCAAGAACGCCCCGCGCCCGCCCGTGGAAGAAGCCGGCTCAACGCTGCTCTCCGTCGAGGAGACGACCGCACCGCCGGTCCGCGACGCCGACGTCTTCAGCAACACCGGCACCCCGTCGGAGCCGGAGCCTGAGGAAGAGGAATACGATCCGGCCCAGGTCTTCGCCAAGCTGACGAGCCTGAAGGGCTCCAGCAAAGACGAGGACGAGGAGCCTGACGAGGAAGACACGACCGGCGAGGAAGAAACCTCCGGCGAGGAAGAGACCTCCAGCGAGGCGAGCGAAGACAGCGCCGAAGAAGAGGCGGGTTCGGGCGAAGAGAGCCCCAGCGAGGAGAGCGGCGAGGACCGGAAGCCCGAATAGGCTCGATCCTCCAAAGTCCGCAGCAGAATCGAAAACGGCGCTACCCGCGGGCAGCGCCGTTTTTTGTTGGGAACCGCTCCCGGCAGCGCTCGTCGGAATGACAAGGCGGGAAAGACATCCGGCTTGGCCAACAGGACTTTCCCTTTAGACCAGCGCTGCTGCCATGCTGCGCTGGATTGCTTCGCTCCGCTCGCAATGACGGCGAGTTGAAATTCAATAAACATTTCAACGTCATTGCGAGGGTCCGAAGGACGGGGAGCGGCGCGTGACGCGAGCCTGGGCAGGCCGACGCGGCAATCCAGAAACAGCCTTTCAGCAGACCTTGCGAGGCTCAGCTCTCGTCCGGCACCGCGACGGTGTAGTTGAGCGGCAGGCGGCCGCCGTCGGCATAAACCGTCTGGCCGGTCATGTAGCTCGCCTCCGAGGAGGCAAGGAACGCGGCGATGGCGGCGATCTCGTGCGGCTCGCCGATGCGGCCCATCGGGGTGCGCGACAGCACCTTCTTGCGGGCCGCCTCGTCGGTGGTGATGGTCGACAGCATGTCGGTCATGATCGAGCCGGGGCCGATCGCGTTGACCCGGATGCCGTGGGGCGCCAGCGACAGCGCCATCACCTTGGTGAGCTGGTTGACCCCGCCCTTGGAGACCGAATAGGGCACGTTGTCCGGGATCGCAAAGACCGCGTTGATCGACGACATGTTGACGATGGCGCCGGGCTCGCCGCCGGCCTCCACCCGCTCCACCATGTACCGCGCCACCGCCTGGCTGACGAGGAACATGCCCTTCAGATTGATCCGAAGGACCCGGTCGAAGTCGGCCTCCTCCAGGTCCAGGAACGGGCAGCCATGGATGATGCCCGCATTGTTGACGAGGACGTCGATCTCGCCGTGCTGTTCCAGCGTCGCGGCAACGAGGTTCCGCACGTCGAGCTTTTCGCCGACATCGCAATGGACGAAGCTGACCGTGCCGACATCGGCAAGGCTTTCCGCGGCCTCCTGGCCGCGCTTCTCGTCGACGTCCGCCAGTACCACCTTGGCACCGTCATTGGCGAACCGCCGGGCGATCGCATAGCCGATGCCGCGGGCGGCGCCGGTAACGATCGCGGATTTTCCTTCAAGCCCCATATCAGCCTCCGCATGGTCCTTTAGTCGGCGGCACTCTAGAGCAGCCCGCTGTCGGTTGGAACAGGGGGCAGGACGTGTTTTCCCCGACTTTGCCGCCCGGGCCATGACAGCACCCGCGCCGCCCGACACGGCGAGCGCCGACATCCGGCGCACGGGCGCAGCAGGAAAACCAAATTAGACCCTGTCAAAACGCCGCGCCAAATCGGGCGAATGGGCCCAACTCGTGCCGGCGACCAGGCAAGCGCCCGGCGAAACGGCAAAAGAAAAGGGCGCCGGCCATTTGGACGACGCCCTTTCGTAAAATCGGCGGCAATGGCCGGCGTCGGATCAGCCGACGCCATGCTCCTTCAGCGCTTCCATGATTTCATCGAGGATCGCCGGATCGTCGATAGTCGCGGGCATCCGGTATTCCTCGCCGTCGGCGATCTGGCGCATGGTGCCGCGCAGGATCTTGCCCGACCGCGTCTTCGGCAGCCGGTCGACGGTGACCGCGATCTTGAAGGCGGCGACGGGGCCGATCTTCTCGCGCACCAGCCCGACCAGTTCCTTCTCGATCTCCTCGTGCTCCCGGTCGACGCCCGACTTCAACACGACGAAGCCGCAAGGCGCCTGGCCCTTGAGCTGGTCGTGAATGCCGATGACGGCGCATTCGGCGACGTCCGGATGGCTCGCCAGCACCTCTTCCATGCCGCCGGTGGAGAGCCGGTGGCCGGCGACGTTGATGATGTCGTCGGTGCGGGCCATGATGAACAGATAGCCGTTCTCGTCCATGTAGCCGGCGTCGGCCGTCTTGTAGTAGCCGGGGAATTCGGCGAGGTAGCTCTCCTTGAAGCGCTCGTCGTTCTGCCACAGCGTCGGCAGGCAGGCCGGCGGCAGCGGCAGCTTGACGACGATGTTGCCGAGCGTGCCGGCCGCAACCGGATGGCCGGCATCGTCGAGGATCTGCACGTCGTAGCCGGGCATCGCCACCGTCGGCGAGCCGTAGACCACCGGCAGCATGCCGAGGCCGACCGGGTTGGCGGCGATCGCCCAGGCGGTCTCCGTCTGCCACCAATGGTCGATGACCGGCACCTTGAGGTGCTCCTCGGCCCACTGGATGGTGTCCGGATCGGCGCGCTCGCCGGCCAGGAACAGGGTCCGGAACGTGCCGAGGTCGTAGTCGCTGATGAGCAGTCCCTTCGGGTCATCGCGCTTGATGGCGCGGAACGCCGTCGGCGCGGTGAAGAGGGCGGCGACATTGTGCTCGGCGATCACCCGCCAGAACACGCCCGCATCGGGCGTGCCGACCGGCTTGCCTTCGAAGACGATGGTCGTGCAGCCGTGCAGGAGCGGCGCATAGACGATGTAGGAATGGCCGACCACCCAGCCGACGTCGGAGGCGGCCCAGAACACCTCGCCCGGATCGATGCCGTAGATCGCGTTCATCGACCATTTCAGCGCCACCATGTGGCCGCCATTGTCGCGCACGACGCCTTTCGGCTGGCCGGTGGTGCCGGAGGTGTAGAGGATGTAGAGCGGATCGGTCGAGGCGACGGGCACGCAGGGCACGTCGCGGCCGGCGGACTGCGCCGCCTCCATGGCGGCGAGCATGTCGACGTCGCGCTCGCCGTTGAGCCGCGCCTCCACTTCCTCGCGCTGGACGATGAAGCATTTGGCGGGCTTGTGGGTGGACAGGTCGATGGCACCGTCGAGCAGCGGCTTGTAGGCGATGACCCGGCCCGGCTCGATGCCGCAGGACGCCGAGATGATCGCCGTCGGCTTGGCGTCGTCGATGCGCGTCGCCAGCTCCTTGGAGGCAAAGCCGCCGAAAACCACAGAATGGACGGCGCCGATGCGGGCGCAGGCCAGCATCGCCATCACTGCCTCGGGGATCATCGGCATGTAGATGATGACCCGGTCGCCCTTCTGAACGCCGTTATCGAGGAGGACGGCGGACATCGCCTTCACCCGGTCGAGCAGTTCGGCGTAGGTGTAGGAGGCCTTCCGGCCGGTAATCGGGGAATCGTAGATCAGCGCCGCCTGGCCGGGCCGGCCGCGCTCCACATGGCGGTCGAGGCAGTTGTAGCACGTGTTGCAGGTGGCGCCGGGAAACCAGCGGCCATAGGCGCCGCTGTCGGCATCGAATACCTTGTCGTAGGGCGTGAACCAGTCGATCTCCTCGGCCGCGTTCCCCCAGAACCCGTCCGGGTCGTTCTTCCAGCCCTCATAGACCTCGTTATACCGGCTCGCCATGGCGCGTTTCTCCCAACTGCAGGTTTCCGGCAAATTGGGCAAATTCAACGGACAAATGCAAGTCGGCGATGTTACGACTTTCCGACTAAGCAACGCCGCTTATGGCCGAAAACGATCCGAAGCCGCTTCCAAGGACGCACGGAAGCGCATCCCGGCAACCGCAGGCGTGCGGCCGATCGCCGGCATCGCGGCCAAGATGCTTGACGCGGAGCCCGATCTGACGTCGATGTGGCGGCCATGATCTCAGACCCGATGTTCTACTGGGCCGCGGTGCCGGCCGTGCTCCTCGTCGGCCTGTCGAAAGGCGGTTTCGGCGGCTCCTTCGCCCTCCTCGGCACCCCGCTGATGGCCCTTGTCATCCCGCCGCTGCAAGCCGCCGGCATCATGCTGCCGATCCTCGTTGCCATGGACATCGTGGCGCTGACGGCCTACCGGCGCCGCTTCGACAAGAGGACCATCGCCATCCTGGTGCCGGCCGGCGTCATCGGCGTCACCATCGGTTGGCTGACGGCGGCGATGATCACCGCCGCCCATGTCCGGCTCATCGTCGGCACCATCGGCCTGTGGTTCACCCTCGACTATCTCCTGAAGCGCAAGGGCGAGCGGGCACCGGCCGAACACAACATCGCCAAGGGCGGCTTCTGGGGGACGGTTGCCGGCTTCACCAGCTTCGTCAGCCACGCCGGCGGCCCGCCGTTCCAGATGTACGCCCTGCCGCTGAAGCTGGAGCCGGTGCTGTTTGCCGGCACCTCGGCGATCTTTTTCGCCTCGGTCAACGCGGTGAAGCTCGTCCCCTATTTCGCCCTCGGCCAGTTTTCGACCCAGAACCTGACGACCTCGGCCGTACTCCTGCCGCTCGCCCCCATCGGCGTCATGAGCGGCGTCTGGCTGGTCAAGCGCATCCCCATGAAGCCGTTCTACCGCATCGTCTATTCGGCGGTGTTCCTGGTGTCCTGCAAGCTGATCTGGGATGGCATTTCCGAACTCGCCCTCCGGTAAAGCGCAGTTGCGGACCGCCGCGATTTGGTCTTAGGTCACTGCAAAAAAATGACTGCCGCTGCCCGGCATGGCGGCGGCGATGACGCGCGACAGGGACCCCGGACGAGACGGTCCGGGTGACGGCAATGCGCGACCAGGGACGAGGAAACCGCCGTGACGGAACAGCCCAACCAGTACGACCTTCATCTCGACAAGACCCCCGCCAACTACCAGCCGCTGACGCCGCTGACGCTGCTGCAGCGCTCGGCCCTGGTCTTCCCCGACCACGTGGCGATCATCCACGGCAACCAACGCACCACCTATGCCGAGTTCTACGCCCGCTGCCGGCGGCTCGGTTCGGCGCTGGCAAAACGCGGCATCGGCAAGGGCGACACGGTCTCCGTCATGCTCGCCAACACGCCGCCGATGCTGGAGGCCCATTACGGGGTGGCGATGGCCAATGGCGCCGTCGTCAATACCCTCAACACACGGCTCGACGCCAAGATCATCGCCTTTTCCCTCGACCACGCCGAAACGAAAGTGCTGATCGTCGACCGCGAGTACTCCGCCACCGTCAAGGAGGCGCTGACCCTGACGGAAAAGGTGACGCCCCTCGTCATCGACTATGACGATCCGGAATTTCCGCAGACGGGCGAGCGCCTCGGCGATCTGGACTACGAGGAGCTGCTGGCCGAAGGCGACCCGGAATTCGACTGGCCGATGCCGGACGACGAATGGAACGCCGTCTCGCTCAACTACACCTCCGGCACCACGGGGAACCCGAAGGGCGTCGTCTACCACCACCGCGGCGCCTCGCTGCTCGCCAACGGCAACGTGGTGACAGCAGCGATGGGCAAGCACCCGGTCTATCTCTGGACCCTGCCGATGTTCCACTGCAACGGCTGGTGCTTCACCTGGTCGCTGTCGGTCGTCGCCGGCACCCATGTGTGCCTGCGCTGGGTCCGCGCCGATGCGATCTGGAAGGCGATCGCCGAGCACAGGGTCACGCATCTGTGCGGTGCGCCCATCGTCATGTCGACCATCCTCAACGCTCCGGCGGAGGACAAGCGCGACCTCGACCACACCGTGGAGTTCATGACCGCGGCTGCGCCGCCGCCGGAGGCCGTGCTCGCCGCCATGGGCGACAACGGCTTCAACGTCACCCACCTCTACGGCCTGACGGAGACCTACGGCCCGGCCGTCGTCAACGACTGGAAGGACGAGTGGCAGGCGCTGGAAGGCCCGGCCCGCGCCGCCCGGAAGGCGCGCCAGGGCGTGCGCTACGCCGCCCTGGAAGACCTCACCGTGATGAACCCGGAGACGATGGAGAAGGTGCCGGCCGACGGCGAGACCATCGGCGAGGTGATGTTCCGCGGCAACCTCGTCATGAAGGGCTATCTGAAGAACCCCTCCGCGACCGATGCCGCGTTCCGCGGCGGCTGGTTCCATTCCGGCGACCTCGGCGTCCTCCACCCGGACGGCTACATCCAGCTCAAGGACCGCTCCAAGGACATCATCATTTCCGGCGGAGAGAACATCTCCTCCATCGAGGTGGAGGACGTGCTCTACAAGCACCCGGCGATCGCGGCGGCCGCCGTCGTCGCCAAGCCGGACGACAAATGGGGCGAGACCCCGTGCGCCTTCCTGGAACTGCGGCCGGGGGCCGAGGTCACGCCCGACGAGGTCATCGCCTATTGCCGGGAGAACCTTGCCCACTTCAAGGTGCCGCGCCACGTCCATTTCACGGACCTGCCGAAGACCTCGACCGGCAAGATCCAGAAATACGTGCTGCGCGAGCAGGCCAAGGATCTCTGACGCACGCCCGTGCAGGCGGACACCTCCCGGGCAGCGCTTTTTTGGTGTCTTGAACAGTGCCCGGTCCCTCGCCCATCATGGGACCGTTATTGACGAGACCGATTATGGCGTCCCGCCGCCGTGACCGCGCCGACGATATCGTTTGCGCGGCCGGGGCGGGCAACCGACAGGAGATTTGAGCAAGATGTCGATCATCCCCCCGTCGGGCGGCGGCTACGGCCCGGGCACCGGACGCCCGAAAGCCCACAAGGAATTCAACCTGCCCGGCTGGCTGCTGATCGTGGAGTTCGTCGTCATCGGCGCGCTCGCCGCCTGGGCCGCCAAGCGCTTCGCCGGCCTGCCCTGGCTGCCGTCGGCCATCGCCGGCATGGTCGTCTTCGTCGGCCTGATGAGCCTTCTTTACAAGACCCGCTGGTTCTTCTGGGTGTACCTGGCGATCGTCACGCTGGTGCCGGCGCTGATCTTCGGCGATTTCATGAAGTTCCATGTCCCCGAGGAATGGGCCTGGGCGTCAGGCATCGCCCTTGCGCTCGTCAGCGGCTGGGCGCACTGGGCAGCGCGCTCGGAAATCTATGACGAGGACGAGACCGCGCCGCCGCAAGAGCCGCCCAATGGCTGACGACCGATAGGGTCGGCGCTTGCCAACGGGTAACAGGCGCCATGTCGTGCCTCGCACCGCCGTCGAGCAGTCGTGCGCAATGGTCCTGGGCGCGACGTCGCCGGGCACAAAACACCGGCCGCGGAGCAGACCGCCCGCGCCCCAGTCGTCGATTTCAGAAAAATAAAACAGGTATCCGCCAGAACCGCACGGATAGCGGCGGCGGGATCGGAATGATCGCAAAAGGCCGACCGGCGAATTATGCCAATGGCGCCGCGAGCAGAACCTCAGGTCTTGGCGTTCGGGTCCCGCTCGCGGATTTCTAGGACGTGGTTGACGTTACCGTCGCAGAAGCTGATCTCAAGATGTTCGGATGCGCGAAATCTCGTCCTTCAGAAGCAGTTTCTTGCGCTTTAACTCGGCTACGTGGAGATCGTCATACCCCGGATGGGCCAGTTCCTCTTCGATTTCCCGTTCCAGCGCGTGATGCTGTTCTTCGAGGTTAACGAGAGCGGCATTCTGAGACATGTCGAAAAGCCTCCTTCTATCCCAAGTTTGACAACACAAGTGTGACATATGGGAACCGGTCTGTCGAAAAAAAAGTCCCCCTCGCAGCCCCGAATCACCCCTTTTTGCGGGGTTGACCGCGTATACCCTGAAGACGTGCTTCCGGTGCCCGGTAACACCGTGCTATCGTGGTGAAATTCCTGTTTAAAAATGATCGCCGGAGGGGCTCCGCCTCCGCATCTGAACGGTGAGGTTGCGCCGTTGGACGTCGAAGAAAAAGCTGCAGCGGAAGCAGAGCTGGCGCGGCTGCGCGAAGAGCACCGGGATCTGGATACCGCCATCGAGGCGATGGTCGCCAATGCCCGGGCCGATCACTTGCAGGTTCAGCGGCTGAAGAAGCGCAAGCTGGTGTTGAAGGACCGGATCAGCCAGCTCGAGGACGACACCCTACCGGACATTATCGCCTGAGCCGAAAACCGCCCTGGCATAGGCCTCGCGGCGGCGTCTCTTGTCGCGGTACATCGCCGCGTCGGCCTCGTCGAGAACGGTCTCGCAGGCGCCCTCCGTCTCCAGCGGCGCAACGCCGGACGACAGGTGCAGCGGGATCGGCGTTCCGAAATCGCAAAGCGGGTTTTCCTCCACGAAGGTGACGAGGGCCCTGACCCGCTTCACCGCCTCCGCCGGCACCGTGTTCCACAGGAGCATGGCGAACTCGTCGCCGCTCAGCCGGCCGACGAGATCGGATTCGCGCACGTTTTCCAGGAGCAGCCGCGCCACATGGCGCAACGCCGCGTCGCCGACCCGGTGGCCGAACCGGTCGTTGATGGTCTTGAACCGGTCGACGTCGAAAAAGACGAGCGTCGCGGACACGCCGTAACGGCCGCTGAAGGCCTTGGCGCGTTCCAGTTCCCGCATGAAGCCACGCCGGTTGAAGACGCCCGTCAGTTCGTCCTCGTCGAGCTTGCCCTCCAGGTCCTTTATCCGGCAATCGAGCGTGTGGATCAGATGCTCGAAGGCATGGACGATCTGGCGGGCCTCCGGTGCGAGGTTCCGCAAAAGGATGTCGTTTATCGCTGCCGGACCGGCCTCGGACGGGTGGACAAGAACCACCTCGTCACCAGCCCGAACGGCAGTTTGCACATGCTGGTCTTCCATGGCGCTCTCTTTCGCGGTTACCGCAATCCGGCGCAACAAGTTTACGGCCTGATAGTACGACCGCCATTGCGATTTCCTCACTTAGACCAATAAAAATTTAGCGGTGCAACCAGGGGAAGCATTAGCGCATTTTCAGCAACGCGCTAATATGCAGAGACCATTAAAGAATCCGGCGAATAAATATTTCCGCGACAAAAACGCCGCAGGGCACGGCTCGCGCGACGGGCGAGTTGCGTGCAATGCATACACTCCCGATAGCGCCGCCGAAGAACCGCGATTCGCCGCCTTGCGCCGCCGAAGCCCGTCCCTATAATCCCCGGCTTTCCGACCCGGCGCCGGCCCACGGCCCGGCATCCGGCCCTGTCCGCGAGGTAATCCAATGCCGTTAACGGCCGCTCCGGTCGCCATCATCATGGGCAGCCAGTCCGACTGGCCGACCATGCGCCATGCCGCCGAGACCCTCGACGCCCTCGGCATCGCCTATGAGGCGCGGATCGTCTCCGCCCACCGCACGCCGGACCGGCTCTACGACTTCGCCAAGGGCGCGAAAGACCGCGGCCACAAGGTGGTGATCGCCGGGGCCGGCGGCGCCGCCCACCTGCCCGGCATGACGGCCTCCATGACGCCGCTGCCGGTGTTCGGCGTGCCGATCGAGTCGCGCACCATGAAGGGCATCGACAGCCTCTATTCGATCGTCCAGATGCCGGCCGGCATTCCGGTCGGAACGCTCGCCATCGGCCGCTCGGGCGCCGTCAACGCCGCGCTGATGGCCGCAAGCGTGCTGGCGCTCTCCGATGCGGCCCTCGCCGACCGGCTCGATGCCTGGCGCGCCCGCCAGAGCGAGGCGATCGCCGAGGCCCCGAGCGACGAGGACTGAGCGGCAATGGCGCGACTTTCCCCCGGTGACACCATCGGCATCCTCGGCGGCGGCCAGCTCGGCCGCATGATCGCCATGGCGGCCGCCCGCCTCGGCCTCAAATGCCACGTCTATTGCCCGGACGCCGCCTCGCCGGCCTTCGAGGTCGCAGCGAAAAGCACCTGCGCGCCCTATGAGGACGAGGCGCAGCTTGCCGCCTTTGCCAAGGCCGTCGACGTCGTCACCTACGAGTTCGAGAACGTACCGGATACGACGGCCGCCGTCCTTGCCGCCCATGTGCCGGTGCGCCCCTCGCCGGAATCCCTGCGCGTCTGCCAGGACAGGTTGACCGAAAAGACGTTCCTCGCCGACGCCGGAATCGCAACGGCGGCCTTCCGCAAGGTCGACAGCCTTGAGGAGCTAAAGCAGGCGCTCGGCGAGATCGGCACGCCGGCAATCCTGAAGACCCGCCGCTTCGGCTATGACGGCAAGGGCCAGACGATGATCCGCGACGCCGCCGGGGCCGCGGACGCCTGGGAAGAGATCGGCAAGGCTCCGGCGATCCTGGAGGCGGTCGTCCCCTTCGCGCTGGAATGCTCGGCGATCGTCGCCCGCGGCGCCGACGGCGATACCGCCGTCTTCGACATCGCCGACAACCGCCACGAAAACCACATCCTGAAATTCTCCACCGTGCCCGCCCCGATCGCGCCGGAAACGGCACAGCTTGCGGCCGACATCGCCCGGCGCATCGCCGGCGCCCTCGACCATGTCGGCGTCCTTGCCGTGGAGCTTTTCGTCGTCCGCAACGGCGAAGCCGAGAGCCTCTTCGTCAATGAGCTCGCCCCGCGGGTCCACAATTCCGGCCACTGGACGGAGGATGCCTGCGCGGTCTCCCAGTTCGAGCAGCATGTGCGGGCGATCGCCGGCTGGCCGCTCGCCGTGCCGCGGCTTGTCTGCCCCGTCCAGATGGAGAACCTGATCGGCGCCGATGTCGAGCGCTGGCAGGAGATCCTTGCCGAGCCCGGCGCCCGGCTCCATCTCTATGGCAAGGGCGACACCCGCCCCGGGCGCAAGATGGGTCATGTGAACCGGTTGACCCCGTCGAACGGCAGCTTCGGAACCTTCCCGAAAGTGCCGCTTTGACGTGGACAACCTGTGGCGATTCTGCTATCCACTGCGCCACATTTGCGACGCGACAGCGGCGCCAAGGGATCGTTCGCCCGTTTTCGGCGGAAATCCCGGCAAGATCACACGAAACCAACACAGGAACTGACGCGTGCAGGTACTCGTCCGCGACAACAACGTCGACCAGGCTCTGAAGGCGCTGAAGAAAAAGATGCAGCGCGAGGGCATCTTTCGTGAAATGAAGCTTCGCGGCCACTACGAGAAGCCGTCGGAGAAGAAGGCCCGCGAAAAGGCCGAAGCCGTCCGGCGCGCCCGCAAGATCGCCCGCAAGCGGGCACAGCGCGAAGGCCTGCTGCCGGGCAAGGCGCCGCGCCGCTAGGGCAACGCTAAAACGGCGCCGCGCGGCAAGCAATGCCGCAGCAGGCGCCGGCACGCCCGACCCGGACGGCGCAGCAAAGGTCGCGCAAGCCGGATAATGGTGGGCCCCGCGCCGGACGCCTCCGGCGCCGATTGTCATGGGGCGGCGAAAGCGCCGCCCGATCCTGCCGGACCTCGAAACGACCTTCCGGACAGACCATACGCCGGCCAGCGTCCGGCCCCGCGCCACGGCCCCCGACAAAAGGGCATTCCGACGGGCGCGGCAAACCGCCGGACCGCCGTTGCGCCGCGCGGTTGTTCGCAAAAAGCGACGTGTGCTAAATGTTTTCCATGAAAATAGCCCGGGAAAATGTCATGGGGTATCCCGTCTCGGCCATCAGAAGGTTTCGCGCCGGCAGCCTTGCCGCTGCAATCCTCGCCGTTGGCCTCGCCGGCTGCCAGGTCGATTCCGTCTCCGGGCCGACGGCGAGCGAGCTCGACCCCTATACCGGCTCCAAGGAAAACATCGAAAGCCTGTCCGCGGTGCTGGAAGCCAACCCGCGCGATCCGCACGCCTACAACATGCGCGGCACCGCTTTCGGCAAGGCCAACAAATCCGAACAGGCGATCCAGGACTTCACCCGCGCCGTCGAACTCGACCCGTCCTATTACCAGGCCTACGCCAACCGCGCCCTCGTCTACCGCAACATGGGCCGCATGGACCTGGCGCTCGCCGACTACAATCGCGCCCTGTCGATCAATCCGAACTACGATTCCGCCTATGTGGCGCGCGGCAACATCTACCGGCAGCATAACCAGGCGGGCCTTGCCCTCAACGACTACAACAATGCGATCCGGCTCAATCCATCGGACCCGCGCGCCTATCACAACCGGGCGCTGATCTACCAGGCGCGGAACCAGCACGACAAGGCGGTCGACGACTTCTCGCGCGCCATCGGCCTCGATCCGAAGGCCCCCGCCCCCTATAACGGGCGCGGCGTCTCCTATCTCGCCAAGGGCAATCCCAAGGCGGCGCTGGAGGACTTCAACTGGTCGCTGGAATACGACCGCAAGACCGCCAGCGCCTGGGCCAATCGCGGCGTCGCCCTGGAAGAGCTCGGCCACAAGAACGAGGCGATCGGGTCCTATAACCGGGCCATCGCCCTGGAAGCCACCAACAAGACCGCCCGCGAAGGCCTCGGCCGCCTCGGCGCCACCTACAGCCGATCGCGCACGTAACATCCGTCAGCAGGCCATGACGGCACAGCTATCGCCGGTCTCGATCGACCGGCGCATAGCAGCCAGAGGCGCATCCTCGTCAAAGACGACGCCCCCGCCCGCCTGCACAACGCCGAGCGACGTCCACAGGCCGTCGAGATCGGGATCGACCGGCGTTGCCCGCCAGTCCCCGTAGAGCGTCATCAGCACCCCGGTGCCCGTCGCCGCATCCGCTGCGGCAAGCGTGCGCTCAATCGGCCAGAAATCCGTGAAATCGCCGCCCGATACCAGAACGCCGCGAAGCGCGTCCCTGAGGTTCCTGGCGCCGTTCGTCCGCTTGCGGATTTCCGTATCGGCGACGAGCGCGAAGATCGCCCCACCCCAGTAGGTGCGGCCCCAGGTCGGCGTGTTGTCGAGGCCGTGGTCGCCGGCCTTGGGCAGGCCGTGCGGCATGCGCGTCACGAACTCGCCCCAGACCTGCGTCCGGTCGAGATCCCCGGCCTGCATCCGAGCGATGGACTCCACATAGACCGCGAGCCCCTCGGCCAGCCAGTCGTGGTTTCGGCGCATGCGCGGCAGCGCCAGGTGCACCATCTCATGCACCATGATCCAGTCGCGCCTCAGGTCGGCAACGTCGCTGGCCTCGCCGACCATGACGCGCAGATAGGCGCCCCGGTCGCCGAACGCCTTGCCGGACCGGACACCGGTCCCGCCAACGCCGACGACGTCAAGTTGCACCCGGTCGACCGGAAAGCGCCCATAGTAGCCGGCAATGACCTCCGCCGAGCGTCGGATCCAGGCAGCAAGGGCCGCCTCGGGCAGCCGGAAGTCGCCGCGATAGGACACCGACAGCGTCGCCCCGCCGACGGCGATCTCCTGGCGTACCGGTTCGCTCTGCTGCGACAGCGTCGGCACCACAGCAAGGCCGAGTGTCAGGACCGCAATCGCGATCCGACCGGAAATCCACGCCATGGCGTCCTCCTTCGCTTTGGTCAGGAAGAGGCCAGCCTATCCACACGCGAGGCACAGCGGGCATCAAGCCGTTTCAGGATGTCGTGAAGGACCGTTGACGTGCCAGACAAGAAAAGGGCGCCTGCCGGTCGGCAGACGCCCTTTCCAATCGGTATTCCGGATTTCCCGGTTCTTACGCTTCCAGCGCCTTGACGATGCCCTCGACCATCTTCTTGGCGTCGCCGAGCAGCATCATGGTGTTGTCGCGGTAGAACAGCGGGTTGTCGATGCCGGCATAGCCGGACGCCAGCGAGCGCTTGGAGAACATCACCGTGCCGGCGTTCCAGACATGCAGCACGGGCATGCCGTAGATCGGCGAGGACGGATCGTCCTCGGCGGCCGGGTTGGTGACGTCATTGGCGCCGATGACATAGGCGACGTCCGCCTGGCTGAACTCCGAGTTGATGTCTTCCAGCTCGAAGACCTCGTCATAGGGCACGTTGGCCTCGGCCAGCAGCACGTTCATGTGGCCGGGCATGCGGCCGGCGACCGGATGGATCGCGTATTTGACCTCGACGCCCTCGTGCTTCAACGCATCGGCCATTTCGCGAAGCGCGTGCTGCGCCTGGGCGACCGCCATGCCGTAGCCGGGGACGATGATGACCTTGCCGGCATTCTTCATGATGTAGGCCGCGTCCTCGGCCGAGCCGCGCTTGACGACCTTGTCGCCGGTGTCCTCGGCCGCTGCCGCCGTCTCGCCGCCGAAGCCGCCGAGGATGACGGAGATGAAGGACCGGTTCATGCCCTTGCACATGATGTAGGACAGGATCGCACCCGACGAGCCGACCAGCGCGCCGGTGATGATCAGCGCCGTGTTGCCGAGGGTGAAGCCGATGCCGGCCGCCGCCCACCCCGAATAGGAGTTGAGCATGGAGACCACCACCGGCATGTCGGCGCCGCCGATCGGGATGATGATCAGGCCGCCGAAGACGAGCGCGGCGATGGTGATCGCCCAGAACGCGGAATGGTTTTCCGAGCCGACGAACCAGATGATCAGGATCACGATCAGGGCAAACAGGCCGAGATTGATCGCGTGCCGCGACGGCAGCAGGATCGGCGCGCCGCTCATCCGCCCGTCGAGCTTCAGGAAGGCAATGACGGAGCCGGTGAAGGTGATGGCGCCGATGGCGACACCGAGCGACATTTCCACGAGGCTCGCCCCGTGGATAGCGCCCGGAGAGCCGATGCCGAAGGCCGTCGGCGCGTAGAGCGCACCGGCCGCCACCAGCACCGCGGCCATGCCGACCAGCGAGTGGAAGGCGGCAACGAGCTGCGGCATCGCCGTCATCGGGATCTTCTTGGCGGTGAACGCGCCGATGCCGCCGCCGATGGCGATCGCGAGGATGATCAGGAACCAGGCATCGGCCGCCGGAGACGCCACGAACAGCGTCGTGACGATGGCGATACCCATGCCGATCATGCCGAACAGGTTGCCCTGCCGGGACGTTACCGGATGCGACAGGCCGCGCAGCGCCAGGATGAACAGGACGCCGGCGACGAGATAGAGAAGAGCCGTGATGCTTGCGGACATCTAGTCAGCCCCCTCAGCTTTTTTTCTTGTACATGGCGAGCATGCGCTGGGTGACCAGGAAGCCGCCAAAGATGTTGACGCTGGCAAAGACCAGCGCGATGAAGCCGAGCACACGGGCCCAGGTGCCGCCCTCGCCGACCATGTCGACGCCGACGGCAAGCAGCGCACCGACGACGATGACGCTGGAGATGGCGTTGGTGACCGACATCAGCGGCGTGTGCAGCGCCGGGGTCACCGACCAGACCACGTAGTAGCCGACGAAGATGGCAAGCACGAAAATCGCCAGCCGGAACACGAACGGATCGATCGCGCCGCCGGTGGCGGCGTGGACGGCCGCGCCCGCGGCATCGCCGATCTGGTCGACATAGGACTGGGCGGCTGCGGCCGCGTCGGTCGCCTCCCGTGCGGACTGGGCGGCGGCATCGGCCGCCGCGCGCGCACGTTCGAGCGCTTCGGCCGGGGTAAGATTAGCCATGAGTGAAGTCCCCCTTAACCGGCGAATGCCGGGTGAACGATGGAACCGTCGCGGGTCAGGACCGTCGCCTTGACGAGCTCGTCCTCCCAGTCGACGGCAAGCGCCTTGGCCTCCTTGTCGATCAGCGTCTCGACGAAGGCATAGAGGTTCTTGGCGTAGAGCAGCGAGGCGGTGGCGGCGATGCGGCCGGGCACGTTGAGATAGCCGGCAACCTTGACGTCGCCGACGGTGGCGACCTCACCGGCGACCGCGCCCTCCACGTTGCCGCCGCGCTCCACCGCGAGATCGATGACGATCGAGCCGGGCTGCATGGAGGCGAGCATCTCCTTGGTGACGAGCTTTGGTGCCGGACGCCCCGGGATCAGCGCCGTGGTGATGACGATGTCCTGCTTGGCGATGTGGGAAGCGACCAGTTCGGCCTGCTTCTTCTTGTAGTCGTCGGACATTTCCTTGGCGTAGCCGCCGGCGGTCTCGGCTTCCTTGAACTCCTCGTCCTCCACGGCGATGAACCTGCCGCCGAGGGACTCGACCTGCTCCTTGGCCGCCGGGCGAACGTCGGTCGCCGAGACGATGGCGCCGAGCCGCTTGGCGGTGGCGATCGCCTGCAGGCCGGCAACGCCGGCGCCCATGACGAAGACCTTGGCCGCCGACACCGTGCCGGCCGCCGTCATCATCATCGGCATCGCCCGGTCGAACAGCCCGGCCGCGTCGATCACCGCCTGGTAGCCGGCAAGGTTCGCCTGGCTGGACAGAACGTCCATGACCTGGGCGCGGGTGATGCGCGGCATGAAGTCCATGGTGACGGCCGTGATGCCCGCCTCGGCCATCGCCTTGACGTCGTCCTCGTGGCCGAAGGGATCCATGGTCGCCACGACCAGCGTCCCCTTCTTGATCGCCTTCAGCTCGTCGGCATTGGGACGGCGCACCTTGAGCACGACGTCGGCGCCGGTGAAGGTCACCTTGGCGTCCTTGGCGATCGTGGCGCCGGCCTTTTCATAGGCTTCGTCGGGGATCCGCGACAGCGCGCCGGCCCCCTTCTGAACGACCACCTCGGCCCCAAGGCCGATGAAACGCTTGGCCGTTTCCGGAGTCAGCGCAACGCGCGCCTCGACCGGATCACTTTCCAGTGGGACTGCAATTTTCATGACTGTTCCGAACTAAGCGACGGTAAGGACTACGAACGCCACCCCGAGAACGAAGACGAGGGCACCGGGTATCCAGCCGCGCGGGCCGGCGAACAGGCCGATGAGTGCGGTGACGATCGCCAGGAAGACGATCAGCGACCCGGTCCAGACCGACCACGACCCGCCGAAGGCGTAAAGGACGAGGGCGACAAGGATGCTGAAGATGTTGGCGACAGAGACCTTGATCAGCGACATGAAGCGCTCGTAGGTCTCGTGGTGGGCGTTGAAATCGGTTGCCGGCTGGCTGGTCTGGCTCATGCTCCCCTCCCTTTGAATCAAGGTACGTCCGGGCTGTTATAGCAAAGCATGCGCCTGCGGCAACGCGGGCGCATAACAGTTTTCGAACCGCCATGCGCAGGAAGGCATAGCACTTGTTGTGCAACGCCGAAAGACCCGGCGGCTCATATTACCGAAGGCGCATGCAAGCACTGCGCCGCCGGCGCCTTTGCCTCATTGCTGAGTCGCGACTGCCTCCAGCGACAGCCCCGTCTCGGCCAGCGCCTCGCGCTGGCGCCGGGCGACGACGTCGATGTCGAAATCCTCGATCTGGCTGTTGAAGAGCTGGTAGAAATTCAGCTCCGCCCCCAGATGCAGGAACACGCCGCCGAGACCGATCGCCGCCCGGTCCATGAACACGAACTCGCGCGGCACCGTCACCGGGCCGCGTTCCTTCAGTGCCTTGTGCACCTGGAAGGCTTCCTTGCGGCCATATTCGGACGGCGAGACGCCGTCGGCCATGGTCCGCACCCGGTCGGTCAGGATCGGCCCGTAGATGAACCGCGCCCAGACATTGAGGATCTCGATGACGTCCTTGGTCAGGCCCTTGAAGCCCCAGCGTTCATAGGCGTGCACCACCCGCTCGTCGTCATTGTCGCGCAGCCCGGTATAGAGGTCGACGACGCCCTTGATGAATTCGGGCGGGAAGATGCGGATGCAGCCATAGTCGAGGAGGTTCATGCCGGCCGGTCGGCCATCCTCCTCGAACACCGTGTAGTTGCCGAGATGCGGGTCGCCATGGATGACGCCGTAGTGGCTAAACGGATACCACCAGGCCTTGAAGAGGGTCTCCGCGACGACATTGCGCTCTTCCAGCGAATGCTCGCGGTATTCCAGCAGCCGCCTGCCCTCGAGCCAGCCCATGGTCAGAAGCCGCTTGGTCGACAGTTCGTCGACGATCTCCGGCACCCGCACCTGGTCGTTGTCGGCGAAGATGCTGTCATAGAGCTTCGTGTGCCGGGCCTCGCGGTAATAGTCGAGTTCCTCGCGCACCCTGGCGCCGATCTCCTTGGCGATCTCGCGGGTGTCGATTGCCGGCTTGGTGCGCCGGTGGATGGAAAAGATGATGCCGAGCTGGTTGAGGTCGGCTTCGACGGCCGATTCCATATCCGGATATTGCAGCTTGCAGGCAAGATTGCGCCCGTCGGTGTGGACCGCCCGGTGCACCTGGCCAAGCGAGGCGGCCGCTGCCGGCTCGTGCTCGAAGGAGGCAAAGCGCTTTTGCCATCCCGTTCCGAGCTCGGCCGTCATCCGCCGCTTGACGAAGGCCCAGCCCATCGGCGGCGCATTGGCCTGCAGCTTGGCGAATTCCGTCGCATATTCCGGCGGCACAGCGTCCGGAATGGTGGCGAGTAGTTGCACCACCTTCATTAAGGGGCCCTTCAGCCCGCCGAGCGCTGCGGCGAGTTCCGCCGCGTTGCGGTCGTGGTCGGCATCGCCGCCGAAAAAGCGCGTGCCGGCCATGCGCGCGGCAAGGCCGCCCATATTGGTGCCGACCCGGGCATAGCGCCGGACCCGGCCGCTGAAGCGATTGGCTTCGCTGTCCTTGATCTTGTCGTTCATCGGGATCGCAAAAACTCACTGGCACATCGTCGACGCGCACCGCCCGGCCGCGTTTCATCCACGCCTAATATGGCATTTCGACGCCCGATGAACAGGCGCGGCGATGCAGCGCGTCGGAAACGCGTGCCAGAACCGCGGCGGCGGCCGCAGGAACCGGCGGGCGCCGGACCCGGATATCCCGTCGCCGGGCACCCACCGGGGGAAAGGGAATTCCCATTCCCACAATCTTTTGGTGTCATTTTTCTCAAAAATACATCTATAGTTTAGTCAGAAAAATGACTTCCAGGGCCGGCGCTCGCAGGCCGGAGCATTTGCCCCTCGAGCGCCCGAATGCGCCTGGAGCACGGGGGAAGCGCCATGTCACAACGCCGGCTGGCGACAGCATATCTGGTCTGTCTTGCCTTTCTGCCGATCATCGCCACCGCGCCCGGCACCAGCGAGGTGCTCGCGGCCTCGCTCTGCGAGCATCCGGTCACCGAAGCGACGAGGCAGCGACTTGCGAGTTGGGATCGCCCCGTCGTCCACGCGGAGATCGCCACCGCCTGGACGGGACGCTGCGACAACTACTGCGAACCGATCGTCGACATGGCGGAATCCTGGCCGTCCGATCACCGTTGGGCGACCCGATCGCTGGCCCGTCGCGACCGCTTTGCCGTGCGCACCGACCACGTCCGCCAGGGCACGGCCGCATTCGCTTTGGACCTTCGCGCCGAGGACGAGGCCTGGGAAGAAGGCAAGTACAAGCAGGAGCTGCGGGTCGCGGGAAACAAGCGCTGCCGGTTCGGCCAGGAGGCCTGGTATTCCTTCTCGTTCCGGATGGACGGCGACTTTCCGAAGACCGGCTCGACGCGCTGGATCATCGGGCAATGGAAGGAAGAGACCGGCGAGAGCCCGTTCCTGGCCCAGCGCTTCGACGACGGGGTCTTTCACATCACCGTCCAGACGAACCATGAGCGCACCACCATCGCCAGCGCCGGCCGGCGCTACAAGCCGGGCATTCCGCCGGCCCTGAGGCGCGCCGGGCTCCTGAGGATGACGCCGGCCCGTCCGCCGAGGCTGCCGGACCCCGCAAAGGGCTGGGTCGACATGCGCTACCGGGTCAAGGGCGGGCGCGACGGCACCGGCCTCATCGAGGTCTGGGCCAATGGCCGGTTCATCGTTCGGGTGACCGGCAAGATCGGCAACGACGTCTTCAAGGGCCCGACCCAGTATTTCAAGATCGGCCACTATCGCAACGTCGACGTGCCCCGGAACCGGTTCGGCCACGGCACCTTCCATTTCGATCGCTTCCGGCGCGGACCGCGCCGTGCCGACGTCGATTGACCGGCAATTCCGTTACGGTGCGGCGGCGCCCGTTGCGCAGGCGCGGCGATGGAGCGCGCCGGAAAGCAGCGCGAACACCACGGCGGCGGCCACCGCATAGACGGCCATGGCGACGAACTGCGTCTCGATGGCAACCCCGAGATCGATCAGCCAGCCCATCAGGCCCGGCGCGATGGCCGTCGACAGCACCGCCGCCGCAACCGCCACCGAGCGGATCGCGCCGATATGGGCGCTGCCGTAAAGCTCCGCCCAGACCGCCGCAAGCACGGCGGAACTGCCGCCCTGGGTCAGGCCGGCGAGCACGAAGAAGAGGAGCGCCAGCCCCGGCTCCGGCGACCAGGCAAGGACCAGCAGCCCGGCCGCCATCGGCAGCAGATAGGCCGGCAGCGCCCGCCGCGCCGACCAGCGGTCGATGATCCATCCGGTGGCGAGGCCGCTGGTGATCGAGGTTGCGGCAAAGAACGGGTAGCCGGCCGCGAACCAGGCAAGCTCCCAGCCCTTGGTCTCCACCAGATGCACCTGGTGGAAGAAGACGCCGGTGACGATGAAGGCCGGCGCCAGCAGCCCCGGCAGCAGCACCCAGAACAGCGGATCGCGCAGCACCCGGGCGCGGGTCCACTCCTCCACCGGCGCCCCACCCTCGCGGCTCGTCGGCAGCGGCGTCCGCGGCTGCCTGGACTGGCGCAAGAGGACCATGGAAAGCGGCACCGCCAGCGCCAGCACGACGCAGGCGACGACCCAGGTCTCACGCCAGCCGATCGCCGCGGCAAGGAACACGCCGATGGCCGGAAAGACGGCCTCGCCGACCGGATGGCCGAGGGCGGCGATGGCGATCGCCCGGCCGCGCTCGCGGTTGTACCAGCGCGCCATCGCCGTCAGCGCCACATGGTCGAGCATGCCCTGGCCGAACAGCCGCAGGCCGAAGAGAGCGAGCGCAAGGACGGCGATGCCGGGCGACAGCGCCATGGCGAGGCAGGTCACGGCCAGCCCGCCGAGGATCAGTCCGCTGACGAGATCGAGCCGGCTGTGGTCGGCGAACTTGCCGATCCAAAGCAGCGTTGCCGCGCTCGCCAGCGTCGCCGCCATGTAGAGCGTGCCGAAATCGCCGTGGCTGAGCCCGTATTCGGCGCGGATCTCGCCGCCGAACAGCGAAATGAAGAAGGTCTGGCCGAAGCTGGAGGCAAAGGTCAGCAGGAAGCCGGCAAAGAGCCAGCGCAGATTGGCGGCGGCAAAGGCCAGGAAGCCCATGGGAAAGACTTTCGAAGGTCGGGGGCGCGTGATCGGGCCGCGGGAGGCGGCCGGGACGCGGCGCCATCCTTGACGCGGCCCGGCCGTCCCTGTCCAGAGGTTTTTGGGGGCAGCGGCGCGAACCGCAGGCCCGCGGGAGCGAAAACCGGGCCCGGTTTTCGGACAAATCCGACGCTCCAACAAGAAGCATTTTTGTTCGGTTTACGATGTCCCTTGGTCCGCAAATCCCCGAGAAAACAAGCCGATGCCGGAGGATCAGACGGTCAAAACGCCGATTTTTTCCCCAATCTCGACCCCTCGCCTGCATCATTGCCGGGCTTGACCCGGCGATCCATGAGGCCTCTGCTTTCAACCCGTTAGGCTGAAATGTGCCGCACGTCACCATGGACCACCGTGTCAAGCACGGCAGTGACGCGGAATGGGCGGGTGCCGGAGTGCTTAAGCCATGAACCGGACAGTCGCGAACAGAAAGAGAGAGCCGGAATGCGATCCAACCTGACCGCATACTGCACTATCAGGCGTCGCCGATAGAGGGCCGGATTCAGGCCGGCTGTGGCGCCCCGGCGATGTCGGAAAGCAGCGCATGGATCGCCGGCGCGGCGCGGGTCAGCCCCTTGTAGCGGAGCTGCTCCGGCGTCATCGCGGCAAGCTGTTCGGCCAGCGCGGTCGCGATCTTTTCCCGTTCCGGATGGGCGCGGACGGCGGCAACCGGGTCCACATGGATGCGGATCGTGAACAGGATATCGCGCGTCTCCGGCAGCCGCATCAGGGTCTGGCGCTCCACCCGCACGGCGAGCTTCTCGGCAAGCTCGGCCGGCGTGAGCGCCGCCATGTCCTCCTCATGCGGCTCGGCATGCCTCAGCTTCGTGTCGGTATAGAGCGACCAGTTGAACCGCTCCACGGCGCTGCCCGGCGCCAGATTGTCGAAGATCCGCTCCACCACCGTCAGCATCCGCCCGGCGAACCCCGGCACCGGATCATGGATCGCGCCCATCGGCTTTGCGAATTTGTCCGCAAGCTGCCAGGACGACGGAAAACAAACCGCCGCCGCCGCGAGACGCCAGCCCTCATCGCCCTTGCGCATCAGGCAGAGGTCTTCCTGCACGAGAAGCGCCGCGAGTTTCAGGGGGGCATCGGCGAAGTCGGAGAAGTGGTAGTGGCGGTCCGCCGAATGGGCGGCAGCCTCGGCGCCCCGATGACGCGCCGGCCGGCCCACGCCGCTGCGACCGTTGATCCCGACCTCGCCGAGCACCGCACGAGGCCGGACCGTGACGCCGTCGCGATCCATCTCGTGGAGGCCCGGTCGCTGGCCGGTCGCGGAGGCGAGCACCACCTTCAGGATCTCCGCCTGCGCCGCAAGCGTGCCCTCCTCAGCCCGGAACACAGCCGCCTCGTCGGCGGCGAACAGCGCCCCCTTCTCGGCAAGGTCGTGCGCGAAGCAATCGTCAACCTCGACAATCGCCTCCGGCCCGATCGGCTTCAGCCCGATCGAGAAGGGTTTTGTCGTGAGATAGGGCTTGCGGACGAACGAGCGCATGGGAGCGGTTTAGACGCGAGGACGACGGCGAGCAATACGTGGCGTTGTCGCGTCGACCGACGCCACGCAAGGCTGCAAGGAAAAATCGCCCGAGCGATCGCCGGGCGATTTGGAGGCGAGAAAGAGGTGGCACCGATCAATTGCAGCCCACCGGGCCGCCCGGGAGGAGTTCTTCGCGCCTCGGGCGGCATTTCCGGACGATCATCGAAGCGACGCCAGGCATCACATAGGGGCCCATTCGGGACTGCCGCCCGCCGCCCCGGAAATGGCCGTAGCCATGGCCCCGATGCCGCCGACCGTAGCGGAAGCGTTTGGCGTGATGGCGCTTCACCCGCCAGCCGGCCTTGATGAACCCGGCCGCCTCGGCATGGGCAAGCAAGGCCCTGCCCGGCGGGATGATCGGATGGGCGCTCGCAGTGCCGTGGAACGCCGTCAGCAGCGCCGCCAGTGCCAGTCCGGAAAGAAATGTGCGTTTCATGGGTCGTCTCCTTCGTCCTTGAAGATGCGCTGCGGAGCATCCCGCCGCGCGCCGCGTCCATCCGCGATCCTTTCAACATGGGACGAGGGCCGGCGAGGGAGTGTGATGGAGGTCATGTTTGCGGCGATTGCCGAGCGGTTCGGCACAGGACGGCCGAACGGCATCAACGACCGCACATCCCGGGTGCAGACCTGCGGGCTCCACAAAAGAGCGCCCCCCGGCATCGCGGCGAGCGGCAAGGCTCACGGCAAGTCTACTTGGATATGTTTTGCGAAATTAAATTATAATCAATAAAATATTCCAAATGCATGTAACAACTCCAAATCACAAGCGTTGACTCGTGAATTTAACATGTCAATATGACGGAACGCCGCATGCATGACGCGCCGCCGCAGTCGAAACGACTTGCCAGGGCCCGCATCATGCCGCGCCGGATCAAATAAATACCATCAAAAATAACATTTATAGGGAAGAATATGAGTCTCACAAGCTTCGATGGCGCGGCGCAGCGCCCGATCCTGGCGTTCATGGCGCCGTTCTACACAGCCTTTGCCCAGCCTCTGGGATGGCTTCTCTTCCGCATCATCATCGGCGGCATTCTGGTTGTGGAGGGTTGGCCGAAGATACAGGCTCCCTTCGCGCAGACCGGTTTCGTGGAAGGGATCGGCTTTTATCCCGGCTGGTTCTGGTCGCCGGCGCTGGCCGCCGTGCAGTTCTTCGGCGGGCTCATGATCGTCCTCGGCCTGTTCACCCGGCCGGTGGCCCTCGCCGTCGCCTTCATGCTGTTCGTCACGCTCGTCTTCCACGTCACGCACCCCTATGGCGATGCCTTCCTGACGGCCGCGGGCCTGGACGCGCTCGGGCGGGATGCGGACGCGTTCCTCACGGCGGCGGGCCAGAGGCGGCTCCTGGACGATGGCGGCGCGGCGTTCCTCGCCCATGTCCAGAGGAAGGCGGAACTCGCCTCGACCTTCTGGTTCGCCGGCGCCGCGATCATCGCCGCCTTCGGAGGCGGCCGGATCTCGCTCGACCGGATGCTCCTTCGCCGGGAATTTTAGGGCGCATTGGCGCGGCTCCGTTCACGTCGCCGCGCCACCGCGACCTCTCTGAGCGCTCACCGGCAGGCGGGATCGCTCGCCGGGAACAGCGCATCGAGGCATTGACGCCGCCGGATCAGCATCGAAGCGACGCCGGGATGCACATAGGGACCCAGCCGCGACGACCTGCGCCCGCCCCGGAAACGGCCATAGTCGTGGTGCCGGTGCCGGCGATCGTAGCGGAACCGCTTGGCGTGGCGCCGCTTCGCCCGCCAGCCGACCTTGATCACCTCCGCGTCCTCGCCATGGGCGAGATAGGCCTTGCCCGGCGGGATGATCGAATGCGCGCTCGCCGCGCCCTGGAACGCCGTCAGCAGCGCCGCCAGTGCCAGTCCGCAAAGAAATGTGCGTCTCATGGGTCGTCTCCTTCGTTCGATGCGCCGGAGGCGCGCGCCGCGTTCTTGCGACCGTTTCAACATGGGAACCACGCGGACGAAGGAGTGTGATGGGGATCATGTTCGGGGCGATTGCGTGTCCTGACGGGCATCGAACCCGCCAAACCGCAACGATCCGGCCGCGCACCGCCCAGAAAAAGGTAGGAACAAATCCCACCTTGTGGCATCATTTCGCCAAGCGAAGGAGTTCCTCACATGGCAAACGGGAAGAAATCCTATTCCGTCGGCACGCGCTACGAAGCGTTCATCGCACGGCAGGTCGAGGAAGGCCGCTTCAACAACGCCAGCGAGGTCGTGCGGGCCGGCCTGCGGATGCTCGAAGACTACGAAACCCGCCTTGGCGACCTGCGGGACGCGATCGCGAAGGGCGATGCCGACATCGAAGCGGGCAATGTGTTTGAATATGCCGGCGCGCAGGACCTGACGGACGATATCGTGAAGCGGGGCATGGAACGATTGAACCGAAAAGACTGATCCTGTCGGCCCGGGCGCGGGACGATCTCACCGAGATATTTTTTTATGTTGCCGAAGATAGCGTGGAGGTCGCCACCGCTTTTGTGGCGGACATTCACGCCAAGATCGAGTGGATCGCCAAAGTCGACTTCACCGGCTCGCCGCGCGACCACATCAGCGAGGGGTTGCGCGCCTTTCCCTATCGGAAGCGCTGCATTTACTACCGCTCTTATCCGGATCGTATTGTGATTGTGCGGGTTTTGCACGGAGCCAGGGATGTGACCCTGCAGGAGTTTGACGACCCGTCCCGGGCATCCTGATTCCTTAGGATGTTCGCATTCGCGCAGTATTCAAATTCAAACGGCAGAACACTATCGACGAAGGACGGGCGCGCTGGCAAGATTGCAGCCAACCCTCCCGTCTCGGCAGGTGAAAAATGGAAAAGAGAGGATAACGAGCAAATGGCCACAACCTGTTTCTTCAGCGAAAAAGTTCTGGACCAAGGTGGAGAGCTTTCCATGGATGTCGAATTGGGACGGTCATCCTTCTATGCTGGATGTGCGACCCCGTCTGGAACTGGCGAAGAGAGCATTTATCTCAGCATCAACGGCAACAGCGTGATTATGGACCGCTCAATGGCGACGAAATTCGTAGAGGCCGTTATGAAAGTTGGAAGATATCATCAACTGATCGAATAGCCTTCTGTCTTATCCATATTACAATCTCAATAGTCCTAGATGGCTTTTGCTTGCAACGTGTGTGGGGCAGCGAAGAAACGCGACACGCCGCACTACCCCCCTCACTCCATCCCTTCCAACTCATCGATCATCCGCGAAATCACCCCCAGCCCCTTCTGCCAGAAGGCCGGGTCTGACGCGTCCAGCCCGAAGGGCGCCAACAGTTCGGAGTGATGCTTCGTGCCGCCGGCTTTCAGCATGTCGAAATACTTCTCCTGGAAGCCGGTTTCGGCCTCCTCGTAGACGGCGTAGAGCGAATTGACGAGGCAATCACCGAAGGCATAGGCGTAGACGTAGAAGGGCACGTGGATGAAGTGCGGGATGTAGGTCCAGTAGGTCTCGTAGCCCTCTTTCAGCGCCACGGCCGGGCCGAGGCTTTCGCCCTGCACTTCCAGCCAGATGCGGCCGATCTCGTCCGACGTCAGTTCGCCCTCGCGCCGCGCTTCGTGCAAGCGGCGCTCGAAGACGTAGAAGGCGATCTGGCGCACCACCGTGTTGATCATGTCCTCGACCTTCTGGGCGAGCATGATCTTGCGGAGCTGCGGGGTCTCCGCCTTCTTCAGCATCGCCTGGAAGGTCAGCATCTCGCCGAAGACGCTGGCGGTCTCGGCCAGCGTCAGCGGCGTCGGCGCCATCAGCGCGCCCTGCGGCGCAGCCAGAACCTGGTGGACGCCGTGGCCGAGTTCGTGGGCAAGCGTCATGACGTCCCGCGTGCGGCCCTGGTAGTTGAGGAGCACGTAAGGATGCGCGCTCGGCACTGTCGGGTGCGAGAACGCCCCCGGCGCCTTGCCGGGGCGCACCGGCGCGTCGATCCAGTTGCGCTTGAAGAAGGTGTCGGCGATCTCCGCCATCTTCGGCGAAAAGCCGCCATAGGCATCGAGCACGGTCTTCGACGCCTCGTCCCAGGAGACCTTGCGCCGGTCGGTGTTCGGCAGTGGCGCGTTGCGGTCCCAATGGGCGAGCCTGTCCATGCCGAGCCAGCGCGCCTTCATGGCGTAGTAGCGGTGCGAGAGCTTCGGATAGGCGCCGGTGACGGCATCGACCAGCGCCGCTACCACCTCCGGCTCGACCCGGTTGGCGAGATGCCGGGAATCGGCGACGTCGCCGAAACCGCGCCAGCGGTCGGAGATCTCCTTGTCCTTGGAGAGCGTGTTGGTGATCAGGGTGAAGGTGCGAAGGTTCTCCGAGAAGGTTTGGGCCAGCGCCTCGGCCGCGTCCTTGCGCTTAGCCTCGTCCGGGTCCTGCAGCAGGTTGAGGGTCGCCTCAAGGCCGAGTTCGCCGGCTTCCGTCTGGAAAGACAGCCCGGCCATCGTCTCGTCGAACAGCCGGTTCCAGGCACCCGCCCCGGTCACCGACTTTTCGTGGAAGAGACGCTCGATGTCGTCCTCGAGCTGATACGGTTTTTCCTTGCGGATGTCCTCGATCCACGGGCGGTAGTGCGCGAGCCCCGCGTCCGCAAAGCCCGCCTCGACGGCAGCATCGTCGACCCGGTTGAGCTCCAGCTCGAAAAACAGCAGATGGACGCTCGCCGCCGTCACCTTTTCCTGCACGTCGCCATAGAACTTCGCCCGCGCCGGATCGGTGGTCTGGCCGGAATAAAGGAGGCTCGCATAGGACATCAGCCGGCCGAGCAGCTCCTGCAGTTCCTCATATTCGCGGATCGCGGCAACGAGCTGACCGATATCGCCGCCCGGCGCGAGATAGCCGGCAAGCCGCCCCTTGCGCGTCTTCTCGAAGGTCTCCGCCTCGTCCTTCGCCCGCTTCAGGTCGCCCTTGACGGCGTCCGACTGCGGCCCGTCGTAAAGGTCGGTGAGGTCCCATTCCGGCAATGCGCCGAGATCGCCGGCGGCCGCCGCGCCCCCGTCGTCCGGGCTGTGGACGGGCTTGTGGAAAACTCCGGGAAACCCTGTGGCGGCATCGGTGGAAAAGGCGGTCATCGGCGGTCTCTTGAAAAGGAACGGTGGCGGCGCGCGGCGCCGGGCGGAACGGGTTTCATATCGTGTCGCGGCGGACGGGTTCAACGGCCGCGCCGCGCCTTTATGAGCAAATATCGCAAGGGCGGTGCAAATAAAGTCCGGAGCAGGCGTTTATTAACCCGTTCCCTCCATGATGACCCGAAATGAGACAGGCGCATGCAAACGGCGGAGCCGATTTATCCAGCGCCGTCTGAACGAGTAGGCGAGCGATCCGGACCGGGACCCATGACCAAACGCATCCTCATCGTCGACGACGATCCCGTGCAACGCAGGCTCCTGGAGGAGGCGGTCAAGCGCTTCGGCTTCGGCGCCGTCGTGGCGGAGGGCGGCGAACAGGCGCTCTCCATCCTCAACGGGCCGGAAGCCGCCGATATCGGCGTCGTCGTGCTCGACATCGTCATGCCAGACCTCGACGGCATGGGCGTGCTGACCCGCATGCGCGAGGCCGGCATCACCATCCCGGTGATCGTCCAAACCGGCCAGGGCGGCATCGACACCGTGGTCGGCTCCATGCGCGCCGGCGCCTACGACTTCGTCGTCAAGCCGGTCTCGCCAGAACGGCTGGAAGTCTCGATCCGCAACGCGCTTAAGGTTACTGCCCTTGAGGGCGAGGTTAGCCGCATCAAGCGGTTCCGGTCCGGCACCCTGACCTTTTCCGATATCGTCACCTCCAGTCCGCCCATGGAGCGGGTGATCCGGCTCGGCGAGCGCGCGGCGACCTCCAACATCCCGATCCTCATCGAGGGCGAATCCGGCGTCGGCAAGGAAATGGTCGCCCGCGCCATCCAGGGCTCCAGCGAGCGCGCCGCGCGCCCGTTCGTCACCGTCAACTGCGGTGCCATCCCGGACAATCTCGTGGAATCGATCCTCTTCGGCCATGAGAAGGGTGCCTTTACCGGCGCCGTCGACAAGCATGTCGGCAAGTTCCAGGAGGCGAACGGCGGCACCCTCTTCCTCGACGAGGTCGGCGAGCTGCCGGCCGAGGTCCAGGTCAAGCTGCTGCGCGCCCTGCAGGAGGGCGAGGTCGACCCGATCGGCGCCCGCCGTCCGGTCGCCGTCGACTTCCGGCTGATCTCCGCCACCAACCGGCGCCTTCTGGACCTCGTCAAGGAAGGCCGGTTCCGCGAGGACCTCTATTACCGGCTCAACGTCTTTCCGATCTGGATTCCCCCCTTGCGCGACCGCCGCGAGGACATCCCGAAGCTCGTCCAGCACTTCATCGCCCGCTTTGCGGCCGAGGAAGGCAAGCGCTACGTCAACTCCGTCGCCCCTGCCGCCATGCAGATGCTGATGGCCTATGACTGGCCGGGCAACATCCGCCAGCTTGAGAATGCTGTCTTCCGCGCCGTCGTGCTGTGCGACGGCGAATGCCTGACCGAAGACGAGTTCCCGCAGATCGCCTACCAGACGCAAGGAAGCACGCAGCCGACCGGTGCGCCATCCCTTGATCCAGCCGCAGCGGCTGCCGGGCCGAGCGAGCCTTCCCGGCCCGCGGCGCCCTCAGCCTCCGCGCCCGTCCCGCCACAGCCTGCCCCGGCAGCGCCCGCCCCGAGTGATGCCTCGCGCCAGACGCCCTTCGGGTTCCTGCGCGCCCTCGACGACACCGGCCATGTCCGCCCGGTCGACGAGGTCGAAGCCGACATCATCCGCATCGCCCTTGACCACTATCGCGGCCGCATGGCGGAAGTGGCCCGGCGCCTGAAGATCGGCCGTTCGACGCTCTATCGCAAGGTCCGCGACTACGGCCTCGATGCACCGGCCGACGACGAGGCGGCCGAATAGGCCGATCACGCGACTGTTCATTGAAATCGGACGCGCGAGCCCCCTTTTAAGGGGGACGTGTTCAGCCGCCCTTGGCCGCGAAACGCTCGCGGTCGCCGACCGACACCCCGTTCCAAAGGGAGCCGCTACGTGACCGGACGCATGCCGCTATCGAGAGCCCTCGCCATCGCCCTTATCGCCGCCGGCCTCCAGGCCGGCAGCCCGGCCGCAGTGCGGGCCGAACCGGACACGGCCTTTTCCGAAGCGCTCGCCGCGCACCGCCCGAGCCTCGATCCGGTCGCAGAAGACCTGCACCTCCTCCTGTCGGGCAGCGCCGGCGCCCTCACCTTCGACGACAAGCGCCATATCGCAGCTCTCAAGGCCTTCTATGCCGACCGCAACTGGCAGCCGGCCTGGACGGATGGCGGCGCGCTGACGGAGCGCGGCCTCGACCTCCTCGACCGGCTCGCCCATGCCGACGAGGACGGGCTCGACCCCGCGGCCTACAAGGTGCCCGAGGCCGACCCGGGCGCCGTTGCCGGCACCACGCCGCAAAAGGCCGCACAGTTGGAAGTCGCCGTCGCGCTCGCCGCCCTCACCTATGCGGAGGACGCCCAGGCCGGGCGCATCGATCCGAAGGACATTTCCGGCTACATCAAGCAGCGCCCGGTGCGCCCCGACCCGATCGAGGTCTTGAAGCGGCTCGCCGAGGCCGAGGACGCCGGAAGCACGCTGCAGGGCTACAACCCGCCCCACGAAGGCTACCGGCGCCTGCGCGCCAAGCTCGCCGAACTGCGGCGCCAGCGCGACGAGGCCACTGCCGAGCGGCCCGAGCCGCTGCCGGCCGGCGACAACGCCCGCCTCGGTGACACCGACCCGCGCCTGCCGCTCCTTCGCAAGCACCTCGACCTCGCCGAGGCCACGGGCGATGCCGCGTATTTCGACGAGGAGGTCGACGCCGCCCTTCGCCGCTTCCAGGAGGAGCACCGGCTGACGTCGGACGGCATCCTTGGGCCGCGCACGGTCGCCGCCCTCAACGGCACCACCGCCTCCGATCCGATCCCCGACATCATCACCGACATGGAGATCTGGCGCTGGTTGCCGCGCGACCTCGGCCGCAACCACGTCTATGTCAACATTCCGGAGTTCCTGGTCCGCGTCGTCGACAACGGCCGCGTCGTCCACCGGGCGCGCGTCGTCGTCGGCAAGGTGCACAATCAGACGCCGGTGTTCTCCGACGAGATGGAGCACATCGTCGTCAATCCGTACTGGAACGTGCCCTATTCGATCGCCACCAAGGAGATGCTTCCGAGCATCCGCGCCAATCCCGGTGCCTATTTCTCGCGCCGCGGCTACGAGGTGGTCTATCGCGGCCGTGTCGTCAGCCCCTATTCGGTCGAATGGTCGGCGGCGAGCCTCAGGAACATCCGCATTCGCCAGCGTCCGAGCGCGCGCAACGCCCTCGGCCGGCTGAAGTTCATGTTCCCGAACAAATATTCCATCTACCTGCACGACACGCCGTCGAAGAACCTGTTCAAGCGCAACCGCCGCGCCTTCAGCCATGGCTGCGTGCGCGTCCAGGACCCGCTCGAACTCGCCGACGTCCTGCTCGCCGGCAGCGGATGGAACGCCGCGCGACTCAAGAGCATCTTCGGGGGCGGCGAGCGGCGCATCGACCTCGACCACCACATCCCCGTTCACCTGACCTATTTTACGACCATCGTTAACGGGCGCGGCGAACTGAAGCGTTTGCCGGACATTTACGGCCATCACGAGCGCCTGAAGAAGGCCTTAAAGCTGTGAATTGCAGCCCGGATGGGCCGAAAACGGCGGACAACGGTCGATTTTTCCGAAAATCCGGGCTATTTTTGCCGCCGATGCCGTGGAACCGTCATTTTTGGCGGCTATTCCGCTCTGCGGTAAATCGACATTAACCTATCCGGGCGTACATCAAGTAGGCTTGGGGGCCAGCGCTTCTTCAGCGCGAAACAGTACGGGACGTGTCTTGTCGACAACGAACGCCGGTTTTGTAGCACATGGCGTGCCCGGTTTGGCGAAGCTGATTACCGCGCTCTTCGCGGCGGTTTTCTGCGTGACCGCATTTGGCGGATCCGCCTTTGCCGAAACCCGCGCCCTGACGCTCTACAACACACACACCCACGAACGCGCGACCATCACGTTCAAAAAGAACGGGCGGTACGTCGCTTCCGGCCTGCGCGACCTCAACCGGTTCCTGCGCGACTGGCGGCGCAATGAGTCCATCAAGATGGACCCGCGCCTGTTCGACCTGATCTGGTCGGTCTACCAGAGGACCGGCACCAGCAAGCCGATCCACGTCGTCTCCGGCTACCGCTCTCCGGCCACCAACAACATGCTGCGCCGGCGCTCGCGCGGCGTCGCCAAGTTCAGCCAGCACACGCTCGGAAAGGCGATGGACTTCTTCATTCCCGGCGTGAAGTCCTCCAAGATCCGCGTCATCGGCCTGCAGCAGCAGGTCGGCGGCGTCGGCTACTATCCGCGCTCCCATTCCAAGTTCATCCACCTCGATACCGGCCGTGTGCGCCACTGGCCGCGTATGACCCGGCGCCAGCTCGTCCAGGTCTTCCCCAACGGCAACACGCTGCACGTGCCGTCCGACGGCAAGCCGCTGCCGGGCTACAAGACCGCGCTCGCCCGCGCCAAGTCCGGCAAGAGCCTCGCCCAGCGCTCGACCCGCGTCGCCTCGCTTACCGCGCCGACCACCGGCTCCCGCAATAGCGGCTGGGACGAAGGCGTGCTGCGCGAGAAGGGCACCGGCAAGGGCTTCCTGAGCGCCCTGTTCGGCGGCGGCCTCGACGAGGAAGAGGATGGCGGCGGCGTCGAGGCGAGCGGCGGCACCCAGGTCGCAGCCGCGCCGAAGGCCGTCCGCACGCAGCAAGTCGCCACGCGGCGCAGCGGGCCGGTCCCGCCGGCTCCGGTCGGCAATGACGGCCAGACGCGCGTCGCCCTTGCGACACCGACCAACAATTCCCTGTTCGGCAGCAATGTCGGCACCGACAACACCGAGCCGGCACCGGCGGAGACCGCGGCCGAGCCCGCAGCGCCCGAGGCGCCGGCAGCGGCTGAAGAGCCGGCATTCGTGATCCGGGCCGATGCCCCGCCGCCGCGGCCGAAACCGGTCACCGAGACGGCCATTGCCGCCCTCGTCGACGATACCGCGATCCCGCGCCTGAAGCCGGCCGTGCCGACCCTGGTCGCGTCGGCCAACACAGCCGAGGCGGACGCCACCGTCACCGCGACCATCCCGCGTGACGGCACAGAGGTCGCCGCGATCGACGAAAACGACACGGCCGCCGTCCTCGGCTATGCCTCGGCGGTACCGCCCTCCAAGCCCGGCTCGATCTTCGACGAGACCCGGCGCCTGGCCGACACCGCCGTCCCGTCGGCCTCGCCGCGGCCGAACCCGCGCCCGCGTGCCCTGGCCAGCCTGAAGGGCGATGCCCGCATTGGCGCCGACGGCACGACGATTGCCCGGTCCGACGACCCGAACGATCCGACCGGTCGCATGATCAACGCGCCGCGCCTCTTCGTCGACGCCCATTCCGCCGGCACCACGGCCTTTGCCGAGCTCTACCACCCCGACCAGCGCAGCATCGCCTACTTCATGTCGGTGCCGGCGCGCACGGTGGTCAACGACTTCTCGGGCAACCCGCCGGCCGCCCTCAGGATGGACGCTTTCAGCGGCACCGCGATCGCCGCCCTGCCGACCCGCTCGATCTACTGAGCCGACGTCACACGGCGCAGACAAAAAGCCAAAAAAGCCCGGCGGATCGCTCCGCCGGGCTTTTTCGTTGGTCCCGAGGATTGCCGTCCTATTCTGTCGCCTTGCCGGTGCGGCTTTCCAGCGGCAGGATGATGCGGAAATAGCTGGTGTCGTCATTGGCAAAGACGATGACGAGGTCGCCCTTCATCGCCCGCATGATGGCGCGGCTGATCGGCAGGCCGAGGCCGGCTCCCTGGTCGCGGCTGGCGCGGCTGCCGCGGGCGAACTTCTCGAACACCACCGTCGCATCCTGGCGCGAAACGCCGCCGCCATTGTCGATGATGTCGATATGGACGACGGGCCCGCGCACATTGGTGCGCACATGGATGCTCGGCTCTTCCGCGGCATTGTATTTGACGGCGTTCGACAGGACGTTGATCAGCACCTGCCGGAGCCGGTCCGAATTGGCCATGATGCTGACCCCCGTCGGGTCCGGATCGACGGTGACGTCGACCTCGGAATTGCGGGTCATGCTGTCGACGGCGGCCAGCGCCGCATCGATCGCCTGGCGCGCATCGATCGGCTCCACGTCGACGACGGAGGCCCCGGCCTCCAGCCGGCTGATGTCGAGGAGTTCGTCGAGGAGCCGGGTCAGCCGCCGGCTCTCGTCGTGGATGATGGAGACGAACCGGTCGCGCTCGTCCTCGCTGAGGCTCTTTTCGGTCATCAGGATTTCGGAGAAGGAGCGCACCGAGGTCATCGGCGTGCGCAGTTCGTGACTGACCTGGCTGAGGAAGTCGTCCTTGTGGGCATCTAACGCCCGCAGCCGTTCGTTGACGTTGCGGAGCTGCTGGGCGGTCCGCTCCTGCTCGATCGATTTCTCCGACAGCCGACGCGAAGTCTCGATCAGCCGCTGGGTCTCGTCGGCAATGTCGAAGAGATCGGTGATCTCCACGGTCTGGCGTCCGGCAATGCGGGTGACCATGGCGTGGGCCGAGGCCGCGCCGATCGAGCCGGCAAGCTCGCGCTCCAGGCGGCCGATCACATCATCGGTTGGATGCGGCAGGCCGCCGGCCCTGCCCTGGCTGCGCGACATCTCGTCGAACAGCCGCCGCGCCGGTTCGGCGCCGAGGATGCGCTGGGCGAGGATGAAGAGATCCTCCGATTGCGCCGTGCCGACCTGTACGCCGGCCGGACGCCCGCCCGTGGTGCGGTAGACGTCGACGAAGAGCGCACCCTGCAAGCGCTCTAAAGCCCCCGGTGCCACCAGGCTGGAGACGACGAGGAAGGTCAGCGTGTTGAGGCCGACGCTCCAGATCACCGCATGGACCAGCGGGTCGATCCCGGTAAGGCCGAACAGCGCCTGCGGCCTCAGCAGCGCGATCCCCCACGGGCCCTCGGCAAGGAATGCGGCCGTGCCGGCAAAGTCGCCGGCAAAGCTCGGCAGGAACAGCGTGTAGGCCCACAACAGGAAGCCGACATTGAGACCGGCGATCGCCCCGATGCGCGTCGCGCCGCGCCAGAAGATGCCGCCGATGAGGCTCGGCAGGAACTGGGCGACGCCGACGAAGGCGATGAGGCCGATGGCGGCGAGCGCCGACGAGCCGCCGCTGACCCAGAAATAGAGGAAGCCGAGGCCGAGGATGAGCGCGATGCTGATCCGCCGCGAGATCAAAAGGAGGTTGCGCACGTCGCCGCTGACGGCCGGGTTGGAGGCCAGCAGCCGCATCGCCATCGGCATGACGATATGGTTGGAGACCATGGTGGAGACGGCGATCGCGGCGACGATGACCATGGAGGTCGCGGAGGAAAAACCGCCGAGGAAGGCGAGCAGCGCCAAGTCGTCCCGCTGCGAGGCGAGCGGCAGGGTCAGAACGAAGAAGTCCGGATTGCTGCCCTCCGGCATCATCTTCAGGCCGACGATGGCGATCGGCATGATGAAGAGGGTCATGCCGAAGAGGTAGAGCGGAAACAGCCAGGACGCCGTCGCCAGGTGCCGCTCCTCGATGTTTTCGACAACGGTAACCTGGAACTGGCGCGGCAGGCAGATGACCGCGGCCGCGGACAGGAAGGTCAGCGTCGCCCAGCGCGGCCCGAAAATATCTCCGGCGCCGCGGATATCCTCCATCGACACATTGGCAAAGACGTCGTCGAAGCCGCCCGACAGGCCGAAGGTGGCAAAAACGCCGACGGCAATCAGCGCCACCAGCTTGACGATCGCCTCAAGGGCGATGGCCGCGACGACCCCGTGGTGGCGCTCGTTGGCGTCGAGGTTTCGGGTGCCGAAGAGCACGGTGAACAGCGCCATGCCGGCGGCGACCCAGAACGCCGTGGAGACGACGTCGGCCTCGCCGGCGATGATCTGGTAGCTGCGCGTCACCGACTGGAGCTGCAGCGCGATATAGGGCGTCGTCGCGATCAGCGCGATCAGCGTGACCAGCACGGCAAGGCTCGGGCTCTTGCCGTAGCGCGAGGAGATGAGGTCGGCGATCGAGGTGACCCGGTGGACCCGGCCGATGCGCACCAGCTTGCGCAAGAGCCACCACCAGCCGATGAAGACCAGCGTCGGCCCGGTATAGATGGTGACGAACTCCAGCCCGCTGCGCGCCGCCGAACCGACCGCGCCGTAGAATGTCCAGGACGTGCAGTAGACCGAGATCGACAGGGTGTAGATGACCGGCGACTGCAGCCAGCCGATCGGGCCGCGCCGGTTGCGCCGGTCGACGATGAAGGCGACGGCGAACAACAGCGCCACATAGCCGAGGCAGACCGCGAGCAGGAAATTGACGGACAGCATCAGGGCGCCGGGTCGTGCGACGACACGGTCGGATCGCTCTCGGCGAATCGCCGCGCCAGCAGGAAGGCGCCCGCGATCAGGCAGATCCAGACGGAAAACACATAGAGCAGCGGCACCGGGATGCCGGCGATCTTGTGCGGGATCAGCGACATGCCGATGATCGGCGGCATCAGGACGGCAACGCCGACGATAACCAGGACAATGGCACGGTCCCGGGTCTGGCGATGGAGGAACTGGACTTCCGTATGGTCGCTCATGGCAGGCGCCTCAGGGAGCGAGCCGCCGCAGCGGCTATGCGGGGCGGCCGTCGGCGAGCTTCACGACGGCGGCGACGATCTCGGAATTCGCGAACGGTTTGGTGATGAAGAGATCCGCACCGCATTCCAGTGCCGTATCGCGGTCCTCGCGCTGGCCCTTGGCGGTCAGCATCAGGACGGGCAGCCGGTCGGCGCGCCGGTCGGCGCGCAACTGGCGCAGGATCTCGTAGCCGTCGATTTCCGGTAGCATGACGTCGAGGATGAGCACGTCGGGCGTGTCGGCCAGCGCCTTGTCGAGCGCCTTGCGCCCGTCCGTCTCGACGGCGACATCGAAGCCCGCCCGTTCCAGAAGGAAGGTGAGCGATTCCACGATGTTCGGTTCGTCCTCGGCCAGCAACACGCGTTTTGCCATTGGTCTTGCTTCCTCCACTGCGCACTGGTCTGATGCAGGCGTCGGCGCGATTACACGATAATTGGCGCGGAGTGGCAATTGAGGAATTGGTGTTATTCCTCGCGCCGCCGTGCGCTGCTATTCGGCAAAGGGATCCTCCACCCGGTGCAGGCAGGACCGGCGCGGGCAGAGGCGGCAACTGGGCCCGACCTCCTCCACCAGCGCCCGCGGATCCGGAGCGTAGACGGTGAGGGCCGCATCGCCCTCGCGCATCACCAGCATGTCGGTGACATAGTGGCGGGGGCGTCCGAAGCCGGTCGGCCCGACGCCGGTCGCCCGGGCGACGAACACGAAGCGCGCGCCGGAGGGAAACAGCACCCGCTGGGGCAGCACCGCCTCCGGCGAGGCCTGCGCCCGGTACAGCACCCAGAGCGGACAGGCCGCGGCGTAGCGCGGCACGGTCAGACCCTCAAGGCCGAGCATCTCGATGATGGTGCCGGCGGCATTGGCCCGGAAATAACCGAAGCGCGGCACCTCCCGGCCCGGCGGCAGCGCGGTCAGCCTCAGGCACACCGATTCCACCGTCGCCGCGAACGCCTCGGCCAGCGCCTCGATGTCGTAGCGAAGGTCGGCGCTGCGCGAGACGAAATCGGCAAGCGGCATCAGCACGGCGCCGGTGGCATAGTCCATCAGCCGGCGCCGCGCCCGGTCCCGCGCCGCCGCGGTCTCGATCGGCGGCTGCCGGCACAGCGTCTCCACGATCTCCTGGAGATGCGCCTGGGCAAGCGCCCGCGCCTCGTCGCGCCGCGCGCCGGGATGCAGCGATGAGAGCCGGGATCCAAGCGGCGCGGCGGCCGCGTCCAGTTCGGCAAAGCGGTTCTGACGCTCGCCGAACAGCGCCTCGACCTCGTCGACCGGGGTCAGCCTGCGGTCGCTCGCCTCCACCTTGTCGAGATAGGCGGCAAGCGCCTCGGCGATGCCGGTCAGCGTCCGGCTTTCCTCGTTGACGATGTCGGTGAAGCGCTGGCGGCGCGCCTGCGGCACCTCCGGATAGTCGGACAGGATCTCCGCGGCCGAACGGATCGCCGCGATCCGCGTCAGCATGCGGTGCACCGTCTCGCTGAGGAACGGATCGTTGGAAAGCCGGTCGGCAAGGATCTGCGCGCGCACGGTCGCCTCGCGCTCCGACTGGGCAAGCGCCGCCATACCCTGCGCCCAGCCCGGAAAGCGGCCGACGAATTCGTTGGTGCGGTGCTCCTCGATCCCCACATCGGCGAGTTCGGGAAGCTGGGCGATCTCGCTCAGCCGGTCGAGCAGCCGCTTGCCGGTATCGTCGTCGAGTTCTTCCACGGTGAGATCCACCGCCTCGGCCGTGCGCCGCAAAAGCCCGCCCGCGATCCGCCGCTTGTTCCATTCGATGAGGTTCAGATAGGACGCGGAGATGCCGATCCGGCGCGCGAGCTCAGCCTGGGTGAGGCCGATCTCGCGCCTGCGTTGTCTTATGCGGGTGCCGAGAATCGACGATTCCACGGGGATTTTGCTCCCTTTGCGGGTAGTGTGGCGATCGCTCGCTTGTCAATTATTGACAACTTAACATCCAAATAATGAAATAGATTTACAGAAAAAGCAATTAGTTCCAATTGCTTATTGTGTATTTGACAGCGTTCGTTCAGTTTGGCGCCGGGCGAGACAATCGTCCGTGGGCCGAAAAGAGCCTGGACGCCAAAGGCCGGCCATTCGGCTTAACCCTAGGGAAACGCTGCAAGGGAGAGTTTTTTTCATGAGCAAATTATATGTAAACCGTCGCGGCCTGCTGAAAGGCACGGCCGCTGCCGGTGTCGGCCTTGCCGCACCGACGATCTTTACCAGCCGCGCCTGGTCCGCCGAATACATGAACGAGCCGACCGGCGACACCGTCACCCTCGGCTTCAACGTGCCGCAGACCGGCGCCTATGCCGACGAGGGCGCGGACGAGCTGCGCGCCTACCAGCTCGCGGTCGAGCACCTCAACGGCGAGGGCGACGGCGGCATGCTGACCACCTTCTCCTCCAAGGAGCTGAAGGGCAACGGCGTCAACGGCAAGAAGGTCGCCTTCGTCACCGGCGACACCCAGACCAAATCCGACGCCGCCCGCGCCAGCGCCAAGCGCATGATCGAGAAGGACGGCGCGGTGATGATCACCGGCGGCTCGTCCTCGGGCGTCGCCATCGCCGTGCAGGGCCTCTGCCAGGAAGCCGGCGTCATCTTCATGGCCGGCCTCACCCACTCCAACGACACCACCGGCAAGGACAAGCGGGCCAACGGCTTCCGCCACTTCTTCAACACGGAGATGACCGGCGCCGCGCTGGCCCCGGTGCTGAAGAACAACTTCGGCTCCGACCGCAAGGCCTACCACCTGACCGCCGACTACACCTGGGGCTGGTCGCAGGAAGGCTCGATCAAGAAGTACACCGAGGAACTCGGCTGGGAGACGGTCGCAGCCGTGCGCACCCCGCTCGGTGCCGGTGACTTCTCCCAGTACATCACGCCGGTCCTCAACTCCGGCGCCGACGTGCTGGTGCTCAACCACTACGGCCGCGACATGGTCAACTCGCTGACCCAGGCGGTCCAGTTCGGCCTGCGCGACAAGGAAGTGAACGGCAAGAAGTTCGCCATCGTCGTGCCGCTGTTCTCGCGCCTGATGGCCCAGGGTGCCGGCGATGCCATCAAGGGCATCTTCGGCTCCACCAACTGGCACTGGTCGCTGCAGGACGAGGGCTCCAAGGCGTTCGTCAAGTCGTTCGGCCAGAAATACGGCTTCCCGCCGTCCCAGGCCGCCCACACCTGCTACTGCCAGACCATCCTCTACGCCGATGCCTGCCAGCGCGCCGGCACGTTCCGCCCGTCGGGGGTCGGCAAGGCTCTGGAAGGCTTCACCTTCGATGGCCTCGGCAACGGCCCGACCGAGTACCGGGCGGCCGACCACCAGTGCTTCAAGGACGTCCTGGTCGTGAAGGGTAAGGAGAACCCCTCCTCCAACTACGACCTTCTGGAAGTCGTCGAAGTCACCCCGCGCGAGCAGGTCGAGTATCCGGCCGACCTGCTCGGCGGCGAGCTTGGCCCGTACAACGACGGCGCCTGATCACCCTGCCTTTTTGCAAGCAACACGGTCGCCCCTTCGGGGGCGGCCGACCTTTCGACGTGAGCGAGATCCATGGACGAGATTCTGCTGCAAATCCTCAACGGTCTGGACAAGGGCGGCGCCTATGCGCTGATCGCGCTTGGCCTGACGATCATTTTCGGAACGTTGGGCGTGGTGAATTTCGCCCACGGCGCCCTGTTCATGCTCGGCGCCTTCTGCGCGGTCACCGTGAAGGCGTTCCTGGGCATGGAAAAGGTCACCCTCGACCCGACCCAGACCACGGCCTGGGGCACGCCGATGGAAATCCGCCAGCCCTATATGGAGGCCTGGTTCGGTGAGTTCGGCCGCCTCGTCGTCGACTTTTCCGTGCCGTTCTCGGTTCTCGTCGCCATACCCGTGATGCTGATCGTCGGCATCGCCATGGAGCGCGGCCTGATCCGCTTCTTCTACAAGCGCCCGCACGCCGACCAGATCCTGGTGACCTTCGGCCTCGCCATCGTGCTGCAGGAGATCATCAAGTCCTTCTTCGGCGCCAACCCGATCCCGCAGCCGGCCCCCGAGGCCGCCCAGGGCATGATCGACTTCGGCGTCGCCCTCGGCTTCGATGCCGGCAACGTCGTCTACCCGGCCTGGCGTCTGATCTACTTCCTGTTCTCGCTCGGCGTGATTGGCGCGGTGTTCGCCTTCCTGCAGCTCACCACCTTCGGCATGGTCGTGCGCGCCGGCATGGCCGACCGCGAGACCGTCGGCCTCCTCGGCATCGACATCGACCGCCGCTTCACCATCGTCTTCGGCATCGCCGCCGTCGTCGCCGGTCTCGCCGGCGCCATGTACACGCCGATCCTCAGTCCCGACTACCACATGGGCATGGACTTCCTGGTGTTGTCCTTCGTCGTGGTCGTGGTCGGCGGCATGGGCTCGCTGCCCGGCGCGGTGCTCGCCGGCTTCCTGCTCGGCATCCTGCAGAGCTTTGCCTCCATGAACGAGGTCAAGGACATCTTCCCGGGCATCGACCAGATCATCATCTACCTGATCGCCGTCGTCATCCTGCTGGTCCGGCCGCGTGGCCTGATGGGCCGCAAGGGCGTGATGGAGCACTGAGTTATGAGCCTTACAATGAACCGCAACGACGTGCTTCTCCTGATCGGCTTCACGATAGTGGTGTTTGCCGCACCCTTCATCTTCACCCCGATCGGCGCCGGCTATCCGGACCTTCTGCAGAAGTTCGCGATCTTCGGCATCTTCGCCCTCGGCTTCAACATCCTGTTCGGCCTGACCGGCTACCTCTCCTTCGGCCACGCCGCCTTCCTCGGCGTCGGCTCCTACACCGCGGTCTGGTCGTTCAAGCTGCTGTCGATGAACCCGCTGCCGGCGATCTTCTTCGCCATCCTGTTCGGCGGCCTGTTTTCCGCCGTCATCGGATATATCTCGCTGCGCCGCTCGGGCATCTACTTCTCGATCCTGACGCTGGCCTTTGCCCAGATGTGCTACAACCTCGCCTATTCGGTGCTGACCCCGATCACCAACGGCGAGACCGGCCTGCAGCTCGACCAGTCCGACCCGCGGATCCTCGACACCGCCGCCGGCATCGACTACGGCGCCGCACTGCCGGTCTCCAACTTCTTTGGCATCGACATGAACTCCACGACCGAGATCATGCTGTTCGGCCAGGACTTCCAGTTCAACGCCGGCTACTATTTCTGCGCCGTCCTGTTGATCGTGTGCTTCTTCATCTCCATGCGCATCTTCCGCTCGCCCTTCGGCCTGATGCTGCGCGCGGTGAAGTCGAACCAGAACCGGATGAGCTACACCGGCCTCAACACGCGGCCCTATGCGCTCGCCGCCTTCATCATCTCCGGCATGTATGCGGGCCTTGCCGGCGGCCTGATGGCCGTCACCGACCCGCTCGCCGGTGCGGAACGCATGCAGTGGACCGCCTCCGGCGAGGTCGTGCTGATGACCATCCTCGGCGGTGCCGGCACCCTGCTCGGCCCGGTGATCGGTGCCGGTGTCATCAAATATTTCGAGAACATCTTCTCGTCCTTCAACGAGGGCATCCTGATGCAGGCCTACAGCTTCCTGCCGGAGACCCTGCAGCATGCCCTGGTCTCGGTTTCCTCGCTGTTCGTCGGCGAGGGCTGGCACCTGACGCTCGGCGCCCTGTTCATGCTGATCGTCATCTTCCTGCCCGGCGGGCTGATGGAAGGCTTCAGGCGCATCAAGGTCGGGGTCTCCCGGCTGTTCGGCGGCGGCAAGGGCGGCAAGGCGTCCGACCAGGCCTCCGCGGCGGCCGAGTGAGGAGAGAAAAAATGAGCATTCTTTCCGTCAAGAACGTCAACAAGAACTTCGGCGGCCTGAAGGCCCTGAACAACGTCAACCTGACCGTCGAGGCCGGCACGGTGCACGCCATCATCGGCCCCAACGGCGCCGGCAAGTCGACGTTGCTCAACTGCTTCATCGGCCGCCTGGAACCCGACACCGGCACCGTCACCTTCGACGGCACCTCGCTGCTCGGCATCGAGCCGCACGAGATCAACCAGATCGGCGTCAGCCGCGTCTTCCAGACGCCGGAGATCTTCGGCGAACTGAGCCTCGTCGACAACGTCATGATCCCGGCCTTTGCCAAGCGCGACGGCATCTTCACGCTCAACGCCTGGCGCCAGATCAAGACCGAGACGGTGATCCGCGACAAGGCCATGGTCATGCTGGAGGACGTCGGCCTTGCCGCCAAGGCGAACGAGATCGCCGGCCAGCTCTCGCGCGGCGACAAGCGGCGCCTGGAGCTCGCCATGTGCCTGGTGCAGGACCCCAAGCTCCTGCTCCTCGACGAGCCGACCGCGGGCATGGCCCGGGCCGACACCAACAACACCATCGACCTGATGAAGACCATCGCCGACCGCGGCGTCACCATGGTCGTCATCGAACACGACATGCATGTGGTGTTCTCGCTGGCCGACAAGATCTCCGTGCTCGCCCAGGGCACCGTGATCGTCGAGGACATGCCGGAGAACATCAAGGGCAACCCGAAGGTTCAGGAAGCCTATCTCGGAGGCGCGCACCTATGACCGATCTCAATCAGGGGGGCACCGCTCCCGGGAAAAAGCCGGGCCCGTCGCTGCTCGCCGAGGACCCGTTCGCGGGCGCCGCGCCGGGCAAGAAGCCGACGCTGACCACCGGCGGCCAGCCCGCATTCTTCTCCTGCTGGGACGTCCACGCCTATTACGGCGAGAGCTACATCGTCCAGGGCGTCAGCTTTGACGTCCGCGAGGGCGAGATCATCGCCCTTCTCGGCCGCAACGGCGCCGGCAAGACCTCGACGCTGAGGACCATCGCCCGGGTCGACTCGCCGAGCCTGAAGCACGGCGAAATCTGGCTCGACCACAAGCCGCTGCACAACATGCGCGCCCACCAGGCCTCGCTCGCCGGCATCGGCCTGGTGCCTGAGGACCGGCGCATCATCGCCGGCCTGACGGTGGAGGAGAACCTGCAGCTCGCCCAGATCGCGCCGCCCGTCGGCTGGTCGATCGAGCGCATCTACGACCTCTTCCCGCGCCTCGGCGAACGGCGCAACCAGGAGGGCATCACGCTGTCCGGCGGCGAGCAACAGATGCTGGCAATCAGCCGGGCGCTGGCCCGCGACGTCAAGCTCTTGCTCCTCGACGAGCCCTATGAGGGCCTTGCCCCGGTCATCGTGCAGGAGATCGAGCGCACGCTGGAGCAGATCAAGAACCTCGGCATGACCACAATCATCGTCGAGCAGAACGCGATTGCCGCGTTGCATCTGGCCGACCGCGCGATCATCCTCGACATGGGCCAGGTGGTGTTCGACGGCGTCTCCCAGGAGGTGCTCGACAACGCCGACCTGCGCCAGCAATATCTGGCGATCTAGGGCATCGGGCAGAAAAGTGGGTACCGGAACCGTCGACATGTCGGCCACCGGCAGGATTGCGGCAACGCCAGGCGTTGCCGTGCCGGTCAAGGCGTGACCGTCGACGACCGTTTGGGAGCCGCGATATGGACAGGGACGGGTCGGGCGCGAAGGAGACCGTCGCCCTCAGTACCAAGGTCGAAGAGGAATTCATCGCGCCGTTGACGGCGATCCGGGGCTCGCTGGAAATCCTGAGGGATTTCGACGACCTCTCCAGGGAGGAGCGCACCCGGTTCCTGGACACCGCGCTGCGCGGCTGCGTCCGGCTGGAAAAGGCGGTCGCCGGCCTTGCCGAGTCGGTCTACGACGCCGGCGGCGAGACCGGGCACACAAGAAGCGCCAGCGAGCTCTCCCAGGAGGATTACCGGGAATACGCCTCGCGGGTGCATATCCTCGACGACCTCGACGTCATCGAGATCGACTTCAGCAATTTCGTCTTCAAAAGCTCCAAGACCGTCAACGACTTCCACGACGTCATCGACGGTCTGATCGCGACCACCGGCCGCCACTGGTATTTCGTCGTCAACTACAAGGACTGCCGCATCTGGCCGGAGGCCTGGGTTGCATTCGCGCATCGCGGCAAGAAGATCAACGTCACCCATTCGCTGGGCACCGTGCGCTATGTGGAGCGCGAGGCCGACGAGACCAAGGTGACCGACGAGCCACTGTCGGCGAGCTACGATCCGAACCTCTTCGACAGCCGCGACGCCGCCTTTGCCCGCATCGCCGAGCTGAAACAGACCGGCAGATAGGCGCCCTCTCCCGGCGCCTCCGGCGCGATGCCGCCGCTCGGCGGCAGCACGGCATCGTTTACAACCTGGGGTCAGCGGCGTACGCTTGACGAAACGTCACCGATCGCCTCGGGGGTGCCATGGACAAGATGAAGTTTCGCCCGCTTCACGACCGGGTGCTGGTGCGCAGGATCGAGAGCGAGGGGCGCACGGCCGGCGGCATCCTCATCCCCGATACCGCCCAGGAAAAGCCGATGGAAGGCGAGATCGTCGCCGTCGGCCCGGGCGCGCGCGACGTCGCCGGCGCGCTGGTCGCCCCGACCGTGCGGGAAGGCGACCGGGTGCTGTTCGGCAAATGGACCGGCTCGGAGGTCCGCATTGCCGGCGAGGACTACCTGATCCTGAAGGAATCCGACCTCCTCGGCCTCGTCGAAGGCCTGCCCGGCGAACACGGAATCTCCTCCGGCGGCCCGTCGACGAAATCCGTCGAGGGACTGCCGGGAGAGCACGGAACGTCGTCGGGCGGCCCGATCAAGGGCCGCCGCCGGTAGCGGCCACGCAAGGGGCGCGCGATGCTGGGCAGCCTTCCGAAGCTCGCCGACAAGGCCTTCATCATCGGCTTCCTGCTGCCGTCGGTGCTGTTTGCCGTCGCCCTGACGACGATCTTTTCCGACGTGCCGGAAGTCGCCGCCGCGGCAAAGGCGATGGCCCAGGAAAAGGCGCTTGAGAACTTCGTCTACCTGGCGGTGGCGGTTTGGCTGTTCGCGGTGCTGCTGTCGCTCGTCAACACCATCCTCTTCAAGATCCTGGAAGGCTACACGCTGCCCTTCGCCGCGCCCCTGGAAAAGCGGGCCAAAGCACGCTTCGACGCCTTGAAGGCGCGCATCAAGACGCTTGGCGATGCCTGGATCGCGGCCGGCGACACCTATCCGCCGGACAAGCAGAAGGACTATGACGACGCGCTGTTCGAGTTCGTCACCACCTTCCCGTCGGACCGGGACAAGGTGCTGCCGACGCGGTTCGGCAACGCCATCCGGGCCTTCGAGGACTATCCGCGCCAGGTCTACAGCGCCGACAGCATCCCCTTGTGGATCCACCTCTGCACGGTCATGCCGGACGACTTCCTGAAATCCGTGGAGGACAACAAGACCCAGGTCAGCGCCGCCCTGAACCTGACGTTCCTGTCCCTGATCGTCGCGCTCGTTGCCGGCGTCCGGTTCGCGCTCGACGTGGAATGGACCGCGATCGGCTCCCCGCCAGCGGCGGTCGGCGCCATCTGGGCCGAGGCCGAACTCCTCGCCTTCGTCGTCGGCGCCGCGATCGTCGCCCGGCTCAGCTACCTCCTTGCCGTCGAGCGGGCGATCGCCTGGGGCGCCGTCGTCAAGGCGGCGTTCGACTGCTATTTGCCGGCGCTGGCAAAGGCGATGGGGTACGAGCTGCCCGGCCACGGCAAGGAGCGCCGGGCCTTCTGGACCGCCGTCAGCCGCCGCGCCATCTACCACCGCGATTTCGAGCCCTCCCGCTGGCACAAGCGCAAGCCGTCGCGGACGCGCACGCAAAGCCCGAAGAGGTGACGCGCCGGGCCTGCCCCGGCGGCAGGCTGTGTCACCCATCCCGCCCTCGCCGCACAAAAAAGCCGCCCGGATCGCTCCGGGCGGCCTGCTGTTTGACGGGGTGCCTACCGGTCAGTTGATCGCCATGGCTTCCTTGGAGCCGGCGCCATGGACCTGCAGGTAGCGCAGGACGAAGCGTTTTTCCTCCGGCGTCAGGCTGGTCCGCGGGGCGTAGGTGTCGACGTCCGTCTGCCAGGCAAGCGCATCGCGCGAGGCCGGGTCCGGCGGCGAATGGCAGGCGCCGCACTGGCTGGAGAACGTCCGGTCGGCGATCGACCACAGCATCTGGTCGTCGGCGGTCAGGTCGGCGGCCTTGATCCAGCCGTCCAGCGAGGTCCGGACCCAGTCCTGGTTGCCGTCCTCGTAGAAGCGGCTCTCGCCCTTCTTGACCTGGTCGAGGGCGCTTGCCGAGATCGACAGGTTGAGGGCGCGCAGCCCAAAGCCCGCATACTGGCCGCGCACGACCTGGCCCGCCTGCCAGCCCTCGACCCGCACCTTGACGTAGTCGCCGCTGGTCTCCAGCCGGGTCATGCCGACGCCGACCAGAACGGTTGCCAGCTTGCTGGCGTCTTCCGCAGGCTCGGCGACCAGGCCCGTCGTCCGCTTGGCCCAGACATGGTCGCCCGTCAGGTCCTCGGTCCTGGCCATGAAGGCGGCCGCTTCCTGGCGCGCGCGCTTGGCCATGTCCGGCTTGTGGTGGGCGATACCCTTGTGGCAGTCGATGCAGGTATCGCCGTTCTTCATGGCCTCCTGCATCTGCTTGGCCGCGGTCTCCCGCTGCTTGTGGAAATCCATGGTCTCGAAGGAATGGCAGTTGCGGCATTCGCGGGAGTCGTTCGACTTCATAGTCGCCCAGACCCGCTCCGCCATCTCCAGCCGGGTTGCCTCGAACTTCTCCTTGGTGTCGATGCTGCCGATCAGCTTGTGGTAGAGTTCGTTGGAGGCCTGGATCTTGCGGATCAGCTTGGCCGTCCAGGGTTTCGGCACATGGCAGTCGGAGCAGATGGCGCGCACGCCCGAGGCATTCTTGTAGTGAACGGTCTGGGTGTACTCGGCATAGACGTTGTCGCGCATCTCATGGCACGAGATGCAGAACTCCATGGTGTTCGTATACTCCATGAAGGTGTTGAAGCCGCCCCAGAAGACGACGCCACCAATACCGCCGATGATCAGCACCACGCCCAGGCGAAAGGACGTCGTGCGGGACCACAGCATATTCCACCATTTGCGGATCATGTCTCAATTTCCAGTGTAGCAGGGTGTCCCCGGAAGAACGGGCGCCAGAAGGCGCCCGCTCCAATCGCTTGCGTATCCGGTCTTAGGCGACCGGCTCGAAGGTAGTGATGGTCGGAAGGTCTCCGGTGTATTTCTCGATCTCCACCAGCGCGGTGTGGGCGCAGTTGCCCTGGGCGAGCTTGGACGTGCCCTTGTCGAAGGTCAGCACGTTCGGATCGCCGTGCTTGCACAGCGAGCCCTTCTCGCCCGGCTCGGCCGGGTCGTACCAGGCGCCTTCCTGCAGGCGGATCACGTCGCTCTTCATCCGGTCGGTGACGACCGCACCGGCCAGGACCGCACCGCGGTCGTTGAAGATGCGCACCACGTCGCCGTCGGCGATGCCGCGGGCCTCGGCCGCATCGGGGTGGATCCAGACCGGCTCGCGGCCCTTCACCTCGTATTTGTGCCGAAGCTCGGCGTTATCGAGCTGCGAGTGCAGACGATAGTCCGGATGCGACGAGGTCATGTGCAGCGGATACTTGTCCGACATGGCACCGCCGAGCCGCTCGAACGGCTCCATCCAGGTCGGATGGCCCGGGCAGTCGTCGTAATTGTAGCCGGCGATCTTGCGCGACAGGATCTCGAACATGCCGGACGGGGTCGCCACCGGATTGAGCAGCGGATCCTCGCGGAACTTGGCGAACTGCACGTAGTTGCGCTTCTCGTCGGTGACGTCGTACATCCACACCTTCTTTTCGTTCCAGAAGGTATCGAAGTCCGGGCTCTCGATGCCCTTTTCCGCCGCCTTGGCAACGCCTTCGTCGTAGATGTGCTTGAGCCAGCCCATCTCGTCCATGCCGTCGGTGTATTCCGCCTCGAAGCCGAGGCGCTTGGCCACCTGGGAATAGACCCAGAAGTCGGTCTTGGACTCAAACAGCGGCTCGATCGCCTGCTGCATCGCGCACAGGCCGGCATTCTGCTCACTGATGTTGCAGATGTCGTTGCGTTCGAACAGCGTCGAGATCGGCAGCACGATGTCAGCGAACCGGGCCGACTGCGTCCAGTTGATGTCGCTGATGATGATCGTCTCCGGCTTCTGCCAGAAGTCGATCTGCTGGTTGCGATCCTGGTGGTGGTGGAACGGGTTGCCGCCGGCCCAGATCACCAGCCGCAGATCCGGCGTGGTGTATTCCTGGCCGTTGTAGTCGTATTTCTCACCCGCATTGGCCAGCGCCCACGGCACGCGCGAGCACGGGATCGGCGCGGGAACGTCCTTGGAGGCCTCGCCCGCCGGGAAGCCGGCGAAAGACGGGCCGTTGCCCTTCGGCGTGCCGTAGCTGCCATAATGCAGGGTGAAGTCGGCGCCGCCGCCCGGCTGGCCGATATAGCCGAGCATGCAGGCCAGCGTATGGGCCATCCACGGACCCTGCTCGCCATGGTCCTGGCGCTGGATCGACCAGCCCATGGTGATCAGCGTGCGCTTGGAGGCCATGGACCGGGCCATTTCCTTCAGCTTGTCGGCGCTGACGCCGCAGATCTCGGCGGCCCACTCGGCGGTCTTTTCGGTGCCGTCGGGCTCGCCCTTCAGATAGGCGGAGAATTCCTCAAAGCCGGTGCAGTAATTGGCCAGGAACTCCTTGTCGTGCAGGTCTTCCGTCAGCAGCGTGTGGGCGATGCCGAGCATCATGGCAACGTCGGTGCCCGGACGCGGGGCCACCCAGTCGGAGCCGAGCAGCTTGGCGGTCTCGGTGTTGATCGGGTTGACCGAAATCGACGGCTTGCCGGTCGCCTTGTACTCCTCAAGGTATTTGAGGCCGGCATGGTTCGGAACCGACCAGCCGATGCGGCAGCAGACGGCGGGATCGGAACCCCAGAAGACGATCTGTTCGGTGTTCTCGATGATGCTCGGCCAGGTCGAGGAGTCGTAATAGGAAGTGCCGATCACATAGGGCAGGATCACGCGGATCGCGCCCGTGGAGTACGTGTTGACGTCGTCGACGAAGCCGCCATTGAGGTTCAGCAGCCGATAGAGGTTGTTGAAGCAGTTGTGCAGCATCGCCGGCGTGCGCCAGCCATAGGAGCCGCCATAGATCGCGCCGTTGCCATGCTCGTCCTTGACGCGCTTCAGTTCGCTGGCGACGAGATCGAGCGCCTCGTCCCAGGACACGCGCACGAACTCGCCCTTGCCGCGCTCGCTGCGGTCGCTGTTGGCGCCGTCCTTCAGGAAGCCCTTGCGGACCATCGGATATTTGATGCGGGTCGGCGAATACGCCCAGTCGACCAGCGTCGTTCCCTGCTCGACCGGAGCCAGGTCGGCTTCGTGCGGACGCACGGCGACGAGCTTGCCGCCCTCGACCTTGGCGTAGTGAACGCCGAAATGCGAGCCGGTGACGACCTCGCCGTCGGTCACCGCCGCGGCATAGGCCTGGCGCAGCACGGACGGCACCAGAAGCGTGCCGGCACCGAGGGCGGTGAGGCCCTTCAGCACCGAGCGGCGCGAGACTTGTGTGATCGGGTGACTGGTCATGGGTATCCCTTTCCTTCTCAGTCAGGGCACGCCGCTTTCGGTCGTGCCAATCGAAATGGTCTGCCGACCTTCGATAAATCGAGGAGAACGACCGGCGGCCGGCCGGCGTGCCGCCGGGCGGTGTTTCAGTGCGCCTTCAGGGCCCGCTCTTCCGCTTCCAGCAGCGTGCGCAGCACTTCCGCCGCAGCCGCATAGAAGCCGCTGCGGTCGCGATCGCGGCAGAGGTCGCAGAATTCCCAGGCCCAGACGAGGAGATGGTCGCCAAGCAGGGTGCGCCGGCGGGCCGCCGCATCGGCGTCGTCCGCCGCCCGGGCGGTCAACTGGGCGAGCAGCTCCAGTTCCACGGCGATGTGGTCGGCCGGCTCGCGCCGGTCGGCAAGCCACAGCCCCTGCTCCTTCAGGAGCGCCTCCATTTCGGCGGTCGCTTCCTGATAGAGCCGTCCGTCGGCGCCGGTATAGACCGACTCGTAGGGCGGCACGCCCTCGCGCGATCCGCCCGCGCCAAGGAACAGGCGCGCATAGGCGGACGCCAGATCGAGCACCTGGTCCTGCGGGTCGGCCGGATTGGCGGCAACGTCGATCAGCCGGTTGAGGCGGCCGCGAAGCACGTCGTTGCCGGCGGCGAGGTCATGGAATTCGGTGCGGGTTTCCGGCGCCTTCAGGACGGCGAGCGTCTCTTCGGTCTGCTCGCGGATGAACAGGCCCGCGAGCCATTGGTAGAACGCCGGATCGGGAACGGCCGCGGCAGCTTTGTCGAGGCTTTCGGTAGGCATGTGGAGGCCTTTTTTTTGGTCTTTGAATCGGTCTTTGAGACCGTTGGCCACCGACATAGGAATCGGATGTAAACGAGCTTCCCGCCCCGCTTGAACGAACCGTAATAATATGTAACAGGGGTGTAACAAACGCAGCGAGGGGACAACCCGTGGACGATCGCCAGCATGTCCTGATCGTTGAAGATGAACTCTCCACGAGAACGATGCTCTCCGCTTACTTCTCCAAGGAGGGGTTCCGGGTCAGCACGGCCGAGAGCGGCGACCAGATGTGGGCGGTCTTTGCCCGCGACACGGTCGACCTGGTACTTCTCGACGTCCGCCTGCCGGGCAAGGACGGCCTGACCCTGACGCGCGAGATTCGCGACCGCTCCGATGTCGGCATCATCATCGTCACCAGCCAGGCCGACGAGGTCGACCAGATCATCGGCCTGGAGACCGGCGCCGACCACTACGTCACCAAGCCCTACAATCCGCGCGACCTGCTCGCCCGGGCGCGCACGGTGCTGCGCCGCACCAGGGCACCGGCGCCCCAGGCCACCCAGGAGGAGGTCCGGCACTTCGAAGGCTGGTGCGTGAATTTCGGCCAGCGCCGCGTGAGAAACCCGAACGGGTGCGAGGTCAAGCTGACCCGCGCCGAGTTCGAGCTCCTGGCGGCATTTCTCCGCAATCCGCAGACGGTGTTGACCCGTGACGCCCTTCTGGGCGGCGTCAGCCACCGGGAATGGGCGCCGAACGACCGCAGCGTCGACGTCCTGGTCGGCAGGTTGCGCAAGAAGATCGAGAGCGACCCGAACGATCCGCGGATCGTGCTGACCGAGCACGGCGTCGGCTACCGGTTCGCGGCCAACGTCACCTGAGCGGAACGCTGCCCGGCGGCGCCCCTAGAGCGCTTTTCCAAAAAGCTGATAGACTTTTTGGAAAAGAATTCGCGTCAAAACAAAGACCTAAAGCATGTTGCGTGTTTCAGAAAAAACGCAACATGCTTTAGCGTTTCTTGCAGAGACGTTCCCAGACCACGTCGAGTGCGGCAAGCGCATTGGCGCGCGCCGTCTCAAGGGTCGCGACCATGATCAGGTCGCCGCCGTTCTGGGCCGTCGCCTCGAGCGTCGCCGCCATTTCGGCAAGCGCGGTCAGCCCGACATTGGCCGCTGCACTCTTCAGCGCATGGGCCTTGTCGCCGACGCGCACGCGGTCCCCGGCATCCGCCGCCTCGCGCATCTCGGCGACCAGCAGTCCGGTCGACTCCCGCACCGCCTCGATGATCTCCTCCACGAGGTCACATCCGAGCAGGCCCGCATGGTCGGTGAGTATGGTCTCGTCGATGAGCGGGCCCGTTTGCGGCCCGGCCGCCTCTTCGGGCCGCCCGGCAGGCACGATGCCGCGCAGGGCAATGCCCAGTTCCTCGCGCCGGTAGGGCTTGGCCACATAGCCGTCCATGCCGGCCTCGAGGCATTCCGCCAGCCGCGCACGCTGGGTGTTGGCGGTGACCGCCAGGATCGGCACCGCCGAGCGGTGCGGATCGTCGAGCGCACGAATCCGGCGCGCCGCCTCCGCCCCGTCCATGCCGGGCATGCGCAGATCCATGAGAATGACGTCGAAATCGCCCTTGGCGGCCCGTGCGACCGCCGCCGCGCCGTCGCGCACCCGCGTCACCCGGTGACCTTCCAGTTCCAGGAAACCGGTCAGCACCATGGCGTTGACGTCGTTGTCCTCGGCCGCAAGGATCGAGAGCGACGGCAGCAGGGATTGCTCGACGGACATCCGCGGCGCCGCCCGGCGCTGTGCCCGCGGCAGCTCGATCTCGAACCAGAAGGCGCTGCCCTGTCCTTCGACCGAATCGACGCCGACGGTGCCGCCGAAGGCCTCGACGATGCGCTTGGAGATGACGAGGCCGAGGCCGGTGCCACCATAGCGCCGGGAGATCGAGAGATCCCCTTGCGAGAACGGCTGGAACAGCCGGTCGCGCGCCGCCGGCGAAATGCCGATGCCGGTGTCCTCCACGACGAAGCGCAGCCGCGCCTGGCCGACCTTGTCCGTTTTCAGCGCGCTCACCTCAAGCGACACATGGCCTTCGTCGGTGAACTTGATGGCGTTGCCGACGAGGTTGAGCAGCACCTGGCCGAGCTTGGCCGGATCGCCGCGCAGCCGCTTCGGCACGCCCTTGCCCTGGCGGATGGTGAAATCGAGGCCCTTGCGGAACGCCTGATGCTGCATCAGCGCCCTGGTTCCGTCGAGCAGGTGGTCGAGGTCGAACTCGATCGCCTCCAGTTCCAGCCGGCCGGCCTCGATCTTGGACAGGTCAAGGACGTCGTTGAGCAGCGCCAGCAGCGCCTCGCCGGAGGCCGAGATGGCCTCGATCTGGCTGTGCTGGCCATGGCTCAGCGTCGACGACTGCAACAGCTCGGCCATGCCGAGAATGCCGTGGATCGGGGTCTTCAGCTCGTGGCTGACGGCGGCAACGAATTCGGACTTGGCCGAATTGGCCCGCTCGGCCTCCTCCAGCGCGCCGCGATAGTCGGAAATGTCGGTGAGGATGACGACGGCGCCGAGGAAGGATTCGGAGATATCGAGCATCGGCCGCCGCTTGACGGTGAACCGGCGCGGCCCGTGGCGGGTCTGCAGCGTGCGCTCCACATCGGTGCCGGCATCCTCCACCGACAACAGGTCGCCGAGGCCGGCGGTCAGATGCGCCAGGTTCGCCTCGCCGTAATAGACCGTGCCCGGCGTGGCGCCGATGCCGAAGATCTCGCAGGCCGCATTGTTCATGTTCTCGATCCGGCCGCTTCGGTCGAGCAGAATGACCGGGTCGCGCAGGCTCTCGAAGATCGTCAGGTATTTGAGCTTTTCGCGGGTGAGCTCGGCATTGCGCTGCTGGAATTCGCGCAAACGGTCGGTCTCGGCAAGGCCGAACCATTCGCCGCAAAGGCCGAGCTCGATGCGGTCGAACACCCGGTGGACGAACTGCCGGCAGACATGGACCGCCTCCGGATCGAGGCCGGATTCCTCAACGAGATCCACATAGGTCTGGCGATAGTATTTGAGGCCGCCGAGATACATCACCAGCGGCACGCCGCGGGCGCGGTGGGCGCCGGCCTTGTCGACGCCGTACTGGGCCACCGAATCCCGGATATAGTCGAGCTCGGCCGGCAGGTCCGGCGGCGCATCGTAGAGCGCAAGGGCATCGACGATCGTCTGCGAGACGCCGCGCACGGCCGTGCGCCAGGCCTCCGTCAGGGTCGAGCTGTAGGCCGCATAGCCCTGCTCCCGGAAGTGCCGGTACATGCGCTCAAGCAGCCAGTCCTCCGAGGAGATCACCAGCTCGGCGAGCGGCGCCAGCAGGGTCCTCTCGGGAAGACCGGGATCATTCGCAGATGTCGGGACGCGGGCATCCATGCCGGAGATTCCGTAGCGGTGGCCCACCGCGCGACCGGCCGGGAGGGCGCGGGTCCGGCGAGCCTGTAATCAGCACCGCACATGTAGGGCCGAATGCCGCACCGGGCAATACCAAAGTATGATAGGGGCGTCCGACGCCCTGCGATCGGGCGCCGGCGCAAAGCTCGGCTGCGGTGGCCGGAGCCGGCCGCCGCCTCAGGACAGGCCGAAGCGGTCCATCGCCTGGTAGTACGGGAAGATCAGCCGGCCGACCCGCTCCTTGACGCCGTGCATGGAGATGCTGCGCGTCCCCTCCACGACCTCCAGTGGGATGTCGTCGAGCGTGCATTGGTCGGCGGCGAACTCGCCGACGATCTTGCCCATGGTCTGGGCGAGCGCGACGCCGCGGGTGGAAAAGCCGATCAGCGAGAAGATGTCCCTGTCGACGACCTGGAACGACGGCAGGTAGCTGTCGGTGATCGAGCAGTAGCCTTCCCAATAGGTCTCGATCTTCGGGTTCACCCGTTCCAGTTCCGGGAACAGGGTGTACATGCGCTTGCGGGCATGGCCAAGGCCGTAGCCCTCCGCGCCCGGCACGGAGAACACCGCGCCGCCGGAGATGATCCGCCCGTCCGGATCGCAGCGGCAGAAGCCGCCGGACTTGCGCAGGTCGGTGAAGCAGGTGCGCTGCGGCAGGATGGTGTCGAGCACCTCCTCCGACAACGGTTCCGTCGCGCAGTGGAAGAGCCTGACGGCAATGCCGGATTTTTCCAGGTTCGGCGTCAGCGGGTCGGTATAGCCGTTGGTGGCGATGACGACCTTTTTCGCCGTCGCGACATGGCCGTTACACTGCACCGTCGCCTTGCCGTCCTGGTGCCGGACCCGGGTGACCGGGCTCTTCTCGTGGATGACGGCGCCTTCCTGGGTCGCGGCGCGGGCAAGGCCGAGGCAGAGCGCGAAGGGCTGCACCGCACCGCCGGTCGGATTGCGCCAGGCGCCGAGATAGCCGGAGGCGCCGAGCGTCGCCTTGACGTCCGCACCCTCGATCCACTCGACGTCCTGGCCGAGCGCCTTCCATTCATCAAAGACGGCTTTGACCTTGGCCATCGCCTTTTGCGAATGGGCCGGCTGCGCCCAGCCCTTTCGGAGCGGGTCGCAGGCGATCTGGTATCGCTCGATCTCATCGAACATCCAGGTCGGCCCGCCGGCGACCAGTGAGATCAGCTTGTCGGCCTTTTTCTTGCCGAGCAGCTTTTCCACGTCGCTCGGCTTTTTCGCGCCCGGGAAATGCGGAACCGCGTAGCCGCCGGTGCGCCCGGAGGCGCCGACGCCGACGATGCCGGCCTCCAGGACGACGACGGACAGCCCGGCCTTTGCCGCGTAGCGGGCGATCGTGAGGCCCGCAAACCCGGCCCCGACGACAACGAGGTCAACGTCCTTGTCGGCCTCCAGCGGCATGCTGGAAAACGGCTTTTCCTTGGCGGTCCCGGCCCACAGGACCCCTTGCATTTTCACATCGATGCGGTCGAGGGCAGATCCCATGACCCGAACCTTTCCTGAAAAAGTGCCGGCCCGACCGCCGGTCGGGCCAGCGCATGCTGGAGGACATGTTCTTTATGCGTTTATCGGGAGGCGGCGTTCTCGGACGCCGCTCTTGTCGTTGCCGTTTATCCGTCTTTGGTTTTGGCGTCGAGATGGCGGAAATAGATCACCTCGATCTCGCGCAGGACGTCGACCGGCTCCTCGTCATAGGTTTCCGAAAAGACGCCGCCCTTGCCGTCCTCCACCGAGATCGACCACTTGCCGCGGTGGGGATTGAAGCTGCAGGTCGGGAAATGCATGTGGTGATGCCACGTCGCGCCCGAGGCATCGATCTCCCGGACCTTCGGCAACAGGGTCGAGGCCGCAACAGCCGCATTGTCGCCGCCCGATTTGGAGGCATCGAGGATGTCGTCGCCGTGCAGGATCTTCACCAGCACCTTGTCCTCCTCCGGAAAGCCGACGGAGTGGGCGAGATAGGTGATGTCCTCGCTGTCGTCCTCGATGACGAGGCCGTACTGCTCGGGCTTGGGGTTGTGCAGGCAGCCCGGCGAGAGGACATGGGAATGCCACTTCTTGCCGGAGGTCCTGAGTTCCTCGGCAAGGGCCAGGGTCTCGCCGAGCGGGATGATCCGATAGACGAGGTCGCCGTGGGTGATCGTTTCTGCGTCGGCCATGGGGTCTCCCTTAGCTGCCGCAGCCGATGACGGCGGTCGCCGAAATTTCGACCGTCACGTCCGGCACCGGGAATTCGACGACGAGCGCCGCGTTGGTCGGGCGGATGTCGCCGAAGATCTTGCCGAGTTCCGGACCGATCGCCTGGAACACCTCCGGCGCCGTCACATAGGTCGTGATCTGGACCACGTCCTTGAGGCTCGCACCGGCCTCCTTGAGCGCCGGCTCGATGTTCCTGATGACCTGGCGGAGCTGCTCGACCGGATCGGGGGAGACCTCGCCGGTTGCGAAATTCATGCCGATGGTGCCGGAGATATAGACCGTCTCGCCGACCTTGACCGCGCGCGAATAGCCGAAGGCTTCCTCGAATTTCGATCCGGACGAGATGTTCTGGCGTTTTGCGGTCATTGTCATGCCTTTCCGAGAGAGTTGTCGGCAGCCTCAAGCGTCTTCAACGTCATTTCGTTGATCGGCCACCATTGGATGTAGAGGTCGAGCCAGGCTGCCATCCGGCCGCTGTAGAGAATGCCTTCGACGAGGACGTCATCGAGCCGGGCGGCGCCGTCGCCGAGCGCGACGATGAGCTTTTCCAGCACCGCGGCGGTCTCGCCCATGTGGCAGAAGCCGCCGACGCGGGTGATGGCCGCATGCGTTGCAAAGCGTGCGATCGCCATCTTTTCGGTATCGATGATTTCACCGCCCGCATTCCACAGCCGCCACAGCAGCTCGTGCAGCTTGCGCAATTCGCCTTCGGCCATGGAGAGCGGACCGAAGGGGATGTTGAGGCCGCGGCGGCCCAGCAATCCGGCAACGTCCGACGGCTGGGCCGCCCAGACCGCCCGGCGCGCGGCGCGGACGCCGGCAAGGGCACTGCCGTCGTCGGCTTCGTCCGGCTCGGGTGCCGCATCGGCGGGGGCGTCCTTCAGATAGACCTCGGCCTTGAAGATGGCCGTACCCTGACCCTGGCGCTGGCGGTCGGCATAGTCGCGCAGCCAGGCAACGTCGCCGCGAAGCCGGCCGAGATAGTTGACCGCGGCCGTTTCCGCCTGCAGCGCGTCGTAGGTGATTTCCAGATATTGCCGCTCCGGCCAGAAGAAGAACGAGCCGGCTGGCATGTCGAGCACGTCGGAGGCGTTCTCCACGGCTTCCACGAACGGCACCGGCCACATGATGTGGCTGCCGGCGATCTTGGCGCAGTGGATGTCGACGGTCGCCGGCAGCGCCGCCTTCACCTTGGCGAGCGTTGCCGGACATTTCGAGCCGTCGAGCAGGATCTCCCGCTCCACGCCCTCGACCTTGAAGATGAGGATATCCGGATCGCCCGCCATCAGTCGCGCTTGCCCAGGGTGTAGCCGTTGGCGATCCAGCCGCCGTCGACGGGAAGGATGGTGCCGGTGGTCATGCGGGCCTCGTCGCTGGCGAGGAAATAGCAGGCGGCGGCGACCTCTTCGGGCTCGGCGAGACGGCGCAGCGGCGCCCTGCCCTCGACGCCGGCAAGGTCGTAGATGCCGCGGTCGATGAGGTCCTGCACCATCGGCGTGCGCACGCCGGTCGGCGCGACGGCGTTGACGCGGACGCCGGACGGGCCCCATTCCACGGCAAGGCTGCGCACCAGATTGTGGACCGCGCCCTTGGAGGCGCAATAGGCCGTGCGCTGCGGCGCACCGCCGGCGCCATAGACCGAGCCGATCATGACGATCGCGCCATGGCCCTGCTCGATCATCACCCGGCCCGCCGCCTGGGCCGTGAACCAGGTGCCCATGACGTTGATTTCCATCGTCTTGCGGAAGAACTCCGGATCGGCATCGACCGCGGGCTCCACCTTGACGACGCCGGCAGACGTAACGATGGCATCGAGCGTGCCGAACATGTCCTTCGTCGCCGCGACCGCATCGGTCATGTCGGAGAGTTCGGTGACCGATCCGGTCACGCACAGCGAACCGATCTCCGGGTTCAATTCGGCAGCTACCTCCTTGGCAGCCGCCTCGTTGATGTCGAACAGGCAGACGCCATAGCCCTCGGCGTTGAAGCGCAGGGCCGCCGCGCGCCCGATGCCGCTGCCCGCACCCGTGATGAGAACCGATTTCCGTTTTTCCTGCATGTCCACCTGCCTTGCGTTCGGATTTCCCGAACTATGAAATATGTTATATCAAATTACAAGAGCCTCATGCCGGCGATTATCGGCGATTTTTAGCTCAGGCCCGAGCCGCCGCGCGGGCCCGCACCCGCTCGCGATAGGCAACGAACAGGCCGCTGCCGACGATCAGCGCGCCGCCGGCAAACGCCCAGGCATCGGGCATGTCGTTAAAGACGAGCCAGCCGACGATGACGGCCCAGACGAGCTGCAGGTAGTTGAACGGCTGCAGGAGGCCGGCCGGCGCGATGCTGAGGGCCCGGATCAGCGAATAATGGCCTCCCATCGACATGGCGCAGAGGACCGCCAGCCAGGCGCCGTCCTCAAAGGTGATGGTGGTCCAGGCGAACGGCGCGACCACCGTCATCATGACGGCCCCGACCATGCTGACATAGAGGAACGACGTCGACGGGCTGTCGTCATTGCCGCAGAGCCGGGTGAGGATCTGGTAGACCGCATAGATCAGCGCCGAGATCAGAACGTACACCGCACCGACATCGACAACCCCCGCGCCGGGCCTGAGGATGATGACGATGCCGACGAAGCCGACGGCGACCGACACCCAGCGCCGCCAGCCGACCGGCTCGCGAAGGAGCACGGCGGCAAGCGCCGTCGCCATCAGCGGATAGCACATGAACAGCGTCATGGTCTCGGCGAGACCGAGGGTGCGGTAGGCAAGCGCCATCAGGCCGATTTCGAGGACGAGCAGGATCCCGCGCCCGATCTGCAACACCGGCCGTCGGCTCTTGAAGGCGATGTGGAGGCCCGGCTGGCGCGCGGCGAGGCCAAGCCCGAAGGCGCCGAAGAACCAATAGCGGATGACGAGGATGAAGGTGACCGGATAGGACGCCACCAGATGCTTGGTGATGGCGTCCTGGCAGGCGAAGATGATGGTCGCAAGGACGAGCAGCAGCACCCCGGCGACGACATTCGTGCCGGCCGGGGGCGAGATTGTTTTTATGTTGCGAGAGGTGTCCGGTTCGCCGGCCGCACCGGGACTGGTCACTCGGATTTTCCGAGCTCTACGGAACGGTCGCGGGCGGCTTCGACGGCATCGCCGAGGAGCGTCGACAGGGCGCCCTCGCCCATCAGCACGCCGAGCGCAGCCGCCGTCGTACCGCCCGGGCTGGTCACCTTCTCGCGCAGCGTCCCGGGCGCATCGTCGCTGGTCGCGGCGAGCCGTGCGGCGCCTTCCACCGTCTTGAGCGCCATCAGGTCCGCCAGATCGTCCGGCAGGCCGACCTTGCGCGCGGCCTCCGAAAGCGCCTCGATGAAATGGAAGACATAGGCGGGTCCGGAGCCGGAGACCGCCGTGACGGCGTCCATCAGGGCCTCGTCTTCGATGGCGACGACCGTGCCGCAGGCGGCAAGGAGCGTTGCCGCGGCCTCGGCCTGCTCCGCGCTCACCTGGCCGTTGGCATAGAGCGCCATCACGCCATGGCCGATCGCGGCCGGCGTGTTCGGCATGCAGCGCACGATGGCCGCATCCGCTCTGGTCAGTCCGGCAATGGTGGCGGTGGTGACGCCCGCGGCGATCGAGACGAACAGCGTCGACGGACCGGCGAACCGGGCATAGTCCGGCAGGACGCCGGCGAACATCTGCGGCTTGACCGCAAGGACGACGATGTCCGGCCAGTAATCCGCGGCAAGGTCGTCCGCCGACGCAAGGGCCGAAACGGCGAGGTCGGAGATCCGCTGGCGCAACGGGGCGGCGGGCTCCACGACGGTGATCTCGGGCGACGGCTGCAGGGCGAGCCAGCCTTGCAACATCGCGAACCCCATATTGCCGCAACCGACAAGCAGAACCTTCTTAGCCACAGAGCCTCCTATCCGGCCCGCGTCAGCTCGTTGATGAGCCGCGCCGTCAGCGCCGGCTGTTCCATGTGCGGCACGTGCCCCGTTCCCTTCATGAGATGGAGGCCGACACCGGCCGATGCCGCAAAGGCGTGGGCGGACGGGATGATCCGGTCATCGAGCCCCCACAGCACCTTTGCCGGGATCGCCAGGTCGGCAAGGACGGGCGCCAGCCGCATCGATTGCGTATTCCCCGGGAAAAGGCCGTCGGCCATCTCGGCTAGGGTCTTTTGCGTATCCCTTGCCTGCCACTGGCGCAATACCGTGCGCGCATAGCCGCTCTGCAGGGTGAAGTCGGTTCCCGTCATGGCATCGAGCCACGGCTCCAGGCTCTCGGCACTCTGCGCATTGGCCATGCCATCGAGGAAGCCGCCATTGATCTCGGGGCCGAGCCCGGCCGGCGCGATCAGGCAGAGGGAATGGACCGCGACCCGGCCAAGGCCGCACAGCGCGAGCGCGACGGCGCCGCCGAGGGAATGGCCGACGAAATGGGCGGCCGTAATGCCTTTGTCGTCGAGCTCGGCTGCGACGGCATCGACGAGATCGTCGAACCGGGTGATGGCGCCATCTGTTGACGATCCGTGCCCCGGCAACTCGATCAGGATCGGCTTGATGGCACGGTCGACGAGCGGCACGACCCGGCTCCACGCCGTCCTGTCGGCCCCGAACCCGTGCAGGAAGACGACCGGGACACCGTCACGGGCCGGTCCTGCGGCATCCTGCGGCGCGGCAGCGGCCGGCTTCGGCGCGGCCTTTGCCGCCTCGACATCCCGCAGCTTGATGCGGCCGCGGGGGCCCGTGCCGCGAATGTCGTGGAGGTCGATGCCGCGCTCCTTGGCGACGCGCCGGGCGAGCGGCGTCGCGACGACCCGCGCGCCGCCCTTGGAGGCCGCGGGTGCCGTCGACACCGGCGCCTCGTCGGCGGCCTTCGGCGTCGGCGCAGCGCTCTCGGCGGGCGCCGGCGTGCTCGCAGACTTCTCGTCGCCGATGCGGCCGAGGACGGCGCCGATATCGGCCTCCTCGCCGGGCTGGAACAGGATCTCCTGCAAATAGCCGGCATGCGGCGCCGGGATTTCCGTGGCCGCCTTGGCGGTCTCCACGACGACGACGACCTCGCCCTCGGCGACCGCCTCGCCGGGCTTCTTGGTCCATTCGACGACGACGACGCTTTCCATATATTCGCCGCCGGCGCTTTCCAGCGTGATCGGATGGGTCATTGTCCCCTCCTCAGGCGAGCGTTTGCAGCGACGCGGCGACGATCTTTTCCGCGTTCGGAAGCACCGCCATTTCCAGCGGCTCGCTGTAGGGGATCGGCATGTCGGGCATGGTCACCCGGGCCACCGGCGCATCGAGATCGTCGAAGCAATGGTCCATGATCGTCGCCGAGATCTCCGCCGCATAGCCGCAGAAATTCCAGCCCTCGTTGACGACGACGGCGTTGTTGGTCTTGGCGATGGATTTCTTGATGGCGTTGAGGTCGAGCGGCTTCAGCGACCGGAGATCGATCACCTCGGCGGAAATACCCTTCTCGGCGAGCGCCTCAGCCGCCTTCAGGCTCTCATGCACCATGCGCGAGGTCGCAAAGATGGAGACGTCCGTGCCTTCTCGGGCGAGCGAGGCGGCGCCGAGCGGTACCAGCACGTCGTCGCCCTCCGGCACCTCGCCGCGCATGTTGTAGAGCAGCTTGTGCTCCAGGAAGACCACCGGCTGGTCGTCGCGGATCGCCGATTTCAGGAGCCCCTTGGCGTCGGCCGGGGTCGACGGCGCGACCACCTTGATGCCGGGGATGTGCGCGACCATGGAATCGAGCGACTTGGAGTGCTGGGCCGCGGCCCCCGCGCCGCCGCCGCCCTGCGTGCGCAGGACGAAGGGCATCTTCACCTGGCCGTTCCAGATATATTCGTAGATCGAGGCCTGGTTGACGAGCGCGTCGAGCGTCAGCGGCATGAAGTCCGCATACATGATCTCAAGCACCGGCCTTGTGCCGGTCATCGCCGCCGTCACGGCCATCGCCGTCATCGCCTGTTCGGAGATCGGGGTGTCGCGCACCCGGTTGAAGCCGAACTCCTCCTGCAGGCCGCGCGTTACCTTGAAGACGCCGCCATAGCGGCCGATGTCCTCGCCGAACAGAAAGACCGACGGATCGCGCGTCATTTCCTCGCGAAGCGCCGCGTTCAGCGCCTCGGCATACCGCATCAACGCCATTACACAACCTCACTGTATGCCGCGCTGGCATCGAAGAGTTCGAATTCCGGGAACGGATCAGAGAGCGCCTTCTCAAAGGCGGCTTCCACCTCGGCGACGGCCTCCGCCTCGATGGTCTTCAGCTTGTCCTCGCCGACCTCGGCCTTGAGCTGGTCGAAGGCGATCTTCAGGGGGTCGCGCGCCTTCCAGGCGGCGATGTCCTCGTCCTTCTGGTAGCCGCCCATGTCGGAGGTCGAAAAGCCTTCCAGGCGATAGGTCTTGGCCTCGACCATGCCCGGCCCCTCGCCGCGCCGGGCGCGCTCGACCATCGCCCCGACCGCCCGGTAGACGGCGACCGGATCGTTACCGTCGACGATCTCCGAGGGCATGCCGTAGCCGGCGGCGCGGATGCTGAGATCGTCGATGGGCGACTGCATGTCGGTATCGACCGTGAGGCCGAACTGGTTGTGCTCCAGCACGAAGACGATCGGCAGCTTCCAGAGAGCGGCCATGTTCATCGCCTCGTGGCAGATGCCGGTCTGCGCCGCGCCATCGCCGAAGATGCACATGGAGACCGCGTCGCGGCCGAGCACCTGGTTGGAGAGCGCCGCGCCCGTTGCCGCCGGAATGCTGGCGCCGACGATGGCGTTGCCGCCGATCATGCCCTTGGAGGCATCGGCGACCAGCATGTGGCCGGCCCGGCCCGCGCAACTCCCGGTCTCGCGCCCGAAGATCTCGGCGACCACCGGATAGACGTCGAGCCCCTTGCCGATGTAGTGGGCGTGGCCCCGGTGCGTGCTCATCACATAGTCGGTGTCGTCAAGCATCGCCGTCGCGGCAACGCCGATCGCCTCCTGGCCGTCGCAGCGATGGATCGGGCCGCGCGTCTTGCCTTCCTTGTGCAGGGCTCCCAGCTTTTCCTCAAGCTGCCGCACCACATGCATTTTTCGAAATATTTCAATTTGTTCGTCGATCGACGGTGAGTTCTTCATCCGGCCTTTTCCGCGTTATTTTGTTATAACATGTAACACATAACTTCAAAAAGCCGCAAGGGCAAACTGGCCGCGAAAGGACATCCGCAAGCCGAAGACAGTCGTCGTGATGAAAGGAAAGACCGCAGCCGGAAGCGTAGCGCCCAGCCGGCGAAAAAACCCGTCCGGACCGGGGAGCCGCCGGGAAACGGGCGATTCGCGGACGAAGGCCGGCCCGGCCGTACTTGTGGACCTAGTCGGCCCCGCGCTTGCGGATCATCTCGGCAAGCCAGTCACCGGCGGTGCGGATGTCCAGCGCGATGGTCGCCTCAAGCTTCTCTGCATCCCGCGCCTTCACCGCCTTGATGATCTCGCGGTGGATGTCGATGCCCACATTCACCTGGCCGTAATCGGGGTAGAGGACGTTCAGATAGGAGCCGATCATCAGCCAGCAGGATTCGATCATCTTGCAGAGCTGCGGCATCTGGGCCGCCTCGTAGATGGCGAAGTGGAACTGCCAGTTGAGCGTCCGGAGCGCCGTGTAGTCCCGCGCCTCGTCGGCCTCGATCAGCTTTTCGTTGGTGTCCTCAAGCCTGGTGACGAGCTCCGGCGACAGCCGCGGCGCCGCCTCGCGGGCGGCAAGGCCTTCCAGGTTGATGCGGATCTTGGTGATCTCGATCAGCCGATTCTCGTCCATTTCGGGAACGCAGACGGTGCCGTTCGGCTGGGTTTCCAGCGCCCCTTCGGCAACGAGGTTGAACAGCGCCTCGCGGGCCGGCGTCAGGCTGACGTCGAGCGCCTTGGCGACGGCGCGAATCGTCAGCTTCTCGCCGGGCATGAACTGACCCGCCATGATGGCGGAGCGGAGCTGTTCGCGAACCAGTGTCCCGAGCGTTTCCTTGCGCTCGACCGGCCTGAAGCTTTCAAGAGTAGATGACATGCCGGTTTTTGCCTCGCGGAAAGTCGTTCTCGGGAAATCGTTTGCGTCGTATATCATATAACGGATGCCCTACCATTAGGACTGTCCACAGCAACACCTCAGTGCGACAAGATCTGCCCGAGAAAATCCTTCGTTCTTTGGTGTCGGGGAGCGGAGAAGAAGACCTCCGGGGGCGCCTCCTCGACGATCTCGCCCTTGTCCATGAAGATGACGCGGTCCGCCGCCTTGCGGGCAAAGCCCATCTCGTGGGTAACGCAAATCATCGTCAGGCCGTCGGAGGCGAGCTCGATCATCACGTCGAGCACCTCGGCGATCATCTCCGGGTCGAGGGCGGAGGTCGGTTCGTCGAACAGCATGATCTGCGGCATCATGCAGAGCGAGCGGGCGATCGCCACCCGCTGCTGCTGGCCGCCCGAAAGTTCGCCCGGATATTTGTGCGCCTGTTCGGGAATGTGCACCCGCTCCAGGAACTGCATCGCCCGCGCCTCGGCGTCCGCGCGCGACATCTTGCGCACCCGGATCGGCGCCAGCGTGCAGTTCTCCAGGATCGTCATGTGCGGGAACAGGTTGAAGTGCTGGAACACCATCCCGACCTCGCGGTGGATGCGGGCCTCGCTGACCTCGTCATGGCCGATCCGGTGCCCGAGCACGGTGATGTCGCCGGACTGGTGGTCCTCCAGCCGGCTGATGCAGCGGATCAGCGTCGACTTGCCGGACCCGGACGGCCCGCAGATGACGATCCGCTCGCCGTTCTCCACGGTCAGGCTGACGTCCTTCAGGGCGTGGTGGGCATTGTAATACTTGTTGAGGCGATCCACCCGGATGGCGTGGGGGCCGGTTGCGAGCATTTGGTCAATTCCCACTCAGTGCTGCGCGATGCGCATGCGGCGTTCCAGATAGGCGCCGTAGCGCGACAGGCTGAACACGAAGACGAAATAGACGAAGGCGATGAAGACGTAGACCTCGACATAGGCGAACGCCCATTCGCCCGACCCGTAGGCCGCATTGCCGGAGGCGAGGAACTCGAACAGGCCGACGATGATGATCAGCGAGGTCTCCTTGAAGGTGATGACCATCTGGTTGATCGTCGGCGGCAATGCGCGGCGGAACGCCTGGGGCAGGACGATGTAGATCATCCGCTGCCAGTAGGTGAGCCCGAGGGTCCGGCCCGCCTCGTCCTGGCCCGAGGAAAGCGACTGGATGCCACTGCGGATGATCTCGGCCTGGTAGGCGGCAAAGAACAGCGCCATGCCGGCGATCACCCGGTAGAGCTTTTCGCCCTGCAGCCAGCTCGGTACCAGGATCGGCACGACAACGGCAACGGTGAAGAGGATGGTGATCAGCGGCAGCGAGCGCACCGTGTCGATGAGGAGGCCGACCGGCACGGAGACGAACGGCGTGGAGGAGCGCCGCATCAGGGCGAGCAGGATCGACAACGGCATGCCGATGAGCGCGACGGCGGCAAAGATGAAGATCGTCAGCGACAGCCCGCCCCACTGCTCTTCCGTGACTTCGGAGAGGCCGAAGATGCCGCCGCGCATCAGGATGACGAAGGCGGCAAAGCCGAGCACCCAGGCGATGGCGAGCCTTTTGGCGGCCCAGAAATAGGGCACACAGGACAGGATCGCGACGCCGATGGCGATGGCGCAGGCGAGGCCCGACCGCCAGTGCTCCTCGTAAGGGTAGAGCCCGAAGAACATCAGCCGCCAGCGCGCCGCGATCACCGACCAGCAGGCACCGGCCTTGGCCTCGCAGGCCTTCGGCCCGACATCGGCCGAGAACGCCGCATCAAGGATCGCCCACTGGAAGAGGGTCCAGCCGATATAGACGAGGAGCGCGGTGCCGCCGAGGGTGAGGATGACGTCGGACGGCCGGCCGAAATAGTCGGCGCGGAACTTTTCCAGCGCGCTCTGGCGCGGCGGCTCCATCGAAACGCCGGACGTCCGCAGCATGGTGTCAGCCATGTGGAAAGATCCCCTCGCACAGCATGATCGTCACTTGCGCGTCCCCTGGCCCTTGATCGCGATCGACCGGTTGATGGCGTTCATGACCGTGCCGATCGTGTAGTTGATGAGGAGGAACCCGCCCATCAGGATGAGGAGGAGCTCCACGGTCTGGCCGCTCTGGTTGATCGAGGTGGAAATGACGAGGAAGAAGTCGGAAAAGCCGACGGCGATGCCGAGCGTGGTCGCCTTGATCAGCCAGACATACTGGTTGGTGAGCGTCGGCAGGATGGCGCGGATGGCGAGCGGCAACCGCACCAGCGTGAAGATGTGGAACGGCCTGAACCCAAGCGCCTTGGCCGCCTCGATCTGCCCCTTGGGGATCGACAGGAAGCCGGCGCGGATGATCTCGCCGAGATAGGCGCCGCCATAGAGCGACATGGCCGTGAGCAGCGCCGCGAACTCCGACGTCAGCCGCAGCCCGCCGCGGATGTTGAGGCCGCGCAGCTCAGGCATGCTGATCACCGGCTGGTCCGCGATCCGCCCGGCCTCGCCGACGAGAAAGATGGCAATGGCGGCGACGACCAGCGCCAGGCCCGCCAGCGGCAGCCGCCGAGCCTCGGCCCAGCCCGTCAGGCGCCGTGACGAGATCAGCCAGAGCGCGGCAACGATGCCGACGACCAGCAGCACGGCACAGATCGCGATCGCGCCGTTGGAGATGTTGAAGCCCGGAAGATAGATGCCGCGGGCGCTGAGGAAGATCGCGTCGCCGAATTCGATGGCGCGGCGCGGCGGCGGCAGATGGGTATAGACGGCGTACCAGAAGAACGCCTGCAGGATCAGCGGCACGTTGCGGAACGTTTCCACATAGATCGTGCCGATCGCGTTGAGGACCGGATTGTGCGAGGTCCGGGCGACGCCGACGAGGACGCCGACGAGGGTGGCGAGCGCCAGGCCCGCAAAGCCGAGGAACAGGGTGTTCATCAGCCCGATCAGCAGCACCTTCCAGTAGGGGTCGCTGATCGAATAGGGAATGAGGGAGAAGCCGATGTCCCAGCCGGTGCTGCGCCACAGGAAATCGAAGCCGGAGACGATCCCCTTGGCCATCAGCTCCTGCTGGCCGGCATAGATGAGGCCCGCGAGCACGACGACGACGATCGCCGCAACGACTGCCTGAAAGTGCCTTGAGGCAAGGAGGGTGACGAGCCGGTCCCGTGTCATTCTGTGCGCAGCTATCATCTCTGCAAAGCGAGGGCCGGCGCGATCGCCGGCCCTGCCTTTCTGATCAGTCTACCAGGATCGGGAACAGAACGCCGCCGTCGCTCCAAAGCGAGTTGATGCCGCGTTCCAGCTTGTAGGGCGAGCCCTGGCCGAGATTGCGCTCGAACATCTCGTCGTAGTTGCCGAGCTTCTTGATGACGTTGTAGGCCCAGTCGTCGGATAGGCCCATGCGGGTGCCGATGCCGGGGGTGGCGCCGAGCAGCTTGCCGACCACCGGGGTCGGCGGATTGGCCTTCATCTCGTCGACATTCTCGCTGGTGATGCCGTTTTCCTCGGCCGCGAGCAGCGCCGACAGGGTGAAGTTCATGATGTCGAGCCAGCCGTCGTCGCCCTGGCGCACGGCCATGGCCACCGGCTCGGCGGAGACGGTGTCGGGCAGGATGACATGGGCGCTCGGATCGTCCGCCTTGAGGCGCAGCACGGCGAGCTGCACGTCCCACTGGGCGAACACGTCGCAACGGCCGGAAAGGTACGCCGCCTCGCTCTCCTCGGTCTTTTCGGTGGTGACGAACTCCATGGTCACGTCATTCGCCTTGAGATACTCGGCGACGGACCGCTCGGTGGAGGTGCCGGCCGGCACGCAGACGGAACCGCCGTCCAGGTCCTTGACCGACTTGGCGCCCAGGTCCTTGCGAACCAGCATCTTGATCGGCGCCATCATGTAGATGTTGGAGAACTGCAGGCCGAGTTCGGTGTCGCGGCCCATGGTCCAGCCGGTCGCCTTGATGATGACGTCCAACTCGCCGGACTGGATCGCCGGCCAGCGCTGGGCCCAGCTCGTCGGCAGGATCTTCAGGTGGTCTTCATAGTCACCGAAGATCGCCGTGGCGACGGCACGGCACAGATCGATGTCGAAGCCCTTCCAGTTGCCCTTGTCGTCGACCTCGGCAAGGCCGAGATAGGAACCGTTGTGGCCGGTGCAGGCGAGCGCGCCGCGCTCCTTGACGGCGGCGAGGGTCTCGCCGAATTCCGCATGGGCGGGGACCATGGCGGCAGCGCTCAGAAGAATGCCGGCCGCAGTCGCCCTCATCAGTGATTTCATCATTTTCAGCTCCTTTTTTGACCGGCGCATGCCGGCTCCCCTGGCTCCCGCAACGCTCAAGACCGTCCGTCGCATTGCTGAGATATGTTACACGTTATAACAAATTTCATTCCAGTCAATCGGGCACGTCATGAAAACCGGTTCGGAATGGGCCGGAAAAGGCTGAACGCCCCGGCGCGCGCGCCGCGGAAGGCGGGCCGGCGGCACCTTTCCCGGCGGCAGAGAGCAAAGCAAGCTTGCCATGAACGAAGAAACCGCGCCCGCGCGGGCGCGCAAGAGCGACCGCCAGGCCGCACGAAACAGGCGTGATCAAAGCCGGCCGGCCGCGAGACAAATAACCGAGCGCAAAGCGCTCGCAAGCCCGAACGGGCGCCGCGCGAAAACGCGCGCCGTCGCGGGCGCGAGCGAAGCGAGCCTGCCGTGAAACAAAAAAAAACGAGCCCGCAGGGCTCGCAAGGCGAACAGCCGCCCGAGCCGATGCGAGGCGCCGTCGCAGGCCAGTGAGCGTTAGCGAACGCTCGGCCGTGAGACAAAAAAGAGAGAAAATGGTGGGCGGTACTGGGATTGAACCAGTGACCCCTACGATGTCAACGTAGTGCTCTCCCGCTGAGCTAACCGCCCAAAACCCGGGGTTTTGGCGTCGCCGGGACGACGTTCGGGGGATATAGCCGGCTTCGTTGCGCCGTGCAAGACCCGAAAGGCGGGAAACCTTTTCGCGGACGTTTTGCCGCCCGCGCCAGGTGCCGGCAAGCGCAGGATCAGGCCGCCAGCAGCCGCTCGACCTCGTTGACGAGCTCGCGCAGATGGAAGGGCTTGGAGAGCACCTTGGCATCCTTGGGGGCGTTGGAATCCGGATTGAGCGCGACGGCGGCAAAGCCGGTGATGAACATCACCTTCAGGTCCGGATCGAGCTGGGTCGCCCGGCGGGCGAGCTCGATGCCGTCCATCTCCGGCATGACGATGTCGGTCAGGAGCAGCGTGAACGGTTCCTCGCGCACCCGCTCATAGGCACTGCGGCCGTTGTCGAAAGAGATGACGTCATAGCCCGCAGTCTGGAGGGCTTTGGTGAGAAAACGACGCATATCGTTGTCGTCTTCGGCAAGGAGTATCCGCGACATTCAGGTACCTGTTCCGATTTTGATTATCTTTGCCGGCCTCTGCCGTCCGTTGTCGCCCCATTAGACCGCCGGTCTGGTAAATAACCGGTGAAACCGGCGCCGATTGCAGGCAGCGATGGACAGCGCCGCGCGTTCTTGGCACCATGCGCGGAATTAACCATGCGTTCCATCCCTTCACCCGGTCCGGCAGAATAGCAAACAGACGCGATGAAGATCATCGAAAATTTCGACGACAGTCCACCCTTCGATGTGATCCGCCCGGCCGCACACGAGATTCCCTTCGTCTTCAATTCGCCGCACTCGGGCCACGACTACCCGGAAGCGTTCCTGGAAGCCTCGCGGCTGTGCGAGAACACCATCCGCCGGTCCGAGGATTCCTTCGTCGACGAGCTGTTTGCGGCGGCGATCGCGCGCGGTGCGCCGATGCTCAGGGCCCGCTTCCCCCGCGCCTATCTCGACGTCAACCGCGAGCCCTACGAGCTTGACCCGGCGATGATCGACGGCGAGCTGCCGCGCTACGCCAACAGCCGCTCGCCGCGGGTCGCCAGCGGCCTCGGCACGATCGCGCGCATCGTCGCGGAGCGCCAGGAGATCTATATCGACCGGCTGCCGCTGTCGGACGCCATGCGGCGCATCGAGATGCTCTACAAGCCCTACCACGCGGCCCTGAGGCGCATTCTCGCCGAGACCCATGTGCGCTTCGGCCATGCGGTGCTGATCGACTGCCATTCGATGCCCTCGGTCGTGCGCGGCCAGGACCGCTGGCGCCGGCCCGACTTCGTCATCGGCGACCGCTTCGGCACTTCCTGCAGCGACATCGTCTCCGATACCGCCGCGCGGGTCCTGCGCGGCCTCGGCTACTCGGTCGCCCGCAACAAGCCCTATGCCGGCGGCTTCATCACCGAGCATTACGGCCGCCCGGCCCAGGGGCTGCACGCCCTGCAGGTCGAGGTCAACCGCGCGCTCTACATGGACGAGCGGACCTATGAGCGGGCCGCCGGATGGGGGCGCCTGGAGCGCGACATCGCCACCTTCATCGACGCCATGGCCGATATCGATCTGGGAGGGTTCATCCCCCAGTCCCAGGCGGCCGAATAGGCGCACGGGCAACGCCGCGAACAGCAGACTTCAGAGAAATGAGGGCCGGAAAAGAAAAGGGGCCGCTCTCTTTTGCAAGAGGCGGCCCAAGTCTAGGGAGGAAACGCCCAAGGAGGGCAGCGATACGACAGCGTCGTACCGCACTGCACAAATATGAAAGTGCAGCGCAAAAAGGTCAAGTGCCGTCACGTCGCATCGCGCGCCGAACGCGCCTCAAAAGCAAATTTTGGGCGAAATTTACCCTGGGGTTGAAACTGCCTGAAAAACAGCCATACGTCGCAACTGTTTGATTTTAAATAATTTTATTGGACAGTTTTTGACGGTATGGTAGACGAATGTCCGTGAAAACCCGAAGCATTGCGCACTTTGCATGGCTGATATGCTAGCCTCAGATCAACTGAAATTCTTCTGCGAAGCACTCGCGAAAGCGGCCTCGGACGAGATTCTTCCGCGCTTTCGGAATTTGTCCCGAGTCGACAACAAGGACGAAACCGCCTTCGATCCGGTGACCGAGGCGGACCGGGCGGCGGAGGCGGCGATGCGCCGGCTGATCGCCGAGCGGTTCCCCGAGGACGGCATCGACGGCGAGGAGCACGGGCTGGAGCGGGGCGATGCGGATGCGGTCTGGATCCTCGATCCGATCGACGGCACCCGCGGCTTCATCGTCGGCCTGCCGACCTGGGGCGTCCTCATCGGGCGCATGGAGGGCGGCCGGCCGCGCATCGGCATGATGCACCAGCCCTTCGTCGGCGAGACCTTCTTCGGCGACTGCGAGACGGCGGTGCTGACGCATGGCGGCACCGAGACGCCGCTGAAGACCCGCCCCTGCCCGGACCTTGCCGATGCCGCGCTGCTCTCCACCGGACCGGATTTCTTCTCCGATGCCGAGCGCCCGGCCTTCGACGCCGTGTCGCGCGCGGCAAAGCTCACCCGCTTCGGCACCGACTGCTACGGCTATTGCGTGCTTGCCGCCGGCCAGGCGGATCTGGTCGTCGAGGCGGGCCTGAAGATCCAGGACATCGCGCCGCTGATCCCGATCGTGGAAGGCGCCGGCGGCGTCGTCACCGACTGGAGTGGTGGACCGGCCGGCTCCGGCGGCCAGGTCGTCGCCTCCGGCGACCCGCGCCTGCACGAGCAGGTGCTGAAGAAGCTGTCGGGCTAACCGATCTCGCCTATCCGGTCGCGGCCTTGGCGACGACCTTCGGCATCTTCGCCTCCCGGTCGGCGTCCGAGCCCGGAATATAGGCGTCGAACACGGCCCAGAACTGGTTCCGGAACACGTCCCGCTCCATCATCAGCTCGTGCTTGGAGCCGGCGACGAAGAGGTGCCCGCCGCCGCGCAGGCACAGCGCCAGCTCCTCCTGGGCCCGCACCGAGACGACCTTGTCACCGCCGGCCGTCAGGATCAGTGTCGGCACGTTGACCGTCGGCGGAAAGTCGGTCCGCTTGAAGAGCGAGACCGTCCGGCACGCGGCGTAGAGCCAGCCGACGGTCGGCGCGCCGAGCGCGAGATCCGGCCGCGCCGCGACCACGGTCTGGGTGCGCCCGTAGCGGTCCGGGTCCGAGGTCAGGAGATTGTCCTCGAACGGGATCTGGTAGATGTCGGTGACCTTGCCGCCGGGCACGAACAGCGTGCCGAGGCCGAGATAGGAAAGCGTGCCGGAAAGCGGGCCGATCAGGGCCGGCGGCAGCGGCAGCGGGCCGAAATCGATAAGCGGCGAGGTCAGCACCATCCGCCGGATGCGCCCGCCGAGCCGGCGCGCGGCGCGCAGGAGAACCGCCCCGCCGGTGGAATGGCCAAGCGCGAAAAAAGGCGGCCGGCAGGAGGCCTCGACCTTTTCGAGGAACGCATCGAGATCGAACTCGTAGTCATAGAAATCGTCCACATGGCCGCGCCGCGGGTTGGAGAGCAGCCGCTGCGAGCCCCCCTGCCCGCGCCAGTCGACGGTCGCGACCTCAAAGCCGCGCGCCTGCAGGTCGTGGATGACCTCGTAATATTTCTCGATGAACTCGGCCCGCCCGTGCAACAGGCAGACCGTGCCGCGATGGCGCGACACCGCACTCGGCCAGCGCGCCCCGCGCAGCGTGATGCCGTCGCGCGTCGTCAGCGTCCAGACCTCGGCACCGGCCGGCACCGGATTGTCGCGGCAATCGTAAAGCATCGTCTTGGCGGGCTCGGGCATGGGCTCTCGGGGCAGGACTGACAGGATTTGGCCGCACCTTACTGCAAAAGCGCGCCGGGGAATACGGCCATGGACCGATGTCCGGGAAACAAGTGACGGCATCCGTTGCGAAATTCGCCGTGCCGCCGTCACCGATCACAGCGGCTGCGCCAGCTCCTCACCCAGCCAATCCAGCAGCGCTCGCGTCTCCGCATGCCCGCCCCGGCGGCTGCCGCGGAAGACGGAGAGTTCGCTCGGGCGTTTGACGACGTCCGCGCAGGGGCGGATCAGCTTGCCCTCGGCGAGCATGCTATCGACGGTGCGCCGCCAGCCGAGGGCGATCCCCTGCCCGGCGACGGCGGCCTGGACAACGAGCGGAAAGCTGTCGAAATGGGTCGGCCGAAGATCGGTGGGAACCGGGGCGCCGATGGCCGCGAACCAGTCGGGCCAGTCCATCCAGTCCTGCGGCACGACCCGGTGCGAGAGCAGTGGGAAGGCTGACAGCTCTTGCGGTGCCAGCGGCAGATCCGCCCCTTCCAGCACCTGCGGCGCACAGACCGGAAAGACCTCGTCGGCGGCCGTGAAGGCGAGCCGCGCCGAGCCGGACGGGCGCCCCGTCGTCTGGATCGCGACGTCGAAGGGCTCGCGCGCCGCCGTCAGCGGCTCCAGCGCGCTGACGACGCGCAGTTCGATGCCGGGATGCCGCTCGTGGAAGAGCGACAGCCGCGGCATCAGCCAGTAGAACGCCTCGCAGAGCTGGCAGTGCAGCACCAGCCCGCCCGGCAGCGATGCGCCGCGCAGATGGGCGGCCTCCGCAGCGATCTCGGCAAGGGCCGCCGTGACGATGCGCCCGAACCGGCGCCCCTCCTCGGTCAGGAACACGGCCCGGTTCCGGCGCTCAAAGAGAACGGTCCCGAGATCGGCTTCCAGGAGGGAAATCTGCTTGCTGACGGCGGTCTGGGTGAGCCCGAGTTCGACCGCCGCCAAGGTGAAGCTTTCCAGCCGCGCGGCCGCCTCGAAAGGCCGAAGGCGCGAGAGCGGCGGCAAAGCTCGACTGAAGTAATCCATGACTTTTTTTCATGCATTGATGACAAGAAGTCATTTTTAACAGCAGATTGAACCTGCTTTCCATACCTGATGGAATGGAAACTGCGCAACGCGCCGGCGGCCGGCCACCCCACCCTCGGCATCCTCTCCATTACTGGGGCGGTGTTTCTGCTGTCGCTGTCGGATGCCCTGGTGAAGCTTGCCGGCGAGCGAATGGGCCTCGGCCAGCTCGTCCTCATCCGCTCCGCCTTTGCCGCGATCCTGATTGCGGGCGCCGTCGCGGCGACATCGAGCCTCCGCCGCATGCGGCCCGTCCGGCCGGGCTGGGTTTTGCTGCGCAGCCTCTGCCTCACAGGCATGTGGCTCTGCTACTACGCCGCCCTTCCCGCCATGTCCTTCGCGCTCGCCGCCGCCTGCTACTACACCGCGCCGATGTGGATGGCGGTGCTGTCGTGGCTCGTCCTGAAGGAACCGCTTGGGTTGCGGCGCTGGAGTGCGGTCGTCATCGGCCTTGCCGGCGTCCTCATCGCCATCAATCCAGGTCTTGGGACCGTCTCGCCGGTCGTCGTCCTGCCGCTTGCCGCCGCCTTCCTCTATGCCCTTGCCGGCATCATCACCTGGAGCCGCTGCCGCGGGGAATCGCCGCTGGCGATGGCGCAAGCCCTCAATCTGACCCTGATGGCCGGCGGCGGCCTCGCGATCCTTGCCCTAGCGCTCATCGACCCGGGACCCGGGGCCGGCTTCGTGCTGGCCGTCTGGCCGCCGCTCGGCCTTGAGGACTGGCTCCTCATGGCCGCCCTCGGCGTCCTCCTTGCGGTCATCACGGTCTCGGTCGCCCTTGCCTACCGGCTCGGCCCGCCGGACATCATCGGCGTCTTCGACAACACTTATCTGCTGTTCGCCGCAGTCTGGGGAGCGCTCATTTTCGCCGATATCCCGAGCCTCCGGGAGGGGCTGGGCATGGCGCTGATCGCCACCGGCGCCCTTTTGGCAAGCCGGGCGCCACCGGGAAAGGACTGCGGAAAAGAAAAAGCCGGTGCCTTGGGCGGGCACCGGCCGAGACCAAACGCCGGCAGGGGCTGATGCGACGTGTGGCCTTTTCTATCCGCCTTTCGGCGGAATTCTGTTGATCAGAGGCGCCCCGTGGGCGCCGCTGCGATGCAGGACGACGCCGGAATAGGCATCGACCATGACGACGACGCGCCTGCCGCGGCGGTTGGTGGCCGCAACCCGCCAGGCCCGGCCGACAAGACGCGGCTCGGAAAAGGCGGAAAACCCACGCCAGCCGAGCTGCACCAGCACCTCGTCGGCGGAAAGCCGCGTGGCGGTAGCCGAGCGCACCGCATCGAGACGGATAGGCCCCGTCCCGGACAGTGCAATGGCCGGGTTGCCGGCTCCGGCAAGGCCGATCACGATTGCGCCGAAAGCGGCGCCAACGGCACTTGCACGAAAAACGCCGGGCCGGGTCATCGGGTTCCCTTCCGGGCCGCTCGGGGCCTCTCTTCATCCGTTGATCGTGACAATGCCGCAAACCGTCTGAACGGAACCGGAAACCGCCGTTCATCTGGCGTTCATATCGGGCGTCGTTCGCGGAAATCCGCGCGCGGCCGCACAGGTCGCCCGGCCGCGCGCGAAACGACGCGCAAAAATCTTGACAGCCATTTTGACGATCACCATTTGAGGATCACGCGGTCGCCACGAAGGGGCCGCGGGCATCCCGTCCCTGCCAGACCGGAGGGGCACATTGAGGATGCAGTGAAGTTAAGTCGCTCAACACTCAGGAGGACTTGAGATGCATCACGTCGACTTTAGCCCGCTTTATCGTTCCACCGTCGGTTTCGATCGGCTGTTTTCCATGCTCGATTCCATGACCGCGGGCGAGAACGGCAACGCCAGCTACCCGCCCTACAACATCGAACGCACCGGCGAGAACGCCTATCGGATCTCGATGGCCGTCGCCGGCTTCTCCGACGCCGATCTGTCGATCGAGGCCAAGGAGAACGTGCTCACGGTGAAGGGCGAAAAGACCGAAGAGTCCGACAAGGGCGAAGTGCTCTATCGCGGCATTGCCTCGCGCGCCTTCGAACGCCGCTTCCAGCTCGCCGATTACGTCCAGGTGAACGGCGCCCAGCTCGAGAACGGCCTCTTGCACATCGACCTGAAGCGCGAGCTTCCCGAGTCGATGAAGCCGCGCAAGATCGCGATCGGCTCCGGTCAGGTGAAGGAACTGGAAGCCAAGACGGTCGACGCCGCCTAACGGCAGCGCCTGTCCTGACTCCAAAGTCCTGAAAACGTCGGCGCCCCGGAGGTCCTCCGGGGCGCTTTTCGTTTGGGATGACAGATGTGGCGCACGCCCGACGCCGTCAGGCATCGCAGGCGCACCAGGTCGCCGGCCTGTGGCTGCCCTCCTCAAGTCGCCCCAACCTCCGCGACGTTGCCGGGCTTGACCCACTACTGTCCGGTTCAGGGCGACTCATGGCCCAAAAACTCACAGAAAAACAGAGTGTTGCCGAGCAATCAGGCGAAGCGGACGCGGACTCGCTCTTTGTCTGAACCTCTCTCATGCGTCATTGCCGGGCTTGACCCGGCAATCCATAAGGCCTTTATTTTCAATCTCTTAGGCTGATATTTGCCGCACGTCATCATGGACCACCGTGTCAAGCACGGTGGTGACGCGGAGGGGGTGGATATGCCGGAGCAGAGCCGCACACGCAGACGGGCACGGGATGAGGACGGCAACGACACCTGGAAGGGAGGCCGCTCTAACAACACCCAGAACCGATGGCGCGCACACTCGACGCCGTCAGGCGTCGCAAGCGCAAATGCGCGCTGGCGCCGTTGCGCCGTCAGCCTGCGTGGCGCCTGAACGCACCAAAATCAATGCGTCCGGAGCCCCGGCGGCTTGCGCTTCCAGGCGTAGCCCTTGCGGGCGAGGTCGCGGCCGAGGACAAACAGCTTCTTCAGCCGTTTCGGATCGAACTCGCCGAGCGTGCCCGTCTTTGTGCCGGCCGGGATGCTCGCCATCCGGTAGGCGACCCCGTCGCGTTGCGCAATCGTGTAGATGCGGTAGAGGTCGGCGACCGCATGGGCCTTCAGGAGCGTCGACAGCGACCGCCGTGCGATGTCGAAGGGTTCGTTCTCGATGGCCGAATATTCCGGCGCCAGCTTGTCGTTGCGGATGATGTAGAGATTGTGCCGCCGTTCCCGGCCGAGCGCCCGGTCGACGTCGCGCATGGAGACCTGGGGCGGCGCAAAGAAGGCCTCGGTCTGGGTGCCGGCATCCACATGCAGCTCCACATAGGAAGCGTTTCCGGCCTTCACCGTGATCGGCACGGCCGGCAGGACGACGGGGATGGAGGCGGCCGCCAAAAGCACGTCGACGAAGAGCTCGCGCCGGTCGGGACGGTTGCTGGCGGCGATCGCGCCGAGGTTCCACATCACCGTGCGCTGGGCATCGAGATTGGTGGTGCCGACAAAGAGCAGGCGTCCGCGGGCATATTCCGCCGCGACCGCATCGAGCAGTTCGTCCGTGACCCGCTTTTCCACGTCCCGGCGCAGCGGATTGTCGTCCGACTGCACCTCGCCGACGATGACCTTCTGGATGTTCTCCTTGGCATAGAAGTCGTAGCCGTCGAAGCCGGCGAACATGCCTTGCAGCTCAGGGTCCTCGGAACTGCCGATGAAGGCGTAGGGCGCAACGAGGGCGCCGATGCTGATGCCGGTGACGATGTCGAATTCCGGCCGCGTGCCGGCCTCCGTCCAGCCGGTGAGGAACCCGGCCCCGAAGGCGCCGTCGCCGCCGCCGCCGGACAGCACCAGATAGTTGGCGATCGCCCGGTTGCGCTTCTGCGCCGCCGCCACATAGAGCTTGCGCCATTCGGCCCGCTCGGAAACCGACAGCCGGTCGTCGGCCCAGTAGCGGATCTTGTCGTCGGCCGCATAGCCGCTGACGGAGGCAATGCCGACGGCGTTTTCCGGCACCGCCGTGCGCTCCGGCAGGCTGGCGCAGCCGGCAAGCAGCGCCGCCGCGGCAAGAAGGCAAAGAACGGGTCCGGAAAGGCGGCTCGGCAACGCTCAAGTTCTCCAGATGGCGGCGGGCAAAGAGGCGCGGGAGGACGCCGTCCGGCCCGACCTACGCAGCTATTAAAGACACCTCCGAGACGAAACGCGACACCTCGTCTTCGGTTGTGCGGAAACTCGTCACCAGCCGGACGAGCTTTTCGCCCGCATTGGGACCGTCCGACCCGGGCGCGGCATGGGACGGCCACTGGTGGACGTCGATGCCGGCGGCAGACAGTTGGCTGAGGGCCTCGTCGGTGAAGATGCCAAAGACCTCGTTCGACTGCGGCCGCCAGGCAAGCCGCGCCGCGGGGGCCGCATCGATGCCCGCCGCAATCCGCGCCGCCATGGCGTTGGCGTGGCGGGCGTTCTCCAGCCAGTGGTCGTCGTCGAAATAGGCAAGGAACTGGGCAGCGACGAACCGGCTCTTGGAAAAGAGGTGCCCGGCGCGCTTGCGCAGGTAGGGAAAATCGCTGCCGCGTGTGGGATCGAAGAAGACGACGGCCTCCGCGCACCAGCAGCCGTTCTTGGTCGCGCCGAAGGACATCACATCGACGCCGGCCTTCCAGGTCATCTCGGCGGGTGTCTGCCCCGTTGCGACGAGCGCATTGGCAAAGCGCGCGCCGTCCATGTGGACGGTCATGCCGCGGCCATGGGCAAGGTCGGCGATCCGGGCGACGTCGGCGGTGTCGTAGACCGTGCCGGCTTCCGTGGCCTGGCTGAGGCTGACGGCGGCGACGCGGCCGTGGTGGACATCGCCGTCCGGCACCTTTGCGAGCGCCTCGGCAAAGCCCTCCGGCGTCAGGAGACCGGCAGGACCGGCGATGGGATTGAGCTTGCCGCCGCCGGAAAAGAACTCCGGGGCGCAGCATTCGTCGACCGCGATATGGGCCTCGGAGTGGCAGAAGACGATGCCGCCGGCCGGCGTTGCGGAGGCGAGCGCCAGCGCGTTGGCGGCCGTGCCGGTGGCGACGAAATAGACCGCGACGTCGCGCTCGAAGATCTCCGAGAATCGCGCGGCGGCGGCCGTCGTCACCTCGTCATTGCCATAGGCCGGGGCCGGTCCGGCGCCTGCCGCGGCAAGCGCCTCGGCGACCTTTTCCGACGCGCCGGCCCAGTTGTCGCTGGCGAAAAACATTACGGCTCTCGTACAAACATGGAAGCCGGAGACATGCCAGCCGCGCCGGCCGTTGGCAAGGTCGGCGAGGCTCCCGGGGCGACGATTTTTGCGGCGGTGCGGCAATTCCGCCATTCGCGCCGCATCCTACCAGGGCTGGGCGGTGGACCGTTCGCGCCGTGCCAGCAAGCCGTCCAGCGACAGCCGTCCACCGCCGCGGAGGACGAGGACGACGAGGACGAACACCCAGAACAGCCGCTGGTCGGCGATCATGCCGTCCGGGAAGCGGTCGAAGGGCAGGCCGATGGTCGCGGCATCGAGCCCGTGCGCGGTGACGTCGACGATGCTCTGGACGACGATGAAGCCGATCATGCCGAGGCTGGCAAGGCGGGTGAAGAGGCCGAGAACGATCAGCACCGGCAGGAAGAATTCCGCATAGGTCCCGGCCCAGACGATAAGGCCATAGGGAAAGAAGGCGATCTGCGAGACGTCGTAGCCGGCGCCTTCGGCGACCTTCGGGACGATCTGCGCATAGGCGCCGACCTGGGGCACGAACATCTCCGGAAAGCCCGAGCCGACCTTGGTGTAGGCGGAGTTGAGGTAATAGAGGAGCAGCGCGGAGGCAAAGACGAGCCGGGCGATGAGCGGCAGGACCGAGGGGCCGAGGGCGCGCTCAAGCGCGGCGAAGGCCCGTTCCTGAAGGGCAACAAGGCGGGCGAGCATGGCAATCACTCCTTGAAATAATCGAGCGCCGTTGCAGCGCCGGTGGTGAGAAGAAGGGAAAGGCTTGCGGCAAGGTCGAAGGCGGGATCGGCCTGAAGGCCGGCGGCAGCGGCCGGCCCGAGCGGTGCGCCGTCCTGAAGCGCGGCGAAAAACGCTGCCGTTGCCGGCGAGACAGCATGCACCGCGACCTCCACCTCCGGCCGCGTCACCAGCGCCCCCTCCCCCTCGGCTGAAAGTTTCAAAGGGCCGTCCGGATCGGCCCCACGATTGGCGCGAAAGAGGCTGACCACCGGATAGCCAGAAACGATGACGCGCGTAGCCGGATGGAAGCGGAAGCGCACGCTGTCGAGCCCCTCCGGCGGCACATCGGCGAGCGCGTTCGGATCGAGCGGTGCCGCGTCGGCCGCATGGAGCGCGTCATAGACGGCCCATTCCAACCGCGCCACATCGGCGAGATAGGCAACGCCTTTGGCTGGGGGAAAGCCTTCCAGGAACATCGGAAAGCCCGCGCCATAGGCGAACATCAACGGCGAGGACGGCGGCGCGGCCCGCACGAAGACGCCGGCGGCGGCGCGGAAGAAGTCCTCGCCGACGATACGCGAGGCGGCCGGAAGGATTGCCGCCAGATGGTCGACGAGACCGGAGACCACATTGTTGCGATGGATGGAAAGGCGCGTCGGCCGCGCCCCGAGGCCGGCTGGCGCCGAGCGGTCCGGGTCAAGCAATGCGGCGGCGAATTCCTGCTCCATCTCAGACCCCGGCAGCGCGTTGCGCGGTCACGACCCCGCCGCCATGGGCCTCGAGCACTGCCGCCGCCCGCGCCGCCTCGGCGGCGAGCACCGGAAACGCCGGCACGTCGTTGTCCCATTCGATCAGCGTCGGCACCGGGCCGGTGCGGTCGAGCACCGCCCCGTAGAGCGCCCAGACGGGATCGGCGACGGCTCGGTCATGGGCGTCGATGAGGACGCGGCTGCCGTCTGCCTCCGTCTCCGTGGCGTGGCCGGCCAAGTGGATCTCGCCGACGGCATCGAGCGGAAACGCCTCCAGATAGGAAAGCGCGTCAAAACCCTGGTTGGCGGCGGAGACATGGACGTTGTTGACGTCGAGCAGCAGCCCGCAGCCCGTGCGCCGGACAAGTTCGGCGAGGAAGTCGGTCTCCGCCCAGGTACTTTGCGAAAACGTCACGTAGCTCGACGGATTTTCCAGCAACATCCGTCGGTTGAGGAACGCCTGGACCTCGTCGATATGGGCTGCGACCCGTTGAAGCGTCGCTGCGTTATATGGAAGCGGCAACAGGTCGTTGAAGAACGTGCCGCCATGGCTCGACCAGGCGAGATGCTCGGAAAACAGTTCCGGCCGGTAGCGGTCATTGAGATCGGCGAGCCGTTGAAGGTGCTCCCGGTCGAGCGGTCCCTCGCCCCCGATCGACAGCCCGACCCCGTGCATGGAGAGGGCAAACCGCTCCCGCACGGCGGAAAGCAGCCGGTGCGGCGGCCCTCCGGCACACATGTAGTTCTCGGCGTGGAACTCGAAGAAGCCAATGTCGTGCGGCGTCTCGAAGATCTCGCGGCCGTGCTGCGGCTTCAGCCCGACCCCGGCCGAGGCCGGGATCGGGTCGCTCTGTCTGCCCCGCACCGCAGGGCCGGCGTCAAATGCCAGGGTCATGCTGCCCCCCAATGCGTGACGGTTCCGGATGGCGGCTTATGCCGGCACGTCGCGCTTGAGCGGCTCAAGGCTGCCCTTGCGGCCCTCGGGCAGTTCGGTGGTCTCGCAGGTGCCCTTCGGCACCAGCTTCCAGGCGTTGCCCTGGTAGTCGACCTTGGAGGTGCCGGCGCAGGAGGTGCCGGCCCCGGCGGCGCAGTCGTTCTCGCCGGCCAGCGAGACGCCGTAGCACTTCACCTGCTCGGCGGCGGACGCCGGCTGGACGACGGCGGCGGCCGAGATGGCCGTGGCAACAGCGCCGGCAAGGATGGCGGCGGAGAAGGTCTTGGGGGATGCGGTCATGGGAGAAAACCTCTGTTCGAGTGTCGAAATGCGGCAAACGGACCGGCGGCAATGCGCCTCGGACCGCTGCCCGACAATGTGGAGAGGCCATCCATCAAGTGGAAATCAAAGCGATGTCAGAGCGGCTTTCGGCCAGTTCACGCGCGCGTGACGACATCGGCACAATAATGGGCGCGGCCACTGGTCGGCTGCGCGTTGTGGAATATCTCACACAGTTAACGTGCTGCCGCATCTTGCTCAACCGCCGGAAATCTGGCAATGTCAGACTTCCGGAATAGGACAGGAATACTGTCCCAGTTACCGCGGCAGGCCCGGTTTTCGCCGTCGAGGAATTGGGAAAACGTCCTGACGCATCGGACCGCCGGAACCCCGCGGATGAGGCAAACGAAGCCGGGGCCCGGTCGGAAAAAGATGCACCGGACGGCATTTATGCCATCGGAGCAGTACTGGCATCCGGTATTGTTCTTCTTCGACAGAGCCGCGGTCATTTGCCGGTCTCGTCGCTCGAGCCGCGCCAGTCTAGGGCGCGACCCGCAGGGGCTGGACCGATCATGCAGCGCGGCCCTGCAGCAAGCGTCGGGGCAGGCTTGTTCGTGTCCCGGCGCCAAGGGGTAAATTCGGTCTCGGCCGGCAGGACGTCTTCGTGAAGAGCGCTGCCGGCCCTTGGATGGTCAGGAAGTGGAGGGGCAGCCATGTCAGGCGCGACGACGGTGCACGGAACGAACACGCCGAAAGTGGCGGATTCGAACGCCAAAACCGCCGCCACCGCTGCGGACACCCGCCGCGCGGCGATGCAAGCCGGTCTCTATGATCCGGCCAAGGAGCACGATGCCTGCGGCGTCGGCTTCGTTGCCGATCTGCATGGCCGCAAGAGCCACGACATCGTCGCCAATGGCCTGAAGATCGTCGTCAACCTGACCCACCGCGGTGCGGTCGGCGCCGACCCGCTGGTCGGCGACGGCGCCGGCATCCTGACCCAGATTCCGCACGCCTTAATGAAGGAGGAGTGCGCCAAGGCCGGCTTCGAGATCCCGGAGCCCGGCCATTACGGCATCGGCTTCTTCTATACCTCCCAGGACCCGGAAGCCTGGGACGCCTGCCGCAAGATCATCGAGGAGGTGATCGAAGAGGAAGGCCAGATCCTGCTCGGCTGGCGCGACGTGCCCGTCGACAATTCGTGCCTGTCGAAGGCCCCGGAGATCCAGGCAACCGAGCCGATTCATCGCCAGCTCTTCGTCGGCCGCAGCCCGGACATCGCCGACGACGACGCCTTCGAGCGCAAGCTCTATGTGCTGCGCAAGTCGTCCTCGAACCGCATGATCGAGGTCCTCGGCCAGGACTACGACCGCGCCTATCCGGTCTCGTTCTCCTGCCGCACCATCGTCTACAAGGGCATGTTCCTCGCCTACCAGCTCGGCGAGTACTACCTGGACCTCACCGACGAGCGCTACGTCTCGGCGCTCGCCCTGGTGCACCAGCGCTTTTCCACCAACACCTTCCCGTCCTGGCGGCTGGCCCATCCCTATCGCATGGTCGCCCACAACGGCGAGATCAACACGCTGCGCGGCAACGTCAACTGGATGGCCGCGCGCCAGGCGAGCGTCGAATCGGAGCTGTTCGGCTCCGATATCGAGAAGCTCTGGCCGATCTCCTATGAGGGCCAGTCCGACACCGCCTGCTTCGACAACGCGCTCGAATTCCTCATCCAGGGCGGCTACTCCATGGCCCATGCGGCGATGATGCTGATCCCGGAAGCCTGGGCCGGCAACCCGCTGATGAACGCCGAGCGCCGCGCCTTCTACGAGTACCACGCCGCGCTGATGGAGCCGTGGGACGGCCCCGCCGCCGTCGCCTTCACGGACGGCCGCCAGATCGGCGCCACGCTGGACCGCAACGGCCTCAGGCCCGCCCGCTACTACGTCACCGAGGACGGCCTCGTGGTCATGGCCTCCGAGATGGGCGTGCTGCCCGTGCCGGAGGAGAAGATCATCGAGAAGTGGCGCCTGCAGCCGGGCAAGATGCTGCTCATCGACCTGGAGGAAGGCCGCATCATCTCCGACGAGGAGATCAAGCGGACGCTGGCCACCCGCCACCCCTACAAGGAGTGGCTCGGCCGCACCCAGATCGTGCTGGAGGACCTTGCCCCGGTCGGTGCCGAGCCGCACCAGACCAACGTGCCGCTGCTCGACCGCCAGCAGGCCTTCGGCTACACCCAGGAGGACATCACCCTTCTGATGGCGCCGATGGCGACCACCGGCCAGGAACCGATCGGCTCCATGGGCACCGACACGCCGATTTCCGCGCTGTCGAACCGCTCAAAGCTGCTCTACACCTATTTCAAGCAGAACTTCGCCCAGGTCACCAACCCGCCGATCGACCCGATCCGCGAGGAGCTGGTGATGAGCCTCGTCTCCTTCATCGGGCCGCGGCCGAACCTCTTCGACCGCAAGGGCCTGTCGAAGCGCAAGCGGCTTGAGGTGCGCCAGCCGATCCTGACCTGCGACGACCTGGAGAAGATCCGCGTCATCGGCGAGATCGCCGACAACCAGTTCCGCACCCAGACGCTGGACATCACCTATGCCGCTGCGGGCGGCGCCGAGGGCATGCGCCCGGCGCTCGACGAACTCTGCCGCCAGGCCGAGCACGCCGTCAACGAAGGCTTCAACATCATCATCCTGTCCGACCGCCTGGTCGGCCCGGACCGCATCGCCATCCCGGCCCTCTTGGCCACCGCCGGCGTCCACCACCACCTGATCCGCAAGGGCCTCAGGACCTCCGTCGGCCTCGTGGTGGAGACGGGCGAGGCCCGCGAAGTGCACCATTTCGCCGTCCTTGCCGGCTACGGCGCGGAGGCGATCAACCCCTACCTCGCCTTCGAGACCCTGATCGACCAGCGCGGCAGCCTGCCGGAAGAGGTCGAACCGGACGAGATCGTCGCCCGCTACATCAAGGCGGTCGACAAGGGCATCCTCAAGGTCATGTCCAAGATGGGCATCTCGACCTACCAGTCCTATTGCGGCGCCCAGATCTTCGACGCCGTCGGCCTGTCGTCGGAATTCGTCAACGAGTTCTTCTTCGGCACGGCGAGCCGCATCGAGGGCGTTGGCCTCAAGGAGGTCGCTGAGGAATCGGTGGCCCGCCATGCCGACGCCTTCGGCAACGCGCCCGTCTACCGCAACGCTCTCGACATCGGCGGCGAATACGCCCAGCGCATGCGCGGCGAGGCCCATGCCTGGGAGGCTCCGGTCGTCGGCGCCCTGCAGCACGCCGTGCGCGGCAATGCCGAAGAGAAGTACAAGGAATTCGCCAAGTCGATCAACGACCAGTCGAAGCGGCTCCTCACCATCCGCGGCATGTTCCGCATCCGGGATGCCGAGGAGGCCGGACGTGAGGCGGTGCCGATCGACGAGGTCGAGCTGGCCGTCGACATCGTCAAGCGCTTCGCCACCGGCGCCATGTCCTACGGCTCGATCAGCCGCGAGGCGCATACCACGCTGGCGATTGCCATGAACCGGATCGGCGGCAAGTCGAACACCGGCGAGGGCGGCGAGGAGCCGGACCGCTTCGTGCCGCTGCCGAACGGCGATTCCATGCGCTCCGCCATCAAGCAGGTCGCCTCCGGCCGCTTCGGCGTGACGACGGAATATCTCGTCAACGCCGACATGATCCAGATCAAGATCGTCCAGGGCGCCAAGCCCGGCGAGGGCGGCCAGCTTCCGGGCCACAAGGTCGACGCGGTGATCGCCAAGGTGCGCCACTCGACCCCGGGTGTCGGCCTGATTTCGCCGCCGCCGCACCACGACATCTATTCGATCGAGGACCTGGCGCAGCTCATCTACGACCTGAAGAACACCAACCCGGACGCCGACATCTCGGTCAAGCTCGGCTCCGAAGTCGGCGTCGGCACCGTCGCCGCCGGCGTCTCCAAGGCGCGCGCCGACCACGTCACCATCGCCGGCTATGAGGGCGGCACCGGCGCATCGCCGCTGACCTCCATCAAGCACGCCGGCAGCCCGTGGGAGATCGGCCTTGCCGAGACCCACCAGACGCTGGTGCTGAATGGCCTTCGCGGCCGCATCTCGGTGCAGGTGGACGGCGGGTTCAGGACCGGCCGCGACGTCGTCGTCGGCGCGTTGCTCGGTGCCGACGAGTTCGGCTTCGCCACCGCGCCGCTGATCGCCGCCGGCTGCATCATGATGCGCAAGTGCCACCTCAACACCTGCCCGGTCGGCATCGCCACCCAGGACCCGATCCTGAGGAAGCGCTTCGTCGGCAAGCCGGAGCACGTGGTCAACTACTTCTTCTTCGTCGCCGAGGAAGTGCGCCAGTTGATGGCCGAGATGGGCTTCCGCCGCTTCGACGAGATGATCGGCCAGATGCAGATGCTCGACCGCGCCGCTGCGATCGACCACTGGAAGGCCAAGGGCCTCGACTTCTCGCGCCTGTTCCACAAGCCACAGGTGCCGGAGACCATCCACATCTTCAAGTCCGAGGAGCAGGACCACCAGATCGACGACGTGCTCGACCGCAAGCTGATCGCGGCGGCCGAACCGGCCCTTGCCGAGGGCAAGCCGGTGCAGATCGACATGCCGATCGCCAGCGTCGACCGCACCACCGGCGCGATGCTGTCGGGCGCGGTCGCCAAACGCTACGGCCACAACGGCCTGCCGGACGACACCATCCACGTCAAGCTGAAGGGCACCGCCGGCCAGAGCTTCGGCGCCTGGGGCGCCCATGGCGTCACCCTGGAGCTGGAAGGCGAGGCCAACGACTATGTCGGCAAGGGCCTCTCCGGCGGACGGCTGATCGTCTATCCGCCGGCCGAGGCACGCCAGATCACGCCGGAGAGCTCGATCATCGTCGGCAACACCGTGCTATATGGTGCCGTCGAGGGCGAATGCTACTTCCGCGGCATCGCCGGCGAGCGCTTCGCGGTCCGCAACTCCGGCGCCATCGCCGTCGTCGAGGGCGCCGGCGACCACTGCTGCGAGTACATGACCGGCGGTGTGGTCGTCGTCATCGGCCAGACCGGGCGCAACTTCGCGGCCGGCATGTCCGGCGGCATCGCCTATGTGCTGGACGAGGACGGCAGCTTCCAGAGCCGCTGCAACATGGCCATGGTCGCCCTTGAGCCGGTGCTGGCCGAGGAGGAGATGCTCTCCTCGCACCTGCACCAGCGCCACGACCTGCAGTCCCACGGCCGTGTCGACATCATGTCCGACATGACCCGCTACGACGCCGAACGGCTGCAGCAGCTCGTCGAGAACCACGTCCGCTACACCAACTCCGCGCGCGGCAGGGAGATCCTCGCCAACTGGAAGGATTACCTGCCGAAGTTCCGCAAGGTGATGCCGGTGGAATATCGCCGCGCCCTTGCCGAGCTGGCCATCCAGCAGGCCGCCGCCAAAGAATGCCCGGTACCTGGGGAGTGATCTGAATGGGTAAAGTAACAGGCTTCCTCGAGATCGATCGGCAGGATCGCAAGTACCTGCCGGCGTCGGACCGCATCCAGAACTACCAAGAGTTCGTGATCCCGCTGAAGGAACCGGTGGTGCGCGACCAGGCGGCACGCTGCATGAATTGCGGCATCCCCTATTGTCACACCGGCTGTCCGGTCAACAACCAGATCCCGGACTGGAACGACCTCGTCTACCAGGACGACTGGCGCGAGGCGGTGCGCAATCTGCACTCCACCAACAACTTCCCGGAATTCACCGGCCGCGTCTGCCCGGCCCCTTGCGAGGCCGCCTGCACGCTCAACCTCATCGACAACCCGGTGACCATCAAGACGATCGAATGCGCCATCGTCGACCGCGGTTGGGACGAGGGCTGGATCGTGCCCGAGCCGCCGACGGCAAAGACCGGCAAGAAGGTCGCCGTGGTCGGTTCCGGACCGGCCGGCATGGCCGCCGCCCAGCAGCTCGCCCGCGCCGGCCACGACGTTCATCTCTACGAGAAGAACGCCCATGCCGGCGGCCTGCTGCGCTACGGCATTCCCGACTTCAAGATGGAAAAGCGCCTGATCGAGCGCCGCGTCGACCAGATGGAGGCCGAGGGCGTCACCTTCCATTGCAACGTCCATGTCGGCGTCGACGTCACCACAGCCGAGCTGATGGAGGGCCATGACGCGCTGGTGCTGGCCGGCGGCGCGGAAAAGCCCCGCGACCTGCCGATCGAGGGCCGCGACCTCTCCGGCATCCATTTCGCCATGGAGTTCCTGCCGCAGCAGAACCGGCGCAACGGCAACGAGTCCCTCGGCGACGTCGAGCCGATCCTCGCCACCGGCAAGCACGTCGTCGTCATCGGCGGCGGCGACACGGGTTCCGACTGCATCGGCACCTCGGTGCGCCAGAATGCGCTCTCCGTCACCCAGCTTGAGATCATGCCGCGCCCGCCGGAGAAGGAGGACAAGCTCCTGACCTGGCCGAACTGGCCGTTGAAGCTGCGCACCTCCTCCTCGCACGAGGAAGGCGCCGAGCGCGAGTTCTCCGTCCTCACCCAGCGCTTCGAGGGCGGGCCCAACGGCAACGTCAGGGAGCTCCACTGCGTGCGCATCGACAACAAGATGCAGCCGCTGCCGGGCACCGAATTCGTGCTGAAGGCCGACCTCGTGCTGCTGGCCATGGGCTTCGTCAGCCCGGTCCATGAGGGCATGCTGGCCGATCTCGGCGTCGACCTCGACGGTCGCGGCAACGTCGCCGCCAACACCGAGGACTACGTCTCCAGCGTCGACAAGGTGTTCGCCTGCGGCGACATGCGCCGCGGCCAGTCGCTGGTCGTCTGGGCGATCCGCGAGGGCCGCCAGGCGGCCCGCGCCGTCGACGAGTTCCTGATGGGCAAGAGCGACCTGCCGCGCTGATCCGCGGATCACGAACAAACAAACGAAAAGGCCCGCCGGCGCTATCTCCGGCGGGCCTTTTTCATATGCGTTTTCTCAAAAAGCCTATTTCCGCGGCCAGCCGAAATCGTCGACGCGCCCGGTCTCCGGCGGCAAGGGCTCGCCGCGCACGATCACCTTGTTCTGCAGGCTGTCTTCCTTCGGCGCCAGCGGGGTCTCTTCGCCGGCAAGCGGCTCGCCCACCCGCGCCGTCGGCCCCGTCAACGGCAACACGGCACCGATCTTCGGCCCGACCGTACCGTCCGCGTTGAGGCCCGGCAGGAACACGCCGCCGGCACCGGTCTCCAGCACGCGCTTGAGTTCCTGTTCGACGTAAAAGGCGAGCTTGCGATAGCCCGACCCGGTGAAATGGATGCCGTCGTCGGCCCTCAGGACCGTCGTCTGGCCTTCGACGTCCGGTCCGGCGCGGGTATAGCGCCCCTCCTCGTCGACGAAGCGTTGCCAGATGTCGACGAAGACGACGCCGGAGAGCTCGGCCTCGGCCTTGTAGACGTCGTTGAAATGGGCCATGTCGGCGGAGAACTTGCTGGACCGCGTCGGCGGCAGGCCGACCCAGATCACCGGCTTGCCGCTCGCCGCAAAGGCCTTCAGCATATCGACGACCCGCGCCCGGTAGCGCTTGTCCCATTCCTCCGTGCGAAGCTGGTGCGACCCGTCGGCATCGCGGATGCGCTGGCGGTCGTTGACGCCGACCATGACGACGATGGCGTCGACCCGCTCGTCGCCGGCAAAGAACTGCCGCAGCTCCTTCGGCCAGTTGAAATAGTCGTCGCGCACGAGGCCCGACGAGCCGTTGACCCAGCGCCGGATCTCGACCTTCGGCGAGTCGGCGAACGCCACCTCAAGCCCCTTGGACATGCCGCGGGCGAGCGAGTCGCCAACCACCAGCACAACATTGGCATCGGCATCCTTCGGCACGGCCACAGGCGCCGGCTTGTGCTGCCGGGCGGGCCGCTGGTGGTGCCGCCGGGCAGTGCCGCGCGAGCGCTTGGTCTTGCTCGAGTTGCCGGACCGGTCCCGGCGCTTGGCGCCGAACAGGCGGAACAGCGGACGCAGCGGATGGAAGCCCTCGTTGCGGGCAACGACGATGCGCTTGTCCTCGGCCCTGGCCGCCCCGCCGGCAATGCCTGAAAGCACGACGATCACGGCAATGATAAGCGCACTCGCCGCGACAACGGTTGGGCGCAAAAGTCCCGCCATCTTGGGTTCCCCTTGTCCAACGGGCGCCGGCAAAGCTGCCCGCGCCCGCTCGATCCCATTATAGGTTCCCCCATTATAGGTTCCAGGCGTCAAGATGGCGAGGGACCCACGATCAACCGTCCTTGAGATTGCTGAGGAGGCGGGTGTTGGCATAGCCGTCCGGCGGCATGCCGATACGCTTCTGGTAACCGCGGATCGCCGCCCGGGTCTTCGGCCCGAGCTTGCCGTCCGGCGTGCCGGCCGGATAGCCGAGCCGGTTGAGGAGTGCCTGCAGCTCGCGGGTCTGCGAGCGCGTCAGCGGCTTTTCCTCGCGCGGCCAGGACGCCGCCAGCGGCCCTGCCCCCATCAGCTTGTCGGCAAGGTGGCCGACGGCCAGCGCATAGGCGTCGGCATTGTTGTAGCGCTTGATGACCCGGAAATTCTTCAGCATCAGGAACGCCGGGCCGCGCGCGCCGGCGGGCATCAGGAGATAGGCCTCGTCGTCCGGCCGGGGAAACGTCCGGCCGAGCACACGGGTGACGCCCAGCGCCTGCCATTCGGCGATCGACCGCTTGCCGCGGCCGTCGGCGAGCGCGAAGTTGAAGCCGCGCGGCAGGTCCACCTCGTAGCCCCAGGTCTTGCCGCTGACCCAGCCGGAGCGGTTGAGGTAGGCCGCCGTGGAGCCGAGGGCATCGGGGATCGAGGTCCAGATGTTGCGCCGCCCGTCGCCATCCATATCGACCGCATAGGCCTCGAACGTCGTCGGGATGAACTGGGTATGGCCCATGGCGCCGGCCCAGGAGCCGGTCATGTGGCGCGGATCGACGTCGCCGCGTTCCAGGATCTTCAAGGCCGCGACGAGCTGGCTTTCGCCGAATCGGCGCCGCTTGCCGCCGGCATAGGCGAGCGTCGACAGCGAGCGGATCACGTTCTTGACGATCTTGGGGTTGTTCAGCACCTCGCCATAGGAGGATTCCATGCCCCAGATGGCGACGACGACGTGGCGGTCGACGCCGTATTTGGCCTCGATCCGGTCGAGCCAGGACCGCCATTCGACGAGCTTCTCGCGGCCGTTCTCCACCCGGCGCTCGGACGCGGCCGAGCCCAGATAGTCCCAGATCGGGGTGACGAACTCCGGCTGCCGCGACGCCTTCTTCAGGATATCCGGGTCGGGGTCGACGCCGGCAAAGGCCTGGCGATAGGTGTTCCAGGAAACGCCCGCCGCCTTGGCGGTCGGCCAGAAGTCCTTGACCCAGCGATCGAAACGGGCATCGGCCTTGGCCCCGACGGAGGCGGCAAGGACGAAGATGACGACGGCGGCCCAGAAGCCGACAAGGAATGCGGCACCGCGCAGGGAGCCTGCCGTGATGCGGGGAGAAATACCGGTCAATTGTGCCTCCTTTCGGATGTCTGATCGGAACGGGTGAAAACGTCGGCCGACGGTCGCGGTCAGTGCCTGAGGATCACGCCGGCCTCGATGCTGTGTGCGCGGTAGTCGTTGCCGCGCTCGCTGGAATCGAGGTCCTCGTAGCCGTAGCGCGCGACGGCCGCGACGTTGCGGTTGAACGACCATTCGACGCTGGCATCGGCCGTGCGCCGCCATTCGGTGACGGGGCTCGATTCGTAGTCGCGGTAGGCAAGTCCGAGCGCGCCAACCAGCTTGACGTTGCGGCGCAGCGACCGGGTCCCGGTGAGAACGCCCTTGTATTCGACCGAGCCGGCCGAGCCGGTCAGCGTCGTGGTGTCGAGCGTGGTCGAGCCGGTCAGCGCGATCGTCGTCAGCCGGCTCGGCGACCAGGTCAGCGTGCCGTCGACGGTCGGACCTTCCAGCGCCTTCAGCCGCCCGTCGCGCGGCTCCTCGCGGCGCCAGCCGGCGGCGAGATCGCCGGTCAGCTTGGAGGCCATGTCGATGGCGACGCCGCCGCGCAGGGAATAGCCGTCGCTGGAGCGCCGGTACCCGTCGGCGTCGCGCTCGTCGTCGAGCTGGCGCTGGAACAGCGAGCCCTCCACATAGGGCATCAGGGCCGGCGAGACCTTGTAGCCGGTCCGCAGCGAAATCTCCGTCAGGGTGTAGTCGCGCCCGGTGCCGCCGTCGTTGGAATCGTAGGACTGGCGTTCAACGGCACCGCGCAGGCGGACCTGGAAGCGGCGCACGTCCTGGACGATGGCGGCCGCCCCGGTCAGCGTGTGGATGTCGGCACGGTCGGTGCCCTTCTTGCGTTCCGCGCTTTCGGCCTCTTCCTGTTCGAGCTGGTAGCCCGCCTCCAGCTCCAGCCGCGTGCCGTCACGCACGTCGATCCGGCCCGTCGCCTGGCCGTCGAAGGTCGGCGTATCCTCGGTGGCGCTGTCGATATAGCCCGTGTACTCGCCGTTGAGGTTGACGTTCAGCGAATGCCGCGACCAGTCGGACTGCACGTCCAGCGACGGGCGGATGCGATAGAAGGCGCCGGACTTGCCGTTGTGGTCCTGGTCGACATTGGTCGAGCCGCCGCCGGTCGTCTCCACCTGCGGCTTGACGATGAAGGAGCCGGCGCGGATGCCGAGCGGCTCATAGGCGTCCTTGTCGTCGTCGAAATTGTCCTCCGGCGCCTCGGCCGTCACCGTCGTGTCGACCCGCTCCATGAGGGTGCCGTCGGCATTGCGCGGCCCGGGCTGCACCGGCTGCACGGCCCGCACAGCCTCCGGGCGGCCGCCGAGCCTTTCCCGGCGGGCGTCCTCCGCGGAGCGCGGCCGCGGCGGCGTGCGCGTGCCATCGGCGGGCGTCGCCGTTGCAGCGCCATCCGCCGTTTCGTCATCCGAGGCGCCGAGCAGTGCGTCTTCGTCGTCGCTGAAGCCGCCATCGGTCGGCGCGCTGCCGCGAAGCTGCACATCGCCGGTCGCGGTCTGGCCATGGGCCGGACCGACGCCAGCGGCAAGGACGACCGCAAGGGCCGTCAGGCAACCGCGCATACCGAGAATTGGCGACGACGAGAAAAGCGACACCCGCACCCCGTTTCGAAATCTGGCCGCAAGGGCCGGTTCTTTCCGAAAAGTAAAGGCGCAGGGTTAATGTTTCGTTGGCATGGTGCTGCCAATTCCCGTCAAAGGCGGTTTTTTCCGGCGGAAAATCCGTGAAACGGGGCCATAAACGCGCTATAGGTGTCGCTTATTGGGGACAGTGGCGGGACGTCGTGCCGCGCCGCAGGATTTTGCCGGATTATTGCCACATAGTGGTCGCAATCGCGGACTAGCCACGAGCTTCCCCTTGCCCAACGCCGGGTACAACGAAAACAAAATGGTGTAAAATGGCGAAGCTTGCAATCGTCGGCGGTGGCCCCTTGAGCGTGATCGACCATAGTGACGTAGAGCTTATCGAGTCGGCAGGTCGCACGGTCCATAACGAAATCCAGGGTTTGATGGCGCTGCAGAAGGCGCTCGGCAACGGATTATCGGAGCCCTTCGTCGACGCTGTGCGCCTGATCAGCGGCATTCCCGGCCGCGTCATCGTCACCGGCATCGGCAAGAGCGGCCATATCGGCTCCAAGATCGCCGCCACCTTCGCCTCCACCGGCACCCCGGCCTTCTTCGTCCATCCGAGCGAGGCCAGCCACGGCGACCTCGGCATGGTCACCGCTGGCGATGCCATTATCGCCATTTCCTGGTCCGGCGAGACCCGCGAGATGGCCAGCATCATCGCCTATTCGCGCCGCTTCCGCGTGCCGCTGATCGCGCTGACCTCGAGCGCCAAGAGCACGCTCGGCCGCGCCGCCGACATCGTCCTTGCCCTGCCGAAGGCGGCCGAGGCCTGCCCGCACGGCCTTGCCCCGACCACCTCGACCATCCTGCAGCTCTCCGTCGGCGACGCCATGGCCATCGCCCTCCTGGAGGCGCGCGGCTTCACGCCGCAGGATTTCGGCATCTTCCATCCGGGCGGGCGCCTCGGCGCATCGCTGCAATTCGTCCGCGACATCATGCACACCGGCGACCGGGTGCCGCTGACGCCGCTCGACACGCCGATGACCGAGGCCATCGTCCTGATCACCCAGAAGGGCTTCGGCTCGCTCGGCATCGTCGACGAGGCCGGAAGGCTGGCGGGCATCATCACCGACGGTGACTTGCGCCGCCACCTCGCCTCTGATCTTCTGTCCAAGCGCGTCGACGAGGTCATGACCCGCTCGCCGAAGACGGTGAAGCCGGACCTGCTCGTCGCCTCGGCCCTGGAGATGCTTGAATCCTCCAGCATTTCGGCCCTGTTCGTCGTCGAGGACGAGCGCGCCGTCGGCATCATCCACCTGCACGACCTCCTGCGCGCCGGCGTCGCCTGAAGCAGCGCCCCGTCGCTGCCGATCCAGTCCCGGCAACCGCCTTTTCTTCCCGAAACGCCCTCTGCTCGCGCGGCGTGCGGGCGTCCGCTACCGTTTTCCATGTCAAGTTTTCGTTAAGGTTAACGAAGCGTAAACGCTGCCGATTTTCGGTGAGCGCGTCCTGAAGCCTATGGGTTTTTTCCGGGACGGAGACGAATTTTCGCACCTCGATTAGGGATTATTTAGCCCTGTGATCCATAGACTGCGCCCCGAGGACGGCCGCATGCGGTCATCCGAGAGGAGTTGGGACAGTTATGGATCTGGCAACAATCATCGGTATTGTCGCGGGTACGGCCGTAGTCGTCACCGCGATTTTCCTCGGCGGCAACATCAGCCAGTTCATCGACATCGCGTCGATCCTGATCGTCTTCGGCGGCGGCATGGCAGCAACCCTGATCCGGTTTCCGCTGGCCGGTGTCGCCTCGGCCTTCATCACCGGCGCCAAGGTCGCCTTCACCCACAAGAAGATCGAGCCGCGCACGATGATCGAGGAGATCACGGAGCTCGCCGACGTCGCCCGCAAGCAGGGCCCGCTCGGGCTTGAGAACGTGGAAGTCTCCGATGCCACCCTGGCCAAGGGCGTGCAGTACATCGCCGACGGCTACGAGCCGAATTTCATTCGCGAATCCATGGAGCGTGAGCGCGATCTCTATCTCGACCGGCTCGAAGAGGGCCAGCGCATCTTCAAGGCGCTCGGCGACAGTGCGCCGGCCTTCGGCATGATCGGCACGCTCGTCGGCCTCGTCCAGATGCTGGCGACCATGGACGATCCCTCGACCATCGGCCCATCCATGGCGATCGCGCTCCTCACCACCCTCTACGGCGCCCTGCTGGCCAACCTCGTCTGCATCCCGATCTACGAGAAGCTCGGCGCCAAGGCCAATGTGGAGGACGTCAACCAGACCCTCATCATCGACGGCGTCATGCAGATCCGGGAATCCAAGAGCCCGGCGCTGATCCGCGAGATGCTGATCGCCTACCTGCCGGAGAAGAATCGCGGCGACCTGATCGAAGCGGCCGCGGCGTAGGGGCGAGAGATGGCCAAGAAGAAGAAGTGCCCTCCCGCCGGCGCGCCGGAATGGCTGGTGACCTTCGCCGACCTGATGTCGCTGCTGGTCTGCTTCTTCGTGCTCATCATCTCCTTTTCGATCCAGGACAAGGAGAAGCTGCAGGTGGTCGCCGGCTCCATGCGCGACGCCTTCGGCATCAAGGTGGAGTCCCGCCACCAGGGCATGATCGAGATCGAGGGCGTGCCGGTGCGCGAATATGTGCGCCGCGTCGCGCCGATGCCGACAAAGACGGATTCCGAGGTCGAATCCACCCGCCACGACGGCCGCACCAAGCAGGGCCCGGAGAACAACACCTACGACGTCGAGATCACCGACGTCGAGCGCACGCGCCAGTTCGCGACCGCCGCCGCCTCGCTGCGCCAGGCCTGGCAGGACATGCCGGACATCGCAGAGCTGTCAAAGAACATCATCATCGAGGAGAACGAGGAAGGCCTCAACATCATGCTGGTCGACCAGGACGGCCGCTCGATGTTCCCCGAAGGCTCCAAGTTCCCGTATGAATCGACCCGGCAACTGCTGGAGCGGATGGCCGAAGTGGTCCGCGCCATGCCGAACCGCATCCGCGTCACCGGCCACACCACCTCCGGGCGGGCCTTCAACAATCCCAACTATTCCGGCTGGGACCTCTCCGCCGACCGGGCCAACGCCACGAGGCGCATCCTCAACCAGTTCGGCGTGCGCAGCGACCAGATCTTCTCCGTCGTCGGCAAGGCCGACACCGAGCCGCTGTTTCCCAACGACCCGTTCCTCGCCGCCAACCGGCGCATCTCGATCCTGTTGATGAAAGAGGAACCGCCGCTGCCGCCGGACTACAAGCCGTAGCGGCGACCGGCTCCACCGCGACGATTACGCCGTATCGGCGACCTCTGCCGGCCCGACCCGCAACAGCGCGCCGTCCGCATCGACGATGGTCACCCGGGTGCCGGCGGCAAGGTCGGGACCCGACACCCGCCAGACGCTGTCGTCGATCTTGAGGCGGCCGGAGCCTTCCACGATCGGCTCGGTCAGCGTGAAGGTCCGCCCGATCAGCCGCGCGCCGCGGCGGTTGAGGAACGTCGTCTCGGCCGGCTCCGGCTCGCGCGTCCGGCGCAGGAGCAGCCGGCTTGCGATCAGCGCGACGACGGCCAGCGCCATGAAGACGATGACCTGCGCCTGCCAGCCCCAGGTGATGAACAGCGAGATCGAGCCGACGATGATCGCCGAAACGCCGAACCACAGGAAGAACGTTCCGGGGATCAGGATCTCCACGGCGAGCAGCACCAGGCCGAGAACCCACCAGTTCCACGGCCCGAGGAAGTTGATGACCGTCTCGATGAGGCCCATCACGCGTCCCTTTCACCCGGTCCGGTGCGCGGCACGGAGCCCTGGCGGCGCCGGGCGACAGCCTCCTCGCCGAAGGATTCCTTGGCGATCTCGGCAATGCCGTTGAGGGCGCCGAGGATCGAGGTCGCCTCGACCGGCAGCATCAACACCTTCTGGTTCGGCGCGCGCGCGACTTCCTTCAGCGCCTCGACATATTTGGTGGCGACGAAATAGTTGATCGCCTGGACGTCGCCCTCGGCGATGGCCTTGGAGACGTCCTGGGTCGCCTTGGCTTCCGCCTGGGCCAGACGTTCGCGGGCCTCGGCGTCCTTGAAGGCTGCCTCGCGCTGGCCTTCCGCCTCCAGGATGCGGGCCTGCTTCTCGCCTTCGGCCTTCAGGATTTCCGACTGCCGCTTGCCCTCGGCCTCCAGGATCGAGGCGCGCTTGTCGCGCTCCGCCTTCATCTGCCGCGCCATCGCGTCGACCAGGTCCCGCGGCGGATCGATGTCCTTGATCTCGATGCGGGTGATCTTGATGCCCCACGGCTCCACCGCCGCATCGACCACCTTCAGGAGCCGCTCGTTGATCTCGTCGCGGTTGGACAGGAGTTCGTCGAGATCCATGGAGCCCATGACGGTACGGATGTTGGTCATGGTCAGGTTGAGGACGGCGTATTCCAGCCCCGCCACCTCATAGGCCGCCCGCGCCGCGTCCAGCACCTGGTAGAAGGTGACGCCGTTGACCGTCACCGTGGCGTTGTCGCGGGTGATGACCTCCTGGCTCGGCACGTCGAGCACCTGCTCCATCATGTTCATGCGCGCGCCGACCACGTCGATGAACGGGATGATCAGGTTGAGGCCGGGGCGCAGCGTCTTGGTGTACCGCCCGAACCGCTCGATCGTGTAGTTGAAGCCCTGCGGTACCTGCTTCACGCCCATGAAGACGACGAGGACGATGAGCACGAGGAGGACGATGACGACGATATCGAAACCGGTCAGCGCAAACGGCATTTTGGCTTCCTTTGCTGATGCACCGGACAGCCGGCCACCCACCGCACGCGGCTGGCGACGTCCTCTTTGTTTCAGGTTTTACCGGGATTCGCCGGCAGCGGCGACAAAAACGGGATGTGAGGATTAGCGCCGATCTAACGGCTTTTGCGACCGGTGTCCGGTCGACGCCTCAGATCCAGCCGGAGAGCTCTCTCAGCACCACCGCCCTGATCACCGCCATCCCCTCCTCGCTGTCGTTGAGGCAGGGCAGCGCGGCGAAATGCTCGCCGCCGTTCTCCTCGAAGATCTCCGCGTTTTCGCCGGCGATCTCCTCCAGCGTCTCCAGGCAGTCGGCGGCAAAGCCCGGCATGATGACGGCCATCTTCCGGACGCCCTCGCGGGCAAGGCGCGCCACCGTCTCGTCGGTATAGGGCTTCAGCCACTCCTCCCGGCCGAACCGCGACTGGAAGGTGACCATCAGCCTTTCCGGCGCCCAGCCAAGCGCCTCGCGGAGCAGCCGCACGGTCTTCTGGCACTGGCAGTGATAGGGATCGCCCTTTTCGAAATAGGATTTCGGGATGCCGTGGAAGGAGGCGAGGACGATGTCCGGCTCGAAGTCGAGCTCGGCCAGGTGCTTCTTCGTCGACGCGGCCAGCGCCTCGATATAGGCCGGATCGTCGTGATAGGGCGGCGCCGTGCGCACCGCCGGCTGCCAGCGCATCTGGGAGAGCGCCTCGAACGCCTTGTCGTTGACGGTCGCGGTCGTCGCCGCGGAATATTGCGGATAGAGCGGCACGATCAGCAGCCGGTCGGCGCCCTCCGCCGTCAGCGCGTCGAGCTTTTCCGCGATCGAGGGATTGCCGTAGCGCATCGCCCAGTCGACGATGATGCGCGGATCGGTCCTGGCGAGGTCGGCCGCCAGCTTCTCGCCTTGCGAGCGGGTGATGGTGCGCAGGGGAGATTCGTTGCGCTCGGTGTTCCAGACCTTGTCGTAAAGGGCGCCGGATTTCTGCGGCCGCGTCGACAGGATGATGCCGTTCAGCACCGGCCACCAGATCAGCCGCGGCGCCTCCACGACCCGGCGGTCGGACAGGAACTCCTTCAGATAGCGGCGCATCGACCAGTAGTCGGTTCCGTCCGGCGTTCCAAGGTTCACCAGCAGCACGCCGATGCGTCCCGCCGCGATCTCCTCGTGCCCGTCCGGGAAGCGGATGGCGCGGCGCGACCAGCTGGAGCCGTCGCTGCCATTACCTTGATCCTGCGCCACAATCTTCGCTCCGTTTCCGAATTCCGACGACCGGAACATATGACGTCAGGCGCAGGAGTCCACTCCGTCAAGGGAACGACGTGACAAAACCCACAAAAAGCCCGCATCAAAGGCCGGAACGGGCCGTTTTTTCAGGGCATTTCCGACCGTTGCCGTCAATGCGAGGCGATCAGAACTCGAACAGGAAGAAGTAGCCATAGCCGACCAGGACGGCGGGGATGGCGCTGTAGACCGAGGCAAGGAACGCCGCCCGCGGCGCCAGGGCGATCGCCGGGAACAGCGCATCGCCGTCATTGGCGATGGCGTTGGTGAGCTGCGCCGACAGCGGGATGGCCCCGGCGAGATAGAGCGTCGTGACGACGATCTGCGGGCCGCAGCCCGGGATCATGCCGACGGCGAGCCCGGCGAGCGGCGCGACGATCGCCCATTCGCCGAACCAGTCCTTCAGGTCGATGCCGAAGAAGAACACCGTCAGCTCGAAGGCGAGGAACGCCATCACCACCCAGCCGGTGACGAAGTTGGTGTCGGCGATCGTGCGCTGGACCGTCGAGCCGCGCAGGCCCTCGCCCTTGCGCACGATGGTGTGGCTGTTGCCGTGGATCGAAAACGCCCACATGGCAAGGCAGAGGAGCGCGCCGACGACGCCGATCTTCTCCGTCAAGCCGGCACCGGCAAACGGCCCCATCAGCGCATCCGCATCGATCTGCAGCGCGCCGAGGACACCGAGCGCCAGGCCCGGCAGCAGCAACGCCAGCCAGGCCGCGCTGGAGATGCGCGCATAGACCTCCTGGGTCGGCTCGAATGGCATCACCCGGCCGAAATCGGGATCGCCCCGCGCCGCCTCCTCGTGCAGGAAGTCGGAGCCATGGATCGCATCGACGATCATGCCGGAGATCGTGCCGACGACGAGGCTGACGGCAATGACCAGGAGCGCCGTTGACGGATCGCGCGCGATCAACAGGAACGCCGCATCGCCCATGGTCGCCACCAGAACGGCGACGACGCTGCCGAAGGTGGTGTAGCCGCGGGTATATTGGGTGACAACGACGATGGCGCCGCCGCAGCCCGGCATGGCGCCGAGCAGCGAGGCGATCAGCGGCTGCCAGCGGGCGCTGCGCGCCAGCATGACGCCGACATCCATCCGCATCCAGGCTTCCACGAAATTGACCAGGAACAGCGTGCCGGCAACGAACACCGTCACCTGCAGATAGGCATCGGCAAGGGCAGAGGCGGCGAGATGCTTGGTGGTGTCGGAGATCAGCAGCATGGCCACGGCGGCCAGCAGCACGATGCGCCACCAGTGCGGATTGACGCGCCAGTCCACCCTGTGGGCGATCAGGCGTCCCGTCGAAAGCGTGAATTCGGTCATCGGTGCGGATCTTCTGGTCGAGGCAAAGGCAATACAGATTTTATAATTCTTCTAATAACGATTTGCAACTACGTTGGCAAAGAACCGACCGTCGTCATGGTGCAATCGGACGGCGTTAAGATTCTTCTGGAACAAACCAAGAACTGTGCTATCGTCGCTGAACGTTCCGGTTGCAGGGGGTTGTCATGGGAAAGCCGACCAATGCGCTCGCGGCGCTCGTTGCCGCGATGCTTTTTCTCGCCGCCAGCGTCGCCGCCAATGCTGCGGAGATCACCTTCGTGCTGGTCAACGACATCGACACCATAGAGCATACGGAGGAGCGGGGCGGCTTTGCCCGGCTCGCCACGGTTGTGAAGGCCGAGCGCGCGGCCCGCAAGAACGTCATCTTCGTCCATGCCGGCGACAGCCTGTCGCCGTCGCTGCTGTCGGGCCTCGACAAGGGCGCCCATATCGTCGACCTCCTCAACATGACGCCGCCGGATGTCTTCGTGCCGGGGAACCACGAGTTCGATTTCGGAAAAGACGTGTTCCTAACGCGCCTTGGCGAGATGAAGTTCCCGAAATTCGCCGCCAATCTGCGGCTTCAGGACGGCAGCCCCGTGCCGGGCGTCAGCGACAGCCGGCTCCTGGAGGTCGACGGCGTCAAGATCGGCATCATCGGCGTCACCTCCGCCGATGCGCGGGACAAATCGAGCCCCGGCGACCTGGTGTTCGAGGAAGCGATGAAGACGGCCTTCGCCGAGCGCCGCAAGCTGAAGGAAAAGGGCGCGGACCTCTTCGTCGTCGTCGGCCATCTCGGCCGCGGCGAGGATCTCGCCCTTTACCGCTCCGGCGCCTTCGACCTGATCCTGTCCGGCGACGACCACGACCTCTATCTGCAATATGACGGCCGCACCGCGATCGCAGAGTCCCGCCACAACGCCCGTTTCGTCACCGCCGTCGACCTCGACGTGACGGTATCCAGTCGCGGCAATCGCCGGCGCGTCGACTGGCGGCCGAATTTCCGCATCGTCGATACCGCAAGCATTGCGCCCGACGCGGCCGTTGCCGCCCGCATCGCCGAATACGAAAAGCGCCTGTCGGAGGAACTGGACGTCGCCATCGGGACCACGGCCGGAGACCTCGACAGCCGGCGCGCCGCGGTGCGCAGCGGCGAGGCCGCGATCGGCAACCTCATCGCCGATGCCATGCGCCATGCCGTCGCGGCCGACATCGCCCTCACCAATGGCGGCGGCATTCGCGGCGACCGTGTTTATGCCGCCGGAACGCCACTCACCCGCCGCGACATCCTGTCCGAACTGCCCTTCGCAAACCACACCGTGCTCCTGGAAGTCTCCGGCAAGACGGTGAAGGCCGCGCTCGAGCACGGCGTCTCGCAGATCGACGAAGGCTCCGGCCGCTTCCCCCAGGTTTCCGGCATCCGCTTTTCCCTCGACCCTGCAAAACCACAGGGATCGCGCATCTCCGACATCGTCGTCGGCGACGCTCCGCTCGATCTGGAGCGCACCTATCGGCTTGCAACCAATGATTTCATGGCCCGCGGCGGCGACGGATACCGCATGCTGAAACGGGCCAAGCCATTGATCGGCCCGCGCCATTCCGGCCTGCTGGCGAACGACGTCATGGCCTATATCCGGGAGAAAGGGGAAATATCACCTAAGATTGAGAAAAGGATTTATACACCGTAAGCGCAGGGATCGCGGATGTGATCCAGAAAATGAATTCCATCCATAGAATTTTATGTGTCCCGTTAACCCTTCGTATAAGGACAAGTGCCAAACATGCCTGAGTATTTTTGACGAGGGTGATCCCCGTGTCCGCCTTTTCCGCAAGCAGCGATTTCGAAGCGCTCCACGTGCTGGTCGTGGACGACAATTCCTTCTTCCGCAAACTGGAACGGAGCATGTTGCGCCAGCTCGGCGTCGACACCGTCTATGAGGCCTCCGACGGGCTGGACGCGCTCACCCGGCTCGACCAGCGCGAATGCGATCTGGTGCTCCTCGACTGGAACATGCCGGCCTTTCCCGGTGCCGACTTCCTGCGCCTCATCCGCGACAAGGACGACGTCTATTTCCGCTCCATTCCGGTCATCGTGGTGACCAGCTTCGCCAACCAGGCCCTGGTGCTGAAAGCGGTCGAACTCGGCGCCAACGGCGTCGTCGTCAAGCCGTTCTCGATCGCGCTCCTGCGCGACCGCATCCTCGCCACCGGCGCGACCTGCCGCACCGGCCGCGACGCCTCCCGCGAGCCGGTGCCGGCCGCCCCCATCGACGATCCCTCGGCGGTCTTCGACATCGACGGCATGATGTGAGGTCCGTGCGGACCCGGATCGCGAAACCAATGGCCGGCATGCGCGCCCGGATCCGCCGGCGCCTCCCTTAGAGCGCATTTCCGAAAAGCGGCGATCGGATTTCGGAAAAAACCCAGAAAAATAAAAGGTTAGAGCATCCCGAGCGGTTCAGCATTCAGGAGAAATGCGCCGGGGGCAGCTCAGACGAAGAACTGCTGCGTGCGCTGAAACCAGGAATCGACCAGCCGGTCGCGGATGCTCTGCTGCGCCCGGCGCAGATTGTGCGGCGAGATCACGGTGCTGGCGCCGGCGGCGATCGCCCGCCGCTCCGCTTCCGGATCCTCGCCGTCATAGAGGGCGCAGATCATGCCGGAGCGCAGGCGCGCATCGCGCGACACCGTCTCCAGGAAGCCATAGTCGTCGGCCTTGGTACCGCTGATGTCGAAGAGGATCATGTCCGGCGACATATGGCCGTAGCTCTTGGCGCAACGACGCAGGTAATCCAGCCCCGTACGACCGTCCTCGCAGACATCCACCTTGATGCGGATCGGCGCCTTTTCCAGCATCTTGCGCATTGCCACGGCGTCCTTCTCGTCATTGTCGACCATCAGGACAAGGGCATCGAAGACTTCTTCGTCGGTCATCGCATCATTCCTTCTTCGGCCTTTTCGGGCGCGGCTCGTCACCTCTTTTCAGACTTGCGACCGACTAAACAAATGGAGGTATAAGCCGAATATAGAAATCCCCATTTTTTCAGGGGTGTAATTTTCTCTACGCATTTTTGACAGGGAACCGCCAGGAAAACATCTGAAATGCTTACAATTTGAATGAATTTCGCACGGTTTTATTCATAATTTCTTTCATCGGCGATGATCTTGCCGTCATTCGGCAGCGTTCCCGGCGCCACAATTTCCACGCTACCGGACAGCTTCGTCACGTCACGCAGAGTCTCGCCGATTTTGCCCGCCAGTCCGGCATCGGCGACATCGCTTTCGACGCTCAGCGTCATGACGTCCTGGTCGTTGGCGCGGCCGATTTCCAGCCGTGCCCGCCCGATCTCCGGATGGCGCTTCAAGACCCGGTCGATCTGGGCCGGATCGACGAACATGCCCTTGACCTTGGTGCGCTGGTCGGCCCGGCCCATCCAGCCCGCAATCCGCATATTGGTGCGCCCGCACGGGCTCGTCCCCGGCAGTACCGCTGAAAGGTCGCCCGTGCCGAAGCGGATCAGCGGGTAGATCGGGCTGAAATTCGTCACCACCACCTCGCCGACCTCGCCGTCGGCAACCGGCTCGCCGGTGCCCGGGCGGACAATCTCCACGATCATGTCCTCGTTGACGATCAGCCCCTCGCGGGCGGCGCTCTCATAGGCGATGACGCCGAGGTCCGCGGTCGCATAGCACTGGGCGATGTCGACGCCGCGATCGGCGTATTCCTGGCGCAGCGCCGGAAACAGCGCGCCGCCCGAGACCAGCCCGCGCATGATCGAACGGGCCGGCCGGCCGAGTTCGACTGCCTTGTCGAGGAGCACCTTCAGATAGTCCGGCGTGCCGGTATAGCCGACCGGCTTCAGGGTGGCGATCGCCTGCACCTGCGCCTCCGTATTGCCGACGCCGGCCGGAAACACGGTGCAGCCGAGCGCCTGCGCGCCGCGGTCGAGGATGAAGCCGCCCGGCGTCAGGTGGTAGGCGAAGGCGTTATGGATGACGTCGCCCTGGCGGAACCCCGCGGCAAACAGCGCCCGCGCCCCGTGCCAGGGATCGGAGCCACCGCCCTGCGGCTCCCAGATCGGCCCCGGCGACATGAACACCCTGGAAAAGCTGCCCGGCGCGCCGGTGACGAACTCGCCGAAGGGCGGGCGCGCCTTCTGCGCCTCCATCAGGTCGGACTTGCGCAGCACCGGAAGCTTGGCAAGCTTTGCCCGGCTGTCGACGCCGGCAAGGTCGATCCCCTTCAGCCGCCGCTCCCATCCCGGAGCCTTCGCCACCGCCATCTGCAAATGGCCGGCCAGATGAGCAAAGAGCCGCCGCTCGCGTTCGCCAGGATCAAGAATCTCGGTGTCGTCGAAATGCTCTGTCATGTCGCCCTCTTTCGTGTTGCGGGCCAGGACACCGGACCGAAATCGGCAAAAATGTTTCGGCAAAATCCGATGCTGAAAAAATGCGATCGGCCGCCCGTGCAGTCCGGTTCAGGCACCCCCGGTGGCGCCGCTCAGGCAAGCCAGCGCTTGCGGCGCTTGTAGTGCTTGACGTTGCGGAACGATTTCCGCCCCTCGCCGCCGACGCCGAGATAGAACTCCTTGACGTCCTCGTTCTCGCGCAGCGCATGGGCCTCGCCGTCGAGCACGATGCGCCCGGATTCCAGGATATATCCGTAGGTGGCGTATTTCAGCGCAATATTGGTGTTCTGCTCGGCGAGCAGGAAGGAGACGCCCTCATGGGCGTTGAGCTGCTTGACGATCTCAAAAATCTCTTCCACGAGCTGCGGCGCCAGCCCCATGGACGGCTCGTCGAGCAGGATCATGGTCGGCCGCGACATCAGCGCCCGACCGATCGCCGTCATCTGCTGCTCGCCGCCGGAGGTGTAGCCGGCCTGGCTGCGCCGCCTTTCGCGAAGGCGCGGGAAATAGTCGTAGACCATATCGAGGTCGCGCCGGATCGCGGTGCTTCCGTCGCGCCGCGTATAGGCGCCGGTAAGGAGGTTCTCCTCCACCGACAGGTGGCCGAAGCAGTGCCGCCCCTCCATCACCTGGATGCAGCCGCGCCTGACGAGGTCGTTCGGCGACAGGTGCTGCACCTCTTCGCCGCGAAAGACGATGCTGCCCTTGGTGACCTCGCCGCGCTCGGCTCTGAGGAGGTTGGAGATCGCCTTCAGCGTCGTCGTCTTGCCGGCGCCGTTGGCGCCCAGAAGCGCGACGATGCCACCCTCCGCGACCCTCAGCGACACGCCCTTCAGGACGAGGATGACGTGGTTGTAGATCACCTCGATATTGTTGACGACAAGGACCGGATCGGCGACCGGCGCGGTCCGTGCCGAAGATGCCATGCTCACGGGAAGCATCCCCTTTCTCGTCATCCGTGACGGCACGCCCGAATGGCCCGGGCGTGCCGCTTCCAGGCCCGCCGCTAGTTGCAGGTCCGCGGGGTGATATTGGCTTCCTTGGCGTAGGCCGCGGAATCTTCTTCGATCAGCGGGTCGACGACCTCCCGGTCGGCCGGGATGTAGTCGGTGATCAGCGACCACTTCTTGGCCTTGGCGTCCCACTGCTGGATGGCGCCGAGGCCCGGCCCGCCATGGTTGGCGCAGCTCACCTTGACCGGCACGGTGAAGCCCGGCAGGCCAAGTTCCTCAAGCCGCGCCTCATCGACATCGAGCGCCTCCATGCCGTCGCGCATCATCTCCGGCGTGATCTCCTTGGTGTCGTGGATCTCCATCGCCTTGCGCGCCGCTTCCACCGCCCACATCGCCGCGACCATGCCGCGATTGTAGAGCACGGTGCCGGCATTGGTGCCGTCGCCGGCCGCCTTGCCCGCGTCGTAGACGAACTTCTTCAGGTCGGCGTAGATCGGGAAGTCGTCGCCGACGCCGTGGAAGGTGATGGCCTTGTAACCGTCGGCGCCGTCACCGGCCGGCAGCACGTCGTTTTCCGACGCCGACCACCACACGCCGATGAAATGGTCCATCGGGAAGCGGATCGAGGCGGCCTCCTTGATCGCCACCTGGTTCATCACGCCCCAGCCCCACATCACGACATAGTCGGGCCGGTCGCGGCGCACCTGCAGCCAGGTCGCCTTCTGTTCCTGGCCCGGATGGTCGACCGGCAGAAGAGTGAGCGAAAAGCCGTGCTTTTCGGACAGCTTTTCAAGCGTGCGGATCGGCTCCTTGCCATAGGCGGAGTTGTGGTAGACGAGCGCGATCTTCTTGCCTGAGATGTCGCCGCCCTCCTCGCTCATGATGTATTTGACGATGATCGAGGCGGCGTCCCAATAGGTGCCGGGATAGTTGAAGATATATTCGAACACCTTGCCGTTGGCCGCGGACGTGCGGCCGTAGCCCATGGAGTGGATCGGCACCTTGTCCTCGGTCGCCTTCGGGATGAGCTGGTAGGTGATGCCGGTCGACAGCGGCTGGTAGACGAGGCTGCCGAGGCCCTTGGTGGATTCGTAGCACTCCACGCCCTTGGTCGTGTTGTAGCCGGTCTCGCATTCCGGGTTGTCGATCTTGACGCCCTCGATGCCGCCGTCGCGCTCGTTGACGAGCGTGAAATAGTCGGAATAGCCGTCGGCGAACGGAATGCCGTTCGGGGCATAGGGGCCCGTGCGGTAGCTGAGCGAGGGGAACACCAGTTCGGCCATGGCCGGCGTGGCAAGCCCCACCGCGAGCGCTGTCGCAAGCGCGATCCTTGTCAGTTTCATTATCGTTCATCCTCCCGTTGGTGTTTTCGGCCCGGTTGTTCCCGGCCGTTTCGTTGCTGCCGCCCTGGGCGGCATGAGGTGATTTTTGTCATTTGCGGCGCACCTCGCGCCGATCTCCAGAGCCGTTCCCCTAGTGCGGGAACGGCCAAAGCCTCAGCTTCTCCTTTGCGGTCCGCCACAGGGCGGCGATGCCGTGCGGCTCGACGATCAGGAAGAAGATGATGAGGCCGCCGACGAGCATCAGTTGCAGATATTGCGACAGGTCCGTCGGCCAGCCGAAGGCGCCGACGAAGAGGTTTTTGAACAGAACCGGCAGCAGCACCATGAAGGCCGCGCCGATCAGCGAGCCGAAGATCGAGCCGAGCCCGCCGATGATGATCATGAAGAGCACCATGAAGCTCTGGTTGATGCCGAACGCCTCCGTCACCTCCGCCGCGCCCTGCCACAGCGCAAAGAACAGCGCCCCGGCCATGCCGATATAGAAGGACGAGACGGCAAAGGCGGAGAGCTTGGTCCGCAGCGGATTGACGCCGATGATTTCTGCCGCGATGTCCATGTCGCGGATCGCCATCCACGACCGGCCGATCCGCCCGCGCACCAGGTTGCGCGCGATCCAGGCAAAGACGAAGAGGAACGACAGGCAGAAGAGGTAGGTCGTTGCCGGCTGCGCGGCAGCCCCGGTGACGGCAAAGCCGAAGACGGTGCGCTCCGGCGCGGTGATCTGGCCGGTGGCCGAATAGTTGTAGAACCACGGCACCTTGTTGAAGAGCCAGACCAGGAAGAACTGCGCCGCAAGCGTCGCCACTGCGAGGTAAAAGCCCTTGATGCGCAGAGACGGCAGCCCGAACAGGATGCCGACCGCGGCCGCGATCGCCCCGGAGAGGAACACGATCGGCACCATGGAAAGCTCGGGAAAGGCGGTCATCAGCTTGTAGCAGGCATAGGCCCCGACGGCCATGAAGCCGCCGGTGCCGAGCGAGACCTGCCCGCAATAGCCGGTCAGGATGTTGAGCCCGAGGGCGGCGAGCGCGAACACCATGAACGGGATGAAGACCGCCTTTTCCCAATAGTCGTTGATGAGGAACGGCACGACGAGGAAGGCGACCGCCGTCACCGACCAGAAGAACACCCGGTCGAAGCGGATCGGAAACGTCGCCTGGTCGGCCTTGTAGCTGGTCTTGAACTCGCCGGCTTCGCGGTAAAACATCAGGCCTCTTCCCAGGTGGCGGCGTTGTCGTCGAATTCCCGGCGTTGCGGATCGACGATGCAGAAGCGGTGGCCGGTCGGGGCCTCCATGACGATCCAGCTCTTCAGCCGCCGCACCTCGCGCGCGCCGAGGGCGGCGAGCCGGGCGCGTTCGGCCTCCTTGTCGTCGGTCTCGATGTCGAGATGGACCCGCGGCTCATGGTCGACGGCCTGGATCAGCACCCTTATGTCGTCGCCCGGGCCCTGAATGACGGCGTATTTGCCGTCGTCGTCGACGCTTCCCGGCAGGCCGAGAAGGCTCGACCAGAACACCAGGGCGTCGGAGAGGTCGTCGGTCTTGCAGTCGATCACGATGCATCCAAGGCGGCTTTTGTGGCTCATGTCATCCTCACACTCTTTCGATGATCCTTTCGCCGAACAGCCCCTGGGGGCGGAACAAAAGGAAAACAAGCGCGAGCATATAGGCGAACCAGTTCTCTGTCGCCCCACCCAGCATGGGGCCGAGATAGATCTCGAAAAGCTTCTCGCCGACGCCGATGATGAGGCCGCCGATGATGGCCCCGGGGATCGAGGTGAAGCCGCCGAGCATGAGGACGGGAAGGGCCTTGAGGGCGATCAGCGACAGCGAGAACTGCACGCCCGACTTCGCCCCCCACATGACGCCGGCAACGAGCGCGACGATGCCGGCGACGGACCAGACCACCCACCAGATGGTCTCCAGCGAAATGCCGACCGAAAGCGCCGCCTGGTGGTCGTCGGCAACGGCCCGGAGCGCCCGGCCCATCTTGGTGTACTGGGAAAAGATCGTCAGCGAGACGACCAGCAGGACGGCGACGATGGCCGCCGCGATCTCCAGCTTTTCAACGAACATGCCGGTCGCATCGATGATCGTGTCGGACGGTCCGGTCGGCAGGCCGACATCGAGCGTCTTGACGTCGGCGCCCCACATGATGTCGCCGAGCCCCTCCAGCACGTAAGCCAAGCCGATGGTCGCCATGAACAGGATGATGCCCTCCTGGTTGACGAGCTTGGAAAGCGCCAGCCGCACGATCAGCCAGGCAAGGCCGATCATGACGAGAAGCGTCAGCACGATGGCAAGGAAGGTGTGCGTGCCGGTCCCCCAGTGGTGGATGTTGGTGCCGAGCACGGTGTTGATGAGATGGGAGAACGGCACCTGACCGGTCTGGAACCCGACCAGCGTCAGCGCGGCAAAGAGGGCGAGCACCCCTTGCGCGAAATTGAAGATGCCGGAGGCCTTGAAGATCAGCACGAAGCCGAGCGCAACCAGCGAGTACATCACCCCGGCGAGGAGGCCCGACACCACCACTTCCCAGAAAAAGACGTCGAAAAAGCTCATGGGTCCGCTGCTCTAGTCGTGCGCCACGCCGAGATAGGCGTCGATCACATCCTGGTTGCGCCGCACCTCGTCGGGCGGCCCGTCGCCGATCTTCTTGCCGTAATCCAGCACCACGACCCGGTCAGAAAGGTCCATGACGACGCCCATGTCGTGCTCGATGAGGGCGATCGTCGTGCCGAACTGTTGGTTCACGTCTATGATGAAGCGGCTCATGTCCTCCTTTTCTTCCACATTCATGCCGGCCATCGGCTCGTCGAGGAGGAGCAGCGCCGGCTCCGCGGCCAGCGCCCGGCCGAGCTCCACCCGCTTCTGCAGGCCGTAGGGAAGCCGCCCGACCGAAGTCTTGCGGATGTGCTGGATTTCCAGGAAATCGATGATCCGCTCCACCACCTCCCGGTGCGCGATCTCCTCGCGCTCCGCCGGCCCGCGCCAGATCGCCTGCCAGAACATGTTCTTCTTCATCCGGGTAAGGCGCCCGGTCATGATGTTGTCGAGGGTCGACATGCCCTTGAAGAGGGCAATGTTCTGGAAGGTGCGGGCGATCCCCTCATTGGCGATCTGGTGCGGCTTCAACGCCTTGCGCTTCTTGCCGCGGAACCAGATCTCGCCCTCCTGGGGGTGGTAGAAGCCGTTGATGACGTTGAGCATCGACGTCTTGCCGGCGCCGTTCGGCCCGATAATGGCGCGGATCTCGCCCTGGCGGATGTCGAAGGAGATCGCCGTGATCGCCTTGACTCCGCCGAAGGAGAGAGAGACGTCCTCCACGCGCAGCAGCACGTCGCCCCTCTGGCCGGTATCGGCGTCCCGCATCTGGCTCGGGTCGACGAAGGCCATCACTCCGCCGCCTCCCGCGCGCCGCCCGCATGCGGCACCTCGGTCATATCGCGGATTTCCACCGTCGCGCGGATCTTGCCCTTGCGGCCGTCCTCGAAGGTCACTTCCGTCTCGACATATTTCTCGTCCGAACCGTCATAGAGCGCCTCGATCAGCGGCGCGTAGCGCTCGGCGATGAAGCTGCGGCGCACCTTCTGGGTTCGGGTCAGTTCGCCGTCGTCGGCGTCGAGCTCCTTGTGCAGGATCAGGAAACGGCGGATCTGCGCGCCGGCCATGACCTCTTCGGCGGCAAGGTCGCGATTGACCGAGGCGACGTGCTCCTCGACCATGCCGTAGACGTCCGAATGCGCGGCGAGCTCCTGGTAGCTGCCATAGGAGACGTTGTTGCGCTCCGCCCAGTTGCCGACGGAGTTGAGGTCGATGTTGATGAAGACCGTGGCAAAGGCGCGGCCGTCGCCGAAAGCCACCGCCTCCTTGATGTTGGGGAAGAACTTCAGCTTGTTCTCGATATATTTCGGCGCGAACAGGCTGCCGTCGGTGAGCTTGCCGACGTCCTTGGCCCGGTCGATGATCTTGAGCTGGCCGTCCTTGGCGAAAAAGCCGGCATCGCCGGTGTGCACCCAGCCGTCTTCCGTCTGTGCCTCGCGGGTGGCTTCATCGTTCTTGTAATAGGCGACGAACTGGCCGGGGCTGCGGAAGATGACCTCGCCGCTGCCGGCGATCTGGATCTCCACATTCGGCGCCGGCGGGCCGACCGTATCGGCGCGCACATGGCCGTCGGCATGGGCGGTGACGTAGAGGAACGCCTCCGTCTGGCCGTAGAGCTGCTTCAGGTTCATGCCGAGCGAGCGGTAGAAGGAAAAGAGGTCCGGACCGATCGCCTCGCCGGCGGTGTAGGCGACGCGGATGCGCGAAAAGCCGAGGACGTTCTTCAAGGGTCCGTAGACCAGCAGCTCGCCGAGCCCGTAGAGCAGCCGGCCGCCGAGCGGCACGCGCTCGCCGTTGAGGATGCGCTCGCCGTATTTCTTCGCGACGCCGAGGAAATAGTGAAACATCCGCTGCTTCAGCCGGCCCGCATCCTCCATGCGGATCATCACCGTCGTCAGATTGTTCTCGAACACCCGCGGCGGCGCGAAATAGAAGGTCGGGCCGATCTCGCGCAGGTCCTGCAGCACCGTCTCCATCGATTCCGGACAGGCAATGCAAAAGCCCGCGACCATTCCCTGCGCGTAGTTGAGATAGTGGTCGCCGACCCAGGCGAGCGGCAGATAGGCGAGCGCCTCGTCCCGGTCGGTGAGCTTGTCGAAGGCGACCGTATCGCTCGCTGCCGCAATGCAGCGCTCGGCCGACAGCATCACCCCCTTCGACCGGCCGGTGGTGCCGGAGGTGTAGAGCATGATGGAGATGTCGGAGCCCTTGCCGGCGTCGATCTCGGCAAGCCAGGCCTCGGCCGCGCCGGGGTCGCTTTCCAGCCGCCGCCGGCCGATCTCCTGGACGTGGGTGAAGGGGTGCAGCCGGGCGTGGTCGTAGTCGCGCATGCCCCGCGGGTCGTCATAGATCACCCGCTCGATGGTCGGTGTCCGGTCGCGGACGGACAGGATCTTGTCGACCTGCTCCTGGTCTTCGACGACGGCGAAGGAAACGTCCGCGTCGGCGAGCACCTGGGCGAGTTCGCCGGCAACCGCATCGGCATAGACCGGCACCGGCACGCCGCCGAGCGCCTGTGTCGCCATGATCGCCCAGTAGAGGCTCGGCCGGTTGGAGCCGACGATCGCGACCCGGCTGCCGCGCCTGAAGCCGAGCTCCTGGAAGCCCAGCCCAAAGGCCCGCACCTCATCGGCGACCTCGGACCAGGTCCAGGTCTGCCAGATGCCGAGGTCCTTTTCGCGAATGGCGGGCCGGTCTCCCCGGATCCGTGCGTTACGCAGCAACAGCTTCGGAAACGTGTCCTCTGCTGGCGAAGCGGCGGCAACCGCATCGGCCATAGCGTCTCCTATCCCTCTGACGCCTGCATTTTTTTGATGCCGCAGGCTTTTTATTTGACCTCAACTAAATCCGACCGCCGGTCGCAAATCAAGGGCTAAATAAAGGAGAGAATCCGCTACCGCTATCGGCCGGAAAAGCGCCAACACGCGGTGCCGTCAACGCTTTTTTACACCATTACTCCGTATTGCCGACATACCGAATATCGCTTTATTTGCACCGCAGAAGGTAATGCTGCGACGCAACAAGCGCACCGTTCGACGGCCGCCGCGATTACTCCGCGGCCTGGCGGACCGCGTTGCCGCCGCTGCGGAAATCGGAAAGCAGCGTCTGCCGCGCCGCTTCTGCCCGCTTGACCGAAGCCTCCTTGACGTGGCCGTAGCCGCGAACGAGGTCCGGATAGCCGGCAAGAGCGACCGCCGAGGCGTGATTTTCGACCGTCAGCCCATCGGCGATCTCGCCAAGGACGGCCTCGTAGTCGGCAAGCAGGCGCCGCTCCATGCGCCGCTCCGCGCTGCGCGAGAATGGATCGAGGAGACCGCCGCGCAGTCCCTTCAACGGCGCGAGGAACCGCATCGCGCCCATCAGCCAGGAGCCGAACCGCGCCTTCTTCAAATGGCCGGTATCGGGATCGCTGTCGGCGATCACCGGCGGCGCCATGTGGAATTCCAGCTTGTCCCAGCTTTCGAAATGGCGGGAGAGTTCCCGTTCGAAGACGCCGTCGGTGAAGAGCCGCGCCACCTCGAACTCGTCCTTGATCGCCATCAGCTTGAAGAGGTTGCGGGAAGCCGCATCGAGAAGCGCATCGGAACCCGGCACCGCCGCCGCTTCGGCTTTGCGGATCGGGGCGAGCGCTGCTTCGAAGCGCGCCGCGTAGGCCGCGTCCTGGTACTCGGTCAAAGCCGTAATGCGCCGGGTGATGGCCTCCTCGACGCCCTCCGACATCCGCCGGTAGTCGGCGCCGCCGGCCGGCCGGGCGCGGGCCGCGACCTTTTCCGGATCGTGGGCGGCAAGCCGGCCCCAGCGGAACGCCGACTGGTTCATCTCCACCGCAACGCCGTTGAGCGCGATCGCCTCCATCAAGACCGATTCGGCAAGCGGCACGGCGCCGGTCTGGAAGGCATAGCCGAGCATGAACATGTTGGTGGCGATGGCGTCGCCGAACAGCCGCGTCGCCAGCCTCTGGGCATCGACGAAATGGCTGTTGCCCTCGGCGCAGCGCTTGGCGATTTCCGCTTCCAGCCGCCGCATCGGCAGGGTGAAGTCGGTGTCGCGGGTGAAATCGCCGGGCAGCGTCTCCTGGATGTTGACGACGGCAACGGTCTTTGCCGGCGCCATGCCGGAAAGCACCTTGGACGAGCCGGCAACGACGATGTCGCAGGCAAGCACCAGGTCGGCATCGCCGGCCGGCACGCGGATGGCCGCGATGTCCTCCGGCCGCGGCGCAAGGCGGATGTGGCTGGTCACCGCCCCGCCCTTTTGCGCAAGGCCCGCCATGTCGATGATCCCGCAGCCCTTGCCGGCAAGGTGCGCGGCCATGCCGAGGATGGCGCCGATGGTAACGACCCCGGTGCCGCCGATGCCGGTGACCATGATCGCGTAGTTGCGCTCCAGCGGCCGAATGTCGGGCATTGGAAGGTCGGCGAAGACGTCCCGGTCGTCGCCCGCCGTGCCGGCGTCCTTTCTCAGCTTGCCGCCATGGACGGTGACGAAGCTCGGGCAGAAGCCGTTGAGGCAGGAAAAGTCCTTGTTGCAGGCCGACTGGTCGATCTGCCGCTTGCGCCCGAATTCCGTCTCCACCGCCTGGATGGCAACGCAGTTGGACTGGACCCCGCAATCGCCGCAGCCCTCGCAGACCCGCTCGTTGATGAAGACGCGCCGGTCCGGATCCGGGAAGGTGCCGCGCTTGCGCCGCCGGCGCTTTTCGGCCGCACAGGTCTGGTCGTAGATGAGGACGGAAAGGCCGCTTGTGGCCGCGAAGTCCTTTTCCACCGCGATCAGGTCGTCGCGGTGGTGGACGGTGGTGCCCGCCGGCCAGGCCATGCCCGCCGGGTACTTGTCCGGCTCGTCGGAGACGACGGCAAGTTTGGTCACCCCGATCGCCGCCACCTGCCGGGCGATCTCGTCGACGGTGAGGTCGCCGTCATGGGTCTGGCCGCCGGTCATGGCGACGGCATCGTTGTAGAGCAGCTTGTAGGTGATGGTGACGCCCGCCGCCTTCGCAGCGCGGATCGCCATCATGCCGGAATGGTTGTAGGTGCCGTCGCCCATGTTCTGGAACACGTGGCCGCGGGTGGAGAACGGCGCCTCGCCGACCCAGTTCGCGCCCTCGCCGCCCATCTGGGTGTAACCCTCCGTCGCCCGGTCCATCCACTGCGCCATGTAGTGGCAGCCGATGCCGGCATAGGCGCGCGAGCCGTCCGGGACGACGGTGGAGCGGTTGTGCGGGCACCCCGGGCAGAAATAGGGGATGCGCTCGGCAATGTCGGTGGTCGCGGCAAGCCGCTCCTCGGCCGCTTCCAGCGCCGCCACGCGAGCCGCAAGCTCCGCGCGGTCCGCATAGGCCAGGACGCGCCTGCCGATGGCAATAGCGATCCGGTTCGGATCGAGCGCCCCCTTGGCCGGAAACAGCCAGCCGTCCGCCTCGTCCTTCTTGCCGTAGATCGCCGGCGTGTTGGCCGTGTTGTAGAGGATGTCCTTCAGTTGCGGCTCGATGAGGCCGCGCTTTTCCTCAACGACGAGGATGGTCTGAAGGTCCTCCGCGAACTGGCGCGCCCCGTCCGGCTCCAGCGGCCAGGTGCAGGCGACCTTGTAGAGCCGGATGCCGAGATCGGCGGCCGCGACCTCGTCGATGCCGAGGGAATCGAGCGCTTCAAGGACGTCGAGATAGCTCTTGCCGGAGGTGGCGATGCCGAGCCGGGGCGTGCGCCCGCCGGAATAGATGGTCTTGTCGAGCCGGTTGGAGCGGATGAAGGCGAGCGCTGCCGGCAGCTTGAACTCGTGCAGCCGCGGCTCCTGGGCGATGCGGTCATCGCCCGCCCGGATGTTGAGGCCGCCGGCCGGCAGCTCGAAATCGTTCGGCGCCACGATCCGCACCCGGTCGATGGAACCGTCCACCGTGCCGGTCGACTCGATCGTATCCTTCATGCATTTGAGGCCAACCCACAGGCCCGCGAACCGCGACAACGCCCAGCCATAGAGCCCGTAGTCCAGCACCTCCTGGACGCCGGCCGGGCTGAGGATCGGCATCATGGCGTCGACGAGGGCAAATTCGGACTGGTGCACGGTGGTGGAGGATTCCGCCACATGGTCGTCGCCCATCAGGGTAAGGACGCCACCATGGGGCGAGGTGCCGGCCATATTGGCGTGGCGAAAGACGTCGCCGGAGCGGTCGACGCCCGGACCCTTGCCGTACCAGATGCCGAAGACGCCGTCGAAGCGGCCCTCGCCGCGCATCTCCGCCTGCTGAGAGCCCCAGACGGCGGTCGCGGCCAGGTCCTCGTTGAGGCCGGCCTCGAAACGGATGTTGCGGCCGGCAAGCAGCGAGCGCGCACGCCAGAACTGCTGGTCGACGGCACCGAGCGGCGAGCCGCGATAGCCGCTGATATAGCCGGCCGTGGAAAAGCCGTCGCGGCGGTCCCGCTCCTGCTGCATCAGGCAGAGCCGGACCAGCGCCTGCGTCCCCGTCGTGAAGATCCGCGACTGGTCGAGATCGTATTTGTCGCTGAGGGCCACTTGCCGCTGGGCCATGGGGTTACTCCCGTACTGGTCGTTTTCGAGCGGTTGCACCCGACGACCGTATTTATTGGTTATGTTGGGCAGAACCGGACCTTGGCAACGGCAAGGCCCCTCGTCAATTCACTGCATCAACGGAGTTTGAATGTGATGGCCGATACCGCGCTGTCGCCCGCGGAACGGGATGCCGCAACCGATGCGATCGTCGCCTGGTTCGAGGCGGAACTCGGCCAGGAGCTCGGCCGCTTCGACGCCGGCTTCCTGCTCGATTTCTTCCTGAAGGAAATCGGACCGCTCTACTACAACCGCGCGCTCTACGACGCCCAGGCGATCCTTGCCAAACGGCTCGATTCGATCTCGGAGGCGATTCTCGACCTGGAAAAACCGGGCGGCCTCGGACCCGGCTGACGCGCGCCCGCGGCCGAAAGCGGTCTGCATTCTCTCCTGCGTGCCCGAAGTCGACCGATGAAAAATGGGATGGCGCGCAAGGAAATCCGCGCTGAGCGGCTATTCTCGCGCCTTGCCCGAAAAGGTGCCGCTCGATTTTTCGCCCGACACCCCTATATAATATGAAGCGTCTACATTCTCGCTTTCCTGAAATGTCTTTCTCAAAACATGCCGGCATGACGCCGGAAATGCGGCATGGATACTGTTTTGCGAAAGAAATCTGGAATGCTGGCCGCAATGGATGTAGGATGCATCCATTGTCATGCGCGGCCCGATCGCCGGTCCAGCAAGGTGGGCGCCGGGCCCAAGCGGGTCACCCTGCCGGACGCTTCTGCACGGCACCGGCCTCGCTCCTCAGCGGCCGGACCTCAGATTGCCGCGCCGGCATGCGTCCATCACCAAAGACGCCAGAAAAGCGCCGGGAACAGCAGTTCTCGAGCCATTTTACGGCCACTTCGCGCCCTCTTTGAAAGCGGACGGATTTTTTCGAGCGACCTCCCCGCCAGCGGCGAAGGTGTCGGAAACCGGTCCGTCCACTGCACACCGCCCACGCAATTCAACAGCAACGGACCCCAAAAATGCTGCAACAGGAAGCCAAATTCTTCGCCAAACCGGGCAAGACGCCGAACCGCGCAAACAAGGCCGACGCGATAACCGTCGCCGTGCGCGAGATCATCACGGCCGAAACGACCGCGCGGAACGCCAAGACCGAACGCTTGAGGCAGCTTCGTCTTGAAAAGCAGGCCGTCGATGAAGCCGACGCGGCAAAGGCGGCGGCGGCAGAGCCGAAGAAAAAGCGCAAGGCACCCGCCAAGCGCGCGATCCGCGCCAAAAAAGCGGACGCCTGACGGCCCGTCCTACCAGATCGCGTCGCCGCACCCGCAGCAACACACCGAACCCATTGAAAGGGGTCCGTGCATGCTGATCCGATACGGCTACGACATCACCCTGACCTGCACGCGGCCGACGCCGATGATCAGCCTCCTCGCCCTGCACGATGACCGGCGTCCGGACGTGCACGCGCCGGAGCAGATCGTCACCACGCCGCCGGTCGGAATCCGAACCTATCGGGACCTTTACGGCAACACCTGCCGTCGGTTCGTGGCACCCGCCGGCGATCTCGCCCTGTGGGGCGACGGAACGGTGGAGGACGACGGCGCGCCCGATCCGGTCGACTGGACCGCTGACGAGGCGCCGGTCGCCGACTTGCCGGACGACACCCTGGTCTATCTGCTAGGCAGTCGCTATTGCGAAACCGACCTGCTCAGCCAGACGGCCTGGGACATGTTCGGAACCGTTCCCCAGGGCTGGGGCCGGGTCCAGGCGGTCTGCAATTTCGTCAATGAACATATCGCCTTCGATTACTTGAGCGCGCGCGCGACACGAACCGCCCACGAGACTTTTCATGAGCGCGTCGGCGTCTGCCGCGACTATGCCCACCTGGCGATCACGCTGTGCCGCTGCATGAACATCCCGGCCCGCTACGTGAACGGATATCTCGGCGACATCGGCGTGCCGATCCTCGACCCGATGGATTTCAGCGCCTGGATCGAGGTCTATATCGGCGGGCGCTGGATGACGTTCGATCCGCGCAACAACGTGCCGCGCATCGGCCGCATCGTCGTCGCCCGCGGCCGTGACGCCGCCGACGTCCCGCTCGTCAACTCGTTCGGAGCGCACACCCTGAAGGCGTTCCGGGTCTGGACCTACGACGTCACCGACTTTGGCGCGGGCAACCCGGAGCCGCCGCCTCAGGGCCCGTAGACGATCGTCGGCAGCCAGGTGGCGAGCGACGGCCAGTACCAGAGGACCGCAAGCGCCAGCACCTGGATCATCACGAAGGGGATGATGCCGATATAGATGTCGGAGGTCCGCACCTCCTTCGGCGCGACGCCCCGGAGGTAGAACAGGGCAAAGCCGAAGGGCGGCGTCAGGAACGATGTCTGCAGGTTGACCGCCATCATGATGCCGAGCCAGACCGGGCTCATCGGCTCGCCGTTCGGCATCTCCATCTGCAACAGGATCGGTGCCACCAGCGGCACGACAACGAAGACGATCTCCAAAAAGTCTAGGAAGAAGCCGAGCACGAACATCAGCGCCATGACAGCGATCATCGCGCCGACCGCGCCGCCCGGAATGCCGGTCAGGAACTCGTGCACCATCTCCTCGCCACCAAGCCCGCGGAAGACGAGGCTGAAGAGAGCCGCGCCGATCAGGATGATGAACACCATGGCGCTGACCTGGGTGGTCGACCGGACCACCGGCACCAGCACGTCCTGGTCCCAGACCCGCCACAGCGAGACGATCAGCCCCCAGGCGATGCCGGCGCAGAACAGCATGGCGGCCCAGATGCCGATCTGGTCCTCAAAGGGGATCTCGGTGCGCGCGACGCGAAGGTCCATGTAGCTGGTCAGCACGAGGACGCCGACGAGCGAGACCACCGCCACATAGATCGCCAGCGGCCGTTCCTCGTCGAGCCGGTAGCCGGCGAGCAGGACCGCGCCGATGGCGCCGACCGCGGCCGCCTCGGTCGGCGTCGCGATGCCGGCAAGGATCGAGCCGAGCACGGCGATGATGAGGACGATCGGCGGCACCAGCGCATGCAGGATCTGCATCACCGTCACGTCGCCGACCTCGTCCATCGGCATCGCCGGCGAGGTCTTCGGCTGGGTGATCGCCATGAATATCTGGTAGAGCATGTACATGCCGACCAGCACCAGGCCGGGGATCAGCGCGCCGGCGAAGAGATCGCCCACCGACACCGTGTCCGGCGAGAAGATACCCATGTCGAGCTGGGCCTTCTGGTAGGCGTTGGAGAGCTGGTCGCCGAGGATGACGAGCACGATCGAGGGCGGAATGATCTGGCCGAGCGTGCCGGCCGCGGCGATCGAGCCGCAGGCAAGCCGCGGGCTGTAGCCGCGCTTCAGCATGGTCGGCAGCGACAGGAGGCCCATCGTGACGACGGTGGCGCCAACAATGCCGGTGGAGGCGGCGAGCAGCGCACCGACGATCGACACGGACAGCCCGAGGCCGCCGCGCAGCCGGCCAAACAGCCGGCCCATGGTCTCCAGCAGTTCCTCCGCGACCTTGGACCGCTCCAGCATGACGCCCATGAAGACGAACAGCGGCACCGCGATCAGCACCTCGTTGGTCATGGTGCCGAAGATGCGCTGCGGGAACGCGGACAGGAACGACAGGTCGAAGGAGCCGAAGGCATAGCCGACGAGCGCGAAGATAAGGGCAGTGCCGGCGAGCGTGAAGGCGACCGGGAAACCGGCCATCAACAGCACGCAGACGACGGCGAACATCAGGATGTCGAGGGCCTGGGCGAAGGTTTCCAAGGTTGTCCCCTCAATCGTGGTGGTGGCTGAGCGCCACCAGTTCGTCGGTGTCGCCGGCAAGCGCCATCAGCGAATGCAGCATCATGGACACGCCCTGCAGGCCCATCTGCACCGCAAAGACGATGATCGCCGTCTTCATGAGATAGACGCCCTGGATGCCGGAGGTCTCCTTGGAGCCCTCGAACACGGCCCAGGACCCGGCGACATAGGTCCACGACACCCAGACGATGAGGACGCAGACGGGGATCAGAAGGAAGGCCGCGCCGAGGAGGTTGATCAGCGCCTTCCTGGCCGGCGCTGCCTCCCGGTAGAAGATGTCGACGCGGACATGGCCGTCATGGTGCAGCGTATAGGCCGCCGCCAGCATGAAGTTGAAGGCGTGCATGTAGACGATCAGTTCCTGGGCCCAGATCGATCCGACCCCGAAGACGTAGCGCCCGACGACGATCGCGAATTGCAGAAGCACGATGAACAGCGCGAACCAGGCAACGAACTTGCCGGTGACGCTGTTCACGGCGTCGATTGCTTGCGCAAGGCCGCGCATCCCCCGCCTCCTTCACCGGCCGGTTCTGAACGACCCGGATGCGATCCGCGCCCGGCCGGCGGCAGCGGATCGAAAAAGGCCGGCGCAGAGGCGTCCGCGCCGGCATGTCCCGCGATGAAGCAGACCCCTAGCTGAACAGCGCCTTGGAGCGGGCGTTGAGATAGGCCTTCTCGCCGATGTCGTTCCAGCGGCCGACATTGTTGCGGGCCTTGTGGAAGCTTTCCAGCACCCGCTTGCCCATGTCGTCGTCGGCGGACTCGTTGACGACCTCGTCGCAGACCTTGGCGACGGCCGCCCAGACGTCGTCCGGGAACTCGCGCAGCGTCACGCCGTGCTTGTTGACCAGCGTGTCGAGCGCGGTGCCGTTATTGGCGTTGAACTCGGAGTACATCATGTTGGTCTCGGCATGCGCGGCGCCCGCGAAGATCGCCTTGTCGCTGTCGCTGAGCTTGTCCCAGACGCCCTTGTTGATGCCCATGCTGAGGCCCGAGCCCGGCTCGTGGAAACCGGGCCAGTAGTAGTATTTGGTGATCTTGTAGAAGCCGAAGGCGAGGTCGTTCCAGGGACCGACCCACTCCGTCGCGTCGATGGCGCCGGACTGCAGCGACGGGAAGATCTCGCCGCCCGGAAGCGATACGGCCGTTGCGCCCAGCCGGCGCAGCACTTCGCCGCCAAGGCCCGGAATGCGCATCTTCAGGCCCTTCAGGTCTTCCAGCGAGTTGATTTCCTTGTTGAACCAGCCGCCCATCTGGACGCCGGTGTTGCCGGCGATGAACGACTTGACGTTGAAGTCGGCGGCGAGTTCGTCCCAAAGCTCCTGGCCGCCCATGTGGTTGATCCAGGCATCGAGCTCGGCGGCGGTGAGGCCGAGCGGCACGGCGGCGAAGAAGTTGAACGCCTTGTGCTTGCCCTGCCAGTAATACTCCGCGGCGTGGTAGAGGTCGGCGGTGCCGGTGGAGACCGCGTCGAAGGATTCAAACGCCGGCACCAGCTCGTTGGCGGCATAGAGCTTGACGGTGATGCGGCCGTCGGTCATCGCGGTGATGCGATCGGCGACGCGCTGGGCGCCGGTGCCGAGGCCGGGGAAATTCTTCGGCCACGTCGTGACCATTTTCAGTTCCATATTGCCCTGCGCGATGGCAGGGGCGGCGAGCGTGGAGGCCGCGGCACCACCGGCCGTGGCGAGCCCCGCCTTCTTCAGAAATGAACGACGATCCATTGGTATCCTCCCTGGGAAACGAATTTCGGAGACGGCGAGCAGGTTGTCCCGCTTCCTTAAAGCCCCCGCCGGCCCGTGAGCCACTTGCGGTGGCATGGCCGAGAGTTAAACCGTAACTTCCCGGATGGTACAAGGGCAATAGCGCTTGATTGGCCAAGATATCTAACCACTTGGATCGGAGGCATTTCGACGCAAACGACTTGGCGGCGAAGCGATGCGGCCCGCCCCTCGCCAGCCGCCGGGAAATGTGCCAAGGATGATCCGACCGGGCCGGTGCCTCCGCCGGACGGCCCGGGAAATCTGGACAAAAAGATTCTGGAAAGACACCGATGCAAGACAGGCCGCCGCTCGTTCTGGTCACGGCAGACGTCAAGGAACTGGACACCTACCGCTGGCACGCGACCGTCTCCACCTACATCAACGCGGTCGCCGTCGGCGCCGGCGCGATCCCTGTGATCCTGCCCTCCCTCGGCGATGCCATCGACGTCGATGCGGTGCTCGACCGGGTCGACGGTGTGCTCGTCACCGGCTCGCGCAGCAACGTCCATCCCTCCAACTACGAGGTGGAGGAGACCGACGATTTCGCCCCGTTCGACCGCGAGCGCGACATGACCACCCTGCCGCTGATCGCCCAGGCCGTGGAGCGCGCAGTGCCGCTGTTCGTCATCTGCCGCGGCTTCCAGGAGCTGAACGTTGCCTTCGGCGGCACGCTGGCGACCGAGATCCAGCGCCTGCCCGGCCGGCTCGACCACCGCGCGCCGCAGTCCGACGACCACGACGTCCGCTTCGCGCTTGCCCATGACGTGACCCTGAAGGACGACAGCGTCATCGCCGGCATCGTCGGATCGAATACGATCCGGGTGAACTCCCTGCACCGCCAGGCCGTCGACCGGCTCGCCGACATGCTGGTGCTTGAGGGAACGGCCCCCGACGGCACCGTCGAAGCGGTCCGCGTGCGCGACGCCAAGGGCTTTGCCATCGGCGTCCAGTGGCACCCGGAATACTGGGTGACGAGCGACGAGCCGTCCAAGCGCCTCTTCAAGGCTTTCGGGGACGCGGTGCGCGAGCGCCAGCGGCTGAACCACCCGGGGATTTCCGACAGCCCCGGAAGCCAGGCCGCCGAATAGGCGGCGTTCCTCGCAAAGCCTCTGGCCTCCGGCCACCCCTCTGCTACTCTGTCGCAAAACGACAAGGCAGGGGGAACCAGATGTCCGCCCATCATCCGGACGACGACCACGACCATTCCCACCTCGACGCCATGACGCTGCGGGTCAAGGCGCTGGAGACGGTGCTGACGGAAAAGGGCTATGTCGACCCGGCCGCCCTCGACGAGCTGATCGACATCTACGAGAACCGCGTCGGCCCGAAGAACGGCGCCCGCGTCGTTGCCCGCGCCTGGAGCGATCCGGCCTATCGCGCCCGGCTGATGGAAAATGGCACCGAGGCGATCCGCGAACTCGGCTATGCCGGCCGCCAGGGCGAGCACATCGTCGTCGTGGAGAACACGCCCGGCGTCCACAACATGGTCGTCTGCACGCTGTGCTCCTGCTATCCGTGGCCGGTGCTCGGCCTGCCGCCCGTCTGGTACAAGTCCGCGCCCTATCGCTCACGCGCCGTCAACGACCCGCGCGGCATCCTTGCCGAATTCGGCGTCGAACTGCCCGCCGATACGGAGATCAACGTCTGGGACTCCACCTCCGAGATGCGCTACCTGGTGCTGCCGATGCGCCCGGAGGGCACCGAGGGCTGGAGCGAGGAGGACCTTGCCGCCCTCGTCACCCGCGACGCCATGATCGGCACCGGCCTGCCGCTTTCACCTGAAGAGGTGCCGGCATGACCACCGTGCACGACATGGGCGGCGTCCACGGCTTCGGCGTCGTCGAGGAGGAAAAAGACGAGCCGATGTTCCACGCCGAATGGGAACGGCGTGCTTTTGCCGTGACGCTCGCCTCCGCGGCGCCCGGCGGCTGGTCGCTCGACGAAAGCCGCTTCGCCCGCGAAAGCCTGCCGCCGACCCAGTATCTGACGTCGAGCTACTACGAGATCTGGTTCGCCGGCGTCGTCAACCTGCTGAAGTCCCGCGGCCTCGTCACCGACGCCGAGCTTGCCGCCGGCCATGCCCTGGAGCCGCCAAAACCCGGCATCAAGGTGCTGAAGGCGGAAGACGTCGCCGCCACCCTCGGGCGCGGTGGCCCGACCGAGCGCCCGGCGACGGCGCCGGCCCGCTTCCAGGTCGGCGACAGGGTCGTCACCAGCCGCGCCAACCCGCCGACCCACACGCGGCTGCCGCGCTATGCCAGGGGCCGCGTCGGCACCATCCACCGGGTCCACGGCGTCCACGTCTTTGCCGATAGGAACGCCATCCGCGCCGGCGAGAACCCCGCCTGGCTCTACAATGTCCGCTTCGAGGCGGGCGAACTCTGGGGCCCGGACGCGCAAGCCCCGAGCGCCGTCCATTGCGACCTCTGGGAGCCGCATCTTGAGCCCGCGTGAGGCGGCAGCGCTCGACGCGCTGCCGGCCCTTCCCCGTGACGACGACGGCCCGGTCTTTGCCGAACCCTGGCAGGCGTCCGCCTTCGCCATGACCCTGGCGCTCAGCGAAAGGGGCCTTTTTTCCTGGGCCGAATGGGTCGAGACCTTTTCCGGCGAGTTGAAGCGCGCGGCCGACGCCGGCACGCCCGACGACGGCAGCCGCTACTACCACCACTGGCTGGCCGCCCTGGAGCGCCTGATCGCCGAAAAGGGCCTCGCCGACCCCGTCCTGCTTGCGGGCGCACGCGACGCCTGGGACCGGGCGGCAAAGGCAACGCCCCACGGCAAGCCGATCGCGCTTGCTAAGGAAGACCTTGCCCGCATCCGGTCCACCGGTTGACAGGACGGCCCCGCCAATGGGAAATTGGCCAATGATTCCAAACAATTACACAAGGGGAGATATGTCATGAGCAAGATCAAGGACGAAGTGCTTGCCGCCAACGAGGCCTACGCCGCAGACTTCGGCGACAAGGCCAATTTGCCGATGCCTCCGGGCCGCGGCTTTGCCATCCTCACCTGCATGGACGCCCGCCTCGATCCGGCGAAATATGCCGGTCTCGCGGAGGGCGACGCCCATGTCATCCGCAATGCGGGCGGCCGCGCCAGCGACGACGCCATCCGCTCGCTGGTGATCTCGCACAAGCTGCTCGGCACCAATGAGTGGTTCGTCATCCACCACACTGACTGCGGCATGGAGACCTTCACCAACGAGGTCATGGGAGATCTTTTGTCCAGCAGCCTCGACACCGCGACCGTCGACGAAAGCGGCTGGCACGACACCGGCGCCGGCCCCGGCTCGGAGGAAGGCCGCTACATCAACTGGCTGACGATCTCCGACCAGGCAAAGAGCGTGCGCGCCGACGTCGCCCGCATCAAGGGCCACCCGCTGGTGCCGAAGGACGTGCCCGTCCACGGCTACATCTACGACTGCAAGACCGGCAAGCTGGTCGAGGTCACCGGCTGACCGATCCGGCAGTCTTTTGAACATAGGACCGGCGTCGAAAGGCGCCGGTTTTTCTTTGTAAAGGCAAAGGCCGTCAGAGCGTCGCCGGGGCCTGAAGCGCGGCAACGAAAAAGATAACGCCGACGAGGACGACGACGACGGCCGCGGCGATCTCCACACCGGCGAAGATGCGCCGCGCCCGCAGCGTTTCCGCGCCGATGATGCGCTGGGCGATGCCGCGGCTGGTCACGGCGATGATGGCGAGCGTCGAGATCGTCAGCGCCGTGCCGATCGCCATGATGTAAGCCGAGGCAACGCCGGCAAGATAGAGCCCCTGGGAAAGCGCAAAGACCAGCACGACCAGCGCGCCGGAGCACGGCCGCATGCCGATGGAAAACACCGCAGCGACGGCCTCGCGCAGCGACAGCTTTCCCGAGATCGCCTCCGGGTCCGGCGCGTGGCTGTGGCCGCAACAGGCATCGTCGTGGTCGTGATCGTGGCCATGCGAATGCCCGTGGTGATCGTGATGCCCATGATCGCTGTCAACACGGCGAATGACCGGGGCGGCCACATGGGCCGCGCCGACCGTCGGGGCCGGTGACCGGGCAGCCGGTGCCGGAGACAGGCGCAGGAAGGCGCGCGTCTTGCGATAGACCAGCCAGGCGCCGAGCAGGGCGACGAGGGCGAAGCTGCCGGCCTCGAACACACCGAGCGTCGACTTCATGGCGATGCTGGTGCCGCGGAGCACAAGGGCGACGACGGTGACGATCGCGACGGCGACGGTCGCCTGCACGAAGGCCGCGGCGAAGGAGAGCGCGACGCCCCGCTTCAGCGTCGCCTCGTTGGCGAACATGTAGGAGGTGATGATCGCCTTGCCGTGGCCGGGCCCGGCGGCATGGAAGACGCCATAGGCAAAGCTCAACAGGAACAGGAACCAGACGGCGGCCGAGTCGCCCTTGAAACGCCTGAGCGCGCCGATGAGCCGCTGGTAGAACTCCGACTGCATCCGCGCCACGGTGCCGATGATGCCGGAAAAGAAACCGGCCGACGGTGCCGACATCGCCTCCGGGTCGGCAACTGAGTGCGATTGCGGCGCGCTTTCGGCCGCGGGATCGGGCGTCCCGCTCTGCCCGCCCGGCGCCGTCGCGCCCGGATCTCCGGCCGCCATCCGCGTCACGGCGTCCTCGGCCGAGGGCGGCGTTGCCGCGGGCGTCGCCGCCACCGCATCGCCGCAGGTGATGACGACCTGGTTGACCAGCGTCTGGGTGATCGCCCTCAGCTCCGGAGGCGGCTCGCGCACGTCGGCGCCGATGGCGGCAAGCCGCGCCGCCGTCTCGTCGTCGAGCGGCTGCGGCAGCCGGATCTCCGTGCTGCAGTCGCCCGGCGCGTTGACGAGCTTGACCGCGTCGGCGTCCTTGGCGAAGCGGAAGTCGATGTAATAGGTCGGATCGTAGACGTCGAAGGTGACCTTGGTGTCGGAGCCGACAGGTTCCTTCAGCGGCAGGGTGAAGTGGAGTTCCAGGAGCTTCACCTCCTGCATCGGCTGGGTGCCGTCGCGCTCCGCATCCTCCGCGATCGCCTTGATGTCCTCGTCGGACATCGCCCAGTAGTCGGTGAGCGGCACGGAGACGAGGTCGAGCCAGTAGCCAGGCTCCGGCGGCTTGAAGTCGATTTCCACCTTGGTGTCGTCGCCGAAGGTGAAATAGCCCCAGTCCTTCAGCGAATTGACGTTGACGTCGGCAAGGTCGGCAAGCTCCTCGCGGGTGTACTCGCCGTCGCCATTGGTATCGAGGCCCTGGATCGCAAAGGCGGAAAAGGCATCGTCGAAGCGCCAGTGGTGGCGGATGGCGACCACGTTGCCCTTGCCGTCATAGACGATCTCGGCCTTTGCCTCGATGAAGACATGGGGGTGCGCCAGCGCCGGCCGGGCGAGTGCCACGAGCGATGCGGCGATGGCGATGAGCAGCGCGGCGGCCACGAGGGCGGGATGTCGCGATCGGATCATGGCGTCGATATCGCCTGCTGTGTGCGGGGCCTGCGGTTTGCGGCGGAACGCGAATCGGGAATGCGGCCTCTACGTCATCGCCCCGAAGATTGGCGAAAACGTGGAGCCGGTCCAGCCGGCCCACCCCCCTTTGAAATGCGCCTTCTCCATATACCTTCAAAGGCGGCGCCGCGCACTGACGGCGGTCAATCCCTCGCCCGCGGCCAGCCGCGGCCGAACCAGGCGGCCAGGAAGTCGATGAAGGCGCGCACCTTGCCCGGCAGGTGCCGGCGGTGGGGGTAGAGCGCATAGACGCCGATATCGTCGGACTGGAAGCCCGCCAGCACCTCGATGAGGGCGCCGGAGGCGATATCGCCGCTGGCAACGAACTCCGGCACGCTGGCAAAGCCGAGGCCACGAAGCGCGGCGGCGCGCACGGCGATCAGGCTGTCGACCTCGGCCGGCCCGCTGACGGAGACGGAAAACCGCTTGCCGTCCTCGCGGAACGTCCAGCTCGCCGGCACCCGCATGTTGCGGTCGATGATGCAGGGAAGGTCGGAAAGGTCCTTGGGATGCTGCGGCCGCCCCGAGGCCTCCAGCAGCAGCGGCGCGGCGACGATCTTGTTGCGCATCGGCGCCAGCCGCCGTGCGACGAGGCTGGAATCGGCCAGTTCGGAAATCCGGATGGCGACGTCGATCCCCTCTTCGACAAGATCGACATAGCGGTCTTCGAACCTGAGCGAGATGCGGATCTGCGGCTCGGTGGCGAGGAACTCCATGATCGGCTCGGCCAGCACCAGTTCGCCGAAGGAGCGCGGCGCGGAGACGCGCAACAGCCCGCGCGGCTCACCGTGCCGCTCGCCGAGCGAGCCGTTGAGGTCCTCGATCTTCTGGATGATCTCGGCCGCCTCGCGGACATAGGTCTCGCCCATTTCGGTCAGCGAAAGCTGGCGCGTGGTGCGGTTGAGGAGCCGGACGCCGAGCTCGTCCTCCAGCTCGCGCACATATTTGGAGACCAGCGCCTTGGACCGGCCGAGCGCCCGGGCCGCGGCCGAAAAGCCGCCCGACTCGACGACCTGAACGAAAATGCGCATGCGCGTCAGCGTGTCCATGGTCGCATCTATAGCATTGGAACGATTAAGAAAGCGACGCCCGTGCGCTGGTTGGAGTGCGCCTATGCGGCGCGTTCGGTCGCCTCCGCCTTGCGCCGGGCCCGGCGCTTGCGCCGCCAGCGATTTGCCGACCAGACGACGCCGCCGCCGAAATAGGCAAGGACGAAGCCGACAAGGGCGGCGAGAAGCCCCTCTATGGTCACCGGCACGGCCGGCTCGTAATCCTCATAGGCGCCCTCGGCGACCTCGCCGTCGAAGTCGCGGGCAAGCGCTACGATCCGGTTGACCGGCCCGGCCGACTGCATGGCGTCCTGCTGGCGCTCCAGCCGGTGATAGCGAGCGATGATCTGCGTCATCCGCTCGCCGCGCCGGCTGGCAAGGGTGTCGGGATTGTCGGAGAGACGCTTCAGGGCGTCGTCGGTCTTCAGGCCCTCGCGCTCGGCATCGGCGTTGAAGTCGGCGACCACCTGCTTCAGCTCGTCGATGGCGCCGCCAAGCCGCTGGCGATATTGCTGGGCAAATTCCGGCGCCTGGGAAAAGACGCCGCCGAGAATCAGCCCCAATGCCAGGATGATCGTCCGGCCCATCTTTCCCCTCCCGCTCATGTTCCCGTGTCGTTGTACCAGCATTCGGCAACGATTGAGAGACGTTCGCAAGGAAGAACGCCAGGAAACTGGCTCAGTTCCCGCGCCCCCGGAACCGCCGCTGATAATCGGCATCGTAGAGCGCGCTTGCCCGGAAGTCGGCAGAGCCGAGCACCGGACCGACCAGGATCAAGGCCGTGCGGTCGATATTCGCCTCGCGGACCTGGTCGGCGATGGTGCCAAGCGTGCCGGTCAAAACGGTCTCGTCGGGCCAGGAGGCGCGGAAGACGACGGCGGCGGGGCAGTCGGCGCCGTAGAAGGGCGTGAGCCTTGCTGCCACGTCCTCCACCACATGGATGGACAGGTGCAGCGCCAGCGTCGCGCCGGTGGCGGCAAAGGCTTCCAGCGTCTCGCCTTCCGGCATCTTCGAGGCGCGGCCGGTGGTGCGGGTGAGGATCAGCGACTGGCCGACCTCCGGCAGGGTCAGTTCCCTGCCGAGGACGGCCGCGGATGCGGCAAAGGCCGGCACGCCGGGTGTCACCGTATAGGGGATGCCGCGCGCCTCCAGGATGCGGATCTGCTCGCCCATGGCGCTCCACACGGAAAGATCGCCCGAATGCAGCCGGGCCACATCTTCACCGGCCTCGAACGCCCGGACATATTCCGCCTCGATCTCTTCCAGGCTCATCGGCGCGGTGTTGACGATCCGCGCGCCCGGCCCGCAATGGGCCAGCACCGCCTCATGCACCAGCGAGCCGGCATAGAGGCAGACGGGCGAGGCGGCGAGCAGATCGCGGCCACGCAACGTGATGAGGTCCGGCGCGCCCGGTCCGGCGCCGATGAAATGGACGGTCATGGAATCTCCCGGCAGATAGCGAGCGCGCAGGTGGCGTGCGCCGAGGCAATCCTCGGCCCGATCAGCTGCGCGGTGGGACCGGCAGCGGCGAGCGCACAGGCTTCCGCCACCGAGCCGTGGCCGGTTGCCGCCTTGGCCGCTGTTGAATGGGAAAGGCAGCGATCCGCGACCGCCGCCATATCGGCGTCCTCGATGAGATCAACGTCGAGGCCGAGCAGCCCCGGCAAGATGCCGACGATCGGCGCACCACTCTTGAAAGCAGGCACGGCAACGACATCCGCCGCACCAATGCCTGCATCATGCAGGCAGCCTTGCAGCAGGTCCGCAATCTCCTCCGCTGTCGCCTCGCTGGAAAAACCGATGCCAGCAACGATGCGTGCTGCCCCCGTTGCGGTTGCCGCCCCGCTCATGGCTTGACCGCGCTCCACTGGGTGACGGTCATCGCCGGCCGGAACCCGTGCATGCCGCCGATGGAATCCAGCCGCTCCACCGACAGTCGCGTCAGCGTGCCGCCGAGCCGCTGCACCGCGTCGATCAAGACGGCTTCGCTTTCCACGGTGATGGAATTGGCGACGATGCGGCCTCCCCGCTTCAACGCGCCATAAGCACCGTCGAGCACGCCGTCATTCGCAATCCCGCCGCCGATGAAGACGGCGTCAGGGGCCTCCAGCCCCTGAAACGCGTCCGGCGCCGAGCCCTCGCGGATATCGAGGCTTGGCACGCCGAGATCGACGGCATTGCGCGCCGCCCGCGCCGCGCGGACCGGATCGCGCTCGATCCCGATCGCCCGGTTCGCCGGGTCCGCGAGCAGCCATTCGATGGCGATCGACCCCGACCCCGCGCCGATGTCCCAGAGGAGTTCGCCGGAACGGGGCGCCAGTGTCGACAGGGTCACGGCCCGGACCTCGCGCTTGGTCATCTGGCCGTCGTTTTCAAAGAGTCCATCCGGCAGGCCGGATGTCCGCGGCAGGATAGCGGCGTCGGACCCGGCGACGATTTCCAGTGCGGTCAGGTTCAGCGGCCCGACATCGTCGAACGAAAAATCCCAGGCGGTCGTGCTGCGGATGCGCTCCCCTGGCCCGCCGAGGGATTCCAGAACGTGGATGCGGCTTTCGCCGAAGCCGCGCCGGGAGAGGAAATCGGCGACCTCGGCCGGCGTCGCCGCATCGGCGGACAGCGCCAGAACGCGGGCCCCCGGCTGCAAGAGCGGGGCGAGCGGCGCCAGCGGCCGGCCGCAAAAGGAGATGGTGCGCACATCCGCCAGCGACCAACCGAGGCGCGCGGCGGCCAGCGACAGCGACGACGGCGCCGGCACGATCCGCATCTCCTCCGGCGCGACGAAGGCGGTGAGTTTTGCGCCAACGCCATAAAAGAACGGATCGCCGGAAGCGAGCACGCAAACGGGACTGCCCCGCCGCCCGACAAGATGCGGGATCGCGTCGGTATAGGGGCTCGGCCAGGGCAGCCGCTCGCCGGAAATGAGCTTATCGGCCAGCGCCAGATGCCGCGCGCCGCCGGCGACCAGCTCGGCTCCTTCGATGAGCTTTTTTGCCGCCGGCGATAGCCCCTCGACACCGTCCTCGCCGATCCCCACAATGGAAAGCCAGCGCTCCGTCATTGCAGTCCCCCCGTGCAAAACCTAGAGACACCCTACCGCGTTCTGATCCTCGGCGGCACCACCGAGGCCTCCGAACTTGCGAGATCCCTTGCCGGCGAGACGAAGATCGCGCCCGTGCTGTCGCTCGCCGGGCGCACGAAATCCCCGAAACCGCCGCCGATCCCCTACCGCGTCGGCGGATTCGGCGGGATCGAAGGGCTCAAAGCCTATCTGCACGACAATCATGTCGAGGCGATGGTCGACGCGACCCACCCCTTTGCCGCCCAGATGACGGACCATGCCGCAGCCGCGGCAAAAGCAACCGGCGTGCCCCTGATCCGCATCGACCGGCCGGCCTGGCGCCCCGAGGCCGGCGACCGTTGGATTTCGGTTGGCACCATGGCCGAGGCCGCTAAGGCGCTCGGGCCCGAGCCGCGCCGCGTCTTCCTCACCATCGGCCGCAACGAACTCGCCGCCTTCAGGGCAGCACCCCAGCACCACTATCTCACCCGCAGCGTCGACCCGCCCGACCCGGAAACCCGCCCACCGAACTGCACCGTCATCGAGGCCGTCGGCCCGTTCAAGCTCGACGACGAACGCGCCCTCATCGCCGACCACGGCATCGAGATGCTGGTGACCAAGAACGCCGGCGGCACGGCCACAGCGGCAAAGCTCACAGCCGCCCGCGAGGCCGGCATTCCGGTGGTGATGGTGGAGCGCCCGCCGCTTCCCGAGATCGACACCGTGCCGGATGCGGCAGCGGCCCTTTCCTGGCTGATGGAGAGGGCTCAAGGCACCTAACCGTCTATACGCCGCGGCGTATAGACGAAGGGCCGCGCACCGGGCCGCTCCACCAGCCGCGTCGCGCTGGAGCCGATCATGACGAGCGTGCGCATGTCGGCGCGGGAGGCATCGGCCTCGCCCAGCGTCGTGATCTCGATCGCCTCGTCGGCGCGGGAGATGGCCGTCGCAAAGATCACCGGCACGTCCGGCCCCTTGATCTCGCGAAGGAGAGAAAACGCCTCGCCGAGATGGTGCGGCCGCGCCTTGGAAGCCGCATTGTAGAGCGCAATGACGAAGTCGCCCTCGGCCGCGGCGCGAAGCCGCTTCAGCACCAGGTCCCAGGGCTTCAGATTGTCCGAGAGGGAAATGGCGCAGAAATCGTGGCCGAGCGGCGCGCCGAGCCGGGACGCTGCGGCGAACATCGCCGAAATCCCCGGCACGACCGAAATATCGAGCGCCCGCCAGGCGGCTTCCCCCATCTCGACCGCCTCGAAGACGGCCGCGGCCATCGCAAAGACACCCGGATCGCCGGAGGAAACGACGGCGACACGGCGCCCCTCCGCAGCCATTTCCAGCGCATGGCGCGCCCGGTCGATTTCCTCGCGATTGTCGGTGCGGTGGCGCTGCTGGCCGACTCGCTCCGGCACCCGGTCCACATAAGGTCCGTAGCCGACGATATCGGTGGCCGCGGCAAGCGCCTCCGATGCGGCGCCCGTCACCTGGTCGGCGGCACCGGGGCCGAGCCCGACGATGGTGAGGGAACCGCTCATCGAAGCCCCTGACGGCCTGGAACGAGGATCAGCGAGAAATAGGGCGCCGGCGCGTGGGCGAGATCGGCGAGTTTTTCCACCCGCTCGCCCGCCATGGTCCCCTGCTCCACATAGATCGCGCGGTCCAGAAGCCCGGCCTCGGCAAGGGCCGTGCGCACCTTTTCAAGGTTGCGGCCGATCTTCATGATGACGGCGGCGTCGCTGCCCTTGAGACGCTCCGTCAGCAGCGCGCCGTCCATCGTGCCGGGAAGCACGGAAAAGACGTCGTCGCCATGGCAGATCGGCGTCTTCGCCTGCGCCCAGCAGCCATGCATGCCGGAAATGCCGGGTACGATCTCGGTCGGATAGACCTTGGACAGCCGGTCGAAGAGATACATGAACGAGCCGTAGAAGAACGGGTCGCCCTCGCAGATGACGGCAACGTCCCGGCCGGCATCGAGCTCGGCCGCCACCTCCTCCGCCGAGCGGGAATAAAAGGCCGACAGCTCCCTCGGATAGTGCGGATCGTCGACCGGCACTTCCGTCGTGAACGGATATTCCAGCCGCAACTCGCGCGAATCGGGTCCGATATGCCCGTCGACGATGCGCCTTGCATGGCCCTGGCGCCCGCGCTTGGCGAAATAGGCGACGATGGGGCACGAGCCGATCAGCCGCGCCGCCTTCAGCGTCATCAGTTCCGGATCGCCCGGCCCGACGCCGACGCCGTAGAGGGTGCCGGTCGCCATCACTCCACCTCAGTGGCAAGGGCGTTGACGGCGGCCGCCGTCATGGCGCTGCCGCCGCGCCGGCCGGAAACGGTGAGGCACGGCACGCGCCCGTCGGCGGCGAGCGCTTCCTTGGATTCCGCCGCACCGACGAAGCCGACCGGCATGCCGATGACGGCCGCCGGCAGCGGCGCCCCGGCATCGAAGAGTTCAAGGAGATGAAAGAGCGCGGTCGGCGCATTGCCGATGGCAACGAGCGCCCCTTCCATCTCGGCGCCCCAGAGGTCGAGGGCGGCGGCCGAGCGCGTGTTGCCGATCTCTTTCGCCAAGCCCGGCACGGCCGGAAAATCGAGGGTGCAGATCACACGGTTCTCGGCCGGCAGGCGCGTGCGGGTCACCCCGTTGGCAACCATCTTGGCATCGCACAGGATCGGCGCGCCGGCCTTCAGCGCCGCCTGGGCGGCCTCGGTGAATCCCGGCGAGAAGGTCAGGTCTTTGGCGACGTCGACCATACCGCACGCGTGGATGATGCGCACGGCAACGCGCGCCTCGTCGTCGCTGAAACGGGCAAGGTCCGCCTCGGACCGGATCGTCGCGAAGGATTTTCTGTAAATCTCCGCGCCGTCGCGGATGTAGTCGTAGCCGGGTGTCAACGGGGTTTACTCCAGGGGGCCGTCGCAAGTACGGCGATGACACCCTCAACGTCAAGCCCGGTGAAATGCGGCGCGGCGTCCGCCCTGCCATTCAGAATCACGTCATAGGCGCCGTTCCGGCCGGCCAGCGTGACGGCGGCCGGGCGCGGATGGGCGCAGCCCTTTGCGCAGCCGGAGACATGGAGCGTCGTGCCAGAAAGCCCGTCGAGTACGCCGGATGCGGCGATGCGCGCGGCATCCACGCGGGTTGCGGCCGTCGCGCTTTCGCAGGCCGGCGTTCCGGAGCACGCGACCATGGCAAGGCGCGGGTCGGCGGGATCGGTGATCAAGCCCGCGGCGGCAACGCCTTCCGCAACGGCATCCGCCGCCTCGGCCGCGATGCCGACGAGGACGAGCGACCGCCAAGGCGTCAGCCGGATCGTGCCGTCCTCAAAATCCTCGGCAAGGTCGGCAAGCCGTGAAAGCGCACCCGCCTCCAGCGCCCCGAACGCAACGCCCGCCAAAAAGAAGCCCGAGCCGCCTGCAAGATCACCATAGCCGATGCGGGGTGCGGGTCGCCCCACCGGTGTCCCCTTGCCCACCGGCGCGAGCCCTGCGTGCCGGAAGACCGCCTCGGCGCCGACCGCGTCCACCAGATGGCGCATCCGCCTCGGTGGGTCGGAGCGCGCCTTGGCGAGATCGAGGAAAGCCAGCGCCAGCGCCCGGGCGACCGCCGGGACGTCCTCCTCGGCGCAATCGGCCATAAGCGGCGCCCCGGCAACGCGCACCGCAACGCCGCTCGATCCCGGCACAAACAGCACATCCGCCCCCACATCGCCGAGGGGCAAGGCCCCGCCGCCATCGACGGAAAAGCCGAATTTCCCGGGCAGGGCGAAAAGCTCCGGCGACATCGCCAGCATCGCTTCAATCGCCCGCGCGGCCCGATGCGCGCCGAACGTCGCCGTCGGATCGTCCGCCCCGAGCGGGCTCGCCGCCACGTTGCGCACCTGCTCAACCGGCGCGCTGTCATGGGCAAGGCCATGGCGAAAGACGACATCGGCAAAGGGCGCGATGCCATCCGGCGAGAAGCCGCGGAACTGCAGGTTCGAGCGGTTGGTGACGTCGACGAGCCCGTTGCCGTAGCGCTGCGCGGCCTCGGCGAGCGCCCGCGCGGCCTCCGCCGAAACCGTCGCGGCCGTCGGCTTCACGCGCGCCAGAAACCCGTCACCGGATGCCATCGGTGTCAACAGGCTCGGGCACCAGCCCTTGCGCATCGGCGCCGTCACAACGCGTCCCCCTCCAGCGCCATAGCGACCGAATTACGCCGCGGACGCCAGAGGTCGCGGGAGATGGCGTCGCGGAACCGGTCGGCCATGGTCTCGCGCGCGGCCGGGTTGGCGTCCATCAGAAAGCCGTCGACCTCGTCATTGCCGAGGGTCGCCTCGAACAAAAGCTCGAACTGCCGGTCGAAGCGCACGGGCACGGTGGCGGCAAAGCCGGAGAGCCCGTCGATGGTGCGGGCGATCTCCGAGGCGCCGCGATAGCCGTGGCGCATCATGCCGGCGATCCAGTCCGGATTGGCGGCGCGGCCGCGCACGATCCGCGCGACCTCTTCGGCGACCGTGCGGATGGTCGGCGCGTCCGGTTTCGAGGTGTCGGCATGGTAGAGCGCCGGCTTGCCGCCGAGCGCTTCGGCAGCGGCGGCGAACCCGCCCTCATGGGCGGCGTAGTCGATGCTTTCCAAAAGGTCGACCTCGCCATGGTCCTGGGAATGCACGAAGGCATCGGCGGCCTTGAGCCGATCGGCAAACCCCTTCCGGTCGGCAACGCCGTCGAGGTCCTTGCCGTAGGCAAAGGAGGAGGCGTCGATGTAGCGCGTGCCGAGGTCGCTCGATGCCTGCCAGTCGCCGCGCAGCATCGCCGTCTCGATGCCGGTGCCGTAGTCGCCGACAGCAGCCCCGAAGATGCGCGTCGTCGCCCGGCGGAACGCGGCGCCCGCCAGCCCCCGTGCGGCCTCGGCGAGCGGATTGCCCGAGGGCTCGTCGAGGGACGCGACGGCCCGGATCGCGGCATCGAGCAGCGCGATCTGGCTCTCGAAGGCATCGCGGAAGACGCCCGAGATGCGCACTGTGACGTCGATGCGCGGCCGGTCGAGCAGCGCCTGGGACAGGATTTCAAAGCCGGAGACCCGGGCCGAGCCATCGTCCCAGACCGGTTTCACGCCCATCAGCGTGAGCGCGAGCGCCAGATCCTCACCGCCTGTGCGCATTGTGGTCGAGCCCCACAGGTCGATGACCAACGAGCGCGGCCAGTCGCCATGTTCCTGCAGGTGGCGCAGCAGGAGATTGTCCGCGGCCTTTTCCGCGAGCACCAGCGCGGAGCGGGTCGGGATCGCGCGGGGATCGATCGTGAAAAGATTACGTCCGGTCGGCAGCACGTCGGCGCGGCCGCGGGTCGGTGCGCCGGCCGGGCCGGGTTCCACGAAGCGGCCGTCGAGGGCAGCAAGGAGGGCGTTCATCTCGGCGGCCGGCGACGCATCGAGGCGACGCTCAAGGTCGTCCGGCGCAATGCCCGGCGCAGCCGCTTTCAGAGCACCGAGCAGCATCTCGCGGCGCTCCTCCCCCGGCGTCCATCCGAAGATATGAAGCCCATCGCGGATCTGAAGATCCTTGACGTCGCAGAGATAGGCGTCGAGCCGGGCGAGCGCGTCGTCGTCGGACATGTCGCGGGTGACGCCGCTTTCGGCAAGCAGCCCCTCGCTTTCGGCGCGCTCCAGGATTTCCCGCCTGAGCAGCGCCATGCGTCGGACGTCGAGCCCGTCGGCGGCGGCGAATTCGTCGACCAGCCGCTCCAGCTCGCGGGCCGAGCCATGGACGCCAGCCTGCTTCAGCGGCGGCGTCAGATGGCCGATGGTGACGGCGCCAACGCGCCGCTTGGCGACGGCCGCCTCGCCCGGATTGTTGACGATGAAGGGATAGACGACCGGCAGGTCGGCGGAGAGAAGCGTCGGGAAACAGGCGCCGGAAAGGGCAACGGCCTTGCCCGGCAGCCATTCCAGCGTGCCGTGGGTGCCGAGATGGACGATGGCGTCGATGCGAAGCGTGCGGGAGAGCCAGAGATAGAAGGCGACATAGGCATGGCGCGGCGGCAGGTCCGGGTCGTGATAGGTCGCCTTGCGGTCGTCGCGCGCGCCCCGATCCGGCTGGATCGCCGCCACCGACTTGCCGACGTTCAAAACCTTGAAGCGGAACGCGCCGCTTTCTGCGGCCGGGTCCTCCTCCGGCGGGCCCCAGGCTTCCAGAACGTCCCGGCGCACACTGTCCGGCAGGGAGGAAAACAGCGCGCGGTAGTCGTCGAGCAAGAGCGTCGGCGCGGCTTCGACCTCGCACAGCCCGGCAACGAGGGTTTTCTGATCGGGCAGCGTATCGTCGACATCGTAACCCTCGCGGTCGAGCCGCGCGATCAGCGCTTCCAGGCTCGCGACCGTGTCCAGGCCGACCGCATGGGCCACATGGCCGCCGCCGGCCGGATAGTCGGAGAGAATGAGCGCAAGCCGCCGCTCGGCTCGCGCCTTGCCGGCAAGACGCGCCCAGTTCGCCGCCCGCCGCGCGGTCAGCGCGATGCCTTCATCGAAGGGCTGGTGCATGGCACGGCAATATTGCAGCGCCGGGATCACCACCTCCTCGGCTTTGAAGGAGACCGCGGTGGCAAGCACCCGACCGTCCAGTTCCGGCAGCACCACCTGCATGGCGAGATCGGCCTGGGAGAGCCCGCGCGCGGCACCCTCCCACGCCTCGCGAGACGAGCCCGCAAACACGGCCTGCAAGACCGGGACCCCGGCCGCATCGAGCGGCGACGGCCCGTCGCCGAGCCGGGCGGAAAAGCCGGTGGCGTTGATCACGACCGCCGGCTGCCAGATGCGGAGCGTGTCGGCGACGAAGGCGGCAGCGCCCGCGTCCTTCAGACTGTGGACGAAGACAGCGCGGGCGTTGAGCCCCTCCCCGTCGAGAGCCTCTGCCAGCGCTTCGATCGGCGCGAAATCGCCGGCAAGGAGATAGGAGCGGTAGAAGATCAGGATCGCGAGCGGCCGGCCGTCCTGTTCGGGCGTCGCAAGGTCGTGGACGCCGAAGAGCGGCACGGTCTCGGCCGCCCCGCCCGGATCGGGCGCGGCACCAGTCAGGTGCGCGGCAAGCTTCAGGGCGAGCCCCATGTTCGCCGGCCCGCCGGCGGCAAAGAGATCGTCGAGGCGGGCGTGCATGTCCTCGTCGACCGTGGAGAGCACCGCCAGCCGCTCGTCCTTGCGCCCATCGCCCGGCAATAGCACCAGCGCCGCCCCCGACTTGCGGCAGGCGGCGACCACCTCGTCGACGCCGTAGCGCCAGTAGTCGATGCCGCCGAGGAGCCGGAGGATGACGCATTTCGCCCGGGCGATCACCTCCTCCACATAGAGGTCGACCGACATCGGGTGCTTGAGCCGGGACAGGTTGGCGATCCGCACGCTCGGCAATTCGCCTTCCAGCGGTTGGAAGGCCGCGGCGAGCGCATTGAGATCGCTGTCGGAGAACGACAGGACGACGATCTCCGCAGCACTCTGGCCGAGATCGACGGCGACCTCGGCTTCCTCCAGAGAATGGCTTTCGCGGACGAGAAGGTGCATGGGCTAACCGCGGATCGCCGTCTCAATCGCCGCCCGGTCGAGGCCGGAAAGGCCGATGACGACGAGCTGGCCCCGCCGCGGATCGTTCGCCGGCCAGGGCCGGTCGTAATGGTGCTGCAGGCGCTCTCCGACGCCCTGCACCGTTAGCCGCATCGGCTTTCCGGCAACGGCGGCATGGCCCTTTACCCGCAGGATCGGATGGTCGCCGGTAACGGTCTTCAGCCGTTCCAAGAGCGGCTCAGGCGCGGACAGCTCCGGCAGCTCGACAATGAAACTCTCGAAGTCGTCGTGCTCGTGCTCGCCGTCGACGGCATCGTGGTGCGACGGCCGCGCGTCGAGGTCGTCTTCCGCGGCAGCCGCAAGGCCGAGCACGGCGTCGACGTCGAGCTGGCCGCTCACCGTCGGCACGATCTTGACGGCTCGTGGAACTTCCCCCGCGATCTGCGCCGTCAGCCGCTCGATCTCGGACGGCTCCAACAGGTCCGCCTTGTTGAGGAGGATAATGTCGGCGGCCATGAGCTGGTCCTCATAGACCTCGTTCAGCGGATTGTCGTGGTCGAGCATCTCGTCGGCCTGCCGCTGCGCCTCCACCGCGTCCGGATCGTCGGCGAAGCGCCCGTCGGCAACGGCAGGGGCATCGACGACGGCGATCACTCCGTCCACTGTCATGCGGGCGCGGATATCCGGCCAGTCGAATGCCTTGATCAGCGGCTTCGGCAGGGCGACGCCCGAGGTCTCGATCAGCACGTGATCCGGCTTTTCGTCCCGGTCCAGCAGCGCCTGCATGGTCGGCAGGAAGTCGTCGGCGACCGTGCAGCAGATGCAGCCATTGGCCAGTTCCACGATGTCCTCGTCCCGGCACGAGGCGAGACCGCAGCCCTGCAGGAGCCCGCCGTCGACGCCGACCGAGCCGAACTCGTTGACGAGGACGGCAAAGCGCCGTCCGCCGGCATTCTCAAGGACATGGCGCAGCAGCGTCGTCTTGCCGGCGCCGAGGAAGCCGGTGATCACGGTGACGGGAATGCGCTCGGCGATGGTCTTCATGTCTGGGGTTCCTCGTCCTTGGCAAGCATGCCGGGAAAGCGGGCAACGATGGCGTCGTAGAGGGAGGCCGGTCGCTTGGACCGGAAGACGGTGCCCTTCTTCGATGCGCGAAAGGCGGCGCCATAGGTGATGAGATCGTCGGCGTGGTCGGGCGTCAGGTGGCCGAGGAGATAGGACCATTTGCCGGGTGCGGAGATGGCGACAGAGCAGCCCTGCTCGCAATTGGCCATGCAGACGATGGGCTCCACCGCGATCGGCGCCTCCCCATCGGCCTCAAGCTTTGCTGCGATCCGCTCAAAGAGGACGCGGCCATGCGCCGGGTCGTCCTCGCCGGGCGCGGGAAGCTTGGCGTTCTTGCAGGTCACGCAGACGTGGAGAAGAGGCTGATCGTCGTCCGGCACCGCGCAGTCCTTGTCCGGCGCGCTAAGAAACGCGCGCTGTTACCGGGTGCCTTGCATTTCCGAATCGCCTGATGGTGAGCGAAACGCGCCGCTGGACGAAGAATCCCTCGCGGCGTTTGCCCTGGCCGACGCACCCCGTTCGACCGCGCAATCTTTCTGTCGACGGCAGGTCTCCTGGCTCGCGGATCGTTCCGCCGCTTGTCGCCTTCCCGGGTTCGTTCAAGTGACCCAGTGGCGCACCGACAAGCGGCATTCCGCCTACAGTTGCGGGGGCAGCTGCGGCATCGGGCAAAGCCCTCACCGCATTCCCTATTATCTTCCCGATGGAAGAACCGTCGGATTCTGATTATTACGGGCCGAAATGGGTGTCAATCGCATCATCGACGGGAACGGGACGGCAAGCGGGCGCAAAAGCGCCGGCGGACGGGCCGTCATGTTCCAGGGAACGGGCTCCAATGTCGGCAAGTCCCTGCTGACGGCGGGCATCGCGCGCGCGCTCACCCGGCGCGGCCTGACCGTGCGCCCCTTCAAGCCGCAGAACATGTCGAACAACGCCATGGTGACCGCCGATGGCGGCGAGATCGGCCGCGCCCAGGCGCTTCAGGCAACGGCCTGCGGCGTTCCCCCCACTGTCCACATGAACCCGGTGCTCTTGAAGCCCCAGAGCGAGGTCGGCGCCCAGGTCGTCGTCCAGGGCAAGGTGACGGGAAGCGCCAAGGCGCGCGAGTTCCAGGAGATCAAAAAGGGCCTGATGCCGGCCGTGCTGGAAAGCTTCGAACGGCTCAGGGCCGAGGCCGACATCGTCGTCGTGGAAGGCGCCGGCAGCGCCGCAGAGACGAATCTGAGGGCCAACGACATCGCCAATATGGGCTTTGCCCGCGCCGCCGACGTGCCCGTCGTCCTCGTCGGCGACATCGACCGCGGCGGCGTCATCGCCAGCCTCGTCGGCACCAAGACGGTGCTCGATGCGGATGATGCGGCGATGATCGAGGGCTTCATCGTCAACAAGATGCGCGGCGACTCGGGCCTCTTCGCCGAGGGCATGACGACGATAACAGAGCGGACCGGCTGGGCGGCGATCGGGCTCCTGCCCTATTTCGATGCCGCCCGGCTGCTGCCGGCCGAGGACGCCTTCGAGCTCGCCGAACGGACGCCCGTACGCAAGGACGGGGCACGGATACGAATCGCCGTGCCGCTGCTGCCACGGATCGCCAATTTCGACGATTTCGACCCGCTCGCCGCCGAGCCGGACGTCGACCTCGTCTTCGTCGAACCGGGCGAGCCCCTGCCGGCCCCCCTGGACCTCGTCATCCTGCCGGGCTCCAAGGCGACCATCGCCGACCTCGCGGACTTCCGCGCCAATGGCTGGGACATCGACCTTGCCGGCCACCATCGCCGCGACGGGAAAGTGCTCGGCATCTGCGGCGGCTACCAGATGCTGGGAAAAACGATCTCCGATCCCGACGGCATCGAGGGTCCGCCGGCAACCGTTCCCGGCCTCGGGCTCCTTAGCGTCGAAACGGTGCTAACCGGCGACAAGCGTCTGACCGAGACCTCGGGCACGAGCGCCGCCAATGGCGCGCCCTTTGCCGGCTACGAGATGCACATCGGAGACACCTTTGGGCCGGACACGCGACGGCCGGTGCTGAGCTTTGCCGATGGCCGCAGCGACGGCGCGACCTCCGCCGACGGCCTCGTCTCCGGCACCTATCTGCACGGCCTCTTCGGGAATGACGCCCAGCGCGCCGCCTTCATCGAAGCCCTCGGCGGCACTCCGTCGAACCGGAGCCACGACGCCGCCATCGAGGCAACGCTTGACGCGCTCGCCGACCATATCGAGGCCCATCTCGACCTGGAAAAAATCCTGAAGATCGCGCGCTGAAACCGCGCTAACCGTCCGCCCCTTGGCGCGCCTTGCGCTCGTTCAGCCGGAACGGTTCCTCGTCGCGCGCCGCCGGTCGCCGCTCGTTCCACGACAGCGCGACACCGATCTGGTTCTTGCGCCGCCACACCACCTTGCCGCCGATCGGCCGGTCGACGGCCTCGATATTGACCTGAACGTCGATCGGAAAGCTCATCGCCTTGTCGGAGCGCAGGCGGCATCCGGACCGGCTGGCATCGGTGATGACGCAGCTCGCCTTCCAGTCGCCGGTCGGATCCTTGACCACGGCTGGCATGTTCACCGGCACCCGCGCCTCCTGGCGCAGGTCGTTTTCCGGCAGCGAGCCGGTCTCGAAGTCGACGCCGGTCATCTTCCCGCGCCGCCAGGTGACGCAGGCACCGATCAACTGGTCGAGATTGTTGAAGTGCAGCGACAGGTAGTCCGGGACGTCGGAATTGTCCCGGGTTTCCAGGACACAGCCCGTACGCCGGAAACTGTGCACCTTGGCCTCGACCGAGATCAGCCGTTCGCGGTCGATTACCCGCGCCGACGTCGGCAGCCGGATGTCGCCTTCGGCCGGTTCGTGAAAGACGAAGAGGTCGGGCTCGCTCATCTGCAAGGTGCAATTCCTATTCTATACACGCCATAAAACAATAACCGGCGACCCTTAAGGGCCGTTTAATGGGGCGTCGCAAACGGCACCGGGGCACCGCGCGCCGTCCAATCGCCCTGTGCAAGCGGGCGGAATTATGTGAAAAGCCTTCACATGAGCTGGTCGAAATCCCGCAGCGACAAGGGCCGCCGCGCCTATCACCACGGCAACCTGCCGGACGAGCTGGTCCGCGCGGCGCTGGAGCTAATTGCCGAAAAGGGCCCGTCCGGCTTCACCATGGCGGAGGCCGCCCGCGCCGCCGGCGTCTCGCCCGCCGCGCCCTACCGGCATTTCCGCGACCGCGAGGACCTGATGGCCGAGGTCGCCCGCCGCGGCTTCGACCGCCTCGCCGAGGCGCTGGAGACGGCCTGGGAGGACGGCACGCCGAACCCGGTCTCCGCCTTCGAGCGGGTCGGCCGCGCCTATCTGAAATTCGCCCGGGAAAACCCGGCCGATTACGCGGTCATGTTTGAGGCGGGGCTGCCGAGCGACACCAGTCCGGAACTCTCCCGCGCCAACGAAAAGGCGTTCTCGGTGCTGCGCCGGGCGAGCGAGATCCTGTGCCAGGAAGCGCCCGCCGACCAGCGCCCGCCGGCGCTGATGGTCAGCCTTCACATCTGGTCGGTGTCGCACGGCATCGCGGCGCTGTTTTCCCGCGGCGATGCGGCGCGGCGCAAACTGCCGATGGCACCGGAGGAGCTGCTGGAAGCGGCGATCCTCATCTACCTGCGCGGCCTCGGCATCCGCATCTGACGATCTATCCGCCGGGATCGAAGGCGCCGCGACGCCGCCTGCCCACACCGCCTTACCGATTTTTCACCGAACCCACTTGAAACCGCCGCCGGTTTCGTCCACATAAGTTAATGTAAATAACATTTACATGAGCATGAGGACGAAATGGAACTGGCAGCAAGAGTGGACGAATACGGAAAGCCGGCTTGGATCGCGCTGACGATCCTGGCGTTCATCATCTTCTGGCCGCTCGGCCTCGCCTTGTTGGCCTATGTCATATGGAGTGGACGAATGGGATGTGGAAAGAACCGCGGCCGCTGGCACAACATGGACGGGGCGGGTCGCCGCAACTGGTGGAAGGGCGACATGCGCCGCGCTTCGAGCGGCAACGCCGCCTTTGACGAATACCGCGAGGAGACCCTGCGGCGCCTTGAGGAAGAGCAGGACGAGTTCATCGCCTTCCTGGAGCGCCTGCGCAAGGCCAAGGACAAGGCCGAGTTCGACCAGTTCATGGACGAACGCCGCCGCAATGCCGGCCGCGCCTCGGACCATCCGGCGAGCGACAAGCCCGCGCCTGAAAATGGCAACGGCAACGAGGCCTGGGGCCGGGCGTAAGCCGGCCCCTTAGGAAGAGAGCGCCGGGCCTGAACCGGCCCCAGAGCAAGGAGGGCCGAGCATAGGCCGGCCCCTCAAACCCGAAAAAAGCGGAGCGCATCCCCGGCGCTCCGCATCCTGACCGACGACGAAAAGCGGCCCCCCGATCCCCCGGGAGGCCGCCTTCTTTTTGGCCGGTTGCGGACCGCGGCGCCGCGGAATTACCCGCCAGGGGCGCCCCGGCCCCTGCCCGCCGGCTTACCGCCAGTAGTAGCGGCTGCGCGGACGGATGTGATACCGGCGACCGCGGCTGTAGCGACGGTAATGCCGCGGACGGCTCCACCGGCGATAGTGCCGGTAGCTGCGCCGACGGTAGTGGCGGCGGCGGCTCCACCGGCGATAGTGCCGGCGGCTGTAACGGCGGTAGTGGCGCACCTTGGTGGTGTTCTTCTGGCCGACGCCGTCGGTCGCGGTCTGGACCGCATTGCCCGCGGCGCCGGTCATCGCGGCGGTGGCAGGCTGTGCCAGAGCAGCGGCGCCGAGCGCCAAGGCCGCGGCAGCGATGGTCTTGAGGTACATAGGCATTTCCATTCGCTCCTTTCGGTTATATCGGTCTGTCGTCCCGACGTTTTGAACATAGGATTGCGTATACGGAGCCGTGTTGACGCACGTCACACTTTGGCAGATTGCCCGGGTAATAGAAAACCCGTACTACGCATAAATGACATAAACAGCGTCAAAAAAACGCAAAAAGCGGTAGCATTTGCCGCAAATATGTCCGGACGAGGTCGATTTTAACGAACGGGCGGGCGCATCGCTGTGGGTGGACGGAGCGGGTTCCACTGTCTATGCTTGGCCGCGCCGGAAACCTTCCGGCCACGGGGTCACGTCTTTTTATGCCTGGGATGGCTGCCGCAGCAGGCGCTCCAAGTTGAGCTGCCGCGCGACCATGTCATGGCCGATGCGTGATCCCGGTACGGGGAGTAGCACAATTTACGTCGGCAAAAGAACGACTTGTGCATGCGTCAGAAAAAACTTGAGGCCGAGTATCATTTGCGTTCTGCGACATCACTGTTTTTTTGACCCGCTTTCCCGGTTCGTCACCACGAACCCGTTCCTTGCGGCGGACACAGCGCCGGATGCGGCGCATCGGACGCCGCTGCCGCGCCTGCGGACCGCCCTTCCATCGGGAAAAGATCGCCCATGCAACTGATCCTGAAAATGATCCTTCAAAGGCTGGGACTGGGGCTCTTCACCCTCTTCGTCGTCTCGGTCATCATCTTCTCGGCCGTGGAACTCCTGCCCGGCGACCTCGCCCAGGAGATCCTCGGCCAGAGCGCAACGCCGGAGACGGTCGCCGCCTTCCGCCACGAACTCGGCCTCGATAAGCCCGCGATCGTCCGCTACATGGATTGGCTCGGCGGCGCGGCCACCGGCGATTTCGGCAAGTCCCTCGCCAATGGCCGCGACATCGCCGAGCTGATCGGCACCCGCCTTGCCAACACACTGCTGCTCGCTGCCTATGCCGCGGTGATCGCCATCCCGCTGGCGGTCGGCCTCGGCGTCCTTGCCGCCCTCTACCGAAACAGCTGGTTCGACCGCGGCATCAACATCTTCACCCTGTCGTCGATCTCGTTTCCGGAATTCTTCGTCGCCTACATCCTGATCCTGTGGCTTTCGGTCCATGTCGGGATCTTTCCCTCGATCGCCAATATCAACGAGTCGACGCCGCTCTGGGATCGGCTGATCCGCATGTTCCTGCCGGCGCTGACCCTGACGCTGGTCGTCACCGCCCACATGATGCGGATGACCCGGGCGGCGATCATCAACCTCCTGGCCGCGCCCTATATCGAGATGGCGCGCCTGAAAGGCCTGCCACCGCGGGTCGTCATCCTGCGCCACGCCCTGCCCAACGCGCTGGCGCCGATCATCAACGTCATCGCCCTCAACATGGCGTATCTGATCACCGGCGTCGTCGTCGTCGAAGTGGTCTTCGTCTATCCCGGCCTCGGCCAGTTGCTGGTCGATTCCGTCTCCAAGCGCGACATCACAGTGGTTCAGGCCTGCTGCCTGATCTTCGCCGTCGTCTACATCCTCTTCAACCTGATCGCGGACGTGCTCTCCATCGCCACCAATCCGCGTCTGTTGCACAAGAAGTGAGGGCGACATGACCATCGGCTCCTTCGCCCTTTACGGGCTCAGTCTCCTCGTCGTCCTCACGATTGCCGCGTGGATCGTCAAGCGCGTCGCCGTCGTCGTTGCCCCGTCGGACTACGCCTATGTCCTGAAGACGGCGCCGCTGACGGCCTGGTTCGGCATCGTGGTGATCTTCATCTACGTCATGCTGGCGGTCCTCGCCCCGGCCTTTGCGCCGTTCTCCGAGACCGCCATCGTCGCCAGCGAGTACGAGCCCTGGGGCGCGCCCTACTATCTCGGCACCGACAGCCTCGGCCGGGACATGCTCTCACGGCTCATCTTCGCGGCCCGCAACACCGTCGGCATCGCCTTCCTGACGACGCTGCTCGCCTTCTTCCTCGGCGGGCTGATGGGGTTGCTGGCCTCCACCCTCGGCGGCTGGATCGACCAGGTCTTCTCGCGCGCCGTCGACGTCCTGATGGCCATCCCGCAGCTCATCTTCGCGCTGCTGCTCCTCACCATCGTCGGCACCAACATCGTCAACCTGATACTGGTCATCGCCGTCCTCGATTCCACCCGCGTCTATCGCCTCTCGCGCGCCGTCGCCATGAACGTGGTGGTGATGGACTATGTGGAGGCGGCCAAGCTGCGCGGCGAAGGCCTTGGCTGGCTGATCCGGCGCGAGATCCTGCCCAACATCACCGCGCCGCTGATCGCCGAGTTCGGGCTCAGGTTCTGCTTCGTGTTCCTGACCATTTCGGCCCTGTCCTTCCTCGGCCTCGGCATCCAGCCGCCGACTGCGGACTGGGGCTCCATGGTCCGGGATAACGCGACCCTGATCACCTTCGGCGACCCGACGCCCCTGATGCCGGCCGCCGCCATCGCGCTCCTCACCGTCGCCGTCAATTTCGTCGTCGACTGGATGCTGCACCGTTCCTCCGGACTGAAGGACTGAGACCATGGCTGATACCCCCGGCACAGATGAAATCCTGTTGTCGATCCGCGGCCTGAAGATCGAGGGCCGCTCCGAGGAGGTCTGGAGCGAGATCGTGCACGGCGTCGACCTCGACCTGCACCGCGGCGAGGTGCTGGGCCTGATCGGCGAATCCGGCGCCGGCAAGTCGACCATCGGCCTTGCCGCCATGGGCTTCACCCGCGACGGCTGCCGCATTTCCGGCGGCACCGTCACCTTCGACGGCATCGAATTGACGAAGGCGAGCGTGCGCACGCGCCGGGCCCTGCGCGGCAAGCGCATCGCCTATGTTGCGCAGTCTGCGGCGGCAAGCTTCAACCCGGCCCACAGGCTCATCGACCAGTGCACTGAATCCGCCGTCCATCACCACGTGATGTCGCGGTCCGAGGCCGAGCACGACGCCATCGACCTTTTCCGCCGCATCCAGCTCCCCGACCCGGAGGATATCGGGTTCCGCTATCCGCACCAGGTCTCCGGCGGCCAGTTGCAGCGGGCAATGACGGCGATGGCGATGTCCTGCCGGCCCGACCTCATCATCTTCGACGAGCCGACCACCGCCCTCGACGTCACCACCCAGATCGAGGTCCTGGCGGCGATCCGCGACGCCGTCGAGCAGTTCGGCACGGCGGCCATCTACATCACCCACGACCTCGCCGTCGTCGCCCAGATGGCCGACCGCATCCTGGTGCTCTTAAAAGGCGATCCGGTGGAAGAGGCCGAAACCCGCACAATGCTGGCCGAGCCGAAGGAGGAGTACACCAGGTCGCTATGGGCGGTGCGGTCCTTCAAGCGGCCGGAAAAGCCGCTAGCCCCGCCGGAGGAAACCCCGGTCGTTTCCGTCGACCACGTCACCGCCGCCTACGGCACCCTCACCGTGCTCCACGACGTCAGCTTCGACATCCACCGCGGCCGCACCGTCGCCGTCGTCGGCGAATCCGGCTCCGGCAAGTCGACGGCCGCGCGCTGCATCACCGGCCTGTTGCCGCCGGCGGAAGGCCGCATCCTCTTCAACGGCGAGGAACTGGCCGCCGACTACCGCAAGCGCAGTTGGGACAACCTGCGCCAGATCCAGATGATCTACCAGATGGCCGATACGGCGCTGAACCCGAAGCAGCGCATCCGCGACATCGTCGGCCGGCCAATCGAATTCTATCTCGGCCTCAAGGGGAAAAAGAAGGAAGAGCGCATCCGCGCCCTCCTCGACCAGATCGAGCTGGAGCCGGACGACTTCATCGACCGCCTGCCGGCCGAGCTCTCCGGCGGCCAGAAGCAACGCATCGGCATCGCCCGCGCGCTCGCCGCCGAGCCGGAATTCATCATCTGCGACGAGGTGACGAGCGCCCTCGACCAGCTCGTCGCCGAGGGCATCCTGAAGCTGCTCGCCAAGCTGCAGGACGACTTCAACCTCGCCTACATGTTCATCACCCACGACCTGGCGACCGTAAAGGCGATCGCCGACGAGGTGGTGGTCATGAAGGAAGGAAAGGTCGTGGAAGCCGGCCCCAAAAGCGAAATGTTCCGCCCGCCCCACCACGCCTACACGGACCTCCTCCTGTCGTCCGTGCCCGAGATGGACCCGGACTGGCTCGATAATTTGCTGAAAGAGCGCGAGGAAGCGGGCGTGAAGATCGAATCGGCAGGGAATTAAAGGGGACGGGCGGCAGCCAACCCCTCCCCGTCATCCCGGCCGTAGCGAAGCGGAGAGCCGGGACCCATTGCCCACCTCGACACGGTAGCCCGTCGCGATCCCTGCCGTGGCAGAGGTCGAAGCCAAGGCTCCGTTCCATCAACCATCGACATACCGCATTGACAGGGGCAATAGGTCCCGGATCAAGGCCGGGATGACGGCTGAGGATTGCATTGGCGGGAAAGATCACATCGCAAGGCCCTATGGATTGCCACGTTGGCCTGGCGGCCTCCTCGCAATGACACTGAAAACAAAGAGAAAATTGTCATTGCGAGCGCAGCGAAGCAATCCAGGGCGGATCGCACGGCAATAGCGACGGACCCTACGCCACCGGCTCGCGCCAATGCTCCAGCGCCTCCAGCGTCGCCGGGATCTCCGAAAGCCGCCGGACGACGGTCTCCGCCCCCGCCTCCATCAGCGCGTCGGAATGGCCGAGCCAGGTGTGGCTGGCGCCGGTGAAGCCGATAACGCGCATGCCGGCCGTCTTGGCGCCGATGACGCCGAAGGCCGAATCCTCGATGACGCAGCACTCTGCCGGGTCGACGTCCAGTTCCTCGGCGGCATGCAGGAAGACGTCCGGCGCCGGCTTGGTGCGGCCCTCGCGGACCTCCGGCGCGGAAAAGATGTAAGGCCGGAAGCGGTCGTAGAGATCGAACTTCCCAAGATAGGTCTTCAGGTGCCACATGCTGGAATTGGAGCAGACGCAGCGCGCATAATCGATCGAATCGAGCACCTCGTGCGCGCCCTCGATGACGTTCAGTTCAAGAGCCATGCGCTCGTGAAAGACGCGGTATTTGTTGTCCTCGAAATCCTCCGGCAGCGGCCGGCCCAGTTCCTCCTCCACCAGCTCCTTGATGCGCTCGTGCGGCAGGCCGGCGAAGCGCACGGCGAATTCCGGCTCGCTGATGTCGAGGCCGACCTTGTTGTAGGCCTCGGCCTCGCAGGCGATCGAAACCGCTTCGGAATCGATCAGGACGCCGTCGCAATCGAAAATGACGAGCTGCATGGAAATCTCCGTCGGCGGCCGGAAGGAAGAGTGGGAGGAGGACGACCGCCACGGCCCCAACATATGGCGCCGCACCCGCCGCGCCAAGGTCGGCGCCCGCCTTGAATGGATTTTCGGCAGCAAAAAAACGCCCGGCCGGATGGGGAGGGGGAGGTCCGGCCGGGCGTTTTCCGCTCATCGGACAAGAGACCCGACAAGCCGCTGAAGAAGGCTGCCCGGAGCGAGGGGGCTCCGGGCAGCAGGGAAGGGACGTGCCGCTGGTGTGGCGGCGGAGGCCCCGGGAGAGCGCTGTCCCGAAACGTCCGCGAGGCATCCCCTCCGATCCGTCGGCCCCGGAAAAAATGCGCTCGGGGGCCGTGGGCTTTTTCCTGTGGAGATCAGGCGATCATGGAGCGCAGCATCCACGCGGTCTTTTCGTGGATCTGCATGCGCTGGGTCAGGAGATCGGCGGTCGGCTCGTCATTGGCGGCCTCTGCCGTCGGGAAGACGCTGCGCGCGGTGCGCACCACCGCTTCCTGGTCCTTGACGAGCTGGCGGATCATCTCCTTGGCGTCCGGCACGCTGGTCTCCTCGCTGAGCGAGGTCAGGTCCGCGAACTGCTTGTAGGAGCCCGGCGCGGCAACGCCGAGGGCGCGAATGCGCTCCGCGATCTCGTCGACCGCCGTCGCCAGTTCCGTGTACTGCTCCTCGAACATGGTGTGCAGCGTGTTGAACATCGGGCCGGTGACGTTCCAGTGGAAATTGTGCGTCTTCAGATAGAGGGTGTAGGTGTCGGCCAACAGCCGCGCCAGGCCGTCCGCGATGGCCGTGCGGTCTTCCGTCTTGATGCCGATATCGATGGTCTGTTCCATGTTGCGCTCCTTTTGCTGTCTGCGGCCCCGTTGGCCGTTGATCGATAGATAGTATTCGCATTTTCTAAAGTGAAACGATATATGCTGGAGTTTGTGTTCGGTTTTTCCGAATTCTGAAGGACCCCCGGAATGCGTATCCTGCCGACCCTGAAGCAGCTCGAATACCTCGTCGCCCTAGCCGATACGGAGCATTTCGGCCATGCGGCGGAAGAGTGCAGCGTCACTCCGTCGACGCTGAGCGCCGGCATCAAGGACCTGGAAACGGTGCTCGGCATCCCGCTCGCCGAACGCACCAGGCGCAGCGTGCGGATGACGCCGCTCGGCCGGGAAATCGCTGCCCGCAGCCGGTCGCTGCTGAGGGATGCCGGGGAGATCATGGCGGTCGCCGCGGCGGAGAAGAAACCGCTCTCCGGCGATCTCCGCCTCGGCGTCATTCCGACCGTCGGGCCCTACCTGTTGCCGCGGGTGCTGCCGGACCTGAGGCGGAAATTCCCGGACCTGCGCCTCTTCCTGCGCGAGGAGCAGACCGACGACCTGATCGCCCGGCTGAAGCGCGGCGACCTCGACGCCGCCATCATCGCCCTGCCCTATGACACGGAAGGCCTCGTCACTGAGCCGCTGTTCGACGACGTGTTCCGGCTCGCCGTGCCGGCGGGCCACCGCCTCGCCGACAAGGCGCACATCACCCAGGACGATCTCGAAGCCGAACCGCTGCTGCTCCTGGAAGACGGCCACTGCCTGCGCGGCCACGCGCTCTCGGCCTGCCAGATCGGCGAACGCCGGCGCCGCTCCCAGTTCGAGTCGACGAGCCTCTATACGCTGGTGCAGATGATCGCGGCGGGCATCGGCGTCACCCTCTTGCCGCAACTCGCCATCGACGGCCATATCGCCGAGGGCACCGACATCGTGCTGCGCCCCCTCGAGGGCGCGCCGTCCCGCGGCATCGGCCTCATCTGGCGGGCGGCCTCCCTGCGCGCCTGCGAGTTCCGCCTGCTGGCAAAAGAGCTTGTGCCGGCCGAACAAACCGAAGCCACAGCCTAAAGGAACCGTAGTACGAACACTGCGTAGAACGCATCATCCGTTCTACGCATAAATAGCACCCACCCCGATCAGGCCTTGTTGAAGGCCTCGATCATGCCGTCCCAGATACCGACGAGGTCCATCAGCCCGTCCCAGAACGCCTGGTCGCGGCGGGCGTCGAAATCGGCGAGCGAGACGCCCTGCTGCTCCACCCAGGTGTAGTAGCCGAGATTGAAGATCCGCTCGCAGTCGAACCGGCCGAGCTCGACCGTGTGGTCGGTGGCAGCCCCCAGCATGTAGCGGCCATAGGCCTCCGCCGCATCCAGCGCTTCGAAGCGCCCGCCCGGCACCTTTTCCTCCGCCATAGCGAGTTCGGTCTCGTACATCGCCGCCCCGTCGGTGGCGACCGTGAGGACGGCGTCGTCCGGCCCGAGCCCCATATATTTGGCGTATTTGACGGCGCCGAGGATGTTGGCGATGGAGGAGAGCCCGAGATCGCCGAGACCCGCCAGCGCCTCCTGGGACAACCCGGTGCGGTTACGCAGATAATCGCGGCCCGCCGTGGTGTTGAAGACGAGGTTCAGATTGTCCGTCGCCCGGTCGGAAACGCCGATGACGAAATCGGTGTTCAGGACGTTGTGGATCAGCGGCACGTGCTTGTCGCCGATGCCCTGAATATTGTGCTCGCCATAGCCGTTATAGAGCAGCGTCGGGCATTCGGTGGCTTCCACCACGCAGATATCGGTGCCGAGCTCGGCCTTCAGAAAGTCGCCGGCCGCGAGCGTCCCCGCCGACCCGGAGGCCGAGACGAACGCGCGGGGCCTCAAGCCCTCGCCGACAGCGGCAAAGGTGCGCGCCAGCGCCGGCCCGGTCACGGCCCGGTGGACGATGTAGTTCCCGAATTCGGAGAACTGGTTGAAGATGATGTTCTCGTCGTCCTTCGCCAGTTCGTGGCAGGCGTCGTAGATCTCCTTGACGTTGCTCTCCGTCCCCGGCGTGCGGACGATGTCGGCCGGGTCCGCCGTCCATTCCTCCAGCCAACGGAAGCGCTCCTTGCTCATGCCCTCCGGCAGGACGGCGATGGAGCGGCAGCCGAGGATGCGCGAGATGGCAACGCCGCCGCGGCAGTAGTTGCCGGTCGACGGCCAGACGGCACGGTGCCTGCCGGCATCGAATTTTCCCGACAACAGCCGCGGCACCAGACAGCCATAGGCGGCGAGAACCTTGTGGGCGTGGATCATCGGAAAGCGATTGCCGAGCGCAACCACGATCTTGGCATCCACCCCGGTCAGCTCCGGCCCGAGCACCACGTGATCGGGGACGTCGGCGAGGCCGCGCCGGCTCGTATCGTTGTGCCAGTGGACGCGAAAGAGGTTCTCCGCCGCGGGCGTGTCCGGATCGATGCCGGCGATCTCGGCCGCCTTCTCCGCCAGCCGCGCCGGCGGGTCGGCAAGGTCGGCGATCTTCGGCAGGGTGACGCCGGCGCCGCGCAGGTGCTGCAGGTTCTTGTCGTAGGCGGCCTGATCGATGATGTCGCGTTCCAGCCCGAGGCTCATTTGGTGTCTCCGGAGACCGCGCCCTTGGCTGCGGTGATCAGTTGATAGTTTTCCGGCTCCCGGTGGAGCGCGAAGTTGAAGACGTTGGACTTGATCTCCTGGCAGCGGTCGAGGTCGCAAAGGGCAACGACCACCTCGTCTTCAAGACCCGCGCATTCGGCAACCACCTCGCCCGTCGGCGCGACGATGCAGGAACCGCCGATGAGATCGCAGCCCTCCTCGCGGCCGGCCTTGGCAACGCCGACGACCCAGGTGCCGTTCTGGTACGCCCCGGCCTGCATGACGAGCCGGTTGTGGAAGTCCTGCAGATGGTCGTGCTCCGGCGCCGGCGGATAGTGCAGCGGCGTGTTGTAGCCGAGGACGATCATCTCGGCGCCCTTCAGGCCCATCACCCGATAGGTCTCCGGCCAGCGCCGGTCGTTGCAGATGCACATGCCGACCTTGCCGCCGAAGGCTTCGACCACGGGAAAGCCCAGATTGCCGGTCTCGAAATAGCGCTTTTCCAGGTGCTGGAACGGCCGCCAGGGCTCGTTGTCGAAATGCCCCGGCAGATGCACCTTGCGGTATTTGCCGACGATCTGGCCCGCCTTGTCGACGAGGATCGCGGTGTTGAAGCGCTGCCCGTCCGGCGTCAGTTCGGCATAGCCGAAATTGAAGCCGATCCGGAGCTCTCGGGCGAGGTCAAACAGCGGCTGGACGTCCGGGTTCGGCATGCCGCGTTCGAAGAACCGCTCGATCTCGGCATCGGTCACCATGTACCAGCGCGGAAAGAAGGTGGTGAGCGCCAGCTCCGGAAAGACGACGAGATCCGCGTGCTCGTCCTTGGCTTGGCGCAGCAGCGCCATCATCCGCGAGACGGCGGAGGAGCGCGGCTCGTCAAGGGCGATCGGGCCCATCTGGGCGGCGGCGACGTTTACGATACGGGACATGCCCTCACCTCCCCGCCGCCGACAGGACCATCTGCAGGAGCACATTGGCGCCCGCCGCGATCTCGTCCGGTGCGGTGTATTCTTCCACATTGTGGCTGATGCCGCCGGCCGACGGCACGAACACCATGGCCGTCGGGCAGTTCGGCGCAAACATCTGCGCATCGTGCCCGGCGCCGGACGGCATGCGCATCGCCGAATGGCCGAGCTTTTGCGCCGTTTCCGCGACCAGCGACACGAACGCCTCGTCGAAGGCGACCGGCGCGAAGCGGGCAAGGCTGCGAACGGCGATCGTCACGCCCTCGCTCTTTTCCAGTTCGCCGACCCGTTCCGCCATCCGCGCTTCGGCCTCCCTCAGCAGGAGATCGTCGGTGTTGCGCAGGTCGACGGTGATGCGGGCGGAGCGGGCGATGACGTTGACAAGGCCCGGATCGAGTTCGATGGCACCGCAGGTCGCCACCTGGTCGCCGCCGAATTCGCGGGCGATCCGGCGCGCTTCGACGGCGATCTCGGCGGCCACATAGCCGGCGTCATGGCGCAGCCGCATCGGCGTGGTGCCGGCATGGTTGGACACGCCGGTGATGGTGTACTCCGTCCAGGAGATGCCCTGCACCCCGGTGACGGCGCCGATGGCGATGCCCGCCTCCTCCAGCACCGGCCCCTGCTCCACATGGAGTTCGAAATACGCGCGGGGGGTGAGCGAGCCGACCGGCGTCTCGCCGGCATAGCCGATGCGACGAAGTTCCTCGCCGACGGTCGCGCCGTCGATGCCGGCGGTGGCGAGGCAGGTGTCGAGAGAGAGCGATCCCTGGTGCACGCCGCTGCCCATCATGTCGGGCGCAAACCGCGCGCCCTCCTCGTTGGTGAAGAAGGCGACCCCGACGGGATGGTGGGTGGTGAGGCCGAGATCGTTGAGGACGTCGATGACTTCCAGCCCGGCAAGGACGCCGAGATTGCCGTCATAGAGCCCGCCGGTCGCCACCGTATCGATATGCGAGCCGACGAGCACCATCGGCCCGTCCGTCTCGCCCTTTCGCACGCCGACGACGTTGCCGATGGCATCGACGGTAACGTCGAGCCCGGCCTCGCGCATCCAGCCGCTGACGAGGTCGCGGCCCGCCTTGTCGGCATCGCTGAGCGCCAGCCGGCAGACCCCGCCGCCGTCGAGCGCGCCGATCTTGCCGAGGGCCTTGATCCGGCCCATCAGCCGGTCGAGATCGATCCTGTGGTTGGTAATCATGCCGCCACCTCATGGGAAGGTGTGCCGACCACCTCGCGGTAGACCGCCTCGTCGACGGCCCCCTCGCTGCCGATGACGACGACGCGGGAGGTCGCATCGAGCTTGAGCTTTTCGCGGGCGGCGGGATCGGTTGCCGCCGTGATCAGCGCGGCAAGGCCGGCAACGCCGGATTCCCCGCCGACCACCGGCGGATCGCCCTCGGCGAGGAGCCGCATGGTTTCTTTCGCCGCCGCGTCGTCGACGATCATCGCCGCATGGGCGCCCGGCTGCAGGATCGCCCAGGCAAGCATCGAGCACTCGCCGCAGGAAAGCCCGCCCATGAAGGAGTCGATATCGCCGGTGACCGGCGTCGGCGTTCCTGCCTGAAGGCTCTTGAACCAGCACGCGGCCTGCTTTGGCTCGACGAGGATCGTCATCGGCCGGGCGGCGCCGGAACGCCGCCAGAATTCGGCGGCGACCGCGGCCGCCATGCCGCCGACGCCGGCCTGCAGGAAGAGATGGGTCGGGGCCACGTCGAGCTGATCGAAGAGTTCGTCGGCAAGCAGCGCATAGCCCTGCATGACGTCGCGCGGCGCTTCAACGATGTCGCCGTCGCTGGTATCGGGAATGACGGTCCAGCCCTCCTCGCGCGCGGTCTTGAAGGCATGGCGCACGGCATCGTCATAACTGCCCTTCAGGCGCCGCACTTCGGCGCCGAAATCGGCGATGGCCGCCTCGCGGGCGGCCGAGACCGCCTCGTTGATGAAAATGACGCAGCGGCAGCCGAACATGCGGGAGCCCCAGGCGACCGAGCGCCCGTGATTGCCGTCGGTCGCCGCCGTCACGGTGACCCTGGAGACGATGTCGGCATGGGTCCCGTCGAGGATGCGGGCCGGATCGATGTCTTCTTCGCCAGTCGCCTCGGCAACCGCGCGGACCAGGCAGCGCTCCACGGCAAAGGCACCGCCGAGCGGCTTGAAGCTCTTGAGGCCGAAGCGCGCGCCTTCCTGCTTGTAGGAGAGGCTCGCGATGCCGAGGTCACGGGCAAGGCCGGCAAGGTCGATCAGCGGCGTCGGCGCGTAGCCGGGCCAGGCCGTGATGCAGCGCCGCGCCTCGGCCAGGCCCTCGGCATTGAGCACGGCGGCCTGGCGGTCGCCATAGGCCGCATCCGGGTCCGCGGCTGGGTTGTCGATCAGCTCGAAGGGGAGCTGGGGAAAGGCAAGTGTCATGGGAGCTGGTTTTTCTGTTTTTTTGGCGTTTGACGTTTGGAGATTTCGAGCGTTCGGGAGAAGACGGGACCGGGGGCGCCGCCCCCCGGTCCCGTCCGGGCGGCAGAAGCGTTATTCCGCCTTTTCAATGGCCTCCATCATCGCGTCCAGCATCTCGGTACCCTCGGCACCGAGCTTTTCGGCGATCAGCTTGCGCACCGCCGGCTGCGCCGCGGCGGCGAACTTCTTCTGCTCTTCCGGCGTGACGACATTGACTTCCATGTTCTTGGCGAGCTTCGGCAGGCCGCGGTCGGAGGCCTCGATGACGCGCGAGACGCCGCGGCCGGATTCCGTCGCCACTTCCGAGGCCCAGTCGACGATCTTCTGATGTTCCGGGCTGAGGCTCTCGTAGAAGTCCTTGTTCATGGTCCAGATGTAGGGGGTGATCACGTGGTTGGTGATCGACAGGTACTTCTGGACCTCGTCGAACTTGGCAAAGGCGATGATCGGGATCGGGTTCATCTCGCCGTCGGCAACGCCGGTCTGCAGCGAGGTGTAGACCTCGGCCCAGGGCAGCGGGGTCGCCTGCGCGCCGAGCGAGTCGACCATCGCCTTATGGGTCGGCAGCGTCATGGTGCGGATCTTCAGGCCGTCCATGTCCTCCACGGTCTTGATCGGCCGCTTGGAGTTGGTGAAGGCGAAGAAGCCGCCGGAATCGATCATGCCGAGCACCTTCAGGCCGGTCTTGGCCTCAAGGTCGGCGCAGAACTTCTTGCCGAACTCGCTGCGCTGGTCCATCACCCGGCTGGCCACCGCGATGTTCGGGAAGGCGAACGGGATGTCGAAGATGCCGACCAGCGGATAGTGCTGGGCGATGCCGCCGGCCGACGAGATGGTCGATTCCACGATGCCGTCACGGACCTGCTGGATGACCTCGTTGTCCTTGCCGAGCTGGCCGTTGGGATAGATCTTGACCTCGATGTCGCCGCCGGAGGCTGACTCCACCAGCGACTTGAAGATCGCCGCCATGGCGCCGGAATGGCTCTCGAACGGATCGGCCGGGTTGAGATGTCCGACGCGGATGGTGATGTCGGCGGCAAGCGCGCTGCCGGCGATCGACGCGGCTGCGACGGCCGTCGTGGCGGCAGTCGCAATTTTCTGGAAGATACTCATGTTGTTACCTCTTTCGGGTTTGCGGGTGGAGGCGGCGCCGCCGACGACACAGCGGCTGGAGGACGGGGCTAGAGCCCCAGCCATCTGGGAACGGCCAGCGTCAGACCCTCCCAGTAGGCGATGATGAAAAGCACCAGCACCTCGCCGATGAGGAACGGCCACAGCGCCTTGGCGATGTTCTCGATCTTCTCCTTGGTGACGGAGGCGAGAACGAACAGGCAGGCGCCGACCGGCGGCGTCATCAGCGAGATGTTGAGGGCGAGGATGATCATGATGCCGGCATGCACCGGGTCCATGCCGATCTCCGCCGTCAGCGGCGCCAGGACGGGTGCAAGGATGATCAGCGTCGCGTTGATGTCCATGAAGAGGCCGATGAACAGCAAGAGCGCGATGATCATGCCGATGATCATGTTGGGATCGTTGGAGAGCACCAGAAACCCCTCGGCGACGGCTTGGGGGATCTGGTTGAAGGTCATCCACCAGCCAAGGATCGAGGCCGAGGCGATGATCAGGAAGATGACGCCGGTGATCCGGGTGGTCCGGACGCACATGTCGTAGAGGTCGTGCCAGGTCAGCCCGCGATAGACGAGGCCGCCGACGATGAGCGCGTAGAAGACGGCGATGGAGGCGGCCTCCGTCGGCGTCGCGATGCCGCCGAGGATCGAGCCGAGGATGAAGATCGGCAGCACCAGCGCCAGGAAGCTCTCCTTGAAGGCGCGAAGGATCGGCAGGAGCTGCGGCCCGCCCTCGCGCTTCGGCAGGTTGAGGCGCTTGCCCAGCGCGGCGATGATCGCCATGCAGATGGCGCAGATGAGGAGGCCGGGGACGATGCCGGCGGCGAACAGGCCGGCGATCGAAACGCCCATGATCGAGCCGTAGATGACCATCAGCGTGGAGGGCGGGATGGTCGGGCCGATGATCGAGCCGGCGGCCGTGACCGCGCAGGCGAAGGGCTTGGTGTAGCCCTGCTTGACCATCGCCGGCACCAGCGTGTTGCCGAAGGCGGCGGCATCGGCGGTGGCGGCGCCCGTGATGCCGGCGAACATCACCGAGGCGACCATGTTGGAATGGGCCGCCCCGCCGCGCAGCCAGCCGACCAGCGCATCGGCAAAGCGCACCAGGTGCATGGTGATGCCGGAGCGGTTCATGATCTCGCCGGCCAGGATGAAGAACGGCATGGCGAGGAACGGGAACAGGTCGAGCCCTGCGAACATGCGGTCCGGCGCCATCATCAGGAAGCGCCCGCCGCCCATCTCGAAGATGCCGACGAGGCCGGCAACGCCGAGCACGAAGCCGACCGGCATGCCGAGGAAGAGGAGGATGAAGAAGGTTGCGGCAACGACCAGCATGATCAGATCTCCGCCCGGTCGGCGGCCGCATGGACATCGGACGCAAAGAAGTCGTGGACGGCGACAAGGCAGAGCTGGATGCAGGCGAGCCCGGCAGCAAGCGGCACGCCGATGAACGGATAGGCCTTCGGCATCTCGTAGATCATGGTGAGCCGCGAGAAGCCGCGCTCCACAAAGCCGATGCCGTAGATGAAGATGACGGCGAAGAAGACGAAGGCGATGACGTCGAAGGCAATGGCGAGGAGCTTGCGGGCGAGCGGCGGAAAGCGCTCGAAGATGACCAGCATGCCGATATGCTCGCGGTGCGAGATGCCGCTGGAGACGGCGAGCAACGCCATCCAGATCATCAGGTAGCGGGCCAGTTCCTCGGTGAAGGTCCAGTTCGACGGCAGCACGTAGCGCACCAGCACGCCGAGCCAGACATCGAGGACGAGGAGGATGAGAAGGCCGACGCAGAGCCGTTCGACGAACCAGTTGAGCCGCCGGCTGAGGCCGATCGCATGCCGTGCCAGATCCTGCAAAGGATGCCCCTCTTCGGCGATTGGATGTGGCGGTGTGTTTTATCGTTGCCACTACTCTGAAACCGAAATTTCAGATCGTCAAGGGCTTTTGAAACTGGAATTTTAGTATAGTCTAACGAGTCGGAACGCCAGCGGGAATCGATCATGTCCGATACACGCACAGGTTTTGACGACGACAACGGATCGGGCCCCGATCCGATGGCGCCGGTGACCTCGTCGCTGGAAGGCCGCATCCGCGCCCACTATGAAGACCTGCCGGAAAGCGAGCGGCGGATTGCCGACCTGATCCTGGAATCCCCTGGCGAGGTCGCCGCCTACAGCGCGACGGAACTGGCGAGCCTCTCCGGCGGCTCCAAGGCCGCGGTGACGCGACTGGTGCGCCGTCTCGGCTTTGCGAGTTTCGAGGAGGCGCGCCGCGCCGCCCGCGACGGCCAGACCTGGGGCTCGCCCCTCTACCTGTTGTCGCGCGAGGCGCCGGCCGACAGCTTCGGCAGCCGCGTCCAGACCCAGATCGACCAGGACACCCGCAACATCACGCTGACGCTGGAGACCCTGCAGTCAGACGTCTTTGCGGAGATCGTCGGCGCTATCTGCCGTGCCCGCCGGGTGTTCTTCCTCGGCTACCGCAACGGCCACTATCTCGCCGGCTATGCCCGCCAGCAGTTCCTGATCGGCCGCGACGAGGTCTATCTCCTGCCCTCGCCCGGCGAGACGCTGGCCGAGGAGATCGCCGGTCTGACCCCGGACGACGTCCTCATCGTCCTCGGCTTTCGCCGCCGGGTCGACGAGATGCGCCAGGCAATGGCCGCCGCCGGCAAGGCGGGCGCGAAGCTGCTCTACATCACCGACAGGACGGCAAAGCCCTCCCCGCACGCGACCTGGACGATCCCCTGCGCGGTGCGCGGCCGCGACGTCTTCGACCGCTACGCTTCGGCAATGTCGCTGCTGCACTTCCTCGCCGTCGCCGTCTTCAACCGGCTCGGCGCCAAGGCGCGGGCCCGCCTGCAGCGCATCGAGGGCCTGCACGAGGACCTGCACGACTTCGATTGAACGCTCGCCCGGCATCAATGCCGGGCGGTCCCGTCAGCCCGCCAGGGCCTCAAGCAGGGTCTTCGGCGTCACCACGCCGATCGGCCGCGACGCCTCGTCGACGACGATGGCGGTGCCCGATCCCGTGGCAAGCGCCCGGAATCCCTCGTCGAGCATGGTGTCCTGGCGGATCCGCGGCGTGTCGGCCGGCAGGCCTTCAAGCACCCCGTCGACCGGCTCGGCGATGGAGCCGATGGTCAGCACCCGCGAGCGGTTGACGTCGCGCACGAAGCGTTCGACGTAGTCGTCGGCCGGATGCAGCATGATCTCCGTCCCGGTGCCGACCTGGCGCAATTCGCCGTCCTTCAGGATGGCGATGCTGTCGCCGATCCTCAGCGCCTCGTCGAGGTCGTGGGTGATGAAGACGATGGTCTTGTGCAGCCGCGCCTGCAGTTCCTTGAGCTGGGACTGCATGTCGTTGCGGATCAACGGGTCGAGCGCGCTGAACGCCTCGTCCATCAAGAGCACCTCGGCATCGGTGGCGAGCGCCCGGGCAAGGCCGACGCGCTGCTGCATGCCGCCGGAAAGCTGGGTCGGGAAGTGGTGCTCGAAACCGGAGAGGCCCACCAGCTCGACCTGCTCCATGGCGTGGTCATGGGCCTTCTTCCGGCTCATGCCGGAAATGAAGAGCCCGTAGCTGACATTGTCCAGCACGGTCTTGTGCGGCAACAGGGCGAAGCGCTGGAACACCATCGACACCTTGGAGCGCCGGAACTCCTTCAACTCGCGCTGGTTCATGCCGACGACGTCGACGCCGTCCACCAGGATGTGCCCGGCCGTCGGCTCGATCAGCCGGTTGAAATGGCGGATCAGCGTCGACTTACCGGAGCCGGAAAGCCCCATGATGACGAAGGTCTGGCCGGCGGCGATGTCGAGGCTGACGTCGCGAATGCCGATGACGTGTCCGGTTTGCTCCAGGAGATCGCTCTTGCTGACCCCCTGGTGCACCAGGTCCATCACCGACTCCGGGTCTTCGCCGAACACCTTGCAGATGCTGTCGACCTTGATCTTGATGTTCTGTTCTTCGGTCATCGGCTCAGTCCCCGAGATTCAGATGCTGTTGCGATCGCCGGCCATAGGCCTGGGCGATGCGGTCGAAGATGATGGCCAGGAACACGATGCCGAGGCCGGCAAGCAGTCCACGGCTCACCTCCAGCCGCTGGATGCCCTGGAGCACCTGATAGCCGAGACCGCCGGCGCCGATCATCGAGGCGATCACCACCATCGACAGCGCCATCATCGTGGTCTGGTTGACGCCGGCCATGATCGTCGGCAGGGCGAGCGGGATCTGCGCCGTGAAGAGGCGCTGGGTCGGCGTCGCGCCGAACGCGGTCACCGCCTCGATGACCTCCGCATCGACCTGGCGAATGCCGAGATTGGTCAGCCGGATCACCGGTGGGATCGCGAACACGATGGTGGCCAGCAGCGCCGGGATCTTGCCCGGGCCGAACAGCATCACGAACGGGATCAGGTAAACGAAGATCGGCATCGTCTGCATGATGTCGAGCACCGGCAGCGAGATCGCCTGCAAGGTGTCCGACCGCGACATGGCAATGCCGATCGGTATGCCGAGGATGACGGCAAGAAGGGTGGAGATCAGCATCAGGGCGATGGTCGCCATCGCCGCATCCCACATGCCGGTCAGGCCGATCAGGAACAGCATCACGGCAACGCCGACCATGGCCTTGATGCTGCGCGTCGCGGCATAGGTCAGGGCGCACAGCGCCAAAAGCACGACGTACCAGGGCAGCCATTGCAGGAATCGTTCTGTCTCCGTCAGCATTCTGAGCACGGGCAGAAACGCTATTTCCAGGGCCTCGCCATAGTTGGCGACCACCCAGTTGAAACCGTCGTCAATGCCGATACGCAACGCCCGCGTGTCGATGAGTTCTGGAAAGTTCTCCGCCATGTCGCGGCTCCCGTGGGATGTTCTGGATGGATCGGTAACGGGCCGCAAAGGGAAGGCGCTGCAGGACGCGGCGCGGGCGGCCGGGAAAGCAAAAAGGGACGGGCGCGGAAAAGGGCGCCCGTCCCCCTGTCAGATTTCAGCGTTCGACAACGCCGGAACCGCTCAAAGCGATTCCTTGACCTTGGCGGCCACGTCTTCCGGAACCCACGCGGTCCAGATGGCCTCGTTGTTCTTCAGGAAGTAGGCGGCGGTCTCGGCCGGCGAGGCCTTGTTCTCGTCGCCCCAGGCCAGGACCTTGGAGATGTCGTCGTTCGGGACCTGCATCTTGGACAGGAATTCGGCGACGTTCGGAGCCTTTTCCTTCAGTTCGGTCGTGGCGGCGACGGCCACCTCGCCGACGGCCCAGCCGGTGACCTGCGGATCGGCGCAGTTCTTGTCGGTCAGGCACTTGAACTTGTCGGCGTCATGCTCGGGCATGTCGAGACGGACGAGGTTGTACTTGCCGATGACGGCGGTCGGGCCCCAGTAGTAGGCGACCATCGGCTTCTTGCGGGTCACCTGGCGGGCGATCGAAGCCTTCAGGTTGGCGCCGGAACCGGGCGAGAACAGCTCGTAGGTCTCGCCCAGATTGAGGGCCTTGAAGAGATTGTTGGTGATGATCTCGCAGCCCCAGCCCGGAGGACAGCCATAGAGCCGGCCCTTGTCGGGATTGGCGACGTCGGCGAACAGCTCCCAGTTGTCCTTCAGGTCGTTGATCGACTTGATTTCCGGATGCTCCTTGGCGGTGTAGTCCGGAATCCACCAGCCTTCCTGGCCGCCGCTGCCGAAGATGTCGCCGGCCTTATAGACGTTGCCCTTGTCCATCATCTTGTCCCAGATCGCCTGGGCGGTGGAGACCCACATCTCCGGGGCAATGGTCGGCTCGCCCTTGGTCAGCATCGACGTCGCGGTCGGGACGGTATCACCCGGCACCACTTCGGCGTTGCAGCCATAGCCGTCGGCGAGAATCTTCTGGGTGACATGGGCCAGCGTGCTGGCCGACAGCCAGGTCATTTCGGCAATGGTGATCTTGTCGTCGGTTCCGCATTCCGTGGCCGACGCCGGCGCGGCGGAAGCAGAGATCAGCGCCGCCGCAGCTACAGCACCGAAAACAGAAGTTTTGAGGCTATTCATATTGATATTCCCCTCAGGTTTGATTTCGTCACGTAATAACAACGGGGCCTTGCAGCCCCGCGATTGGCGACAGCATGTTCCATCGAATAGCCGGGCGCAAATCGAGATTATTGATCCCTGGTTCAATTTAATTGTAATCCGAACGACGAAAGCCGCGAATCCGGTTGAGCAATTCGGTGTCTGCGGTAACGCCCTCCTCAACGATACGCAGGCGGTTGGCGCGCCGCCGCCCGCCCGGCAGGCGGGTCCCCTGCTGGGCGGTGATGGCGGCGCTGAGCGCGGCCACGCGGTCCGAAAACGCCGGGGAAAAACCCGTCGGATCGATGGCGATGAAGCACTGGCCGGTGCCCGGCGGCCCACCCTTTGTGCCGGAAAACGGGCTTGCATCCTTGGACAGCACCGCGCCGGAGAGGCAGGAGGCGAGAAGCTCCACCATCAACCCGACGCCGAATCCCTTGTAGCCGCCGGCGGGTGCCATGGAGCCCTTCAGGGCCTCGGCCGGGTCGGTGGTGACGTTGCCGTCGGCATCGAGCGCCCAGCCCGCCTCGATCGCCGTTCCAGTGCGCGCCCTCAGCATGATTTCCGACTTGGCGACGACGCTCGCCGACTGGTCGATGACGATCGCCGCCCCGCCCGCCGCATCGGGCACGCCGACGGCAAATGGGTTGGTGCCGATCACCGGCGTCCTGCCGCCGGCCGGCGCGATGGAGGCGGGTGCGTGGGTGAAGCAAAGGCCGATGAGGCCGTCCTCCGCGATCCGCTCGGCGTGGTGGCCGAGGACGCCGCAATTGTAGGAGTTGAAGACGGTCATGGCGGCGATGCCGTTCTGCCGCGCCGATTCAGCGAGCGCCGGCCAGCCGGCATCGATCGCCGGGTGGGCAAAGCCGGAGCGCGCATCGACGGTGACGGCTCCGGCCCGCGGCCGGGAAACGACCGGTTCGGCCTGCCCGTCGACCTTGCCGCAGACGACGTGCTCGGCATAGATCGGCACATAGAGGAGGCCGTGGCTGCGGATGCCGTCGCGCTCCGCCTTGACGGTCGAGCGCGCCACCGACGCGGCAGCCTCAGGGCTCGCCCCGGCACCGGTCAGGGCGTCCGTCGCGAGCTTTTCCACGTCATCAAGAGTCAGGTGTTCTTCGGCCATCGCGGGCTCCTTGAAAGGTCTCGATCAGTCATTGTCGGTGAGGCCCGCCCCGGCGCCGGCGATGCGCGAGCGGTCGGTGGAGGGAACGAGGCATTTGCGGAAATGGCGCTGGACCGCGGCAAAGCTCTCGCCGTCGACGGCAACGCCCTCTGCCAGGCGTCCGGACTGCGCCTTGAGGAAGGCCTCGGCCGAAAACGGCGGCAGGCCGTCCGTATCGGCGACGCAAACGGTGGTGAAGGCCGGCGTGCGGCGGACGAGACCGGCGGCCGGCGCCCCGGAGACGTCCACGCCGTCGCCGGAAAGCACGACCCGCACGGCATCGGCGCCGTCGTGCCAGGAGACCGCGATCCGCGGCAGGGCGATCTTCGAGGCACCAATGGCAGCCAGCACCAGCGCCGGCTGGTCGACCGCCGGCAGGAGCACGGGCAGCGCATCGCCGCGGGCGGCCAGAAGCAGCAGCCGGTCGGCAACCGCCGGCCCGGCATAGAGGGCGGAGATCGGCGCACCTTGGATGGTAGCGCGGGCCGTCAGGCCCTCCGGTCCGGCATCGAAGGCGGCAACGGGAACGCTCGCACCCGTTGCCAGGGCATCGAGCGCCGGGGCCGCGATCCGCGCCGGATCGAGCCCGAGCGCGGCAAGGAAAATGAGGCTCTTGGAAAACGACTCACCGAAGCCGAACGGCGCGCCGGCCCCGACCGCAGCCCGTGTGAAAAAGAACTTGATCTCGTTGAGGGAGAGCGGGGTTGCCGGTGCGCTCATGACGCCCCCTCCCCGGCGATTGCCGACGGCCCGCCCGGACGCACCGGAAACACCCATTCGCCGTCCCAGCCGGCCGCGAGTTCCAGGGGCAGCGGCGCGCCCTGGAACATGTTGACCCGGGTCCACAGGTCCGATTTCGGATCGAATTTGGAGACGCCGAAAAAGGCGAGCTTGAAGCGCAGGACGTCGAGCGGGCGCACGCCGGCGGCAAGGAGGTTGTCGCGGATCTCGCCATAGGGCGCGACGGCCGTGCCCTGCACCCGGCGCACCATATGGCGGAATTCCGGATGGGCGATGAGGAAGTCGGCGACCGGCTCGGCCGCATCGCGCGCGGCGACGGCGGCAAAAAGCCGTGCCGCGTCGCGTCCGACCGAGAGCGGCATTTCCCGCTCCGCGCCGGGCTCCTTGAAGCGTTCGCCGAGCCGCGGCTCCAGCTTGTCCTCGGAGTAGTACCAGAAGCGTTCCTGGGCCGTCGGGTCGTCATAGTCGATGCCGAGCGCCCAGCCGTAATGCTCTTCGATCAACGCCTTCAGGTCGCCGAGCACCATCGTCGGATCGAGGACAAAGCCGCTGGTTGCGCTCATCGTCGGGCCAAGGTCGTCGACGAGGTCGCCGCGCTCTTCCAAAAGCAGCGAGACCGTGAATTCCTGTCCCTCCGGCGAGAAATTGTCCTCTGCGAACAGGTAGGCCGCATCCCAGGGTTTTGGGGCCTTCAGCCCCTCGCCGCACCAGTCAGCAAGAGCGGCAAGGTCCACCTTGAGACCGTCGATACGTCGGATCTGGGTGTCGTCCTCGACCCGCCATTCGCCGACCTGGCGCAGGGCGCGGGCGATGAGGCCAAGAAAACCGGCGATCTCGTCATCGCTTGCGTGTGTGATCGCCCGGACCCGGGCAAGCGCCGTCTCGCGCGCGGCCACCCAGTTGTGGATCAGCTCCGGATATTTGACGAGGAACGGCACCATGCCGAGGCCGGTGGAATTGCCGATGCCGAGATAGCGGGCGTGGTCGGCATCGAGGGCAACGGCCGCCTCGCCGCCGCGGCAGCTTGCGACGTGGTTGACAAGGTCGATGGTCAGCCAGCGGATCAGATAGACGGTGAGCATTTCCGCCTGAAACGGCGCAGCAAGCTCGGGCCGCTCGGCGATCTTCAGCCGGTCGGCACAGCCGAACTTGCCGCTGCCATAGACCGCCGTGGTGCGCATCAGGTAGCCGACGTCGCAGAGGAGTTCCGCGTCGGGCTGCTCGCCGTGGGAAAGGCGCTCCACCACATGCTCGAACAGGCGCAGGCTCTTGTTGCCGCGGGCAAGCACCAGTTCGCTCGCCCGGAACCGCCCCGCCTCCTGGCGCGGCGTGTTCTCTGAAAGCCGGGCGATGTCGGCGTCCGAGGGGATGCCGTCGAACAGCGAAAAGGTGCCGTCCCAGACCTTTGCGATCACCCGGTCGGTGCGCTCATCGGGCGGGATATCGCGGGTAAAGGCAACGAGGCTGTAGCTGCGCTCCGGCCCGTGCGCGGCATAGACCGAGGCGCCGAAGCCGTCGGCATCGACGTCGAAGCGGAGCCGCTCGAAGCGCCAGTGTTCGGAACTCATCCGGCGCAGGAGCTGGCGCATGAAGGAAAGCCGCGTCTGGAAGGCCGCGCCCATCCGCGCAAGCCGCATGACCTGATCGGCCGGGCGGAGCGGAACGGCGGCGAGCGCTTCCCGGGGCGGCATCAGGCACCCCGCTCGAAGGATGTTCGATAGAAGTCGAGCCAGTTGCGATAGGCGATGCGCTCGATCTCCCCAGTTGAAAAGCCGACGCCCCGGAGCCCCTCCAATATGTTGCCGAAATCCCGGTTGTCGCGGAACCAGAGCGGCTGCTCGGGAAAGCCCGCGGCACCGGCCGAGCCCTCACCATAGTCCATCTCGCGCGACCAGGTGCCGTTGCGCATCCACTCGACGACGCTGTCCGGCTGATCCTGGCAGAGGTCACTGCCGAAGCCGACATGGTCGATGCCCATCAGGTCCACCGTTCGCGCAACCATCTCGCAAAAGGAGGTCAGCGTGCACGAACTCTTGTCTTTCAGGTGATGGGGATAGAGCGACAGGCCCAGCATGCCGCCGCTTTCGGCAAGCGTCTTCAACACCGTGTCGGACTTGTTGCGCAGGGCATGGTGCCAGCTTGCGGGGTTGGCGTGGGTGATGGCGATCGGGCGCTCGGAAATCTCGATGGCCTCGAGCGTCGAGCGCTCCGCCGAATGGCTCATGTCGACGACCATGCCGACCCGGTTCATCTCGCGGATCACCTGCCGGCCCATCCGGGTGATGCCGGCATCCTCCGCTTCGTAGCAGCCGGTCGCAAGGAGGCTCTGGTTGTTGTAGGTGAGCTGCAGGAAGCGGATGCCGAGCTGGTGGCAGATTTCCACCAGATCGATGTCGTCCTCGATCGGCGAGCAGTTCTGGCAGCCGAAGACGATCGCGGTCCTGTCCGACGCCATCGCTGCGTCCACATCGGCAGCCGTGCGGCCCGCGACGATGACGTCTGAAAACGCCTGAAAGCGTCGGTTCCAGACACCGATATTGGCGACCGTCTCCTTAAAATCCTCGTGATAGCAGATCGTGACGTGGACGGCCGCCAGCCCGCCCTCGCGCATCTGCCGGAAGATCTTCTCCGACCAGTTGGCGTATTGCAGGCAATCGATGACCGGAAGACGCTCGCTCATGTCCTCACTCCGGATCGCCGGCGCGGATATAGGCCGTCTTCACCTGGGTGTAGAACTCCGCCGCCATGCGGCCCTGCTCGCGCGGCCCGAAGCTCGACGCCTTCCGCCCGCCGAAGGGGACGTGGTAGTCGGTGCCCGCGGTCGGCAGGTTCACCGTCACGCACCCCGTCTCCACGTTGCGCCGGAAATGGCTGGCGCGAGCGAGCGAGGCAGTGAAGATGCCGGCGACGAGCCCGTAATCGGTGTCGTTGGCGATCGTCAGCCCCTCTTCGTAGGAGCCGATCTTCTGGACCGCCGCGATCGGCGCGAACAGCTCCTCGCGGTTGAGCGCCATGTCGTTGCGGGTGCCGACAAGCAGCGCCGGCGTCATGTAGTAGCCCTCGGTGGCGCGGCTGACCCGCTCGCCGCCGGCGACGATATCGACGCCGCATGTCTTGGCTTCCTCGATCCAGGCAAGGTTGGCGGAAAGCTGCTCCTCGCTGACCACCGGGCCGATCTCCGTGCCCTCCGCAAGGGCGTGGTCGACCTTCATCGACGCAAGGCGATGGCCGAGCCGCTCCACGAACGCATCGTGCACCGTCTCGTGCACCAGGAGCCGCGAAGAGGCCGTGCATTTCTGGCCGGTGCCGGAATAGCCGCCGGCGGCGGCCGCGGCGACCGCAAGGTCGAGATCCGCATCGTCCATGACGAGGAGCGGGTTCTTGGAGCCGAGTTCGAGCTGGAACTTGGTGAGGTTGGACGCAGCCGCCGCAGCGACCTTCTTGCCGACGGCGTGCGAGCCCGTGAAGGTGACGGCATCGACGCCCGGATGGCCGGCAAGGCCGTTGCCGATGGTCGACCCGGACCCCATCAGAAGCTGGAACGCACCGTCCGGCAGCCCGGAGCGGGAGATGATCTCGGCGAGTGCCCAGGCGGAGGCCGGCGTCAGATTGGCCGGCTTCCAGATCACCGCATTGCCGTAGGCGAGCGCCGGCGCGATCTTCCAGCTTGCCGTCGCCGTCGGGAAGTTCCATGGCGAGATGACCGCGACGACGCCCATCGGCTCCCGGCGCACGTCGATCTCCACGCCGGGCCGCACGGAATCGGCGTTCTCGCCGATCTGGCGCAGGGCCTCCGCGGCGAAATAGGTGAAGAACTGGCCGGCCCGGTACACCTCGCCCTTGCCCTCCGCGAACGGCTTTCCCTCCTCGCGCGACAGCAGGGTTCCGAGCTCCCCGGCCCGCGCCATGAGCTCGCGTCCGATCGCCTCCAGCGCCGTCTGGCGCGCCTCCAGCCCCAGCGCCCGGCAGGCCGGAAGGGCCTCGCGCGCGGCTGCGACGGCCTGTTCCAGTTGATCGGTGCCGGCCTGTGCGTAGTATCCGATGACATCGGCGAGATCGGACGGGTTGCGGTTCTCGACCGTCGCAGCTCCCTCTCGCCAGCTTCCCGCGATCAGATTGCAGTAGGTCTTGGTCATCCGGCCCTCCTCGTCAGGGGAGCAGCTTCGGGCAATTTCCGACTTCAATCAAATCGAAACATCTGTTATTAATTTCAGAGAAACTGAAATGGATACCCCGTGATCAAGCTGGAGGCCCTGCGCGCTTTCGTGACCGTTGCCGAAGCCGGCAACATCCGCGACGCCGCCAAGAAGCTGTGCCGGACGCCATCGGCCGTCTCCATGACGCTGAAGCAGCTTGAGGAAGAGGTCGGCGGGCCGCTGTTCGAGACCGACCGCAAGAATTCGCTGACCGCGCTCGGCGCCTTCATGCTGGAAACCGGCGCCATGCAGGTCGACAGCTACGACCGCGCCATCGAGCGCGTGCACGCCTTTGCGGAGAACCGGATCGGCCGGCTGACCCTTGCCTCCGTGCCGTCCGTCGCCGCCAATCTGATCCCGCAGATCCTGCCCCGCTTCGTTGCCGACCGCAACGAGGTGGAGATCGAGATGTTCGACATCGACAGCCGCTCGGTGCGCGCGATGGTGGAAAGCGGCCAGGTCGACCTCGGCATCGCCGGCCGGCCGGCGCCGGACGCCCCGGTCTCCTTCATGCCGCTGTTCCGCGACCGCTTCCGCGTCATCTGCAGCACCGACAGCCGGCTCGCACGGATCAACCGGCCGCTGCGCTGGTCCGACCTGAGGCGCGAGAACCTGATCCTCAACGGCGCCTCGGAGCGCATCAAGGCGCCGAGCTACAAGGCGCTGTCCGACCGCGCGACGATGACCGTGCGCAACGTCACCACCCTGGTGGCGCTCGCCCGCTCCGGCTTCGGCGTGACGCTCCTGCCGGCGCTGTCCACCACCGACCTGCCGATGGGCGTCGTCGCCCGCGACCTCGCCGACACCTCCGTGGAGCGCGTCGTCGGCATCGTGGAGCGCAACGGCATCACGCTGAGCCCCGTCGCCGCCGCCTTTCGAAAGGTGCTGGCGGAGGAGTTGCCGCCACTGGTTGCAAATCTCGGCCTTGACGAGCGCGAACCGCCCGAAATGGCGCAACCCAGCGGGCGCCCGGAGACGCCGGAAACGGCCGAAATCCGCCGCTCGGACGCGGAAGACGCCGCGCTTTGATCGGCATCGCCGTCCCCCGACAACCAATGATCAAGATTTCCCTGCTAGGGTTGTCCCCGATAGGGATAGCACGGCCGGCCGGCAAGGTCAGAGCCGGCGCGGCGAGGAATAAAAACGGTGATCAACGAACGTATGCAGATCTGGACCGATCCGGCGTCAATACCGTCGGAAACGCGCGACAAGCTCTGGTTCTTCATCTCCCGGGACATCGATACGATCCTGGAGAAGTTCTACCAGCGCATCGGCAATTCCAATCTGCACCGCATCCTCGAAGGCCTCGACATCGACAAGCTCACCGAGAAGCAGAAGGCCCACTGGCGCCGCGTCCTGCTGTACCGGGTCGACGAGAACTACGATGTCCGGCTGCGCAACATGCACGCCTATCACATCAAGATCGGCCTGACCCACAGCCACTACATCGCCGCCTATTTCTTCCTGATGAACCTGTTCCAGAAGGCGATCCTGAAGCACGCATCGGGACCGAAGGAGGCCTACGACCTCATCGTCGCCCTGCAGAGCATCATCTCCGAGGACATCACCCGCGCCCTCGGCGTCGACGCCGAGACCGGCCAGGATGCCGGTCCCTCCGCCCGGACCATCGCCTTCTGAGGTCTCTCGCCGCCCGTCAGTCCGCATAGGTCCGCTCGGCCATCGGCCGGCGGGCGATTTCCGCTTTCAGGGCATCGAGGAACCGCGCCTCGGCCCGGTTGTGCCGGCGCTTGGGATTGGTGACGAGGAAGATGTCGATCGCCGGCGGGTTCTCATAGGGCGGCAGGCGCCAGAGGTCGCCGTCGCGCACATCGCGCTCCACCACATGGATCGGCAGCGGCCCGATGCCGAGGCCGCACAGGATCATCCGGCGCACCTCCTCCAGATGCGGCGACTGGCCGACGATGCGCTGCTCCAGCTCGTATTGCCGGCGTAGTTCGGCGACGGGTCGCAGCGCATCGGCGACGTCGTCGGTATCGAACGAGACCGCCGCATGGCCGCGCAGATCCTCGATCCTGAGGCCCTTGCGGCCGAACAGCTTGTGCGGCGGACCGCAGAAATAGCCGAAGAACTCCCGGTAGAAGAGATCGTAGTGAAGCTGCGGCAGCCGTTTGTTGACGAGGCAGATGCCGAGGCTCACGGACTTGTCGAGGACGCTGCGCGCGACCGCATCGCTGGACTGGATCGACAGCTTGTAGGTTACCGCCGGAAACTCGGCGTGGAACTCCGCCAGCACCCTGTCGAGCAGCGGCGTGCTGACATGGCTGGCGAGCGAGATGTGGATGTTGCCGGTGATCTCGCGCGCCGCCGAGGTCGTCACTTCGCTGAGCCGGGCGATGCTGTTGAAGATTTCAAGGCACTCGCGCTGCAGGTCGCGGCCCGCCGCCGTGAGGCGAAACGTGCCGTGGCCGCGCTCGATCAGGCGCGTGCCCATCTGCGTCTCCAGCCGCTTCAGGGCAAGGCTCACCGTCGGCTGGCGCAGGAGCAGCCGGTTCGCCGCCGCGGTGATGCCGCCCTCCTCGGTGATGACGACGAAGGTGCGCAGGAGATTCCAGTCGAGATTGGTGACGAACCGTTCCGGCCGCTCGCTGCTCATCGGGCCCATTAACTCACGCAATGTTGGATATAGTGAATATTAATTTGCGCTATCGCCGAACCGCCTGCAACACTTTGCCACGTTCCCGCGCATCCCGACCCATCACCAAGGGCTCTAGATGGCCAAGGCGACCGCATTCGATCCCAGACCCTGGTACCTGCTGTCGCCGGCCCTCCTGGCGATCGCCTTCTTGGTGATCGCGCCGATGTGCTTCATCCTGGTCTATTCGTTCTACATCAACGTCGATCTGGGCGTTGACGAGGTCGCCTTCCAGTTCGGCAACTGGCAGGACCTCCTGACCGACAGCTACTACCACCATGCCATCTGGAAGACGTTCCGCATGGCGATCATCGTCACGGTGCTGGCGGCCCTGCTCGGCTACATCCCGGCTTATTTCATCGCCCACACCAATTTCCGGCGGAAGTGGCTGCTGCTCCTGTTGCTGATCCTGCCGTTCTGGGTCTCGTTCATCATCCGCACGATGTCGTGGATCCACATCATGGGGAACCAGGGCGCCATCAACGGGGTGCTGATTTGGCTCGGCCTCACCGACGAGCCGATCTCCATGATGTACAACGAGTTCGCCGTCATCGTCGGCTTCATCCACGTCTTCCTGCCCTACATGATCCTCAACGTCTATGTCAGCCTGGAGGGGATCGACCGCAATCTGGAGCCGGCCGCCCGTACCCTCGGCTGCACGCCCTGGCAGGCCTTTCGCGAGGTCACCCTGCCGCTGTCGCTGCCCGGCCTTGCCGCCGGCAGCCTGCTGGTCTTCGTCCTGACCGCCGGCAGCTACGTCACGCCGATCATCCTCGGCGGCCCCAACGACTTCCTGTTCGGCAACCTCATCTACGACGCCGTCGTCTCGGAGCTGAACTGGCCGATGGGCGCGACGCTCTCCTTCACGCTCCTGTTCCTGCTCGGCCTCGTCGTCGTCATCTACAGCCGCTTCATGGGCCTCAACCAGCTCTACAAGGCACTGAGCTAGGAAGGACCGGAGAGACCCATGCGCGCCTGGAACCTCATCAAGATCTACACGGTCCTCGTCTACATCTTCATGTTCGCGCCGGTCGCGGTCGTCCTCCTGCTCGCCTTCAACAGCTCGCGCTTCGGCGGCTTCCCGATCGAGGGCTTCAGCCTGCGCTGGTTCGCCAAGCTGTTCGAGAACGAGGCGATCATGCGCGCCTTCGAGACGTCGCTGATCCTCGGCGTCCTGACGGCCTTCTTCGCCACCACCCTCGGCATCCTCGCCTCGCTGGCCCTCGTCCGCTTCAAAGTGCCCGGCAAGGAGTGGATCACCACGCTCTTGATCTCGCCGGTGCTGGTGCCCGAAACCGTCCTCGCCGTCGGCCTCCTCATCTTCCTGCGCTGGCTGTCGATGCCGCGCTCCTTCGCCGTCCTCCTCCTCGGCCACACCATGATCGCCCTGCCCTTCGTGGTGCTGGTCGTCCAGGCCCGCCTCGTCGGCATCCGCAAGGAATACGAGGAAGCCGCGAGGAGCCTCGGTGCCAACCCCGTTCAGACCTTCTTCCAGGTGACCCTGCCGCTCCTGATGCCGGCCGTCTTCGCCGGCGCGCTCTTTGCCTTCACCATTTCCTTCGACAACATCACGGCGACCATCTTCTGGCGTCCGGCCGGCTCGGAAACCGTGCCGACCCAGATCTTCGGCATGCTGCGCAATTCCGTCAGCCCGGAGATCAACGCCCTCGGCTTCGTCATGATCGTCATTACCGTCGGCGTCCCGCTCATGGCCGGCGGCCTCGCGCGCTATTTCTCGCGCAAACGATGAGCGGCACGACATCCAAAAAACCTGAAAAAACCACCAGAACCAGAGGACGAACAGAACCGATGAAACAGGACAGCACCAAGCGATACGAAAAGCTCCGCGAGCGCATGGGCAATGGCGACATCGATCGCCGTTCCTTCATGGGCCTCCTCGGCGCCGCCGGCCTCGTCGCCGGCGTTTCCGGCGGCATCATGACGACGCTCTCGCGCCAGGCGCTCGCCGCCGGCACCGAGCTCAACTTCGAGGGCTGGGGCGGCATCGTCTCGGAGGCCCTGCGCAAGCACGCCTTCGACCCCTATGAGAAAAAGACCGGCAACAAGGTCATCGACGCCACCTTCGGCGGCGAGGAGGAGGTGCTGACCAAGCTGAAGGCCGCCGGCAGCATCGATGGCCACAACATCATCCACTCCTCCGGCATCACCTGGTACCAGCGCTGGGTCCAGAACGGCTATGCCAGCGAGCTCAACACCAAGAACATCCCGAACATCGACAACGTCATGGAAGCGGTGCTGGCGCCGTTCCGCGCCATCACGCCCGATCACCTGGCAGCCGTGCCCTACGACTACGGCACCACGGGCATCGCCTATAACACCAAATACGTCTCGGAGGAGGAGGCCAAGAAGCTCGGCGCCGACCTCCTCCTGAAGAAGGACCTGAAGGGCAAGATCGGCGGCTGGAGCGGCGACTGGGCCAACCGCGCCTGGTACGGCGCCCTGCAGTCCGGCCAGAACCCCAACAACATCACCGACTGGGACGCCGTCTGGGACAAGGTCCGCGAGCACCGCGCCCTGATCCTGAAATACTGGAGCTCCGGCGCCGAGCTGATGGACCTCCTCGCCAAGGAGGAGATCTACGTCACCGAAGCCTGGTCGGGCCGCGTCGCCGCGCTGCAGGAGCAGGGCCACCCGATCGGCTATCTCGATCCCGAGAACGGCCTTGCCTGGATGGAGACGATGTTCGTGCTCAAGGGCTCGCCGATGGAAGAGGCCGAGGAACTCCTCAACTTCATGCTGGCGCCCGCGACCGCGATCGCCGTTGCCGAGGGCCAGAAATATCCGCCGTCCCTCGATCCGACCAAGGTCGACATGCCCGATACGGTCAAGAAGCTGCCGGCCTTCGATCCGACCGGCAAGCTCGACGGCCTCGTCTTCCGCGAGCCGGACAAGTGGAACGCCGTCGAGAAGGAGCAGAAGAAGATGTGGAACCGGGTCATGAAGGGCGCCTGACCCCCTTCTCCACCCGACATCTCCTGTCCGGGGCTTTTCCAACAGCCCCGGACCTTCCTTCCCGTGCGTGGGGGCTCAGGCCCCGGCGCACCTTCAGGGCGACAAGGCTTTGGCACAGGTTGAACTTCGCGGCGTCACCAAGTCGTTCGGCGCCTTTCTGGCCGTCAAGACGGTCGACATCGACTTCCAGGAGGGCTCCTTCATCACCCTCCTGGGGCCGTCCGGCTGCGGCAAGACGACGATCCTGCGTATGATCGCGGGGCTGGAAAAGCCGACCGGCGGCGACATCCTGATCGGCGGGCGGCGCGTCAACGACGTGCCGGTCCACAAGCGCAATCTCGGCATCGTCTTTCAGAACTACGCCCTCTTCCCGCACAAGACGATCGGCGAGAACATCGCCTTCGGCCTCAAATACCGCGGCGTCTCCAGGGCCGATGCGGGAAAGAAGGTGGCGGACGCCCTCGACATCGTCCGCCTGCCGGGCGTCCAGGATCGCTATCCGACCCAGCTCTCCGGCGGCCAGCAGCAGCGCATCGCGCTCGCACGCGCCATCGTCATCGAGCCGGACGTGCTGCTCCTCGACGAGCCGCTGTCGGCGCTCGACGCCAATCTGCGCGAGGAACTGCGCGTGGAGCTGAAGACCATCCAGCACCGCATCGGCGTCACCTCCGTCTTCGTCACCCACGACCAGTCCGAGGCGCTGGCCATGTCGGACCGGATCGTCGTCATGAGCGCCGGAAGGGTCCAGCAGCAGGGCGCGCCGGAAGAGGTCTACAACGCGCCGGCGACGGAATTCGTCGCCAGCTTCCTCGGCGCCGCCAACCTGATCGACGCCACCGTCACCGATGCCGACGGCACCGACGTGCTCGTCGAAACGCCCCATTTCGGCCGGTTCCCGGTGCCGAAAACGGCCGCCAACGGCCTCCAGCCGGGCGCCCGCGGCAAGGTCGTCGCAAGGGCGGAAAAGCTGAAGCTCTATGCGGCGGGCGCCGCGCCGGACGGTGGCGTCAGCGCCCCCGGCACCGTCGAGGCGACCGATTACCAGGGCCAGATCGTGCGCTACTTCGTGCGCGTCGGCGATATCCAGTTGCAGAGCGTCGGCATGATCGACGGCAGTCCCTTCCAGGAGGGCACCGAGATCGCCGTCGGCATCAGGCCGGAGGAGTGCGTCGTCCTTCCGGCCGAAGGACCCAGCGAATGAGCGAAAAGAGCCGCCTCTTCTACCAGACCCGCCTGCGCCGCCCGGTCCTCGACCGGGCCGAGGGCATCTATCTGTGGGACAAGAGCGGCAAGCGCTACATCGACGGCTCGTCGGGCGCCATGGTCTGCAATATCGGCCATTCCAACCCCAACGTCCTTGCCGCCATGGCCCGGCAGATGGAGAAATCCACCTTCGGCTACCGGCTGCATTTCGAGACCGAGGCCTCCGAGCAATTGGCGGCCCGTACGGCGGACCTGAGCCCGCCCGGCTTCGACCGGGTGTTCTTCGTCTCCGGCGGATCGGAGGCGACCGAAAGCGCCATCAAGCTGGCGCGCCAATATGCCCTTGCCCGCGGCGAGGCCAGCCGCTGGAAGGTGATCTCGCGCGCTCCCAGCTACCACGGCGCCACCCTCGGCGCCCTGGCGCTCACCGGCTACGGACCCCTCACGGACCCGTTCGCGCCGATGATGCGCGAGATGCCGAAGATCCCCGCCCCGCGCGCCTATCTCGACGGGCTCGACCCGGCATTGACGGAGACCGGCCACCACTATGCCGACATGCTGGAGGCGGAGATCCTCAGGCAGGGACCCGAAACCGTCCTCGGCTTCATCGTCGAGCCGGTCGGCGGCGCCTCCACCGGCGCGCTGGTGCCGCCCGCCGGCTACATGGAACGGGTGCGCGAGATCTGCGACCGCCACGGTATCCTGATGATCAATGACGAGGTGATGTGCGGCGGCGGCCGCACCGGCCGCTTCTTCGCCGGCGATCTGTGGGGCGTGGAGCCCGACATCATCGCCATTTCCAAGGGGTTCGGCGCCGGCTACGCGCCGCTGGGCGCCGTCACCGCCCATGGCCGCATCGTCGATGCGGTGCTCGATGCCGGCGGCTTCGCCCACGGCTTCACCTATGCCGGCAATCCACTGGCCTGCGCTGCCGGGGTCGCCGTCATCGACGAGATCCACCGCCTCGACCTGATGGCCAATGCCGAAAAGATGGGCGCCCTCCTGAAGTCCCGGCTCCATGGCCTCGCCGAGCGCTATCCCTTCATCGGCGACGTGCGCGGCGCCGGCCTGCTGCTCGCCTTCGAGCTCGTTGCCGACCGGGCGACGATGACGCCGCTGCCGGCCTCCCTCAACGCCTATCTCCGGCTCGTCGACATCGCCTATGAAAATGGCCTCATCCTCTATTCCAGGCGCACCCGAGAGGGCGTGGAAGGCGACCATTTCCTCGTCTGCCCGCCGATGATCGTGACCGAAAGCGACATCGACGACATCGTCAGCCTGCTCGTTTCCTCCCTCGACCGCTTCGCCGCGGAGGCCGGCCTGCCGGTGGCACGGGCCGCATGACCAAGATCATCATTTCCTGCGCCGTCACCGGCTCCATCCATACCCCGTCGATGACCCCCCACCTGCCGATCACGGCGGACGACATCGCCTCTGAGTCGGTTTCTGCAGCCGAGGCCGGCGCCGCGATCCTGCACCTCCACGCCCGCAACCCCGCGGACGGCCGCCCCTCGGCCGATCTCGACCATTTCATGGCCTTCCTGCCGCGCATCAAGCAGGGAACCGACGCCGTCCTCAACCTCACCACCGGCGGCAGCGCGACGATGACCCTGGAAGAACGCCTCCGCGCGCCGATGACGGCCGCGCCGGAGATGTGTTCCGTCAACATGGGCTCCATGAACTTCGCGCTCTATCCGGCAGCCGCCCGCATCACCGACTGGCGCCACGACTGGGAAAAGCCGTTCCTGGAAAACTCCGACGACCTCATCTTCAAGAACACGCCCCGCGACATCGCCCATGTGATTTCCGAGATGGGCGAGAAGCGCGGCGCGCGCTTTGAGTTCGAGTGCTACGACGTCGGCCACCTCTACATGCTGCGCCATTTCCTCGACCGCGGCCTCGTCGAAGCCCCGCTCTTCATCCAGTTCGTCTTCGGGGTGCTGGGCGGCATCGGCGCCGATCCGGAGAACCTCACCCACATGAAGCGGATCGCCGACAAGCTGTTCGGCGATGCTTACCAGTGGTCCGCGCTCGCCGCCGGCCGGCACCAGATCCCGATCACCACCATGGCCGCGGCCATGGGCGGCCACGTCCGCGTCGGCCTTGAGGACAGCATCTACATCGCCCGGGGAGAACTCGCCCGCTCCAACGCCGACCAGGTTGCGCTGATCCGCGAGATCGTCGAAAAACTCGGCCGGGTCGTCGCCACGCCCGACGACGCAAGACAAATGCTCGACCTCAAGGGCGCCGACCGCACTGCGTTCTGACACCAGATATATCCATGACCGACATCGCCATCCGCCTCGCCGGCGCCGAGGACGCCGAAAGGATCCAGTCCATGCTCGCCCGTCTTGCCGTCGACCTCGGCGAGACGACGGCGTTTGCCTCAAGCACCGAGATCCTCCGTCACCACGGCTTCGGCGAGGAGCCGCTGTTCCACTGCCTGATCGCGGAGCGCGACGGCACCGCCGTCGGCCTTGTCCTGTTCTTTCCGGAGTTTTCCACGCTGAGGGGCATGCCCGGCGTCTATGTCCAGGACCTTTGGGTCGACAGGGCCTTGCGCAGTTCCGGCCTCGGCAAGCGGCTGCTCGCGGCGGCAGCACGCCACGGCGCAGCAAGCTGGCAGGCCGGCTATATGAAGCTGACCGTCCACCTCGACAATCCGCGCGCCGAGCGCTTCTATCGCCGCCACGGCTTTGCCAATGGCGGCCACGACCAGACCCTTACCCTTGAGGGCCCGGACTTCGGCAAGATGAGTGATCCGACATGAAAGCCTTCTTTCACGACCTTCAGCGCCGCCACGATCCCAAGCATTTCCTGTCCAGCGGCGCGCCGCAGCCGAACCCGGAGGTGCCCGGCCGCATCGATGCGCTCCTTGCCGGCCTTGCCGAGGTGAAGATAGCGGCGGAAGAGCCTGCCGACCGCGGCCTCAGTCCGATCGCGGCCATCCACTCGCCGGAATACCTCGTCTTCCTGCAGAACATTTATGCCCGCTGGCAACGCATTCCCGGCGCCTCCGCGGAGGTCATCCCCAACATCCACCCGGACCGGCGCGACGTCGGCTACCCGAAATCCGCCGTCGGCCAGGCCGGCTTCCACATGGCCGACACCGCCTGCCCGATTTCCGAAAACACCTGGGAATCGGCCTATTGGAGCGCCCAGACCGCCATCGCCGCCGCCAATCATGTGGCGTCCGGCGCCGGCGATGCCTACGCCCTCTGCCGCCCGCCGGGGCACCACGCCTTTTCCGACCTTGCCGGCGGCTTCTGCTTCCTCAACAACACGGGGATTGCGGCCCAGCGCCTGCTCGCTGCCGGCCGCCGCCCGGCCATCGTCGACGTCGACCTCCACCACGGCAACGGCACGCAAGGCATCTTCTACGCGCGCCGCGACGTCCTCACCGTCTCCATCCACGCCGATCCCGCCCGCTACTATCCGTTCTTCTGGGGCCATGCCGACGAGCGCGGGGCGGGCGCCGGCCTCGGCGCCAATCTCAACCTGCCGATCCCCCGCGGCTCGGAGGACGAGACCTTCCTTGCCGCCCTCGACACCGGCCTTGCGCGCGTCCGCGCCTTCGGCGCCGACGCCCTCGTCGTCGCCCTGGGGCTCGATGCCTTCGAGGGCGACCCGTTCGGCGGCCTTGCCGTGACGACGGCCGGCTTTGCCCGCATCGCCGATGCGCTGGCGGGCCTGAAGCTGCCGACCGTCATCGTCCAGGAGGGCGGCTATCTCTGCCCGGAACTGGGGCAAAACCTGACGAGCTTCCTTTCCGGCTTCGGCACGGAGCGGGCATCGTGACGGAAACCGCTGACATTCTCGTCATCGGCGGCGGCATCGGCGGCATCGGCGCCGCGGCCCGGCTCGCCCCGGAGGCCAAGGTCATCGTGCTGGAGCGCGAGGACGCCATCGGCTACCACGCGACGGGCCGCTCGGCCGCCGTCTTCATCCGCAACTACGGCAATGCCACGGTCCGCGCGCTGAACGCGGCAAGCGCGCCGGTGCTGGAAAACCCCGAGGGCATTGCGGATTCCTCGCTGCTGACCCCGCGCGGCGAGATGATGGTCGCTGCCGAGGGCGAGATCGAGGCCCTGGAACACTACCTTGCCGGCAGCGACGGCCTTCAGGAGATCACGCCGGACGACGCCGTCGGCCGCATCCCGATCCTGAGGCGCGAGAGGATCGAGCGCGCCGTCTTCGAGCCGAACGCCCAGGACATCGACGTCGACCGGCTGCTGCAGGGCTTTGCCCGGCTCGCCCGCTCCGGCACGGGGCGCATCGAGCGCCGCGCGGAGGTCGCCGAGATCGTGCGCGCCCGCACCACCTGGCAGGTCCGCACGAAGGACGCCGCCTACGAGGCACCGATCGTCGTCAACGCCGCCGGCGCCTGGGCCGACGGCCTTGCCGCGATGGCCCATGTGGCACCGATCGGGCTCACCCCCATGCGCCGCTCCATCGCCGTCCTGCCGATGCCGGACGACCTGGGCGTGGAGCGCTGGCCGTTGGTCGTCTCGGGGTCCGAGACCTGGTACGCCAAGCCGGAGCGCGGCCGGCTGCTCGTCTCGCCGGCCGACGAGGACCCGGTCGACCCCCACGATGCCTGGCCCGACGACATGGTGCTCGCAGAGGGCCTCCACCGGTTCGAGCAGGCAATGACGATCAGCGTCACAAGGGTCGAGCGCTCCTGGGCGGGGCTCCGCTCCTTCGTCGCCGACCGCACGCCGGTCTGCGGCTTTGCCCCGGATGCCGACGGCTTCTTCTGGCTCGCCGGCCAGGGCGGCTACGGCGTCCAGACCTCGCCGGCGCTTGCCCGCCTTGCCGGAGACCTCGTCCTCGGCCGCACCCCCGAACTCACCCCCGACGTCGTCGCCGCCCTGTCGCCCGCCCGCGACGGCATCGGCCCCGGAACAGGAACGCTGCAATGAGCACCGTCGAACGCCTTCAGACCGGCCAGCGCATGAGCCAGGCCGTCATCCACAACGGCACCGTCTACCTCGCCGGCCAGGTCGGCGCCCCCGGCGAAAGCGTCACCGCCCAGACCGAGGCCATCCTCAAGGGCATCGAGAAGCTCCTGGCCGAGGCCGGCTCCGACCCGACCCGCATCCTGCAGGCCACTATCTGGCTGGCTGACATGGATGATTTCGCGGAAATGAACGCCGTCTGGGACGCCTGGGTCCCCGAAGGCCACGCCCCCACCCGCGCCTGCGGCGAGAGTAAGTTGGCCACGCCAGACTTCAAGGTCGAGATCATCGTCGTCGCGGCGCAGAAGTAGGCTCTCCCGCCGGACACCTCTCCTGGCGAGCGCTTCCCGCTCCGCCCTCTCCACCCACTCCGCGTCACCACCGGACTTGATCCGGTGGTCCATGAGGCATATCCATGTGTCTCATCCTAAGATATTGAAATCAAAGGCCCCATGGATTGCCGGGTCAAGCCCGGCAATGACGCTTGAGAGGACCCCAGGCGCAGAGCAAGCCCGCTGCCGCATCGCCTGCGGCCACGGTTGCCCCTGCATCCCTCTCCTTCGTCACCCCGGGCGAAGCGAAGCGGAGAGCCGGGGCCCATTGCCCCTATCGGCATCGTAGCCCATGGCGGATTTCGCCACGGCTTCAGGTCACGCCAATTCCACACGAGGACCGCCAACGACATACCGTGCTGACATGGGCAATGGATCCCGGCTCTCCGCTTCGCTCCGGCCGGGATGACGGAGAGTGTTGTTCGGGCGTGAGCGCAGAACCGAAGCCACAGGCTTCGCAAGGCCGACAGGCCGTCGGCGCTTGTGCGCCGCCCCGTCGGAGGCGCGAGCGGAGCGAGCCTGCCGCGAGACAAGAGAACGAGCCCGCAGGGCTCGCAAGGCCGACCGGCCGCCGGCGCCGTTGCGCCGCCCCCGCGGAGCCGCGAGCAAAGCGAGCCTGGCGTGAGCGCAAAAAAACTACCGTGAGCGACAAACAGAACCACTCAATCCCGCTCCCCCAACGCCCCCTCGATCCGCCCGACGATCTCCTCGGGCCGTCCCTCAATGCTGACCGAGACGACGCCGGGCTCGCCGCGTGGGTCTTCCAGGTCGGCGATCTGGCTGTCGACGAGGGCGACCGGCATGAAATGGCCCTCGCGGCCCGCCATGCGCTCACGCACGAGATCGACGGCACCTTCGAGATAGACGAAGACGACATCGGGCGCCGCAGCCCTGAGGCGATCGCGATAGGCGCGGCGGAGGGCCGAACAGCTCACCACCGCCTCCTTGCCCTCCGCCGACCATTCGCCCATCGCCGCGCCGAGGCGGTCGAGCCACGGCCAGCGGTCGGCGTCGGTCAGCGGCTCGCCCTTGGCCATCTTGGCGACGGCTTCCGGCAGGTGGTAGTCGTCGCCCTCGACGAAGGGGATGTCGCGGCGCGCGGCCAGAAGCTTGCCGAGCGTCGACTTTCCGGTGCCGCAGATCCCCATCATCACGATGATCATCGTCGCCCGCCCTCAGGTTCCGCTCAGGACACGACCGGCCATTCGTGGTGGAAGACGCCGGGCTTGTCGGTGCGCTCGAAGGTGTGGGCGCCGAACAGGTCGCGCTGGCCCTGGATCAGGTTGGCGCCGACGCGCTTGGCCCTCAGCCCGTCGAGATAGGCGATCGAATTGGCGAGCGCCGGCACCGGCACGCCGTCGGCGACCGCGGCCGCAACGACCCGGCGGAGCGGCCGTTCCGCCGTCTCCAGGATCTCTTCGGCAAGCGGCGACAGGGTGATGTCGGTCAGCTCCGGATCGGCGGTGAAGGCGTCGGCGATCGGATCGAGCATGGCAGCGCGAATGATGCAGCCGGCCCGCCAGGTGCGGGCGACGGTCGCCAGCTCCGTTCCCCAGCCATTGACCTTGGAGGCCTCGGAAATCAGCGACAGCCCCTGCGCATAGGCCGCCAGCATGACCGCCGGCAGCGCCTTGCCGAGGTCATCGGCAATAAGAGCCGCGTCGCCCGCCGGAGGCAGACGGCGGAGCGACGCGGCATGGGGCGCGCGCCGGGAGGAAAGAGCGCGCGCCAGGAATGCGGTGGCGATGCCGGGAACGGCAACGCCGTATTGCAGTCCGGCCTCAACGGTCCAGCGGCCGGTGCCCTTATGGTGGGCGGAATCCTTGATCATCTCGACCAGCGGCCGGCCGGTGTCCGTGTCGACCTCGTCGACGACGACGGCGGTGATTTCAAGCAAGTACGAAGATGCGGCGGTCTCGTCCCAGCGCCGGAACGTCTCGGCCATTGCCTCGCGCTCGAGCCCGGCCGGGCCGGAGAGCAGCAGGTAGCATTCGGCGAGCGCCTGCATCACCAGGTATTCGATGCCGTTATGGGCCATCTTGACGAAATGGCCGGCACCGCCGGGCCCGAAGGTGCCGAAACAGGGCGCCCCGTCGCCGGCCTTGGCGGCGATGGCGGCAAGCGGCGCGGAGACCGCGGCAACGGCGTCGGGATCGCCGCCGGCCATCAGCGCGGGGCCGTGGCGGGCGCCCTCCTCGCCCCCGGAAACGCCGAGCCCGACGAAGCGCACGCCGTCGGCTTCCAGCAGCGCCTGGCGCCGTTCGGTGTCGTGGTAATGGCTGTTGCCGCCGTCGATGAGAATGTCGCCGGGTTGCAGGTGCGGGCGGAACGTCTCGATCAGCGCATCGACCGGGTCGCCGGCCTTGATCATCACCAGCATGGTGCGCGGGGCTTTGAGATGCTTCAACACGTCGATCGGCGTGTCGACGACGGTGACAGTCGGCTCAAGCTCGGCCCGCGCGCTGACGACGACGTCCGGGAAGGCATCGCCGGCGACCACCTTGTAGCCGCGGTCGTTGAGGTTGAGGGCAAGGTTGCGCCCCATGACGCCGAGGCCGATGACGGCGATGTCGCAAAGGTGTTCTGTTTCGGTCATGAGACCGCCTCCGAGAAAAGTTCCGGCGCGTGAAGCCGCGCGATTGCCGTCACCCCGGCAAGCGTCGCCTCGCGGGCGGTGACATGCCGATAGGCAAGGCCCGCCCGGGAAAACGCCGCCCCGTAGGGCACCGCAAGTCTGTCGTTGCTGACCAGGAGGATCTCGCCGGCGCCGCTGGCATAAAGCGGCGTCATGGCGGCGATCTCCGAGCCGATGAGAAGGCCGGAGAGATAGCTCGCCACATCTTCGGCCCGTAAGTCTCCATGTATGCCTCGGGCACGGGCAGAAAAGAGGTGATTGAGAAGACCGCCGCGACGGACCGACTGGGAGAGGCCGGCGTCGAAGGCAACCTCCGCGAAAGGCGCGTCCCGGTCGGCGGCCAGGCCGAGCACGGAATGGGCGAGCATGACCTCATGCACCTCGCCGGTCATGCTGGTGGAAAAGCGGGTCAGAACGCCGCCTTCCACATCGGCCCATTTGCTGTGGGTGCCGGGCAGGCAGAGGACCGCATAGTCCCAATCGACGAGCGACAGCGCGCCGAAAATCTGGACCTCCTCGCCGCGCATGACGTCGGCCTTGGCGGGATCGGCGCTGGCGACCCGGACACCCGGAATGATGAAGACACCCGCCATGTCCGCAACGGCGACGACATCGCGGGCAAGGCTCTCCGGCGTTGCCGGAAGCGGCGGCTGCGGTGCCTGTTGCCAGCCCTGTGGCGCGCCGACCATGCCGGCCATATAGACCGGCGTCGCGCCATCCCGCCAGGGGCCGAGCCGCTCATGGCAATAGGCAGCGAACCCATTGCGCGACAGCGCCCGCATGCCAAGGCCGTCGCCGATTTCGGCAAGGACCGCGCCCGAGGCGGCATCGACCAGCCAGGCTCGGAAGGACGAGGTTCCCCAGTCGACGATGATCAGCCGGCCGCTCATGGGGCAATCGCCCTCCAGGCGGCGACCAGCGTTTCGGCGGCGGTGTGGACGTCCTCGGCGGAGCGGCCGGGCTTCCAAAGCTCCGAGCCGATGCCGAAGCCGGAACAGCCGGCGGCCACGAAATCGGCGAAATTGACGGCGCCGACGCCGCCGACGGCAAGCACGGGAAGGCCGGAGGGCAGCACGGCCTTCAGATCCTTAATGTAGCCGGAGCCAAGCCGGGAGGCCGGAAAGATTTTCAGCGCCGCAGCGCCTGCCTTGGCGGCGGCAAAGCACTCGCTCGGCGTGAAACAGCCGATGAGGGCGGGAAGACCTGCGTCCACGCTCGCGGCGATCACTTCCAGGTCGGTGTTGGGCGTCACGATATAGCTGCCGCCGGCCGACACCAGCCGGGAGACGTCGCCCGGATCGAGAACCGTCCCGGCCCCGATCCGCACGCCCTCGGGCGCGATATTGGCCATCGCCTCGATGCTCTCAAAAGGCTCCGGCGAGTTGAGCGGGACTTCGATGAGCGTGAAGCCGGCATCGACGAGAACGTGCAGGATCTCCGGCGCTTCGGCCGGCGTAATGCCGCGCAGGATGGCGACCAGCGGCAACCGGGAAAAGGCCGCGTCGAACGCCGCGCGGGGATCGGCCGCTACCATTCCGAAACGCTCCCGTCCTCGTGGCGCCACGCCGGATTGCGCCAGCGATGGCCCTTCTTCGCCTGCTCCTCGACGAAGGCCTCGTCGATTTCTACGCCAAGGCCCGGCTTGGTCAGCACGGGAAGATAGCCGTCTTCGATCTTCAGCGGCGCCGGGTCGGTCAGGTAGTCGAGGACGTCGTTGCCGACATTGTAGTGGATACCCATCGACTGCTCCTGGATGAAGGCATTGTGGGCGACGAAGTCGAGCTGCAGCGAGGCGGCGAGCGTCAGCGGCCCGAGCGGGCAATGGGGCGCGATGGCGACGTCGTAGGTCTCGGCCAGGGACGCGATCTTCACGGCCTCGGTGATGCCGCCGCAATGGCTGATGTCCGGCTGCAGGATGTCGACCATCCGCGCTTCCAGGATTTCCCGGAAGGCAAAACGGGTGTGCAGCCGTTCGCCGGTGGCGATCGGATAGCCGAGGCCGGAGGCGATCTGCGGCAATGCGTGCAGGTGTTCGGGAAGGACGGGTTCTTCCACGAACATCGGGTGGAAGGGTTCCAGTTCCCGCAGCAGGGCCTTGGCCATCGGCCGGTGGACCCGGCCGTGGAAGTCGATGGCGATGCCGACATCCGGGCCGACGGCTTGCCGCGCCTCCGCAACGCGCGCAACGGCGTCGTCCACCTTGGCATGGCTGTCGACGATGGCGAGTTCCGGCGTGCCGTTCATCTTGAAGGCCGTGAAGCCTTTTTCGACCACTTCCTTCGCCTGGCGGCCCACATCGGCCGGCCTGTCGCCGCCGATCCAGCAATACATCCGCATCTTGTCGCGCACCGGCCCGCCGAGCAGTTCGTGGACCGGCACGCCGAGGGCCCTGCCCTTGATGTCCCAGAGCGCCTGGTCGATGCCGGCGATCGCGGACATCAGGATCGGTCCGCCGCGATAGAAGCCGCCGCGATAGAGCTGCTGCCAGATATCCTGGACGTGGCGCGGATCGCGGCCGACTATGAGGTCGGCGAGCTCGTGGACGGCGGCCTCGACGGTCGCCGCGCGGCCCTCGATCACCGGCTCGCCCCAACCGGCAACGCCCTCGTCGGTCTCGATCTTCAGGAACAGCCAGCGCGGCGGCACCTGCCAGGTCTTCAGTTGCGTGATCTTCATCGTTGTCTTTCGTGCAGCGTCTGAGCGGACGCTAGACCAGCCACATGGCCAGGTTCGGGAAGGCGAGCATCAGGGCGAGCACCGTCAACTGCATCAGGATGAACGGCCACAGCGACTTGAAGATATCGCCGAGGCTGATCTCGGGTGGCGCGACGCCCTTGAGGTAGAAGGCCGCCGGCCCGAAGGGCGGGCTCAGGAACGAGACCTGCATGTTGACGGCAAACAGGATGCCGAACCAGATCGGATCATATCCGAGCTTGGTGATGATCGGCACGAAGATCGGCAGGGTCAGCATGGCGATGCCGATCCAGTCGAGGAACAGGCCGAGGATCAACAGGATGATCATCATGACGATGATGATCACGACGGGTGCTGCGTCGATACCGAGGATGGTGGCGGAGACGAAGCGGTTGCCGCCCATCAGGTTGTAGACGCCGACGAGGGTCGCCGCGCCGACGCCGATCCACACGATCATGCCGCAGGTGGTCAGCGTCTGCATGACGCTGTCATGGACCAGCTTGAATGTCATTTCGCGGCGAATGAGGGTCGCAACGAGGACGCCGAAGACGCCCATGGCCGCGGCCTCGGTGACGCTGGCGATGCCGGCATAGATGGTGCCGAGCACCATGAAGGCGATCGCCGCCGGCAGGATGATGGCCTTGACCGCGCGGATGCGCTCCGGCCCGCGCTGCTCCACGGGCAGCGGCGGCATCGCCGGCGCCAGCTCCGGGTTCATCACGCAGCGGATCAGCACATAGTTCATGTAAAGGCCGGCGAGCATGATGCCCGGCGTGACGGCGGCAACGAACAGGTCGGCGATGGAGACGCTGGCGATCAGGCCGTAGATGATGAGGACGATGGAGGGCGGGATCATGGTGCCGAGCGAGCCACCGCCGCAGACGACGCCGATGGCGATCTTGCGGTCGTAGCCGAGGCGCAGCATCTGCGGCAGGGCGAGGATGCCGAGGAGCACGATCTCGCCGCCGATGATGCCCGACATGGCGGCCAGGAACACGGCAACGACGAGGGTCTGGATGGCGACGCCGCCCGGAAGGCGTCCGGCCAGCACGCGCATGCCGGAAAAGAGATCGCGCGCTATGCCCGACCGGTCGAGCAGCGACGCCATGAGAACGAACATCGGCACGGCGACGAGCGAGTATTCGGTGATGAAGCCATAGACCCGGGCAATCACCAGCGGAATGGCGTTGGGGCCGAACCAGCCAACGGTGAAGACGAGCGCCACCAGGCCCGTGACGAAGGCCAGCGGCAGGCCGGAGAGAAGCAGGAGGAAGATGCTGCCGACGAGCACATAGGTGCCCCATTCGATGCCCATCGCCTGAAGACCGAGACCGCCCATCTCAATGCTCCTTCGCAGGACCGGTGCCGCGCGGATCGGCGTCCGGCGCACCGCGGATGGCGTGGACGAGATGCAGGATCGTCTGCAGCGTCATCAGGATGAGCGCAAAGAGGATGATGCCCTTGGTCAGCGCCGGGAACGGCGGGTTCCAGCTCGTGCCCGAGCGCTCCAGCTGCCATTCGCCGAACGGATTGTGCGAGGCCCGCCAGAACAGGACATAGGCCGCATAGGTCATGCCGCCGGCAAAGAGCAGCGTGATGACGGAATTGAAGATGTCGAGCCAGCGCCGGGTCTTTGCCGAGACCGCGTCGTAGATCAGCCGCACCCGGATGTGCTTGTCGCGGGCGAGCGCGGCCGGCCCGCCGATGGCGAAGATGATGGCGATGAGGAACACCGTCGTCTCGTGCACCCAGGAGGTCGGGCTGTCGAAGACGTAGCGGCTGATGACTTCGACGACGCTGATCCCCATGGCGACGAAGACCAGCCAGGCAAGGCCGCGCCCGCACCATTCGATGGCCTCATCGAGCCGGGTCCGGATATGGCCTTCGGTCCCGGCATGGCCGTCCGGTTCGGCGGGGATGGCCGTCTCGGGCTCGGGAATGTGCGACATGGCAGGGCCTTTCGACCTTTGGGAAGGAAACCCGCCCCACGCCGACGCAAGGACCGGCGGCGAGGCGGGAGGAGTGCCGCACGCCAGGGCTCGGGACCCCGGCGCGCGGCGTGCATGCTGGAAGTCTACATCAGGTTACGCGTGGTGAGGAACGCGACGACGGAGTCGTAGATCTTCTGGGTCAGCTCGTTCTTCTTGGCCCACACCGCCCATTCTTCCTTGGCGATGTTGCGGAATTTCTTGCGCTCTTCGGCCGGCATGTCGATGACCTCGATATTCGGGTCGGCACGGGCCTCCTGCACGGCGGCAAGATCCTTGGCCTTCAGCTTGAAGACGAGCTCGTAGGCGAGCGAGTCCGTCGCCACTTCCATGATCGTCTTCAAGTCGTCCGGCAGGCCGTCCCAGATCTCCTTGTTCATGGAGACCGCGACCATCGGCAGGGAATGGAAGCCCGGATAGTTCGGGAAGCGCGCGAACTGGTGCAGGCCCTGCGCGTGGTTGGTCGAAAAGACCGTGTAGTCGGCGGCGTCGATGACGCCCTTCTCAAGGCCCGTATAGACTTCCGAACCCGGCAGGTTCACCGGCGAGGCGCCGGCCTTGGCGAAGATCTCATAGACCATGCCTTCCGGCGCGCGCAGCTTCAGGCCCTTGAGGTCGGCGACCGAGCGGATCGGCTTCTTGGTGACGAAGGCCTCAAGGCCGGTGGCGGCGGCGCCGATCAGGTGCACATTGTAGGGCTCGACGAGTTCGTTGTAGAGCTCCTCGCCGCCGCCATACTGCATGTATTCCATGAACTCCAGCGGATCGCCCCAGGCGCCGACCAGGTTGCCGAGCATGGAGAAGGCCGGGTTGAGGCCGGAGAAGTAGCTCGGGTCGGTCAGGTGGCCCTGCAGGATGCCGGAGCCGACGGCGTCCAGCGTCTGGTTGTGCGGCACTACGGCGCCGGTCGGCAGGATCTCGATCTTGATGCGGCCGCCGGACATGGTGCCGATGTTCTCGGCCCAGTGCTGCTTGATCTTGAACTGTTCCTCACCGGCGGTCTCCGAGGTCTGGAACGTCCATTCATACTCTGCGGCCTTGGCCGCCTGGACGGCGACGGCCAGCCCCAGGGCGGCGCCGACGAGCGCGCCGGTGCGTGCCAGTTTCGAAACGATCATGGGAGCATCTCCTCGCTGTTATGACCCGGCCTTTTCGCCGGATGGTTCTGGACGCCGCCCGGTGGCGGTGGCGTCCGGGGTGAGCCTCGCCCTGACGCGGGCGAGGATTTCGTCATTGTCGCGCGACGTCGTCAGACCGAGGTCGTAGCCGGTCCGGTTCATGACGTGCAGGGCCGCATCGAAGGCGGCATCGGCATCGCGCATGCGGATGCATTCCATCAGGTGCCGATGGCGCGCGAGGCTGTCGCGCAGCTCGTCCGCGGTCTCATTGCTGATCCGGATGACCAGGAGGATCGACGGGCTGAGGATGTGGGCAAGCTGCGCCCAGACGAGATTGTGCGTCGCCCGGTAGATGGCCGTATGAAAGGCGATGTCGGCCTCGGTGAAGGGCGAGATCTCGGTGCCCTCGCGGGCGTGGCCGCGGTCCTGGTGCCGCGCCATCATCTCGAACGCTTCTTCCATGGCGAGCAGATCGCGGGCATTGGCCCGCCGTGCCGCGATCGCGGAAATCACCGGCTCGATGGTGATGCGGAATTCGAAGATCTCGCTGAGAAAATCGGGATTCGGCGCGGCGAAGGTCCCCATCCACTCCGTCACCGTCGGATCGAGGAAGTTCCATTCCCTGTATTCCTGGACGACGGAACCGCGACCGGCCTGGCGGGCGATGATGCCGAGGGTCGCCAGCGTCTGCAGGCCGCTGCGCACCGAGGCGCGGCTGATGCCGAACTGGGTGACGAGCTCGATTTCGGGGGGGATCTGGTCGCCGGGCTTCAACTCGCCGGCAAAGACCTGCTTTGCCAGATGGTGGGTGACGAGGTTGCCGATGTCGCTGCGGCCAGCCGTCGTCTTCCTGCCTGTCGCGGAAGCCGAATCCATCCTGTGACGTTCCATCCCGGTTTCTGTTTTGCGGGCATCCTAACAAATGTCAGACATTTCAGCAACGCTATTCCGACAATTAACAGATTATTGACGGACCGGACTGCCGCGTCGGCGACCGGTGGAAGCGGCATGGAGGGGGACACAGTGCAGACAATGGAAGGAACCGCCGTTGCCGCGCCTGGAACGCAAGTGCGGAGCCCCCCGACGCAACCGGCGGGGTCCGACACCTCCCTACCCGAGCGGCGTCGCCCTCGCCTTTGCGAAGGCCGTTTCACCCGCGACGGCCGGCGATCCCCTGCGGCGATTTGCCGGACGGCCCGACCAAAAACCGACATTGCCTCCGGTAACATGGACCGCGTTCCGTCGGGATTGATTTTGCAATTGCAAATTAATCTCAATAAAGATAGGAATGTCGTCAAACGTTAGATCAGTTCTAAATATGTTATCGGAAATCGGCAAGGAGGCCCTGATGATCCGTCCTTTATTCCGTCTTGCGACCGGCATGGCCGTTGCGGTCGGCCTTGCCGCCGGCGCCACCGCCGCGTCGGCCGCCGACAGGATGAAGGTCGTCACCACCTTCACCGTCCTTGCCGACATGGCCGCGAACGTTGCCGGCGATGCGGCGGATGTCGTCTCCATCACCAAGCCGGGCGCCGAGATCCATGGCTACGAGCCGACCCCGCGGGACATCGTGGGCGCGATCGACGCCGACCTGATCCTGTGGAACGGCCTCAATCTGGAGCGCTGGTTCGAGCAGTTCCTCTCCCATCTCGGCGACGTCCCCTCCGCCACGCTGAGCGAGGGCATCAACCCGATCCCGATCAAGTCGGGGTCGTATGAGGGCATGCCGAACCCCCATGCCTGGATGGGCCTGGAAAATTCGCTGATCTATATCGACAACATCGTTGCGGCCTTTTCCGAGCACGATCCGGACAACGCCGCGATCTATGAAAAGAACGCCGCCGCCTATAAGGAGAAGCTGAGGGCCACCCTGGAGCCCCTGCGCGCCCGGATCGCGGAAATCCCCGAGGACAAGCGCTGGCTGGTCACCTGCGAGGGCGCCTTCAGCTACCTTGCCCGCGACTTCGGCCTGAAGGAGCTGTACCTTTGGCCGATGAACGCCGACCAGGTCGGCACGCCGCAGCAGGTGCGCAAGGTCATCGACGGCGTCAGGGAGAACGACGTGCCGGTGGTGTTCTGCGAAAGCACCGTCAACACCGCGCCGGCCGAACAGGTCGCCCGCGAGACCGGCGCCAGATATGGCGGCGTGCTCTATGTGGACTCCCTGAGCGAGCCGGACGGCCCGGTCCCGACCTATATCGACCTGTTGCGGGTCACGTCGCAAACCGTTGCCGACGGCCTGACGGGCGACACCAACTGATCGGCGCTGCCAGGAAGGGGCGCTGCCAGCAAGGGCCGGTACGCCCAAGAGAACAAAAGATCATGCTCGACCAGACCAGATCGCTCGACAGTCGTGCCGCCAAGGGCGGAACCGGAAGCGGTATCCTCGCCGAGAACGTCACCGTCACCTACCGCAACGGCCACACCGCCCTCTTCAAGGCGAGCTTCGAGATCCCGCGCGGCACCGTGACGGCCCTCGTCGGCGTCAACGGCGCCGGCAAATCGACGCTGTTCAAGGCGATCATGGGCTTCCTGCCCCTGGCGACCGGCGAGATCCGTCTGCTCGGGCGCACGGTGAAGCAGGCGCTGAAGGAAAACCTCGTCGCCTATGTGCCCCAGGCCGAAGAGGTCGACTGGGCCTTTCCGGTGCTGGTCGAGGACGTCGTCATGATGGGCCGCTACGGCCATATGGGCTTCCTGCGCCGGCCGCGCGCCGCCGACCGCGAAGCCGTCGACGAGGCGCTTTCCCGCGTCAACATGCAGGACTTCCGCCACCGCCAGATCGGCGAGCTCTCCGGCGGCCAGAGGAAGCGCGTGTTCCTCGCCCGCGCCCTCGCCCAGGAAGGCCGGGTCATCCTTCTTGACGAGCCGTTCACCGGCGTCGACGTCAAGACCGAGGAGCAGATCGTCGCCCTCCTGCGCGAACTGCGCGACGAGGGCCGGGTGATGCTGGTCTCCACCCACAATCTCGGCTCGGTCTCCGAATTCTGCGACCGCACCGTGCTGGTCAAGGCGACGGTCCTCGCCTACGGGCCGACCGAGACCACCTTCACCCGTACGAACCTGGAAAAGGCCTTCGGCGGCGTGCTGCGCCACTTCACCCTTGGCGGCGCGGCGCTCCACGAGGACGCCGACGACACCCGCGAGGTCACCATCCTCACCGACGACGAGCGGCCCTTCGTCCAGTATGGCGAGCGCACCGTCCAGAGCCGGCGCGAGGAGAACGGAGGCGAGGAAGACGGGTCCCGGAAAGGCGGATCCGACCGATGATCGCCCATCTCCTTGAGCCCTTCGGCTACAGCTACATGACCAACGCCATGTGGGTCTCGGCCCTCGTCGGCGGCGTCTGCGCGTTCCTGTCGGCCTATCTGATGCTGAAGGGCTGGTCGCTGATCGGCGATGCCCTCTCCCATTCCGTCGTGCCCGGCGTTGCCGGCGCCTATATCCTCGGCCTGCCCTTTGCGCTGGGCGCCTTCGTCGCCGGGGGGCTCGCGGCCGGCGCCATGCTGTTCCTGTCGGAGAGGTCGGGCCTCAAGGTCGACGTCATCATCGGTCTCATCTTCACGTCCTTCTTCGGCCTCGGCCTCTTCCTCATCTCCGTCAATCCGATGGCGATCAGCATCGAGACCATCACCATGGGCAACATCCTGGCGATCACGCCGGAGGACACCCTGCAGCTCGCCATCATCGGCGTCGTCTCGCTGGTCGTGCTTCTGGCCAAGTGGAAGGACCTGATGGTGACCTTCTTCGACGAGAACCATGCCCGCTCCATCGGCCTGAGGCCCGGCCTCCTGAAGGCCGTCTTCTTCGTGCTCCTCTCCGCCTCCGTCGTCGCCGCCATGCAGACCGTCGGCGCCTTCCTCGTCATCGCCATGGTGGTGACGCCCGGCGCCACCGCCTACCTCCTCTGCGACCGCTTCCCGCGACTGATCCTGACGTCTGTGGCGATCGGCACGGCGACGAGCTTCCTCGGCGCCTATGCGAGCTACTTCATCGACGGCGCCACCGGCGGCATCATCGTCTGCCTGCAGACCCTCATCTTCCTTGCCGCATTCGTGCTGGCGCCAAAGCACGGGCTCATCGCCGCCCGCCGCCGCGCCGCCGCCGTCCGCCGCGAAAGCGAGCGCGCGCGCATCGAGGAGGCCGCCTGATGTCCTTCGATACCCTCCTGATGCCGTTCCAGTTCGGCTTCATGCAGAACGCCTTCTTCCTCGCGGTCCTCGTCTCAGTCCCAACGGCGCTGCTCTCGTGCTTTCTCGTTCTGAAGGGCTGGGCCCTGATGGGCGATGCGGTCAGCCATGCCGTGCTGCCCGGCGTCGTCCTGGCCTACATCCTCGGCCTGCCGCTGATCGTCGGCGCCTTTTTCGCCGGCATGACCTGCGCCCTTGCCACCGGCTACCTCGCCTACAACAGCCGGGTGAAGCAGGACACGGTGATGGGCGTCGTCTTCTCCGGCATGTTCGGCCTCGGCATCGTGCTCTACGTCTCCGTCGACACCAACGTCCATCTCAGCCACATCCTGTTCGGCAACATGCTGGGCGTGGAGGCGGGTGAGCTGTGGACCGCCGGCCTCATCTCGGCCGCCGTCTCCGCCGCCATCGCCCTGAAATGGAAGGACCTGGTGCTGCACGCCTTCGACCCGGCGCAGGCCCAGGCCTCCGGCCTGCCCGTCGCCTGGCTCCATTACGGGCTGCTGGCGGCCCTGTCCCTGACCATCGTCGCGACCCTTTCCGCCGCCGGGCTGATCCTCGCCATCGCGCTCCTGATCGCACCCGGCGCCATCGCCTTTCTCCTGGTCCGCCGCTTCGGCGCCATGCTGTTCGTCGCCATCGGCGTCTGCATGGCCTCGATGATCGCCGGCACCTATCTGAGCTTCTTCCTCGACAGCGCCCCGGCCCCGACCATCGTCCTGATGCTGACCGCCCTCTTCATCGTCGCCTTCGTCCGCCGGCTCATCCTGACCAGACGCGCCTCGATGCGGACCGTCGCCGCCTAGCCCCCTTGGAGCCCTCCGGGAAACCCCTTATGGTGGCCGGCGAATCCGACGGCGACCGAAAGGCCGCCCCGCGTCCGAAGACGCTGCCGCGCCCGGCAGCTTTTTCGATGTGGAGTTTTCCAGGCGTCCTGCAAGAATTGGCTTTAACCTTGGCGGCCCTCGGAGATACTGTGACTCGGCGAACGTCACGGGCAGACTCCGGGACCGTTTTGTGTTCGGGCGTACGTTTATCAGGATGAAATTGCCCTTCTTTTTGCGTTGTCGCGGCAGCACAGGAGATCACGATGCCGGAGCGATACGATGTTGCCAAAGTGTTTTCGTGGATCGACGCGAACTATCCGCCGAGCAGCGTGTCCTGCGAGCCGTATTCGCACGCGGACCTGGTCGCTGAGCGCGTCCTGCGCGCGGCGCTGGAAGATTTTCCCGATGAGCCGGAGGTCGCACTGCGCCTCGGCGAGCGGCTGTGGCAGCGCGGCGCCCGCGATGCGGCCCTGACTGGCTATGATGACTGGCTCGCGCGCCGGCCGGAAGACACCGCGGTCGCCGAACGAAAGCTCGAATGCCTGCTGCGGCTGGGCAGACTCGAGGCCGCGCACAAGGCCCATGCCGAGCTGCCCGCGGAGGTGCGCTCCGCGCTTGCCAACGCGGCGTCGGCGGAGCGGCTGTTGATCGCCATGATCGACGGCGGCGGATTCGACGGCGAGGATGTGGAATTCGATCAGCTCTTCTTCCTCGGACCGCTCGCCGCCGGCCCCAGATCGATCCTGGAAGCCTCCCGCCTTCTCACGGAGCGGCACCACTTTGCCGCGCTCGCGAACGCGAAGCGGTTCGTGGAGTCCTGCGGGGCCCGGCTGCTTTATGTGAGCCTCGACAATCTCTTCGATGTCCGGAACCGCACCGACGTCGAAGACGGCCTTCTGGCGGCGGCATTCTGGGAGAAGATGCACAAGCGGGTCGAATGGCTGAAATCCATGCCACCCCATCTTCCTCTGGTCTATGACGACGTGCCCGAATTTGACGAGGATTATGTCGATCAGATCTTCACCGGTCCGACCCATATCCTTCACGCGACGCGCGTGGTCCTGCCGAACTATGACAGTCGGTATGTGAGCGTCGTCGGCAACCGGCGGCGCACGGTCGGGGCGCCGGCAGGCGCAAGGCGACGCGTGCTCGTGTGCGGCGGTTCCGACGTCTACGGTTTCGGCAGCGACGATGCCCGCACCGTTCCGAGCTTCCTGCAGGCTCTGCTGAACGAAAGCGGCGGCGAGCCCCGGGCCGTTGAGAACCACGGCCTGCGTGGCAATCCCCTGCTGGTCTGCCTCAACAATCTCTACCAGACGCGCGTCGAAGAAGGCGACGTCGTGGTGCTGTTCGGGTATCCCCGGCTCTTCGAGGTTCCGGCGGAGTTGGAGGATCTGGAAGCCCTCCACGTCGATTTCTCGCGCCCGCACGAACTTGGCGAAGTGTTCTTCGACCATTCCCATGTCGGGCCGAAGGGCAACCGGATCGTCGCAGAGAAGATCCATGCCATGATCGAGGCCGGCGAGGCCAGGCATGCCAAGGCGTCGGGTGACACCATCACGGCGCATCCGTCGATCGATTTCGTCAAATACCTGATCTACCGCAACGCCGCGGACGTCGTCGAATGCGGTGCCCTCAAGGATTATGTGGAATACGTGCGCGACGTGAGCGCAGGGCGGGCCGGAAAGATCGGCAGCGTGGCCGTCAACTGCAATCCGATGACGCTCGGCCATCTCCACCTGATCGAATATGCGGCCTCGAAGGTGGATCATCTCTATCTCTTCGTGATCGAAGAGGACCTCAGCTTCTTTCCCTTCGAGGATCGCCTGCGACTGGTCACCGAAGGCACGGCGCACCTGAAGAACGTGACCGTGCTGAAAGGTGGACGCTATATTTGCACCGAGCTCACCTTCCCGGAATATTTTTCCAAGGACGACGTAAGCGAGGTGCGGGCGGATGCCTCCATGGAGGCATGGTTCTTTGCGGAATATATCGCCCCACCGATGGGGATTTCGGTGATCTTCCTCGGTTATGAGCCGACCTGCAACATCACGCGCCAATACAATGAGAAGATGGCCGAGCTCCTGCCCGAATACGGGATCAAGGTGGACATCATCCCCCGCATCAGCAAAGAAGGCACCGTGATCAGCGCTTCGACGGTACGGCGTCTCCTGAAAGCGGGCGATTTCGACGGAATCGCACGGATCGTGCCGCCGCCGACGCATCGCTATCTGGTCGAACGGTACGGGGAAAAGGTCGCCTAGGCATGGAATCGGGTTCCAGCGAGCGCGGCGGGGCGGGCGCCGCCGCGCGGACGGAAGACACGCGTGCGAACGCGTCCGGCAAGATCTTCTACATCTCGCCGCAGCGTTGCGGAACGAAGTCGTTTTCACAGTTCTTCCGCCGCAACGGATACACGGCGGCGAGCTGGAACGAAACGGCCCGCAATCAGTGGCCGCTCGCGTCGCTGGAAGGGCGTTTCAAGGATATTCTCGACAGCGAGGACTTCCGGTCCCACACCGTCTTCGAGGACGGTCCATGGTACCATCCGCCGCTGTTCAAATATCTCTACTGGACCTTTCCAGACGCACGCTTCGTCTACTTTTCAAGGCCGGTCGAGGACTGGCTGAAATCCATGAAGTCCCATTCCAAGGGGTTCGCCCCGGGCGATCCGAAGCGGCATTCCATGGTCTACGACCGGCTTTCCGACTATTATGCCCTGCTCGATGCCGGCGTGGAACCGCAATTGAGAATCGAAGGCGCGGAGGAGATCTACGTCCGTGCCTTCAACAATCATCGTCTTCAGGTCAGGGCGTTTTTCGAGGACAAGCCCGCCGACCGCTTTTTCGCCGGTGAGCTCTACGACGCCGACAAGTTCGCCAAGCTCGGCAAGGCATGGGGTCTTTCGTTCGACAGCTCGGCGGATGTCCACATCCACAAGTCCGGCGCGCCCTTTGCCCGCGATTTCGCCAACGAACGCGACTGATCGCGCTTTGGCGGCCGATCGTGACCGGCCGGCCTTTGCATTGGACCGACGAGGCAAACCCCCTACTGTGCGCGGTGTGGAATCACCCTGCCAAGGAGCGCCAATGACCGACGCCCCCTCCAATGCCCGCCACGCCGAGAAGATGGCCAAGAAGAAGGCCGCCCGCGACAAGATCATGGCGACGAAATCCGGCGAAAAGGGCCTGATCATTGTCCACACCGGCACAGGCAAGGGAAAGTCCTCCTCCGGCTTCGGCATGATCCTGCGCTGCATCGCCCACGAAATGCCGTGCGCGGTCGTCCAGTTCGTCAAGGGCGCCTGGGACACCGGCGAGCGGCGCCTTTTGACCGGCCATTTCGGCGATCTCTGTCAGTTTTATGCCATGGGCGAGGGCTTCACCTGGGAGACCCAGGACCGAGAGCGCGACATCGCCGCCGCCCGCGCCGGCTGGGAAAAAGCCAAGGAGCTGATCCGCGACGAGAGCATCCGCATGGTGCTGCTCGACGAGATCAACATCGCGCTGCGCTACGACTATCTCGATGTTCAGGAGATCCTCGACTTCCTGGAAGCCGAAAAGCCGCCGTTGACCCATGTCGTGCTGACCGGCCGCAACGCCAAGGACGCCCTCATCGAGGCTGCCGACCTCGTCACCGAGATGACCCTCGTCAAGCACCCGTTCCGCTCCGGCATCAAGGGCCAGCCCGGCGTGGAGTTCTGAGCGGCAAGGTGCCCTCGCCGCGACGCGATCCCGCCGCATCCGCGTAAAGCCCGATTGACACTGGACGCTCCGCTTGCTTGACAAGGACGGTGGCGCGTTCGCGCGCCCGACGATCCGCAAGGCATGCCCGCGACAGAATCCCAATGAACACGCGTCCCCCGTTCCCCGACGACTGCCCGCCCCTGCCCGACATTACGGTGCCGATGCTCGACCCGGCGCCGCCGCGCCGCGGCCGCTCGCTGATGATCCAGGGAACGAGCTCCGACGTCGGCAAGAGCCTCTTGGTCGCCGGCCTCTGCCGGGCCTACACCCGGCGCGGCCTGAAGGTTGCCCCCTTCAAAGCCCAGAACATGTCGAACAACGCCGCCGTCACCGTCGACAGCGACCTTGAGGATGGCCCGGACGCCCCCGCCCCGCGCGGCGAGATCGGCCGCGCCCAGGCCCTCCAGGCCCGCGCCTCCGGCCTTGCCGCCTCCATCCACATGAACCCGGTGCTGTTAAAACCCCAGGCCCTCGTCGGCTCGCAGGTCGTCCTGCGCGGCCGCGCGCTCGGCAACTGGCCGGCACGGCACTACCACAACCTCAAACCCATGCTGCTTCCGGCGATCATGGACAGCTACCGGCGCATTGCCGCCGATGCGGATCTGGTGCTGGTGGAAGGCGCCGGCAGCGGCACCGAGGTTTACTTACGCCACTGCGACATCACCAACATGAAGCTCGCTGAGGTCGCCGACCTGCCGGTGGTGCTCCTCACCGACAACGACCGGGGCGGGGCGATCGCCGCCGTCGTCGGCTCCTGGCTGCTGCACGACGATGCCGAGCGCGCCCGCATCCGCGGCTACATCGTCAACAAGTTCCGCGGCTATTTCTCGCTCTATGAGCCCGGCTGCGACGTCATGACGGAAAAGACCGGCTGGCCTCTGCTCGGCGTCGTGCGCTGGTTCGACACCGCCGATCACCTGCCGGCCGAGGACGCTCTGGCGCTCGCCCGCCCGGCCCGCAGCGAGGGCGGCAGCCTCGTCATCGCCGTGCCGCAGATCTCGCGCATGGCCAATTTCGACGACCTCGACCCGTTATCGAGTGAGCCCGGCGTCGACCTTCGCTGGGTGCGCCCCGGACGGCCGATCCCGGCCGATGCCGACGTGGTGCTCCTGCCCGGGTCCAAGACCACCCGCGCCGCCCTCGATACGATCATCGCCGAAGGCTGGGACATCGACATCCTCGCCCACCACCGGCGCGGCGGTCGCGTCGTCGGCATCTGCGCCGGTTTCCAGATGCTGGGAACGGTCGTGCGCGATCCCCACGGCATCGAGGGCCCGCCGGGCGAGACCCGCGGCCTCGGCCTCCTCGACATCGAAACGACGATCGGCGGCGACAAGCGGCTCGTGGAAATCGACGCCGACGACGCTGTCAGCGGCACGAGGGTTACCGGCTACGAAATGCATATGGGCCGCACCGAAGGCCCCGGCCTGAAAAACCCCTGGTTCCGCCTCGACGGCCGCCCCGAAGGCGCCATGTCGCCCGACGGCCGGGTCATGGGCGGCTACCTCCACGGCATCTTCGGCGCCGACGGATTCCGGCGCCACTGGATCGCCGAAGTCGGCGGCGCGGCCTCGGAACGCCGCTACCAGGCAGAGGTCGACGCGGCCCTCGATGCCCTTGCCGACCAGCTCGAACAGGACCTCGACCTCGACGCGCTGCTGGCGCTGGCAAAATGACCTCCTCCATGGGTCGCGCCCGCCGGCTGATGGTCATGGGCACCGGCTCGGACGTCGGAAAGAGCCTCGTCGTCGCCGGCCTCTGCCGCGCCTATGCAAGGCGCGGCCTCGAGGTCGCGCCCTTCAAGGCCCAGAACATGTCGAACAATGCCGCCGTCACGGCGGATGGCGGCGAGATCGGCCGCGCCCAGGCCTTGCAGGCCCGCGCCGCAAAGACGCCGCTCCTTACCGACATGAACCCCGTCCTCCTCAAGCCAGAGACTGATGTCGACGCTCAGGTGATCGTTACGGGCAAAGTCCTCGGCCGCTATTCCGCCAGCGCCTACCAGCGCCTGAAGCCGAGCCTGCGCGCGGCTGTCGTCGCGTCCCTCGACAGGCTGTCAGGGGACCGCGACCTCGTCCTGATCGAAGGCGCCGGCTGCGGCGCCGAGCGCTATCTGCGCCCCCAGGACATCTCCAATATGGGCCTTGCCGAGGCGGCGGATCTTCCCGTGCTGCTGCTCGGCGATGAGTCCCGCGGCGGCGTCACGGCCTCCGCCATCGGCGCCCACCAGCTCTGGACCGAAACCGAACGCGCCCGCGTCGCCGGCATCCTCGTCAACAAATTCCGTGGCGATCCCGCCGTCTTCGCCCCGGCGGCGAACGACATCGAAGCAGAGACCGGCTGGCCCGTCCTTGGCCTCATCAGGTGGTCCGAGGCCGTCCGCGCCCTGCCGCCGGAGGATTCCTTGGCGCTGGAAAAACGCACCAAGGGCGGCACCGGCCTCGTCGTCGCCGTGCCGCAGATTCCGCGCATCTCCAATTTCGACGACCTCGATCCCCTCGCCGCCGAACCGGGCGTGGAGGTGAGCTGGATCCGCCCCGGAACGCCGCTCCCGGCCGACGCCGACGTCGTGCTGCTGCCGGGCTCGAAAAACACCCGTGCCGCGCTCGATGCCTTGCGCAAGGAAGGCTGGGACATCGACATCCGCGCCCACCATCGCCGCGGCGGTCGCGTCGTCGGCATCTGCGCCGGCTTCCAGATGCTTGGGAATGTCGTGCGCGATCCGGACGGCATCGAAGGCCCCGCTGGCGAGACGCCGGGCCTCGGCCTCCTCGACATCGCAACCACCATCGGCCCGCAAAAGCGCCTCGTGGCGATCGACGCGTCTGAGGAGATCAGCGGCACTCGCGTCACCGGCTACGAGATGCACATGGGCACAACGGAAGGCCCCGGCCTCGTCCGCCCCTGGCTAAGGCTCGATGGCCGCCCCGAAGGCGCCGTCTCGCCCGACGGTCGCATCATGGGCGGCTACCTGCACGGCCTCTTTTCCGCAGACGCGTTCAGGAGCCACTGGATTTCGGAAATGGGCGGCGCGGCATCGAGGCACCAGTACGAAGAGGCCGTGGAAGCCGCCCTCGACGCCTTTGCCGGCGAATTGGAACAGGACCTCGACCTCGACGCGCTTTTGGGGCTCGCGCGGTAACGAGGACGCCATACTGGCGAAAGCAGATGAGGTGCGCCGGCATCGCGAGGGACCGAAGGCGACGCGTGGATCCAGAACGGCATTTGCGAACTGGATCGCTTGATCGCTGCACCCTCCGCCGTCATCCCGGGCGGAGCGAAGCGGAGACCCGGGATCCATTGCCCCTATCCGCACGGTTGCCCGCATCGGCTTTGGCGCGGCCTGCCCTCGGACCACTGCCCGTTCCAACCAACAACCGACATACCGTGTCGAGAGGGACAATGGGCCCCGGATCAAGTCCGGGGTGACGACGGAGGGTTTGGCGGGCACAGGAGCATCAGCCACCGGCGCTCGGCATGTTGGAAGCGCGGCCCTGGATTGCCGCGCTCGCTTCGCTCGTTCGCAATGACGATGGACGGAGACCATCACCCTGCGGCGCCAGCACCGGCGCAGAAAAACGTCCGTCTATTCCTCGTCCTCGTCCTCCGGCGCCCCCGGCGGTCTTGGCCGCTTCGTCGGCGGATCGGTCTGCTCCTCGCCTTTCCAGACCACCGGGTATTCGAGCCATTTCTGGATGAAATTCCATGATTGCAGATAGCCGTCATGGGGCAGCTTGCAGGCCGAGCAGTCCTTGCGCGTCAGGCCGTTCTTGTCGGTGTAAACCTCGTACGGCCCCGGGCACTCATAGGCGATCAGCGGGCAATAGCAGAACAGGCAGTTGAACTCCCGCGTCACCCCCTGATGGCAGGGCAGGAACGGGCAGGCCTCGTTGGTGAACCCCTTGAAGGCCTCGTTCTTGGTCATGTCCTTGGGCTGCATGGTCCTGCCTCGTCCACGCCGGGCCTTGCGGGCTCGGCTGTCTGAAATGCGGGTGGAGGGGAACGGTGCAACGGGCCGAAAAACGGCCGCGCGTCCCGCCGGGCCCACCGCCCGTGGTCGAAAAGCGTGCTGGCAGGTCTCCTGGCTCCGCGGGTCGTCACCTTGTTGCCCGGCCTTCCCGGTCTTGACCGGTGGCCTTTGCGGGCTTGGCTCGCCGCGTACAGTTGCGGGGGCAGCGCCGGAACGGCTTCCCTTTTCACCCCCGGTTCAAGGGGGCACCAACACATCGATGATACCTAAAGTGTTTGCCGGCAGCGTCAAGCTCTCCGAACGGCCTACTTGATCCTCAGCGCCTGGCCGCAGACGACCAGAGTCACCTCGCCGGCGACGCCCGCCACCTTCTGGTTCAGAATCCCCTGCGCGTCGCGAAAGGCGCGGCCGAGCGCGTTTTCCGGCACGATCGACATGCCGACCTCGTTGGTGACAAGGACGACCGGGCTCTGCTGGCGCTGAAGTGCCTCAAGGAGCGCGTCGACCTCGCCCTCCCACGGCTTTTCGGCCAGCATGAAATTGGCGAGCCACACCGTCAGGCAGTCGACCAGCCGTGCGCCCGCTCCGTCCGTCTCGTCGAGCGCCTTTGCCAGCGCCAGCGGCTCCTCGACCGTTTCCCAGTCGTTCCCGCGCCGATCGATATGGGCCGCGACCCGCTCGCGCATCTCGTCGTCATAGGGCTCGCATGTGGCGATATAGACCGGCCGGCCGGCAAAGCCCTTGGCCCGCTCCTCGGCAAAGACGCTCTTTCCCGAGCGTGCGCCACCCGTCACCAGAATAATCTCGCCCATGTCGCCAACTCCCGCTGCACCTCGATACCGGCGATCCATAGCCGCCGGCGCCGCGGCGTTCAATCGCCCCCGCCGATACCGCCCCGGCAATTGCAGGCGCCGCCGAAGCGTCCTAGGAAAGGCCGGCACGAACACGAAGGCCTGCAACATGGACGACCAGCCAGGAAACCCGACCGAGGAAAAGCCCGCCGGCCCGGCCGCGCGTATCGCCGACGAGGCGCTGACGGCCGTCCTCGGCCTGCAGTTCCTGACCCGGCTCGCGATCCCCATCGATACCCGCTATTCGACGGAGCGCATGGCCCGCGCCATGGGCTATCTGCCGCTCGCCGGCCTCGTCATCGGAGCGGGCATTGCCCTCGTTTATTGGCTCGCAGCATCGGTCCTGCCGCCCCTTGTCGCCGCGTTCGTGGCGCTCGGTGCCGGCGTCCGGCTGACAGGGTCCCTGCACGAGGACGGCCTTGCCGATGTCGCCGACGGCCTCGGCGGCGGCGCCACCCGCGAGCGCGCCCTGGAGATCATGCGCGACAGCCGCATCGGCAGCTACGGCGTCATCACCCTCATCATCGTCGTCGGCCTGAAGGCCGCCAGCATCGGCGCCCTCGGCCCCGCGGCCGTCGCCACGATCATCGCCGCCCACGGCCTCAGCCGGCTCTCCGTGCTGGCGATGATGGTCCGGCTCCCGTATGCGCGGAAAGAAGGCGCCGCCGCCTTCGCCGGGACCGGTCCTGGGCCGACCCGCGTCGCCATCGCGGTCCTTACCGGCGCGGCAACGTTTTTCGGCCTCGCCCTCCTCGTCTCGCCGCTTGTGGCCCTTGTCGCGGCCCTTGCCGCCGCCGCCGTCTATCTCTGGCTGGAACGCATGCTGAAGCGCCGCATCGGCGGCTATACGGGCGATGCCCTCGGCGGCCTGCAGCAGCTCACCGAGACCGCCATCCTCCTCGCCGTTCTCGCATGCCTTTGATCCTCCTGCGCCATCTGCCGCCGGACATCGATCCGGGCATCTGCTACGGCCGGCTCGACGTCCCGGTGCGGGTCGATTTCGAGGAGGAGGCGGACGCGCTGATCCCCGGCCTGCCGGAGGCAACGCGGATCGTCTCAAGCCCCCTCACCCGCTGTCGCCGCCTGGCCGAACGGATCGCCGCCGCGCGCGGCCTCGACTTGGCCATCGACGAGCGCATCGCGGAGATCGATTTCGCCCGCTGGGAGGGCGTTTCCTGGGACGACGTTCCCTTGGCCGAACTCGACGAATGGGCCGCCGACGTCCTCGGTGCCCGGCCCCATGGCGGCGAGAGCGTTGCCATGCTGGCCGCGCGCGTCAGCCGTTTCCTCGCCGACTGCGACCCGGCAGAACCGCTCCTTTGCGTCACCCATGCCGGCGTCATGCGCGCGGTCCTTGCCGCCACCGGCCATCCCCACCCCTGGCAGGCGAAATTCGCCTACGGCGCGTGGATAACGCGCGACCTCCCGCCCGTCACCGCTGCTTGACACACGACCCCCGCTGGCGCATCGGGAGAGGCAAGAACAAGGACCATCCATGACCGACCCTACTCTGCCGCCCGGCCTCGTCGTCTCCGCTCCGGCCTCCGGCCTTGGCAAGACGACCGTGACGCTGGGGCTCCTCAGGGCACTGCGCGACGAGGGGCTGACGATCCAGCCCTTCAAGAACGGCCCGGACTATATCGACCCGGCGTTCCATCGGGTCGCCGCCGGCCATGCCTCCTTCAACCTCGACGGCTGGGCGATGGACGACGCCCTCCTGGAGGCCATCGCGGCAAAGGCGACCGGTGCCGATCTCGTCGTCGCGGAAGGCTCCATGGGGCTCTATGACGGCACGGTCGCGCCCGGCGCCAGCGGACGGGGGACGAGCGCGGAGATCGCCAGCCGCTTCGGCTGGCCGGTGGTGCTGGTGCTCGATGTGGGCGGCCAGGCCCAGTCGGCGGCGGCAACGGCGCTCGGCTTCGCCCGCCACCCGGATGCCCCGAAACTTGCCGGCGTCATCCTCAACCGGGTCGCCGGCGCCCGCCACGAAATGATGATCCGTTCCGAAATGGCAAGGCTCGGCATCGCCGTCCTCGGCGCTCTGCCCCGCCGGTCGGACCTCGAAATGCCGGAGCGCCATCTCGGCCTCGTCCAGGCCGAGGAGCATGCTGACCTGGAAGCCGCCATCGAGCGCCTTGCCGCCTTCATCCGCGACCACTGCGACCTGGCTGCGATCCGCGATGCCGCCCGGGTCCGCAAGGCCGCGCCCCAGGACGGCGCCCTGCCGACCCCGCCGGCCCAGCGCATCGCCATTGCCCGCGACACCGCCTTTTCCTTCATCTACCCGCATCTCTTAGCCGGCTGGCAGGCGGCAGGCGCGGAGATCCTGCCCTTTTCGCCCCTTGCCGACGAGGCGCCGGACAAAAGCGCCGATCTCGTCTGGCTGCCGGGGGGATATCCGGAACTGCATGCCGCACGCATCGCGGCTGCATCCGATTTCCGAAAGGGGTTGGTCAGGCACGCCGAGGATAAACCGATCCATGGCGAGTGCGGCGGCTACATGGTTTTGGGTGAAGCCCTGATCGACGCCGACGGCACCCGGCATCAGATGACCGGCCTGCTCGGCCTCGTCACCAGCTACGAGCGCCGCCGACTGCATCTCGGCTACCGCCAGGCGCGGCTGAAGGCGCCGGTGCCGGGGCACGAACCGGGGATACTGCTGCGCGGCCACGAATTCCACTATTCGACCATTTTGGAGCAACCCGACGAGGACCTCGCCGAGGTGCTCGATGCCGGCGGCAATCCCGTCGCCGAGACCGGGTCCCGGCGGGGAAATGTCACCGGCAGCTTCTTCCACCTGATCACGGAGGCGTCGGCGTGAGCGAAGCCTCCTTCGACCTCGCCCTCATCGGCATCGGCACCGGCAACCCGGACCATCTGACGTTTCAGGGCGCCGCGGCGATGCGCGATGCCGACCTCATCATCATTCCCCGCAAGGGCGAGGATAAGGCCGATCTCGCCGACCTCAGGCGCGAGATCTGCGCCAGGGTGCTGGAGGGCGCCGAGACGAGGATTGCCGAATTCGACCTGCCGAAGCGCGACGCGGACGGCGACTACCTTGCCGGTGTCTCCGACTGGCACGACGCCATCGCCGCCGTCTGGACCGAAACCGTCGCAAGCGCCGACCCGGCGCCGAAAAAGGTCGCGCTCCTCATCTGGGGCGATCCTTCCCTCTACGATTCCTCGCTCAGGATCGCCGCCCGCCTCGACCCGCGGCCGTCGATCCGCGTCATCCCCGGCATAACCGCCCTGCAGGCCTTGTGCGCCGCCCACGCCATCCCCTTCAACGACGTCGGCGCACCGGTGCTGGTGACAACCGGCCGGCGCCTCCGCGAACGCGGCTTTCCGGCGGACGCCGACACGGTCGCCGTCATGCTCGACGGCGCCTGCGCCTTCCAGAGCCTCGATCCGGAAGGCCTCATGATCTGGTGGGGCGCCTATCTCGGCATGGACGGGGAAATGCTGTTTTCCGGGCCGCTCGCCGAGGTCGGCCCGAAGATCGTCGCGGCCCGCGCCGAAGCGCGGGAACAGCGCGGCTGGATCATGGATATTTATCTGATCCGGCGCACCGTGCGTGCCGCTTGATCGCAGGCGCCCGCCCCCCACTCCGTCGTCACCCCGGGCTTGACCCGGGGCCCATTGCCCCTCTCCACACGGTATGCCGACAGTAATCGCGAAAGCCGTTTCTGGATTGCTTCGCTGCGCTCGCAATGACGGATAGCTCAATAGTTTCAACGTCATTGCGAGGAGGCCGACAGGCCGACGCGGCAATCCAGCCGCTGAGATGAGACCCGCAACGGGCTACCGCATCGAGACGGGCAATGGGTCCCGGGTCTCCGCTTCGCTCCGCCCGGGATGACGCCGAGGGGAAACTCCCAGCCCTGCACGACGCCAGAGGAAGAGGCCTCGCGCAGCATGCCGGGGGAACGAGCAGCACGCAGTCGAGGGGGACGAAACCGGCCGGTAGAAGGCCGACGAGGAGAAGGCCGAAGGGCGAGCCCTAGCGACCATCCCATACCGCGCCATCCCGCCGGACCAAACCCTACCGATAAATATACATCGGGCTGGTCCAGGCGCGGGTGCCGTCTTCGGTCTCGACGCGGATATAGATGGCGTTGTCGCCGTCGTCCTTGAGCGCGATCGGGCGGGTGAAGGCGAAGGACCGGTGGGGATTATTGTCCGGCAGCCGGTAGACTTTTAGGAAGCGCGGCAGGACGCCGGAGGCATCATAGACCGTGTCGTCGAAGCCGATGTCGGCAATGCCCATCTCGAAATTGATGAGGGGCGTTGCCACCGTCAGCATGCCGGCCGTGGCGTCGGATAACATCAGGTCGGCGCCGCCGAAATTGCCGGTCGTCAGAGCTTCCCAGCTCGCGCCGGTGGAGCCGACGAGGTGGACCGTCTTGTCGCGGTTGAAGAAGTTGACGGGCGTCGCGCCGAGAACGCTGTTGCCCGAAACGGTGGCGGAACCGTCCCAGATTACCTGCCGGAACCTCCCGCGATATTCCGCCCCTTCCCAGTGCAGCCGGATGCGGGCGCCGAGATCGGCTTCCGGGTACGGCCGGACGGTCTCGACGAGGTCGAGGCCGTTGAAGATGTCGACGCGCACGATCGGCGAGTTGGAGTGGACGGAGACGGATATCCCCGCCTCCCCGCCGTCGGGCAGGTGGACGATATCCCCCATCATCGCCTCGGTCGCCGGGACCGACTCCGCCGGGCCCAGCTTCGGGTCGTCGTGGTAGAGCGCGCCCTCCTTGGTGAAGGAGGCCGTGACGTCGATCATCATCCGGCCGCCAAGGCCGCCGGTGGTGCCGTAGTGGCGGCGCTTGCGCATGCAGTCGAGCAGCGCCGGGCGCGTCAGCTCCTTCAGGTTGAAGCAGGTGAGGCCGCCGATAGCGCCGAACTTGCCGCCGCCGGGATAGCTCGCGCCCGGCCGGCCCTTGTGGCCGTCGGAATTGGCGACGACGCCGACCCGGTGACCGAGCTTCAAGGCGTCTTCCAGCAGCCACTCGAAGGTGCCCCAGGAGGAGTGGATCTCCATCGACTTTTCGAACCGGCCGTCATGGGCATAGGCGATGTCGGCATAGCGGCCGCCGCAATGGGCGTAGAGGACGACGTCGAACTCGCCATTGGCCTCGAAGGCCTCGAAGAGTTCGCGGGCCGTGTTGCAGTCGGTGTCGAGGGTGCTCTGATCCTCGATGAGGGCGTGGGACGAGCGGCGGATGGTCCGGCCCTCTTCCGGGAAATAGACGTTGCGGTCGCCGCCGAGGGCCGTGTTGCCCGACCATTCATAGCCCGGCAGCACGACGAAGGAGCCCGCCTCGTCGAATTCGGCCGAGAGCCGGTCCAGTTCGGCCCAGAATTCGTCGGTGATCTGGAAGTCGTTGCCCTGGTGGCCGCAGGCATCGACGAAGGCCCGGTCGCGGGCGAAGGCGAAGTACTCATAGGCGCTGTTGGTGCCGATGGTCTCTTCCGACTGGCCGTGCATGTCGCCCCAGAAATGGACGAGCTCCCGGTCTTCGACGACCAATGGATTGGTCCGCATGAGGAGGTTGCCGTCGCCGTCCTTGATCAGGATAGCAGCCTTGCCAGGCTCATTGACGGAAAGCCCGTCAACGCTCACGGCGAACTCACCCTTCGACAGCGTCACGGTCTCCGGCAGGCCGGCAATCGCGCCCTCCGCTTCCAGATGGAGGGTGATGTCGCACTGGTCGGACGGATTGCCCCATTTGTCTTCGCCCTTCAGCTTCAGGGAGAAGGTCTCGCCGGGGCGGCGCAGGGTCGGGATGACGCCGACATAGCGCTCCGGCGGGCCCGGCACGACGGAAATGATCGGCTGCACGGGAAGGGTCTGGAAATTGAAGGTGGCGATCGGGTCGACCAGCACCCGGAATTCCAGCGTCTCTTCGCAGAAGGTCTGAAGTCGCATGCCGGGGCTGCCGCCGTCGGTGACGCCGAAGCGGATGGTGATGGTGTCACCCTGCTGCAAAAAGCCCTGCACCACCTTGATCCACAGCGTCCGGTCCCAGGGGCGGACATTGTTCTTCGGGTCCCACTTCACCTGTAAGACGGCATTGTTCGACGCCGTCACGGTGCAGTAGTTCGGCGCCTTCGGGTCGTCGAATTGCGGCCGGCTCTGGTCGGAGGCGAAGCGGAAACAGACGCGGAGGTTGCCGGAATCGTCGATGCCGAAAAGCCCTGCGGTATAGACCAGCTCGAAGGAGGCATAGGAGCCGGCGGCGAAGCTGCCGGTCGGCCGGATCTCGGCGGTGCCGAGCTTTTCCGGAGCGATCGCCTCGCGGATCGTGCCGGCGTTCATCTCCTCCCAGGGGCGCCTTGCGCCGGCGGTGCGAGAGCTCTCAGACATTGGAAAACCTTCCGTTTCGTGCGTTTGGGGGGCACGTTTACCCCGATTTTTTGATTTGCGGCGCTAGCCGAAGATGCCGACGAGGGCGAGCGAGATCGGCGGGACATAGGTGATGATCAGGAGATCGACGATCAGCACCAGGATGAACGGCCAGATCGCCGCGACGATGCGCTCGATGGAGACCTTGGTGATCGCCGAGGCGATGAAGAGGTCTACCCCGAGCGGCGGCGTCACCGTGCCGATGCTGAGGTTCACCGAGACGATGATGCCGAAGAGGATCGGATCGATGCCGAAGCTCATCGCCGCCGGATAGAGGATCGAGGTGAAGATGACGATGGCCGCCGCCGCGTTCATCATGCAGCCGACGACCAGCAGGAACACATTGACGAGCAGCAGGTAGAGCACCGGCCCGCCGGCGACCTCGGTCAGCGACTGGGAGATGGTCTGCGGGATCTGGTTGATGGTGATGAGCCAGGCAAAGACGCCGGCCGCGTTCATGATGAACATGACGACGGCCGACGACATCACCGCCTTGAAAAAGGCCTTGTAGAGGCCGGCGAAGGTCAGCTCCCGGCAGGCGAAGCCGACGATGAGGCCGTAGAGGACGGCGACGACGGCGGCCTCGGTCGGCGTGAAGACGCCGCCATAGATGCCGGAGAGGATGATGACCGGCATCAAGAGCGGCCAGAACGCGGCCTTAAAGCTTTCCCAGATGCCCGCGGCGCCCTCGAATGGCGCCCGCTCTATGCCGAGCCGGCCTGCGAGAATGCGGTTGAGGATGAGGAGACTGATGCAGATGAGGATGCCGGGAAGGAGGCCGGCGAGGAACAGATCGGCGATCGAGACACCGGTGACGACGCCGTAGAGGATCAAAAGAATGCTCGGCGGGATGATCATGCCCGTAACGCCGGCCGCCGCGATGGTCGCCGCGGTATAGGACGGGCGGTAGCCCTTTTCGGCCATCGGCTCGTTCATGACGCCGCCGATGGCGGCAACGGTCGCCGCGTTGGAGCCGGAGAGCGCGGCAAAGAAGCTGGAGCCGAGGATGGCGACGGCGCCGAGCCCGCCGGTCAGGTGCCCGACCAGCGCCCCGGCAAAGCCGACCAGCCGCCGCGACATGCCGCCGGTCGACATGATCTCGCCGGCGAGGATGAAGAACGGGATGGCGAGCAGCGGGAACGAGTTGTTGGTGGAGAGCATCCGCTGGGCGACGATCTCCAGGCTGATGTCGCTCATGACGAGGCCGATGACGGCGGAGAGCCCGAGCGCGACGGCGATCGGCACGCGCAGCAGCATCAGAAGGACAAGGGAGCCGAAGAGCGCAAAGGTGGTCATCTCAGGCGCTCCCGGCGGCTGGCCGAATTAGGCCGTTTCTCGTCGCTCACTTCCTTGGAATGACAAACTGATGCCAGAGGATCAGCTTGTTCGGCACGCCAGCTTTGTCCTCCACCTCGCCCCCTCTCAGGCGTCATTGCCGTGCTTGACACGGCAATCCATGAGGCCTTTCGGAGCAGCGGGCTGGCGTCGTATGGACCACCGGGTCGACGCCCGGTGGTGACGCAGAGTGGGTGGGGCCCGGAGTGCGTGAACCGCGAATCCGGCAGCAGTTTCGGCCCCCGGCGGCCCGAGACGGTAAGAAAAACCATCACTGCCCCTCCGCCGTCAGATCGGCGGCCGGCGCCGTCAACTGGCGCGCAAACAGCTCGAGCGCATAGACGATGAGAAAGGCCATGCCGACGGGAATGGCGCCGTAGACCCAGGCCATGGAGACCTCCAGCGCCGGCGAGATTTGCGGCACGACGCGGATCGTCAGCTTCATCCCGGCCCAGAAGATGAGGGCGAAGAAGACGCCGCTGACGGCGGTCGCGACCAGCAGGGCGAGGCGCTTCGGCAGCGCCGGCAGATGGGCGACGACGATGCCGATGGCGGCATGCATGTTGCGCCGGAAGGCGACGGCCGAGCCGAGGAAGATCATCCACACGAACAGGTAGCGGATCAGTTCGTCGGGAAAGGCGAGCGAGCTTTCGATGATGAAGCGGAACACCACCGTCGCGATGCCAAGGACGAACATCGCGGCGAAGGAGAGGATGCAGACCGCCGCCAGGACGCGTTCCGAAGCGTCGAGCACTTTGGCAAGAAGGGACATGACCGATGTCTCCGGAGATGGGCCTGGCGGCGGAACTTTGCCGGGCTACTTGGCCGCGACGGCGGAGTCGATCAGCTCGGCGCCGATCTTGCCGCGGTATTCGTCCCAGACCGCTTCCATGGCGTCCTGGAAGGCCTTGGCCTGTTCCGGCGTCAGCCGGGTGACGGTCATGCCGCCCTGTTCCATCTCGTCGAGATACTTCTCTTCTACCGCGTTGATCTCCTTGCGCTCCCAGTCCTGGGTCTCAAGGGCGGTCTCCTTGAAAAGCGTCTTGACGTCGTCCGGCAGCTCCTTCCACATCTTGTCGTCGGCGAGGAACATGATGCCGGCCCACTGGTGGTGCGACAGGGTGATGTAGTTCTGGACCTTGTCGAAGCCGAACGCCTTGACGTTGCCGACCGGGTTGTCCTGGCCGTCGACGGTGCCCTGCTGCAGGCCGGTGAAGACCTCCGACAGCGCCATCGGCGTCGGGTTGGCGCCGAGCGCCTTGAAGGTGGCGACGTTCAGCGGATTGTTCACGACGCGGAACTTGATGCCCTCCATGTCGGACGGCTTTTCGATCTTGGTGTCGCGCGTGGTGATGGTGCGGAACCCGCTTTCATACATGGCCAGCGTGCGGATGCCGGTCTTTTCCAGCATGTCGGCATAGAGCTTCTCGCCGACCGGGCCGTCGGAGACCGCATAGGCGTGTTCCTTGTCGCGGAACAGGAACGGCAGGTAGAAGATGTCGAGCGGCGAATAGAAGCTGGCGACGTTGGTCGTCGGAACGAGGGCGAAGTCGACGACGCCGATCTGGATGCCTTCCACGAGATCGCGCGAGGAGCCGATGGTGCTGTTCGGGAACACCTGGACGGTAATCTTGCCGCCGCTCTTTTCCTTGACGATGTCGGCGAATTTCTGGGCGCCGAGGGCGAGCGGATGGGTCTCGTTGTAGGGATGGCCGAATTTCAGCGTCATTTCCGGCATGTCGGCGGCAAGCGCGCCGCCCATCGCAATGCCGGAAAGGGCGGCGGCGGCAACGAGCGCGCGGGCGTGGCGGAGGATTCCGCGGGCACGGCCTTTGGTCTCAGGCATGGTCGCATTCATGGATGTGGATCTCCTGTCTGAAGGGATGGTCTCCGGGGGCACCTCGGCCCCGCGAAAAGGCGCTCCGATGGGCTTTGGCGCCCACTCTCCTTGTTGCCGGCAGCAGGCGGCCGCCGTGTCATGTCACTTCCTTGAAGATCGGCGTCGAGGCCGTTACCGGCACGATCTCGATGACCCGGTCGCTCGGCGGCACGAAGATGCGCTGCCAGGTGATCGGGACGTCGCGGTAGCTGAGGCCGCCGATGGTCCAGACGAGCCCGAACTGGCCCGGCGGCACCTTGAGCAGCCGCGTCACCCGTGGCGGCAGCGACTGGCAGGCCATGGTCTGGCGCACGCTGAGGGTCGGCGCGTTGAAGCGCTCGGCCAGCATGTCGCGCAGGGAAACGCCGTCGAGGGTGGTCTTGCCCGTCGACCGGCTGAGGCTCTTTTCCGCCATGCTGGAAAGCTCGGCGAACCGGTCGGCCGGCAGATAGACCTCGGAAAACGCCTCGAATTCGTCGTTGATGGAGACGAGCCGCTGGATGGCGATGTACTCGCCGTCGCCCTGCTGGCCGAAGAAATGGCTCCACGGCCCGCTCTCGCGCGTCCGCTCCACCGAATGGACCCGGAAATAGGCCGGCAGGATCTGGTGTCCGCCCTCGGCCATGAAGCGGAAATGGCGGAGCTGTTCTTCCTTGGCCCGCGCCCCGGAGACGAAGGTGCCGCGGCCGTGGTGGCGCTCCACGACGCCCATCTGCTGCAGGCTGCGCAGCGCCCGCTGCACGGTGCCGAGGCTGGCGCCCATCTCCTCGGCAAGCTGGTCCTCGGCCGGCAACTGGTCCCCCGGCAGCCAGCGCCCGGCTTCGATCGCCGACAGGATCTCTTCCGATATCTGCCGGTGCTTGGCCTTGGCCGGCTCGGTGGCGCGACGCAGCGGAGCTTTTGTCATACGGACAATGTCCTTTTGAGGACTTGATGATGGAAACGCTATGGCCGCCAAAAAAACGAGTCAAGTCCTATAGAGGACTTTGAATGAATTGGCGCAGCGCTAGGCACAGAGCCGAAAAAAGCGGCGCCGTTCGAGGCGGCAATGACCGGGGATTGGGCAGAAGGTTGCAGAAGCGCGCCGGCAGTCACTGCCGTTGCCGAAGGTAGGAACTATGCCCGGTAGCTCTCGGCCATCTCCACGATCAGCGCCTTCACCGCCTTGGTGACCGGCGACAGCGGCCGCGTGCGGTGGTTGAGGAAGAAGGACACCGGCTCCATCGGCGTCTCGGTCGCAATGATCGCCAGCCGCCCGTCCTTAAGGTGCTGGGCGACGGCGACGGGCGGGATGGCGGCGATGCCGAGGCCGTTCTCGGCGAGCCAGATCATCGTCGACATGGAGTTGGTGCTGTTGTGGACGGTCCTGTCGCGATAGGCGTCGCCGAAATAGCGGTCGAGGAAATCCCCCGGCGGGCTGTTGGCGAGATAGCCGATCAGCGGCAGCCGGATCAGCTCGGCGAGCGTATGGACGTGGCCCGCATCGAAAATGCGCGGATCGGCCACCCACTCCATGCCGTAGCGGCAGATCTCCTCGTTGGAAACGTCGGAGAGCTCCGCCGGCGCCATGGAGACGCACATGGAGATGGCCGAGGATTTCAGCATCGCATGGAGCAGCGAGGTGCTCTCGGTCGTGATCTCCAGCTCGATGTTCGGATAGCGCTCCTGCAGGGCCTTGAGGAGCCCCGGCAGCCAGGTCCGCGCCACCGTCTCCACGACGCCGATGCGCACCAAGCCGGACGGGTCGCGCGAGCGGGAGAACCGCTCGGCGAGCGTGTCGGCATTGTCGAGCACGATCTCGGTGAGGCGTAGCGCCTCGTGGCCCTCCGGCGTCAGTTCCACCGACTGGTTGTCGCGGGAAAAGAGCCGGACGCCCAGCACCTCCTCCAGCGAGGAGATGCGCGAGGAGATCGCCGGCTGGGTGACGTTCAGATAGCGCGCCACCGCGTGGTAGTTGCGGTAGCGCGCGAGCCAGTAGAACGTCCTCAGATTCTTCAGCGTCAGCGCCGAGGCGACGGTCGGGTGCGGCACGGGCCGGTCCATGGCGGGCTCCGGAAGGCATATGTGATAAATTCAATCTATCACGAAATTCGTTTATTTAATTCGACGTTTTATCGACGAGGTGCAACGATTTGTCCCGCCGGCCCCGTTTCCGGCGAAAACCAGAAGCCGCAAAGCCCATCGGAGGTCCGCGAAAAGCATGCCGGGACGCCAGCTCTACATCGAATTCGTCGACAGCCGCGCCCGCGGCATCATCACCCTCTACGAGGAAAACGCGCCGACCACCTGCGAGACGCTGTGGAACGCGCTGGCAAACCCGGTCCGTATCACCGCCATCCACGCCATGTTCGCCGGCCCGGAGATCATGATGGGCCTGCCGCAAGAGGCCCAGACCTTCGATCCGACGGCGATCCCGGCGGAAAACCAGACCTGCTTCCCGGAGGCCGGCGAGTGCCTGTGGTTCTACCAGGGCAAGAACGTCATGAAAGGCCTGACCGACGAACTCTGGGAGATCGGCGTCTTCTACGATGCCGGCGCGCGCATCCACGGCCCCCTCGGCTGGACGCCCTGCAACATGTTCGGAAAGATCACGTCCGGCCTTGAGGAGTTCGCGAACGCCTGCCGGACCACCCGGACGGAAGGGATCAAGACGATCGAGATCGGCCGCCTTTAGAGCGGTCTTTTGAATGAACGCCATTGGTGCAAACGCGAAAAGGACGACAGTCATGAACAAGCAGCTCGGCATCGGCGCCGCGCTCGCCGTCGCCGCCGCGACCCTGATGGGCTCGGCGGCCCTCGCCGAGGAAACGCTGGTCATCAATTCCTTCGGCGGTTCCTACGAAAAGACCCACCGCGACCTGGTCATCACCCCGTTCGAGGAGGAATACGGCGTCAAGGTCAAGGTCATCACCGCCTATTCCAGCGACACCCTCGCCCAGCTCCGCGCCCAGAAGGACAACCCGCAGTTCGACGTGGTGCATTTCTCCGGCGGCCTGGAGACGACGGCCGCGGCCGAAGGGCTGCTGGCGCCGATCAAGCCGGAAGAACTGACCCATTACGACGAGATGTACCCCTTTGCCGTGGCGGGCCTCGATAAGGGCGTCGGCCCGATGTATTCGACCGCCGTCATCGGCCTCCTCTACAATACCGAGGCGGTGCCCGAGGCCCCCACCTCCTGGAAGGACCTCGCCGACCCGGCCTATGCCGACCACGTGCTCCTGACCGATGCGGCCGGCAACACCTACGGCATGCTCGGCATGCTGATGATCAACAAGGTCGCGGGCGGCACGCTCGACGACATCACCCCGGGCCTCGACTTCATCAAGTCGATCCTGCCGACCTCCACGATCGTCGCCAAGTCGCCCGAGATCCAGCAGAACTTCGCGCAAGGCAACGCCTGGATCGCGCCCTATGCCCAGGACTACGCCTACACGCTGACCAAGGCCGGCCTGCCGGTGAAGTTCACGCTGCCGAAGGAAGGCGGCGTCATCGCGCCGATCACGGTCAACCTGGTCGCCGGTCGCCCGAACCGGGAGCTGGCGCTGAAATTCATCGACTTCTCGATCCGCGCCGAGGCTTCCAGGGGCTGGGCCGAGGCCCTTCGCTATTCGCCGACCAACAGGACGGTCGAATTGCCCGACGACGTCGCCGCGGAAGTGACCGTCGGCGAGGAAGCCGCAGCAAAGCTCGTCACCTTCGATGCGGAGACGATTTCCAAGAACAAGCCGGAGTGGAACGAGGCCTGGACACGGGCCATCGCCAGATAACCGGTGATCGGCCCGAGGTGCGAATGTTGTCGCGTATTGCCTTAGGCCGCACTCTGGCGGGGTGCCGACACCGGCACCCCGCATTTCCGCCGTTTCGGACGCGTTAGGAGGAGAGAACTGGCATGGCGAGGGGTGGCACGGCCCAGTGGCGCGAGCCCTTCTTCCTGTTGTCGCCGGGCGTCGCCTTCCTGGTGCTCGCCTTCTTCTTTCCCGCCTTCCAGATGCTGGTTCTCAGCTTCCTCGGCAAGGGCGGCCTTGCCGACGGCCTGACGCTGGAGCACTACCGCAAGCTCGTCGCCGACGACTTCTATCTCGGCGTCGCCTGGCGCACCTTCGCGCTCTCCATCGTCATCACCGCCTCAAGCCTCGTCATCGGCTTTCCGCTCGCCGTCATCATGTCGCGGGCCGGCCCGGGCGTGCGCCGCCTCCTCATCGTCCTCATCGTGCTGCCGCTGATGACCAGCGTCGTCATCCGCACCTTCGGCTGGCTCGTCATCCTCGGCCCCGGCGGCGGGCTGAGCTGGGCGCTGAAGAGCCTCGGCCTCATCGATCGGCAGATATCGCTGATGCACACGGAGGCCGGCATCGTCGTCGCCATGGTCCAGGTGCTTCTCCCCTTCCTGGTGCTGACGACGCTCGGCAGCCTCAACAGGATCCCGCCCGACCTCGACCGCGCGGTCCGCACCATGGGCGCCGGCTTCTTCCGGGCGCTCTGGCACGTCACCCTGCCGCTGTCGGTGCCCGGCCTCGTCTCCGGCTCGCTGCTGGTCTTTGCGCTCTCCATCAGTTCCTTCATCACCCCGTCGCTGGTCGGCGGCGTCCGCCTTCCGGTGATGGCCGGCAGCATCTACCAGCAGGTCACCGGCTCCTTCGACTGGAACTTTGCCGCCGTCCTTTCCGTCACGCTCCTTGCCGCCACGCTGGCGCTCATCGTGCCCTACATGATGGCGTCGGCGCGCATGGGGGGCCGGCAATGATCGGCGCCGTTCCCGGCTGGGTCCGCCCCCTCGCCGTCCTCTTCGTGATCGCCATTGCCATCTTCATGCTGGCACCGCTGGTCGTCGTCGTCGCCAGCTCCGTCTCGGCGAGCGAGTTCCTGGTGTTCCCGCCGCGCGGGCTGTCCGGGCGCTGGTATGCCGAGGTGCTGCAGTCCGACGCCTATCTGTCGGCCGCCTGGACGAGCCTGTTGCTCGCGCTCATGACCGTCGCCCTGTCGCTCAGCCTCGGCACCGCGGCAGCCCTCGCCCTCGCCCGCTTCCGCATTCCCGGACGCGCCTTCATTTCGTCCCTCTTCCTGTCGCCGCTGATCCTGCCCTCGCTGATCTTTGCCATCGGCCTCCTGATGGTCTTCAGCATCTACGGCAACGGCCCGTCCCTCTTCGGTCTCGTCATCGGCCACACGGTGATCACGCTTCCTTACGTGATCCGCACGGTGACGGCCTCTCTCGCCGACATGGACCCGCATCTCGACGAGGCGGCGCGGATGATGGGCGCGCGCTGGTGGCAGCGCTATTTCCTCGTCATCCTGCCGCAATGCCGCACCGGCATGGCGGCCGGCGCCTTCTTTGCCTTCAACATCTCCTTCGACGACGCGGTGGTCGCCCTCTTCATGCGCGCCCCCGACGTCGAGACCCTGCCGATGCGCATCTACTCGACGCTGGAGTTCAGCCCCGACCCGTCCGTCGCGGCGGTGTCCACCATCATGATCGCCATGACCGCGGTCCTCGTGCTCCTGCTCGACCGCATCTTCGGCCTGTCGAAAATCATGTAGCCGGAGTTGCCGAGCCCATGAGCCACCTCGTCATATCCGCCGCCACCAAGACCTTCGGCGCCTTCACTGCGCTGCACGAGATCGCGCTGACGGCGGAACGGGGCGACTTCGTCGCGCTCCTCGGCCCCAGCGGCTGCGGCAAGAGCACGCTTTTGCGCATCATCGCCGGCCTTGAGACGCCCGACGCCGGGACCATCGAGATCGCCGGCCGCGACGTGACGAGGCTGGCGCCGGAAAAGCGCAACGTCGCCCTGATGTTCCAGAGCTACGCCCTGCTGCCGCACATGACAGTGACGGAAAACGTCCGCTTTCCCCTGCGCATGAAGGGTGGCCTTCCCCGCACCGACCAGGACGAAAAGGTCGAGGAGGCCCTCGGCCTCGTCCAGCTCCACGACCTCGGCGGGCGTTATCCGCGCCAGCTCTCCGGCGGCCAGCAGCAGCGGGTGGCGCTCGCCCGGGCCATTGTCGCCGAGCCGGACGTGCTCCTCCTCGACGAGCCGCTCTCCAACCTCGATGCGCGCCTGCGCGAAGACATGCAGGTCGAGCTGAAGCGCCTGCACCAGACGCTGGGCCTCACCACCGTCTTCGTCACCCACGACCAGACCGAGGCGCTCGCGCTCGCCGACACCGTCGTCTTGATGAATGCCGGCCGCATCGAGCGAAAGGACAGCCCGGAAGGCATCTACCGCAATCCCGGCACCGTCTTTGCCGCCGACTTCATCGGCGGCGCCAACATCCTGACCATCACCGTGCGCCGCAGCGAACACGGCTGGAGCGGCACCCTTGCCGACGGCACGCCGATCCCGCTCGGCGATTTTTCCGGCCTTGCCCCCGGCAGGCACCGCTTCATGCTGCGCAAGGAGCAGGTCTCGGTGAGCCCCTCCGATACCGGCCTCATCGCCATCTCCGGCACGCTTGAGGCCCGCAACTTCCTCGGCGGCGTGACGCGCTCGGCCGTGCGCGCCGGCGGCCAGCAGATCATCGCCGTCGGCGACGTCACAGAGCCGCTGGCGATCGGCGGCGAGGTCACGATCGGCTGGCGCCGCGAGGACCTCGTGCCGCTGGCCGAGACGGCCGCGCGATAACCGGCGTCCCCGCCCCGGCGAACAACAGGCAAGCCATGGGCTTGCAGCGGGTTCCAACGACAGACGAAACCAACTAGATTGCCCTGCCATCATGCCGCGGCCGGCGACGGCGCAGGCGAAAAACGCGATAACCGTCGCCGCCAGGCCGCCGAACACCGCAAGGCTCTGACACCGCAGGGAGGACCGCCCCCATGAAACTTCTGAAGCACGCCCTTGTCGCCGGCATCTGCGCCGTTGCGCTCGCCGGCACGGCAAACGCCGAGACCCGCGTCACCTACAAGTCCGCCAAGTCTTCGTCGTCCTACTACCAGATGGGCGTCCAGATCGCCGAGGCGGTCAAGGCCGGCACCAACGGCGACATCATCGTCACCGTGGAGGAGAGCCAGGGCTCGGTCCAGAACGTCATGGAAGCGGCCGTGCGCACCGGCAACTACGTCTTCACGACGCCGCCGGCGCTGGTCGAGCTCGCCCACAATGGCAAGGCGATGTTCGAGGGCAAGGCCAACCCGAAATTCGACGAGATCCGCGCCCTCTTCCCGATCCCGTCCCTGACCATGCATTTCGTCATGCGCGCCGACACCGGCGCCAAGTCCATCTCCGACCTCGCCGGCAAGAGCATCCTCCTCGGCAAGGGCTCGTTCGGCGCCCGCGAAGGCGCGAAGTATCTGAAGATCTTCGACCTTGAGGACAAGGTGGCGCTGGCCAGCGTCGAGCTCAACGCCGCCGTTGCCGCGCTGAAGAACAAGCAGATCGACGGCTTCGTCACCGCCGGCTCCTACCCGGCCCCGAACGTCATCGAGGCCGCTGCCAGCACCGGCGTCACCCTGATCTCCATGACCGACGACGAGGTCGGCCGCACCAAGCGCACCAAGCTCGTCATCCCTGCCGGCACCTATGCCGGTGTCGACACCGACACCGTCACCACCTCGCTGCCGGTGATCGCCTACACCACGACCGACATGGACGACGCCACCGCCTATGAGCTGACCAAGACCTATTGGGAAGAAAAGGCCAAGATGGGCGACGCCAATCCGTGGTGGAAGGGCGTCGACGGCGAGATGGTCGCCAACATCTACGGCAAGATCCATCCGGGCGCGTTGAAGTACTACGACGAGGCCGGCATCGCCGTGCCCGAACGCTCCCGCTGATCCGGCCGGCCGTCCGCGCCCGCCGTTAAGAGTACCCAAACGTGATCCATTCCCTGACGCTCCGGAGCCGCATTTTCTTTGCGGCCCTCGGGGCGGCATCCATTGCCTTCCATCTCGGCCTCATCTTCTACGGCCTCGCCCCGAACCTGATCGCGCGGCCCATCCACATGATGCTGGCCCTGCCCTTCGTGTTCCTGTTCGCGGCCAAGGGGATGGCAAGCCGCATCACCGGCAGCGTGTTCCTCGCCGCCGGCCTCTTCTGCTGCGCCTGGATCGTCGTCAATCAGGAAAGCCTCGGCGACCAGTACGGCTCGCTCTACGGCACCTACCAGATCGCCATCGCCTCGGTGCTGCTGCTGGTGGTGCTTGAGATGGCGCGCCGGGCCATCGGCTGGCCGCTGCCGCTGGTCGCGGCGCTTGCCCTTGCCTACGGCCTCCTCGGCCAGTATCTGCCCGGCGAATTCGGCCATCCCGGCCTTCCCGTCGCCAGCTTCCTCGGCACGCTGACCATTGCGGAGGGCGGCGTCTGGGGCAGCCTCACCGGCATCTCGGTCAACATCGTCGCCGTCTTCATCATCATGGGCGCCGTGCTGAATGCCGGCGAGGCCGGCCAGGGTTTTATGAACTTGGCCGCTGCCGCGGCCGGTCGCCTGACGGGAGGCGCCGCGAAAGTCTCGGTGCTGTCCTCCGCCCTCTTCGGCTCGATCTCCGGCTCTGCCTCGGCCAATGTCGCCTCCACAGGCGCCGTCACCCTGCCGGCCATGAAGCGCCTCGGCTATCCGCCGGCACTCGCCGGTGCGGTCGAAGCGGTCGCGTCCTCCGGCGGCCAGATCATGCCACCGCTGATGGGCGCCGGCGCCTTCGTCATGGTGGAACTCACCGGCACGCCCTATACCGGCATCATCGCCGCCGCCTTCCTGCCGGCGATCCTGTACTTCCTCGCCGTCTGGGTCGGCATCAACGCCTTCGCACAGCGCCACGAGCTGCCCGGCCTGTCGGAGGCCGACCGGCCGGCGCCGAAGACCGTGCTGATCACCACCGCGTTCTTCGCCGTCCCCTTCTTCGTCCTCCTGGAACGCATGTTCATCGGCGACTACACGCCGCAATACGCGGCAAGCGTCGCCATCCTGGCCGCCTTCGTCATGCTGTTCTTCGACGCAAGGCTGACGCTCTCGGTCCCGCGCACCGTCGCGCGGCTGGAAGAGGTCGCGCTCAACACCGGCAAGCAGGTGGCGGTCGTCGCTTCGATTATCCTGTGCGCCAGCATCGTCATCGGCGTCCTCGGCCAGACCGGCCTCGGCGTCAAGATCACGTCGCTGATCCTCTCGGCGTCCAGCGACATGCTGTGGCCGGCCCTGCTCCTGACGGCGCTCGCCTGCCTGATCCTCGGCATGGAGGTGCCGACAACGGCGGCCTACGTCATCTGCGTGTCCGTCGCCGGGCCGGCACTGCAGGAACTGGGGCTGGAGCCGCTGCAGGCGCATCTCTTCGTGTTCTGGTTCGCACTGCTGTCGACCATCACGCCGCCGGTCTGCGGCGCGGTCTTCATTGCGGCGGGAATGGTCGGGGAGGACTGGCTGAAGGTCGCCGGGCGCGCCATGCTTCTCGGCGTCGGGCTCTATCTGATCCCGCTCGGCATGATCGCCAACCCGGCGCTCATCGGCTTTGCAGCGGCGCCTTTCATGGCGATCCTCGCCGCCGTCAAGATCGGCGTCGCGCTCTCCGCCATCTCCTTCGGCATCATCGCGCCGCGGGTGTGGTGGCAGAGGGTCGGCCTCGTCGCCGTCGGCGCGGTGCTGCTTTTCATCTGAGGACTGGCGTCGGGAGACGCCCCGGGTCTAGACCCCGTTGCCCTCGGTGACCGGGGTCGTGGCGTCAGGGTTCGTCACCGCCGCTTCGTCGACGATGCTGTCCATGGAGAACATCAGTCCCGCTGCGACGATGACGGCGAGCGCCAGTCCGGCAACGAGGATGATCAGGGCGCGGTGGCCGCTGCGTCCCTGCTTGGCGTCACGTTCCTTCAATTCGGTCATTGGGCGACTCCTTGATGTCGTTCAAGACAATGGAAGTAACGCGGCGCAACGCCAATCGTTCCCCGTTTTTATTTCGAATGCCGCCGCAAGTAAAAAGGGGCGCCCGCGAACGGACGCCCCCAAGAAATGCTGGAGGATTTATTTTTATTTGATGGCGGAAGCTTCCTCATTGAGGAGATCGACGGTGGCGTCGGCATCGCGCACGCCGTCGGCATATTCGCGGACCAGCCGGTTGACGAGACCGGAGTTGATGATCTTGGAGGCGAGCGAAAGCTGGCCTTCGGCGACGCCCCAGCGGGTGCCGACCGAAAGGCCGTCGACCATCGCCTGGATCGTCTCGGCCGGATAGAGCTCACCGAGCGGGGCGCGGCGGTCGACGCCGACCTCAAGCCCGGCCCAGCCGTCCACATAGTCGGACTTGCCTTCCGCCGAGCCGGTGCGCACGGGGAAGAAGCCCTCCGGCGCGATCGACAGCATGTCCATGTAGCCGTCCGACATCATGAACTTGACGAATTCCATCGCCGCATCGGTCTTGGCGTCGGTGGTGATGCCGAAGACGGTGAGCTCGACCCAGGTCGCCCCCTCCGGGTTGGACGGGCCGGCAAGGCCGGTCAGCACCTCGGTGTCGTCGGAGAGCGCCCGCGTCGTCGGATCGTCGTTGATGGCGACCGGGGCGGCATCGCGCAGGCCCGCCATCTCATCGAGGATGAACGGCGACCAGAAGGTGAATTCCACCGAGCCGTTGAAATAGGTCTCGCGGGTCTGCTTCCAGTAGAGCTCGCCCTCCGGGCTCATCGACTTGAGCTCCTTGTAGAAGTCGAGCACTTCCTTGGTCTTTTCCCGGTCGAAGTCGACCGTGCCGTCTTCCTTGACGGGGCTGACGCCGTTGGCGAGGAAGAGCTGCTCCAGGGTCTGGCTCATGAAGCCTTCGTCGACCTTGGTGGCGACGGCAAAGCCATGCACCTTCGGCGGGTTGTCGAGCGCCTTGGCGGCAGCAAGCACGGTTTCGAACGAGGTCGGCTGCTTCAGGCCCAGCTCCTCGAACCGGCTCTTGCGGTAGATGGTGATATAGGGCCAGGCCGAGAACGGCACCGCGGCGGCAACCCCGTCGCTCTCCGTCATGCCGAGGACGCCTTCGGAAAAGGTGCCGCGGCCGAGGTCTTCCACGACGTCGTTGTTGGTGTCGATGTCGAGGATGCCCTCTTCGGCCCAGGGAAGCACGTCGCCGATCGGCATCATGATGACGTCCGGCAGGTCGCCGGCGGCATAGGCCGCGGTCGCCCGCGGGCCGAGCTCGTTCTCCTCGACCGGGACGATCTCCACGGTGTGGCCGGTCTTCTTGGTGAAGGCATCGGCGACGGCGCGCTGGATCTCCATCCGCTTCGGCTGGACCTCCTGGGTCCAGTAGACGATGTTCTCGGCCAGCGCACCGGACGTAAAGACGGTCAGGGCGATTGCCGAAATGCCCATCTTGAGCATGTTTTTCATGGACTTCCTCCTGCTTTGCTAAACGCGTAGGCGCTCAGATTGATTTCTTCCGGTCGGGCATCGACCGCCTGCCAGTCTCCTTCGCAGAGCGTCGCGGTCGCCGGTTCCGGGCCGCCCGCGATCAAGAGCCTGATCCCGGCCACACCCGAAACGCGGCCCTGCCAGCCAGTGTCGTCCCGGCGGAACGCCACCTCAACCGACGTCCCGTCCGGCAGCGAGAAGGTCAACGCTCCGGACGCTTCCGGCGTGACCAGCAGGGCAAGGGTCGAAAAGTCGGTCTCGTCCGTGCAAGCCGCCGGCTCCACCAGAGGCACCATGGCCCCGTCGCGGAGGAACAGCGGCATATTGGCAAGGTCGAGACCTTTCTCCGAAACCCATTGGCCGCCCCCGCACCAGCGGCCTGAGCGCAGATCCAGCCAGCGGGAGCCGCGCGGCAGATAGTATTCCACATCGCCCGCCGCATTGAACACCGGCGAGACGAGGAGCGCATCGCCGAGCATGTACTGGCCGTCGATGAGCCGCGCGCCCGGATCGTCCGGGAACTCCAGATGGAGCGCGCGGATCACCGGCAGCCCCTCCTCGTGGGCAACCGTTGCCAGATGGTGGAGATAGGGCAGCAGCCGCATCCGGAATTTGGCGAAATCGCGCACGATCGCGCACGCCCGCTCGCCGAACTCCCAGGGCTCGCGCGGCGTCGTGCCGTGGAACCGGGAGTGGCTGGAGAGGAGCCCGAACTGGGCCCAGCGGGTATAGAGCTCTTCCGACGGCGGTGCGCCGGCAAAGCCGCCGATGTCGTGGCTCCAGAACGGCACGCCGGAAAGCCCGTAGCTGAGCCCGGCCTTCAGCGAAGCGCTCATCGCCTGCCAGGAGGTTGTCGGATCGCCGCCCCAATGGATGGGATAGGCCTGGCCGCCGGCCCAGCCGGAGCGGCCCCAGATGACGAAGTCGCCGGTGAAGCGCTCGGTCGCCTCGGCGACGGCCTTTTGGAACAGGAGCGGATAGATGTTGTGGACGTCGCGGCCCGTGCGCCCGTCATGGAACTGCACGTCGTCGGGCACGTCCTCGCCGAAATCGGTCTTGAAGACGGCAACGCCCTCCTTCAGCCGATCTGTGAGGAGCCCCTGATACCAGGCGACGGCCTCAGGATTGGTGAAGTCGATCAGCGTTCCGGGAGGCGCGATCGGGTGCTTGAAGACGTGCTTCAGCGTGCCGACGCCGCGAAAGCCCGGCTCGTCGTGGCAGGGCTGAGGCAGGGTCGTCGGCACGATCGCCGGCGTCCCGTCGGGCGAGGTGCACAGATAGCCCTTCGCCTGGGCCTCCTCGAACAGCGGCGATTTTTCCGAGATGTACGGGTAGAGCCAGAGGCTGGTGCGGAATCCCTTGGCGCGCAGTTCCGCGAGCCTCTCGGCCGGATCGGGAAAGCGGTCGTCGTCCCATTGCAGGTCGGACAGCCGGTTTCCGTACATCCAGTAGGAGTCGGGCGCTGCAACGTCGCAGGGGATGTCGTGGGAGCGGTAGCCCTCGGCCGCGGCGAACAGCGTCTCCCAGCGCTCGAAATAGAACCGCGACATCCAGATGCCGAAGGTCCACAGCGGCGGCACCGGCGCAAAGCCCGTCAGCTCCGCATAGCGCTTCAGGATCGTCTTCGGATCGGGCCCGTCGATGACGAAGAAATCGAGCTCGGAAGCATCGACCTCCACGCGATAGGACAGGATCGACAGCCGCGGCTCGCCGACGTCGTGGCGCAGCTTGCGCGTGGTGTTGAAGAGGACGCCGTAGCCGCGCGTGTTCAGGAAGAACGGCACGTTCTTGTAGGCCGCTTCCGAAGTGGCGCCGCCGGCATTGGAGTTCGACGAGGTGATCGTCAGACCGCGCTTGTCGAAATTGCAGAATTTCTCGCCATAGCCGAGGAAATGGTCGTCCGGCTCGACCCGGAACGAGGTCGCGGTGAAGGCCTCGGCAACCTCGACCGGCTCCACCCGCATCGCCCCCTTCTGGGTCATGTCCTGGGTGCTGGTCGACAGAAGCACCCGGCCGCTGTCGTCGGCGACGCGGAAGTCGAATTTTTCCGGATCGAGGGTGACCGTCAGGCCCCCGCCGGCGACGGCGTTGTCGGAAAGCCTGGTCGCGGCAAGCGGTTCGTCGGGAAGCGTGAGGGTCGGCAGCGGCGAGACGTCGTCCGGCGACCCCAGGCGCAGGCGGGCAACGCCAGGCGCCGGAAACGACACCCTCAGCGAGACCGGACTGCCGTCGCTGGCACGCGACATCATCACCGTCTCGTTGGGCATCGCGGCGTTTTCAACCTGATTCAGCATCGAGCATCCAAAAACGTTTTTGTTTTTTATTATCTGAAATCACTCGGAAAAATGAAATTTGACGGAGCGATTTCGATTTGATAGAAACAATTACCGAAAACGTTTTTGGAGTCAAGTCAAAAACCACGACTCCAAGGGCCTCAGAAGGGTAGGATCGGGCCGCCAGAGGATCGCGACCGGTCGGACGGCACTGGGGTAACGACGTCAGGGAGGGCAGGAATGACCAGAAGGATCGCCGCAACGTCGGCACACCGGACCAGGCACGGCGCCCCAGGCTGCCGGCCGCGCCGCGCCGGCGCCTGACGCTGCCGGCCGCGTTGCCCCCGTGAACATCACCGAATTCGCCCGCCATCTGGGCCTGTCCATCTCCACGGTCTCGCGCGCCCTCAACGGCTACGAGGACGTCAAGCCGGAGACGCGCGAACTGGTGCTGCGTTCCGCGGAACGCCTCGGCTATGTGCCGAATGCGGCAAGTCGCCGCCTCAGGCGCAAGAAGCGGCTGGAAACGGTCGGCTTCGTCGCCCCCCGCCACGACCGCGAATTCCTCAGCCCCGTTCTCCTCGAAACCCTCACCGGCCTCGACACCGTGCTTGAGGAAAAGGGCCTCAACCTCAACGTCCTCTCGCTCCACGCCGAGGAGGACGAGCTGAAGAGCATAAAGTCGCAGGTCGTCTCCGGCGCCGTCGATGCGCTGATCCTCAGCCGCACCCGCCGCTTCGACCCGCGCGTCTCCTACCTCAATTCCGTCGGCTTTCCCTTCGTCACCTTCGGCTGCACGGAAACGGACGAGGACTACCGCTATGTGGAGATCGACCATTACTGCGCCGGCGAGGCCTCGGTGCGCCACCTGACCGGCCTCGGCCACCGCCGCATCGCCCTCCTCAACGGCCCCGAGGAGTTCATGCTCCACCACCGCCGGCGCCAGGGCTACGAGGCCGCCATGGCCGCCGCCGGCTGCCCGCTCGATGCCGATCTGGTACGCCACTCGGACCCGAGCCCGCAGGCCTCGCGCGCCGCCGCAAGAGAGCTTCTCAGCCTCGACGATCGCCCGAGCGCCATCGTCTGCGCCTCCGACCACATGGCCCACGGCGTCTATGCCGTTGCCGCCGAGCTTGGCATTGAGGTGGGCCCCGGGTTATCCATCATTGGTTGCGACGACATCTCGTCGTCCGACGTGCTCGCACCGCCGCTGACGACGGCAACGGCGGACCGTTACCGCGCCGGCAAGGCGCTCGCCGAACTGCTGCTTGCCGAGGGCGATTCCGCCCTCCGGAACACGCGACTGGACATGACGCTCGTCGTTCGAAAATCGACCGCGCCCTTCAAGGGAACATCGCCATGACGGATGCAGCCAGCCGACCCGCCCGCAACGCCAAGGCCCCGCCAGCAAGAGGCCCGCTCGCAAGGGCCGAGGCCGGCCTTGCCCGGATCATGCTGTTTCCCTCCGTCTTCATCGTCGCGGCCATCGTCCTGTTCCCGCTCCTCGCCAATTTCTGGATTTCCTTCAAGCCGGTGACCCTCGGCGACCTCAGGCCGCCCTCCGTGCTCCTCTCCGACCGGGTGCGCGCCACCGACACCGGCTTCACCACCGAATGGCGCCTGCGCAACACCTCGCGGACAGCCGCCATCACGAACGTCGTCGTCGGTGCAAGGGTCGATCCCGCCTGGACGCTGGAAGAGCTGCCGGAGAACTGCGAGAGGACGCCGGAACGCCTGACCTGCAAGCTGGAAGAGCTGCCGCCGGCGACCCGCATCCGCATCCGGTTTGCCTTTGCCGCGCCGCCGGATGCCGCCGAAAAGGCCGACGCCTGGGAACCGACCGCTACCGGCGACTCGGAGAACATCCTCACCAACGCCAGCTTCACGCTGGAAAACTTCCGCGAGGCGTTCAGCGCCCGCGAATTCTGGACGGTGCTGCGCGTCACCTTCGTCTACACGATCTTCGGCACGCTCGCGGCAATCATCCTCGGCCTCTTTGCTGCCCTCCTTCTCGACCGCGACTTCCGTGGCCGCGGCATCCTCAGGGGCCTCTTCCTCTTTCCCTATGTCGCCCCGGTGATCGCGGTCGCCTTTGCCTGGGTGATCCTGCTCGATCCCTTCTCCGGCTCGGTCAATGCGTATCTCAAGGAGGCCGGCGTCCTCGACGGCGCCGTCAACTTCCTCGGCACCCGCTCCGTCGAGATCGGGCTCTTCGGCATCACCATCGACTTCCCGGTGGCGCTCTCCACCGTCATCGCCTTTGAGGCCTGGCGTTATTTCCCGCTGTCGTTCCTCTTCATCCTTGCCCGCATGCAGTCGATCAACACCGAGATGTTCGAGGCCGCCCGGGTCGACGGCGCGAGCCCCTTCCAGATCTTCCGCTACATCTCCATCCCACAGCTCATCGGCATCATGTCGGTGCTGTTCCTGTTGCGCTTCATCTGGACCTTCAACAAGTTCGACGACATCTTCCTTCTGACAGGCGGCGCCTCCGGCACCCGCACCCTCGTCGTCGACGTCTACGAGCAGGCCTTTGCGATCTCCAATCTCGGCGCCGGCGCCGCCGTTGCCGTCGTCGTCTTCATGGTGCTGCTGACCTTCTCGCTGCTGTTCTTCAGGATCATGCCGAAGGAGGAATTGTGATGGCCGCGCTCCGCCATTCCCTCGTCATGACGGCCCTTACCGGCATCTTCTGGGGCTGGGTCGTCGCCACCTGCCTTGCCGTCGCAATGACCCTCTTTTCCGGCCAGATCCTCTCCGTCGACCTGGTCTCGGCCGGCGCCGGCGGGCTTAGTGCCGCCGGCGTCTATCACTTCTGGAAAAAGGGCTGGCTGTCCTTTGCCGCACAGGCCGTCGTCGCCGCCGACATCCTCGTGACCCTCGACGGCAACGCCCCCCTCGGCGCCCCGCTGACCGGATCGCCGGCAACGAGCGCCATCATCATCGTCGTCTTCGGCCTCGTCACCGCCCTTGTTGTGCGCGCCTGCCTTGCCGGCATGCCGAAGGGCGTGCTGTCGCGCAGCCTCTTCGAGACCCACCTGATCCGCTCGATGATCGGCTTCGGCTACGTCTTCTTCACCGCCATCGTGCTGTTGCCCTTCTACATCATGCTGATGACCAGCCTGAAGAGCCAGCAGTCCCTGATGTCCAACCCGCTCGACTATTCCATCGACCTCGGCGCCGGCATCGAGACCCTCTTCCGGTCCTATATCGAGCTCTTTGCCGTCTACGATTTCGGCACGTTCTTGATGAACACCGCCTTCGTCTCGGTGATGACGGTGGCGATCACGTTGCTCTTTTGCGTGCCCGGCGCCTATGCCGTCGCCCGCCTCAGGTTTCGCGGCCGCAAGGCGCTGTCGCGCTCCATCCTGATGATCTACATGGTCCCGGCCATCGTGCTGGTGATCCCGCTCTATGCGGTGTTCTCCCAGCTCGGGCTCCGGAACACCCATCTCGGCCTCCTCATCGTCTATCCGGCGACCACGGTGCCCGTCGCGCTCTACATGCTGCAGGGCTATTTCAAGGGCCTTCCCTTCGAGCTGGAGGAGGCCGGGCTGATGGACGGCCTCAATCGCTGGCAGGTGATTTTAAAGATCACCCTGCCGCTCGCCATGCCGGCGATGGCCACCGTCTCCCTCTACGTCTTCATGATCGCCTGGAACGAGTTCCTGTTCGCCTTCATGTTCCTCGACGACACCTCGCTCTTCACCCTGTCGCGCGGCATCGTCAGCCTCAATTCGTCGGAAGTGCCGCGCCAGCACCTGATGGCCGGCGCGGTGATCGCCACCATTCCCGTCCTCGTCCTCTTCCTCTGGTTCGAGCGCTTCCTGGTGCAGGGCCTCGCCGCGGGCGGCGTCAAGGGATGATCCCAGTTGTTTGGAGTTAACCGATGAGCCAGATCGAATTGCGGGACGTCACCAAGGCGTTCGGGCCGCACGAGGTCATCAAGGGCGTCGACCTGACGATCGCCGATGGCGAACTCACCGTCTTCGTCGGCCCCTCCGGCTGCGGGAAGTCCACGCTTTTGAGGATGATCGCCGGCCTTGAGGACGTCAGTTCGGGCTCCGTGCTCATCGACGGCAAGGATGTCACCGGCGCCGCCCCGGCGGAGCGGGCGCTCGCCATGGTGTTCCAGTCCTACGCGCTCTACCCGCACATGGACGTGCGCGCCAATATCGGCTTCAGCCTGAAGACCGCCGGCATGGCCTCCGCGGAAATCACCAAACGCGTCGACGAGGTCGCCGCCATCCTGAAGCTCACCGACTATCTCGACAGGAAGCCGAAGGCGCTTTCCGGCGGCCAGCGCCAGCGCGTCGCCATCGGCCGGGCGATCGTCCGCGACCCGACCGCGTTCCTGTTCGACGAGCCGCTCTCCAACCTCGATGCGGCGCTGCGCGTGGAAATGCGCATCGAGATCGCCAAGCTGCACAAGAAGCTGGAAGCCACCACCATCTACGTCACCCACGACCAGGTCGAGGCGATGACGCTGGCCGACAAGATCGTCGTCCTGCGCGACGGCCTGATCGAGCAGATCGGCCCCCCGCGCGAGCTCTACGACCGGCCGGCCAACCTCTTCGTCGCCCAGTTCCTCGGCAGCCCGAAGATGAACCTCTTCGCCCCGACCGGCGACATCGCGAAGATCGACGCGGTGGCAGAGAAAAACCCGAAGACCGTGGGCGTCAGGCCCGAGCACATCGTCGTCGCCGAGCCGGGAACCGGCCATGTGGACGGCACGGTCGACCTCGTCGAATACCTCGGCGCCGACAGCCTCGTCTATGTGGACTGCGGCGAGCACGGCCTCGTCACCATCCGCCACACCGAGGACCGCGAGGTCAAGGAGGGCGAGACCATCGGCCTGAGCTTCCGGGAAGACCGCATCAGCCTGTTCGATGCGAACGAGCAGGCGATCTGAAGTCGGATTTCTTCATAGCTCCGTCGCGATGATCGCCCCGTCGGCAAAGAGTTTTTTCATGCCCTCGGTCACCGCCGCGCGGAACGTGGCGTTCTCGCCGAGGTCCGCCCCGAAAATACCGGTCATGGAAAGCGCCGCCTCGGCGAGCGCTTCAGGCTTCGACAGCAGCGGCGTGAAGCGCTCGGCGAAGCGCTCGCTGAAGGGATCGCGCACGTCGATGGCGTTGCCGGCAAGGTCGACGCCGGAGGCGTAGCGGATCCAGGCGGCGACGACGAGGCCGAAGCGGGCAACGCTTGCCCCCGCCTTCAGCCGGTCGCGGACGGTGCCGAGCAGTCGCTGCGGCAGTTTTTGCGAGCCGTCCATGGCGATCTGCCAACAGCGGTGATGCAGCGACGGGTTCGAAAACCGTGCCTGCAGTGCATCGATATAGGCATCGAGGTCGAAACCTTCCGGCGCCGTCACCGTCGGGCGGATATCCTCACGCATCAGGGCATCGACGAAACGCCGGAGCGACGCATTCTCCATGACGTCGGAGACGTACTCCATGCCGGCGAGATAGCCGAGATAGGCGATGGCGGAATGCGGTCCGTTGAGGAGCCGGAGCTTTGCGAACTCGAACGGCGCCACATCGGCAACGAGCATCGCGCCCGCGTCCTCCCAGGCCGGCCGGCCCGTGGAAAAATCATCCTCGATCACCCATTGGCTGAACGGCTCGGTGAGGATCGCGCCCTCGTCGCGGCAGCCGAGATGCGCTGCGACGTCGTCCAATCCCTCCCCCGTCGTCGCCGGCACGATGCGGTCGACCATGGTGCTCGGAAACCGCACGGTCTCCTCGATCCAGGCGGCGAGGTCGGAATCGTGCAGCAGCGCAAAGTCGAGGACGACCTGGCGCAGCGCAGCGCCATTGGCCGGAAGGTTGTCGCAGCACAGCACGGTGAAGGGCTCGGTCCCGGTCGCGCGCCGCAGCTTCAGAGCCCGGACGATCAGCCCGACGGCGGTCGCCGGGTCGTCGGGACTGGCGAGATCGGCGCGGATCGCCGGATCGTCGGCAAGGAGTGCGCCGGTCGACGGATCGCGGTAATAGCCCTTTTCCGTCACCGTCAGCGAGACGATCCGCGTTGACGGCGCGGCCATCAGCTCGAACAGCCGCACCTTCTCGTCCGGCGCGAAGATGACGTCCTTGACCGAACCGACGATGCGGCAGTCGCGGCCTTCGCCGTCGAGCGCCGTGACGCTGAAGAGCCCGTCCTGGGGATCGAGTTGGTCATGCACGGTCTTGGAGCGGAGGCTCACGCCGGCAATCGCCCAGTCGCCGCCGTCGCGTGCCAGCACGTCGTCGGTGTAGACGGCCTGGTGCGCCCGGTGGAAGGCGCCGATGCCGAGATGGACGATGCCGATGCCCGACGAAGCCCGGTCGTAGGCGGGGATAGAGACGCTCGGCGGCAGATCGCCAAGGACGGCGTTGGACAGGCGTTTCATGGCGTGCCGCCTCAGAGCTTGTAGGCGGATTTCGCCAGCCGGTAGGCAAGGTCGTGGGCGACCTCGGCGGCCTCCGCCTCGCCGAGCCGGTGTTCGGCGACCAGTTCGGCAAGGAACCGGCAGTCGATGCGCCTGGCGACGTCGTGGCGGGCCGGGATCGACAGGAAGGCGCGGGTGTCGTCGTTGAAGCCGACGGTGTTGTAGAAGCCGGCCGTCTCCGTCACCGCCCGGCGGTAGCGCAGCATGCCCTCCGGGCTGTCGTAGAACCACCAGGCCGGCCCCAGCTTCACCGTCGGATAATGGCCGGCGAGGGTCGCCAGTTCGCGGCTGTAGGCGGTCTCGTCGAGGGTGAAGAGGATGATAGAAAGGCCAGGCTCGTTGCCGAACCGGTCGAGCAGCGGCCGCAGCGCGTTGACATAGTCCGTCTGCATCGGAATGTCGGCGCCCATGTCGCGGCCGAACGTCTCGAAGAGTAGCCTGTTGTGGTTCCGCAGGCTCCCCGGATGGATCTGAAGCACCAGCCCGTCATCGAGGCTCATCGCCGCCATTTCCGTCAGCATCTGGGCGCGGAAGATTTCCGCCTCGCCCGCCGTATGGTCGCTGGTCAGCACCTTGGCGAACAGCACCTCGCAATCGGCCTTGGAAAGATCGGCGGTCAGCGCGCTCGGATGGCCGTGGTCGCTCGAGGTCGCGCCGCGCTCCATGAAATAGGCGCGGCGCTGGCGCAGCGCAGCAAGATAGCCGGACCAGGTCCGGGTGTTCTCGCCGGTGAGCGCGCCAAGCCTGTCGATGTTGTCGGAAAAACCGGCGAACTCCGGATCGACCACCGGGTCGGGCCGGAACGCGGTGATGACCCGGCCGCCCCAGTCGCTCGCCCTGATCGCGTCGTGATGGCGGAGGTCGTCGTTCGGCGGCTCCGTCGTCGCGATCACCTCGATATTGAACCGGTCGAACAGCGCCCGCGGCCGGAATTCCGGCTTCGCAAGCTTCTCCTCGATGGCGTCGTAGATCTCGTCGGCCGTCTCCGGCGACAGCCCCTTGTCGATGCCGAAAACGAAGGAGAGCGCATGGTCGAACCACATCCGCGAGGGCGTGCCGCGGAAGAGGAAATAGTTTTCCGCAAAGATGCGCCAGATCTTGCGCGTGTCGGTTTCCACCGGACCGCCGTCGCGGCGCGGAATGCCGAGGTCTTCCAGCCGCCAGCCCTGGCTGTAGAGCATGCGGAACAGATAGTGGTCCGGCTGGAGGAAGAGAGTCGCGGGATCGGGGAACGGCGCGTTCTCGGCGAACCAGGCCGGGTTGGTGTGGCCGTGCGGCGAGATCAGCGGCAGGTCCCTGACGCCGGCATAGAGCTCGCGCGCCAGCGCCCTGACCCCGGGGTCGGACGGAAACAGCCGGTCTTCGTGGACGAGAAGCTCTGCGGACATGGCGCTACTCCCTGGCCGCCGGCGCGGTCTTGTCGCCTGGTTGCCGGTCGTCGAGTTGAATGAGGTCGAGTTCCGAGGCGGTCATCAGCACGTCGTTGAGGCGCCTCAAATGCGCCTGCATGGCGGCGCGGGCCTTTTGCGCATCGCCGGTGTCGAACGCCTCCAGGATGGCGCGGTGGTCGGTGAGCGCGTTGAGGTCGTCGTTCCAGTCCCGGTGCTTTTTTATCTCACCGATCAGCTCGTGGAGCTTGCCCCACATGGAGTTGCGGGCGCGGAACGCCCAGAGCTGGTCGACGGCCGCCGCCATGGCGCTGTTGCGGGTCGCCCGGCCGATGATCTGGTGGAACTCCCGGTCGGCCGCCTCGATCGACTGCTGACGGTCGGCGAGCCGCTCCATCTCGGCGAGCGCCTTTTCCAGCGCCGCGCGGTCGAACTCCGTCAGCCGCTCGGCCGCAATCGCCGCCGCCTCGCCCTCGATATGGATGCGCGCCTCCATCAGCTCGAACGGGCCCGGGCCGATGTCGGCCTCGGCGACGGACTTGGCGGTCGACCGGGCCGGATCGCGCACGAAGACGCCGCTGCCGGTGCGGATCTCGATCGCCCCGGCAATCTCCAGCGCGATCATCGCCTCGCGGATCGTCGGCCGCGAGACCTGCAGGCTCTGGGCAAGATCGCGTTCCGAGGGCAGCCGCGTGCCCGGCTTGAACTCACCGCCGGCGATCAGCCGGGAAAGCTGGTCGGCGACTTCCTGGTAGAGGCGTCGCGGTTTGATCGGCTCGACGGGCATGCCTGGCGCGGCTCCTTTTCCCTTTCTTGACGTCCCCGGAATCCTATGGTCAGATGCCCTGGTGGTCAAGTGGTCAGGCCAATTTTGAGAGGCCTCAAACCAGGAGTTTTTGGGAGTGCGAGGCCGCGGAATTGGGCCGGGAGCGGCGGCGAAGGAAACCCGCTGGGCCGAGCGTCAGGACGCGGCGCGGAAAGCACCGTCGGGAACCGCACCGGGACACGACCGAGACGGCGTGACACAGCCCCGGCAGGCGAAGGAGCCAAGGACAAGAACATGAAGATCCGTTCCGCCAAGGTCATCGTCACCTGTCCGGGCCGCAACTTCGTCACCCTGAAGATCGAGACCGACGAGGGCCTCACCGGCCTTGGCGATGCCACCCTCAACGGCCGCGAGCTGGCCGTCGCGTCATACCTCACCGACCACGTCATTCCCTGCCTGATCGGCCGCGACCCGCAGCAGGTCGAGGACATCTGGCAGTATCTCTATCGCGGCGCCTACTGGCGCGGCGGCCCGGTGACGATGAGCGCGATCGCCGCCGTCGACACCGCGCTCTGGGACATCAAGGCCAAGGCGGCGGGCATGCCGCTCTACCAGCTCCTCGGCGGCAGGAGCCGGAACGGCGTCATGGTCTACGGCCACGCCAACGGCGCCGACATTTCCGAGACGGTCGACGAGGTCGCCAAGTTCCTCGACCTCGGCTACAAGGCCGTGCGCGCCCAGTGCGGCATTCCGGGTCTGCCCTCCACCTACGGCGTCTCCAGGGACAAGATGTTTTACGAGCCGGCCGATGCGGACCTGCCGACGGAGAACGTCTGGTCGAGCGAGAAATACCTCGACCACGTGCCGCAGCTCTTCGAGCGCCTGCGCGAGAAATTCGGCTTCGGCCCGCACCTCCTTCACGACGCCCACCACCGGCTGACGCCGATCGAGGCGGCCCGGCTTGGCAAGTCGCTGGAGCCCTATCGCCTGTTCTGGATGGAAGACGTGACGCCGGCGGAGAACCAGGCGGCGTTCCGCACCATCCGCCAGCACACGGTGACGCCGATCGCCATCGGCGAGATCTTCAACACCCTGTGGCAGTGCCGGACCCTGATCGAGGAAGGGTTGATCGACTATATCCGCGCGACGGTCGTCCATGCCGGCGGCATCACGCATCTGCGCCGCATCGCCACCCTTGCCGACATCCACCATGTGCGCACCGGCTGCCACGGCGCCACGGATCTGTCGCCCGTGTGCATGGGCGCAGCGCTGCACTTCGACACCTGGGTGCCGAATTTCGGCATCCAGGAATATATGACGCATACAGAAGAGACCGACGCCGTCTTCCCCCATTCCTACTGGTTCGAGGACGGCTATTTGCACCCGGGCGACGCGCCGGGCCACGGCGTCGACATCGACGAGGAGCTTGCCGCCAAATACCCCTACAGCCGCGCCTACCTGCCGGTGAACCGTCTTGAGGACGGCACCATGTACAATTGGTGAGCGGATGGCCGACGGGACCCCGACAAGCACTGCGCGGGCGATCGCCCTCCACCCGGCCGACGCGGTGATGATCGCCGCCGTCGACCTGGCGGCCGGCGAGACCGTGGAGACGCCGCACGGGGCGGTGAGGCTCGTCGAGGCCATCCCGCAGGGCCACAAGCTGGCATCAAAGGCGATGGCAGCGGGCGCACCGGTCACAAAATACAACCAGACCATCGGCTTCGCCTCGGCCGACATCCTTGCGGGCGCCCACGTCCACACCCACAATGTCGAGGTCCGCGACTTCGAGCGTCACGCCTCCGCCGCGCCAGCGGCCACCTTAGAGGCGCCCGCCGGCCCCGTGCCGACCTTCGAAGGCTATCGCCGCGCCGACGGCCGCGCCGGCACCCGCAACTATCTGCTGGTGCTGTCCACCGTGAACTGCTCGGCCACCGTCTGCCGCGGCATTGCCGATGCGTTCAAAGCCCACCCGATCCTGGGCGACCCCCTCGCCGACTTCCCCAATGTCGACGGCGTCGTCGCCCTCACCCACGATTTCGGCTGCATCGCCGATCCCCACCTGCAGCGCGTGATCGCCGGCTATGCCCGCCACCCGAACGTTGCCGGCTTCCTCATCGTCGGTTTGGGGTGCGAATCCAACGCCGTCGGCGCCGTTGCCGGCAATTACGGCCTGCCGGAGGACGACAACGCCCGCTACCTCGTCATCCAGGACAGCGGCGGCACGAAAAAGACCATCGAGGACGGCATCGCCATCGTCCGCGACATGCTGCCGGCGGCGAACCGGTGGCAGCGCGAGCCGATCCCTGCAAGCGAACTGATTTTGGGCCTCGAATGCGGCGGCTCGGACGCCTGGTCGGGCATCACCGCCAATCCGGCCCTCGGCCGCGCCGCCGACCTCCTCGTCGCCATGGGCGGCTCGGCGGTGCTGGCGGAGACGCCCGAGATTTTCGGCGCCGAGCACCTGCTGATCGCCCGCGCGGCAACGCCCGAGATCGCAGAAACCCTCAAGGAGCGCGTCGCCTGGTGGCAGGACTATGCCGAAAGGCGCGGCGCCAGCCTCGACAACAACCCCTCGGCCGGCAACAAGGCGGGCGGGCTGACCACCATCCTGGAAAAATCGCTGGGCGCCGTCGCCAAGGGCGGCACGACCCCGCTCAACGGCGTCGCCGACTACGGCGCGCCGATCACGGCAAAGGGCTTTTCCTTCATGGACACGCCCGGCTACGACCCCTCCTCGGTGACGGGCCTGATCGCCGGCGGCGCCAACGTCATCTGCTTCACGACGGGCCGCGGCTCGGCCTTCGGCGCCAAGCCGGTGCCGACCCTGAAGCTGGCGACGACGACGGCGCTCTACGAGCGCATGCCCGACGACATGGACATCAATGCCGGCCTGATCCTCGACGGCACCGAGACCGTGGAGACGATGGGCCGGATCATCCTCGACGCGGTGATCGCCGCGGCCTCCGGCACGCTCACCCGCAGCGAAGAGAACGGCTACGGCGACGAGGAATTCGCCCCGTGGTCCGTCGGGGCGGTGCTGTGATGGCCGTCCGCACCGCCACGGCATTCCGCAGCGCGCGGCGCCCGACAGTCAGCCGCCCGGCCGGCAGCTCAACTCGCCTCCAGGTCGAAACACTCCGCATGGGCCGCCCGGACACCCTCGAGCTTGGTGCCGATGCGCTGCAAATGCTGGCGCATCTCGTCGAGCGCGCCCGCCTCGTCCCGGGCCGCGAGCCGGTCGAAGATCCTGAGGTGCTCTTCCAGCGCAAAGCCGGCGCCGTTTTCCAGCGACAGGTAGCGGATGCGGTCCATATGCGCCTTGTGGTTCTGGATCAGCGTCCAGACATGGGCGTGCCCGGCCGCCTCGCAGATCGTAAAGTGGAACCGGTCGTCATACATGTGGAAGGTCTCGCGGTCGTCGGCCGCGACGGCCTTGCGCTGGCGCTCCAGAAGGTCCTCCAGGGCGCCGAGGCGCGCCGCGTCGAGATTGGGGATCGCCGCCCGCACCGTCTCCATCTCCAGCGCCGTGCGCACGAAGATCGCCTCATAGACCGCCTCGATCGAGATCGGCGTGACGACCGTCGCCCGCTGCGGCCGGATCATCAGGAGCTTGACCTGGGAGAGCCGGTAGAACGCATCGCGCACCGGCTGCCGGCTGACGCCCATCTGCCCGGCGACCTCGGCTTCCGAGAGCTTGGCCCCCGGCGGCAGCACCAGCTTCATGATCCGCACATAGAGCTCCTCGTACACCTGGTCGGTGACCGAGGGAGGCCGCGCCCGATCGAACGTCAGCGATTTCAGCCCTTCAATCACATCACATCCCCGCATTCTCGAACCGGCCGCGCCCGGGCTCCCGCTGCACCGGGCGCCGAACCGAATCCCTTCACGCCACCTTTTAGCATCTCCGCGACGACTGTCCCGGCGCGGCGCGCACGATACCGGATTGACTCCGAATGCCGACTAGCATATTAGAATATTAATGCTTCGGCTACCCTCATGAACCGTGAGCTTTTTTGGGAGGGGCTCGTGGAACGAAAAAGCCGAGAGGCGCAGCCTTTGGTGTCGAAAAGATCGGCATTCCCGCAGCCGCGCGGGCCGAAGGCACGACCGGCATTCGACAAGACACACCGTGGTTCAAGGCCGTCCCGACAGGGCGCCTTCCCCTCTTCCCCTTCCTGCTCCCTGCCCAGGATGCCTGTGCCGGCGCCATGCGCGCCGTGCCAGGGCGTGTCCGCGGCCCGGATCAGGAGGGAGGAAGCCCTACCACGCCCCGACGGGCGCAACAGGCCGCAGGCGGACCCTTTCGAGGAGTTCGACCTGCACCCCAGCCGCAAAGGCTCACTAGGAGGAAATGACCATGCAACTCTTGAAGAAAATAACGATTGCCGCGGCGATGCTCGCATCCACCGCGCTCGCGGCCAATGCGGCCGAGACCATGCTGCGCTCGTCCGACACCCACCCCGACGGCTATCCGACCGTCGAGGCGGTCAAGTACATGGGCAAGCTGCTTGAGGAAAAGACCGACGGCCGCCTCGGCATCGAGGTCTTCCACTCCGCCCAGCTCGGCGAGGAGAAGGACTCCATCGAGCAGACCCAGTTCGGCGTCATCGACCTCGACCGCGTCTCGCTCGGGCCGTTCAACAACATCATCGAAGAGACCAAGGTCCCCTCGCTGCCCTACATCTTCCGTTCCATCGACCACATGCACAAGGTCATGGACGGCCCGATCGGCGAGGACATCCTGAAGGCCTTCGAGGCGCATGGCCTGATCGGCCTGTGCTTCTACGACGCCGGCGCGCGCTCGTTCTACAACAGCCAGAAGCCGATCATGAGCATGGACGACCTCAAGGGCATGAAGTTCCGCGTCATGCAGTCCGACGTCTTCGTCAAGATGGTCGATGCCCTCGGCGGCAACGCCACGCCGATGCCCTATGGCGAGGTCTATTCCTCGATCCAGACCGGCGTCATCGACGGCGCGGAGAACAACTGGCCGTCCTTTGAATCCTCCGGCCACTTCGAGGTCGCGCCCTACTACACGCTCGACCAGCACCTGATCGTGCCGGAAGTGCTCGTGATGTCGAAGAAGACCTGGGACAAGCTCTCGGCCGAAGACCAGGCCGCCGTGCGCGAAGCCGCCAAGGAGTCCGTGCCCTACATGCGCAAGCTCTGGGCCGAGCGCGAAGCCGCGTCCGAGGCGAAGGTCAAGGAAGCCGGCGTCAAGATCGTCTCCGACATCGACAAGACCCCGTTCATCGAGGCGATGAAGCCGGTCTATGACGAGTTCGTCACCTCCGACAAGCTGAAGTCCCTCGTGGAACGCATCCAGGCGACCGAATAGGCACGCCCGCAACGCCCGCGGCCCGGCCCCTTTCCCGGGGGCCGGGCTCCCAACCCAGTCGCCCGCCCGGTGGTGCCATCGTGACGACGTTCTTCCTGATACTGACGCGGGTGATGGCCATCCTCGCCCGCATCGCCCTGGCGCTGTCCGGCATCGGCCTCGTTCTGATGACCGCGTTCATCGCCTGGCAGGTGTTCGGCCGCTTCGTGCTCAACGACACCCCGACCTGGACCGAGAGCGTGTCCGTCCTGATCATGGGCTGGTTCATCTTCCTCGGCGCCGCGGTCGGCATCCGCGAAGGCTACCACCTGTCCTTCGACGTCTTCCTCTACCTGCTGCCGGACCGGGTGAAGAAGGTGCTCCACACCGTCTCCGACCTCGTCGTCGTCGCCTTCGGCTGCGGCATGATCGGCTACGGCGTCCAGCTCGCGGACGCCACCTGGCCGACCACCATCCCCAATGTCGGCTGGTCCGGCGGCACCGCCTTCCTCGCCCTCATTTCCGGCGGCGTGCTGCTGGTGCTGTTCTCGCTGGAACGGCTCGCCCGCCGGGCCGCCGGCCTGGTGACCGCCCGCTTCGGCGAAGTCGAACTCCCGGACGAGGATCGCTGACCATGGAGTACTGGATCCTCTTCGGCACCTTTACCTTCCTGCTTCTGATCGGAACGCCGATCGCCTTCTGTCTCGGCGTTTCGTCCTTCGCCACCATCGCCTATCTCGGCCTGCCGCCCGTGGTGGTGTTCCAGCGCCTCAATTCCGGCGTCAGCATCTTCGCCCTGATGGCGATCCCGTTCTTCATCTTCGCCGGCAATCTGATGGTCCGCGGCGACATCGCGCGCCGGCTGGTCGCGCTCGCCGGCGCCGCGGTCGGCCATTTCCGCGGCGGCCTCGGCCAGGTCAACATCCTCGCCTCGGTCCTCTTCGGCGGCATTTCCGGCTCGGCCGCGGCCGACGCCTCGGCCATCGGCGGCCTGATGGTGCCGCAGATGAAGGAGCGCGGCTACGACGCCGACTACGCCGTCAACATCACGGTCGTCAGCTCCATCATCGCCCTGATGCTGCCGCCGTCCCACAACCTGATCATCTATTCGATCGCCGGTGGCGGGCGCATCTCGATCGCCGACCTCTTCACCGCCGGCATCATCCCCGGCCTGGTGCTGGCGCTGTCGCTGATGGTCGCCGCCTGGATCGTCGCCAGGAAGCGCGGCTATCCGCTGGAGGACTTCCCCGGCATTCGCGCCGTCGGCAGCCTGCTGCTCTCGGCAACGCCCGGCCTCGTCCTCGTCGCCATCATCTTCGGCGGCGTCCGCTCCGGCGTCTTCACCGCCTCGGAAAGCTCCTGCATCGCCGTCGTCTACGCCATGTTCGCGATCTTCTTCCTCTACCGGACGATGAATTTCGAGCAGTTCCGGATGGCCGTCTCCGATGCGGTGCGCACCACCGCCATGGTGCTGATGGTGATCGGCTGCGCCGCTGCCTTCGGCTGGCTCCTCGCCTTTCTCAGGATCCCGACCCAGCTCGTGGAGTTCATGCGCGACCTCTCCGACAGCCCGATCGTCATCCTGCTGCTGATCAACGTCCTCTTGCTCATCCTCGGCTCGTTCATGGACATGTCGCCGCTGATCGTCATCACCACGCCGATCTTCCTGCCGGTGGCGATGGAGTTCAACGTCGACCCGGTGCAGTTCGGCATCATCCTCGTCCTCAACCTCGGCATTGGCCTGTGCACGCCCCCCGTCGGCACGGTGCTCTTCGTCGGCTGCGCCGTCGGCAAGATGCCGGTCTGGGACGTCGTCAAGACGATCTGGCCGTTCTACCTCGCCGGCGTCTTCACGCTGATGCTGGTCACCTACATCCCGGCGCTGTCGCTGTGGCTGCCGTCGCTGTTCCACTAGGAAAACCGACCATGGCATTCGTTGAACCAAGAGAGAAAAAACCCTCCGGCCCCGGCGTCACCCGCCAGGTGCTGTCGGAGAGTGAAGCCCTGATGGTCGTCGCCTTCACCTTCGAGACCGGCGGCATCGGCGATCTGCACAGCCACCCGCACGTCCAGTCGACCTATGTGGAGGATGGCCGCTTCGCCTTCTCCGTCGACGGCGAGGAATTCGAGGTCGCGAAAGGCGACAGCTTCGTCATCCCGTCCGGCGCCGTCCATGGCTGCACCTGCCTTGAGGCGGGCCGCCTGATCGACTGTTTCACGCCGCGGCGGGACGATTTTCTCTGAACGCCCTGCAATGGAGCCGAGGGAGCCGACGGGAGCGCACAAACGTTAGGAAAAAGAAGCAGGGCCTGAACGAAACACCATTCGCGGAAGCCGGAAAACCGGCGACTCAGACCCCGCGAAAGCCGGCGGCCGACCACTCCTCCTCCCGGTGGTCGGCCGCCGCAAGGAACGACACGAAGGAGATGAAGATGCTGAACGTTGAAACCCGCCACGCCGTCCACTACGAGCACGCCGAGACGATGGGCACGGAAGACCTGCGCCGGCATTTCCTCGTCTCGGGACTGTTCAAGGACGGCGAGATCAACCTCGTCTATTCCCACTACGACCGCATGACCGTGGGCGGCGCCCTGCCGGCCGGCGGCAAGGTGGTGCTGGACGTCGTCGACGAGACCCGCACCGCGACCTTCCTGGAGCGCCGCGAGATGGGCGTCGTCAATATCGGCGACACCGGCACCGTCTCGGCCGGCGGTGAGACCTGGACGCTGAACAATGGCGACGTGCTCTATCTCGGCAAGGGCAGCGGCGCCGTCACCTTCGAAGGCGACGGGCGCTACTACCTCGCCTCGGCCCCGGCCCACAAGGAGTTCCCGGCCCGCCTCATCACCGTCGCCGACTGCGTGGAGGTCAAGCTCGGCGATCCGGCGACCTCCAACAAGCGCACCATCCGCCAGTTCATCCATCCGCTGGTGATGGAGAGCTGCCAGCTCGTCCTCGGCTACACCACGCTGGAGGACGGCTCGGTCTGGAACACCATGCCCTGCCACCGCCACGACCGGCGCATGGAGGCCTATTTCTACATCAACATGGATCCGGACGCCCGGCTGGTGCACCTGATGGGCCGACCGGAGCACACCCGCCACCTGATGATCGCCAACGAGGAAGGCGCCCTGTCGCCGCCTTGGTCGCTGCACTGCGGCGCCGGCACCGGCCCCTACACCTTCATCTGGGCGATGGCCGGCGACAACGTCGACTACACCGACATGGATCACCTGAAGCCCGGCGATTTGCGCTGACCTTCCGCTGGACTGCCGGTGCGGCACTCCGGTGCTGCACCGGCCCTTTCCCGACTGCCAACGAAGGGAACCGGACATGAGCGTGCTCGACACATTTCGCCTCGACGGCAAGACGGCGCTGGTCACCGGCGCCAGGCGCGGCATCGGCAAGGCGATGGCCGTCGCGCTGGCCGAGGCCGGCGCCGACATCGTCGCCGTCAGCGCCTCCCTGGAAAAGAACGGCAGCGCCGTCGAAAAAGAGGTCCGCGCCCTGGACCGCGACTTCGCCGCCTATTCCTGCGACTTCTCCGACCGCAAGGCGCTTGCCGCCTTCGCCGATGAGGTCAACCGCGACATCGGCACCATCGACATCCTCGTCAACAACGCCGGCACCATCCGCCGGGCGCCCGCGGCCGAGCACCCGGACGCCCTCTGGGACGAGGTCATCGAGGTCAACCTCAACGCCCAGTTCGTGCTGTCGCGCGAGATCGGCAGAGGAATGGTGGAGCGCGGCTCCGGCAAGATCATCTTCACCGCCTCGCTACTCACCTTCCAGGGCGGCATCAACGTGCCCGGCTATGCCGCCAGCAAGGGCGCGATCGGCCAGCTCACCATGGCCCTTTCCAACGAATGGGCGGCAAGGGGCGTCAACGTCAACGCGATCGCGCCCGGCTACATCCGCACCGACAACACCAGGGCCCTGCAGGACGATCCGGACCGCGCCGCGGCGATCCTCGGCCGTATTCCGGCCGGCCGCTGGGGCGAGCCGGAGGACTTCGCAGGACCCGTCGTATTCCTCGCCTCAAAGGCGTCCGACTACATGAACGGCGCCATCCTCGCCGTCGATGGCGGCTGGATGGGACGATAAGACCGCAGGAGGGAACAAAAAAACCGAAAATGACAACAAGAGAGACACAATGAGTACCGAAAAGACCCTCCACATCCGCGCGGCAGAAGAGTGCCGCTACGACATCGTCTCGCTCGGCGAGGTCATGCTCCGCCTCGATCCGGGCGAAGGCCGCATCCGCACCGCGCGCCAGTTCCGCGCCTGGGAAGGCGGCGGCGAGTACAACGTCGCCCGCGGCCTCCGGCGCTGCTTCGGCATGCGCGCCGGCGTCGTCACCGCCTTCGCCGACAACGAGCTCGGCCTCCTGATGGAGGACTTCATCCTCCAGGGCGGCGTCGACACCTCGCTGATCAAATGGGTGCCCTATGACGGCATCGGCCGCTCCGTGCGCAACGGCCTCAACTTCACCGAACGCGGCTTCGGCATCCGCGGCGCCGTCGGCTGCTCCGACCGCGGCAACACCGCCGCCTCGCAACTGAAGCCCGGCGACGTCGACTGGGATCACCTGTTCGGGACCCTTGGCGTGCGCTGGTTCCACACCGGCGGCATCTTCGCGGCCCTGTCGGAAACCACCGGCCCGGTCGTCATCGAGGCGGCGAAGGCAGCCGAAAAGCACGGCACCATCGTCTCCTACGACCTCAACTACCGCCCCTCGCTCTGGAAGGGTTTCGGCGGCATCGACAAGTGCCGCGAGATCAACCGCGAGATCGCTCGCCATGTCGACGTCATGATCGGCAACGAGGAAGACTTCACCGCCTGCCTCGGCTTTGAGGTCGAGGGCGTCGACGACAACCTCACCGACCTCGACACCGGCGCCTTCGGCCGCATGATCGCAAAGGCCGTTGCCGAATACCCGAACTTCAAGGCGACGGCGACGACCATGCGCGGGGTGAAGACCGCCACCGTCAACGACTGGGGCGCCATGTGCTGGATGGACGGGAAATTCCACACCGCCACCCACCGCCCCGAGCTTGAGATCATGGACCGGGTCGGCGGCGGCGACAGCTTTGCGTCCGGCTTCATCTACGGCCTGATGACCTTCGGCGATCCCCAGAAAGCGGTCGAGTACGGCGCCGCCCATGGCGCGCTCGCCATGACGACGCCGGGCGACACCACCATGGCCTCGCTGAAGGAGGTCGAAAAACTGGTCGGCGGCGGCGGTGCCCGCGTCGACCGGTGAGAGGCGTGGGTCCCCGACACCGGGGACCGGCATGCAAACGACACCACGCTTGAAACATAACAGATCGAACGAGCGCCACCGGTCCCCCGGTGGCCAAAGGACAAGAAAATGCTCGAAGAGCTTTTAAAACGGCGCATCATCCCGGTCATCGTCATCGAGGACGCGGCCGACGCCGAACCCCTCGCCGAAGCCTTGCTCAAGGGCGGCATCGACATCATCGAAGTCACGTTCCGCACGGCAGCGGCCGAGGCCGCCATAGGGCGGATCGCCAAGGCCTTCCCGGACATGATGCTCGGCGCCGGCACCGTGCTGACGACGGAGCAGGCGGATCGCGCCTTGGGAGCCGGCGCCCGCTTCGGCTTCGCGCCGGGCTTGAACGCCAAGGTCGTGAAGCACTTCCAGGACGCCGGCGGCCTCTTCATGCCGGGCGTCATGACCCCCTCGGAGATCGAACAGGGCCTGGAACTCGGCTGCAAAGTGCTGAAATTCTTCCCCGCCGCCCAGGCCGGCGGCCCGGCGATGATCAAGGCGCTCGCCGGCCCCTATGCCAGCCAGGGCCTCAAATTCTCGCCCACCGGCGGCATCACCCTCGACAACATGATGGACTACCTCTCCCTCCCCGTCGTCTCCGCCATCGGCGGCTCCTGGCTGGCAACGAAAAAGCAGATCGCCGACAAGGACTGGACCGCCATCACCAACCAGGCCAAAGCCGCCCTCGCGCGCGCCGCGGGATAGGCCGAGCGGGTCGATACCGGCGCCCCGAAGGGAACCGCATAACCCGTTGACTGTTGCCGGGCGCGCGACGACAAAGGCGCATGCAAGAGACGCGCGCGCCCGCTGGCGGGGACCCTTCATCCGAGAACAACAAGGCGGCCCCGGCGTCGGCGAAGGCCATCGTCTTCATCCTGATCACCGTCGTCATCGACGTCACCGGCCTCGGCATCATCATCCCGGTGCTGCCGCGGCTGATCGGCGAGGTCTCGGGCGGCTCGATGGCCGATGCGGCGGTGATCGGCGGCTGGCTGATGTTCGCCTATGCCTTCATGCAGTTCCTGTCGGCGCCGCTCCTCGGCAATCTCTCCGACCGTCTCGGCCGCCGGCCCGTGCTTCTCGTCGGCCTCGCCTGCCTCGGAATTGATTACACGATCATGGCGCTGGCGCAGACGCTCGGCTGGCTGTTCGCCGGGCGCATCCTCGCCGGCATGGCGGCGGCGACGTTCGTTACCGCCTTTGCCTATGTGGCCGACGTCTCCGCGCCGGAAAAGCGGGCCGCCAATTTCGGCCTCGTCGGCATGTCGTTCGGCGTCGGATTCGTCATCGGCCCGGCGCTCGGCGGGCTCCTCGGCGCGCTCGACACGCGGGCGCCGTTCGTCGTTGCCAGCCTTCTCTGCTTTGCCAATGTGGCCTTTGGGCTCTTCGTTCTGCCGGAGAGCCTGAGGCCCGAAAGTCGGCGCCGGTTCGACTGGCGCCGCGCCAATCCCGTTGGCTCGGTGCTCCGCTACTGGAAGGTCAAGCCGATCCTCATGCTGATCGCCGCCTTCGCACTGCTGGAGCTGGCGCTCCATGTCTATCCGGCGATCTGGGCCTATTTCACGCCCGCGGTCTATGGCTGGTCGACGACCGAGGTCGGGTTGTCGCTCGCCCTCTTCGGCATCCTCTTGGCCTTCGCCGAGGGCGTCGTTCTGCGCTTTGCCCTTGCGCGGTTCGGCGAGCACAAAGTGGTCATCGGCTCGACCGCGCTCGCGATCGTCACGTTCCTCTTGTTCGCCTTCGTCACCAGCGGGGCCTGGGCCTATGGGGTGATGGTGCTGGCATCGCTCTCCGGCCTCGGGTCGAACGCCATGAAGGGGCTGGCCGCCAATGCGGTGGACGAGAGCGAACAGGGCGAGGTGCAGGGCGCGATCATGAGCGCCAAGGCGGCCGTCTTCTTCGTCGCGCCGCCGATCCTGACGGGTCTCTTCTCGGCCTTTTCGGGCGGCGTTGCCTGGCTGCCGGTGTTCCCCGGCGCGCCTTTCCTGCTGGCGGCCCTGATCGGAGCCCTCGTCTTCGTACCCTATTTCGCCGCGCGCCGGCGCGGCATAAGGGATTCGGCGGGGGCGGACGGCATGCTGCGCTGAAAACTCAGTACCAGCCGATCTCGCGCACCTGGACCTTCGCCGTGTGGTCTTGCCCGTAGGCGACGATGCCGACGGACCTGATCGATGCAGCCCACGGCACTTTGCGCAGCAAGGATCCGGAGCGCTTGAACGCCGTCAGCGGGATGGGGATCTCGCGCCATCCCGATCCCGCCTCGAACGGCGCCTGATAGTACTGCCAGGGCATCATCATCCCGCTGGTGCGCAGATGCACGAAATAGCGCTGGCCGTTGCCGCGGGCGACGAGCCGCACACCGGTGATCCCTTCGGGTGGCGCATTGACCTTTCGCCTGAACTGGATGAAGCCGCCATTGTTCGCCGTGCTGACCTCACCGGTCATCTCCGCGAAGGAAACGCCGCCTTCCGTCCGGAAGGCAACCTTGCCCGTGGAGACGCCGCCCATGACCGTGTCGGCGATGAAGCGCCATCTCTGGTCGGGATTGGAGCGGAAATCGTCGATCACTTTTTCTCCACCGATTGCGTTGCCGATCGATGCCGCCAGCAAAAGCGCGGCGGCGAAAAGCCCGAGCATGGTCCGCATCATAGGTCCTCCTGAAAACGCCGGACGCACTCTCCCATACGGTCATCGTCCCCCACCGGATCGGTACCAACACGCGCGTCAATCCGCGCTTTGTTACAAAATTCCTATTCATATAGTAGAAAGCGTAACAATATTTTCAAAAGCGGGGGAAACAGGAAAGACAATGACCGAAGCTGCACTGGCTGAGAGCGCCGCCGACCCGAAGCCGGCGGGTGCCGCCCGGCCGCTGACCGGCAACGAGGCCATCGCGCGCGGCGTGTGGGAGGCCGGCGTGCGGGTCGCCGCCGCCTATCCCGGCACGCCCTCCACCGAGATCCTGGAATCCGTTGCGACCTATCCGCGCGAGGACATCCACGCCCAGTGGTCGACCAACGAGAAGACGGCGATGGACGTCGCCATCGGCGCGAGCTTTGCCGGCGTGCGCGCCTTTACCGCCATGAAGCATGTGGGGCTGAACGTTGCCGCCGATGCGCTGATGTCGTTCTCCTATATCGGGGTCAATGGCGGGCTCGTGGTGGCGGTCTGCGACGACCCCGGCATCCATTCCTCCCAGAACGAGCAGGACAGCCGCATCTATGCGCGCTTTGCCCAGGTGCCCGTGCTGGAGCCCTCGGACGGCCAGGAGGCGCTGGACTTCACCAAGGCCGCCTTCGACCTTTCCGAGGCATTCGATACCCCCGTCTTCGTGCGCTCCACCACCCGCCTGTCGCACACCCGAAGCGCCGTCGCCGTCGGTCCCCGCGAGGCGCATCCGGGGCATGGCTTCAAGGACCGCCCCGCAAAGAACGTCATGATCCCGGCCCATGCCAGGCGCCAGCATGGCGTGGTGCTGGAGCGGGAAAAGCGGTTGAAGGAGATGCTTTCCGAGAGCCCCCTCAACCGCATCGAGGCGGGCGAGGGCAGCGTCGGCATCATCACCTCCGGCATCGCCTATACCTACGTCAAGGAATGCGTGCCCGACGTGCCGGTGCTGAAACTCGGCGTCACCTGGCCGCTGCCGGACCGGCTGATCCAGGATTTCTGCCATGGCCTTGAGACGGTCATCGTCGTCGAAGAACTCGAACCCCTGATCGAGGATGCGCTGAAGGCGATGGGGATCGCCTGCCACGGCAAGACCTTTTTTCCGCGCGAGGGCGAGTTCTCGCCGGAGATCGTCCATGACGGGCTTGCCGCCGCCGGGCTGATGGCGCCGCGCAGCAACGCCGCGCCGTTCGAGTTCGCGCCGATGATCCGCCCGCCGGTGCTCTGCGCCGGCTGCCCGCACGCGGCCTGCTTCATGGTGCTGCGCGCGCTCGATGCCCGGGTCGCCGGCGATATCGGCTGCTACACGCTTGCCGTGGTCGAACCGCTCAAGTCCATCGACACCTGCGTTTCCATGGGCTCCAGCATCGCCAACGCCGTCGGCATGGCCAAGGCCGGCAGCGAGGAAAAGCCCATCGTCGCCACCATCGGCGATTCCACGTTCCTCCATTCCGGCATCCCGCCGCTGATCGATGCGGTCTACAACAACGCCGACATCACCGTCTTCATCCTCGACAACCACATCACCGCAATGACCGGCGGCCAGGACCATCCGGGCACCGGAAAGACCCTGCGCGGCGACGTGGCCCCGCGGGTCGATTTCGTCGAGCTCGTCAAGTCACTCGGTGTCCAGTGGGTGGAAAAGGTCGACAGCTACGACGTCGCGACCATGCACCGCCAGCTTCGCGAGGCCACAAGCCACAGGGGCGTCTCAGTGGTGATTTCCGACCGCCCTTGCGTCCTCGACCCGGTCAAGATCAAGGGCCCGGCGCTGGAGGTCGATCAGGCAAGCTGCATCGCCTGCCAGGCCTGCATGAACCTCGGCTGCCCGGCGCTGACCTGGTCGGAGGAATGGCACGAGGGCCGCCACAAGGTGCGGATCGACGCGGAAGCCTGCATCGGCTGCAGCCTCTGCGCCCAGCTCTGCGCCTCCCACTCGATCCGGCCGGTGCACTAGGGATGGCGATGGGCGAGAAGTCGAACCGCACCATGAACGTGCTGATCGTCGGCGTCGGCGGCCAGGGCGTCATCATGGTCTCAAAGGTGCTGGCGCAGCTCTGCCAGGCCGACGGCCACGACGTGAAGCAGAGCGAGGTCCACGGCATGGCCAAGAGGGGCGGCGGCGTCTTCAGCCACGTCCGCTTCGGCCCCAAGGTCTGGTCGCCGACGATCCCCGAGGGCGAGGTCGATATCCTGGTCGCGCTGGAATGGGCCGAGGGCCTGCGCTGGCTACGCCACCTGAAGCCGGACACCGGCACCTTCATCGCCGACTGCCAGAAGATCGTGCCGCCCTTTGCCTGCCTCAGCCGCAAGCGCGGCGCGGAACCCGCCTATGCGCCCCAGGCGCCGGAGGAGATCATCGAGCAGGTGCACGCCGGCTATGTGATGGACGCAACGACGATGGCCGCCAATCTCGGCAACGCCAAGGCCGCCAACACGGTGCTCCTCGGCGCCCTGTCCACGGCGCTCGATTTCCCCGAGGACGCCTGGCTCGACGTCATCTCCGCGACCGTTCCGGAGAAATCCGTCGAGATCAACCGCAAGGCGTTCGCCGAGGGTCGCGCCTGGGCCGGCGCCGCGCCGAAACGCATCGACGTCACGCCCGACGGGCTCCATAAGGCGCATGTCGAAGTGCACCACCCCGAGGTCGAGACGGTCGTGGAGATCGTCGCGGACTGGTGCAAGGGCTGCGACATCTGCGTGAAGATCTGCCCGGAACGCTGCCTGCGGCTCAACGGCCAGCTCAAGGCGGAGCTGGCGCTGCCGGATCTTTGCACCGGCTGCCAGCTCTGCGCCTGGCTCTGCCCGGACCTCGCGATCACCGTCACCAACACGCCGGTCGCCGATACCCCCGCCACGACCAAAGCCGCCACGGAGCCCGCCGAATGACCGCGCTGCGCCGAAACCTGGAAGGCAACGAAGCCTGCGCGCTCGGCGCCATCCGCGCCGGCTGCCGGTTCTTCGCCGGCTACCCGATCACGCCGTCCTCCGAAGTCGCCGAGGTGATGTCGCGCGAACTGCCGAAGGTCGGAGGCACCTTCGTCCAGATGGAGGACGAGATCGCCTCCATGGGCGCGGTGATCGGCGCCTCCATGGGCGGCGTCAAGGCGATGACCGCCACCTCCGGCCCCGGTTTTTCGCTGAAGCAGGAAAACCTCGGCTATGCCTCGGGCGCGGAAATCCCCTGCGTCATCGTCAATGTGATGCGCGGCGGGCCCTCGACCGGCATGCCGACGCGCCCGGCCCAGGGCGACATCATGCAGGCGCGCTGGGGCACCCATGGCGACCACGCCATCGTCGTGCTGGCGCCGGCTTCCGTCAGCGAAGCGTACTCCGAGACGATGCGCGCGGTGGCGCTGTCGGAGAGGCTTCGGGTCCCGGTCGTGGTGCTCCTCGACGAAATCATCGGCCACCTGACCGAGACCGTCGACCTTGCCGCCATTCCCGACGGCCCGGAGGTCTGGCGCAAATTCGCCGACGGCCCGCGCGAGGGTTTTTTGCCCTATGCCGTCACCGACGATCTCATCCCGCCGATGGCGCGGCCCGGCGACGGGTTCAGGGCCCACACCACGGGGCTGACCCACGCGCCAGGCGGCTTCCCGACGCAAGTGCCCGCAGAGGCCGCCGCTGCCGTGCGGCGCACCACCGACAAGCTGACACTGCACCGCGAGGAGATCGAGCGCTGGCAGGTTCTTGAGGCGGACGACGCCGATCTCCTGATCGTCGCCATCGGCATCTCGGCCCGCGCCGCCCGGCTCGCCATCCGCGAGCTCCGATCCGAGGGATTGAAGGCCGGCCTCTTCCGCCCGGTGACGCTCTGGCCGTTCCCGGAACAGGCGCTCCGCGACGTCCTCGCCAGATCGGGCGCCCGCACCGTGCTGGTCCCGGAGATGAACCAGGGGCAACTGGTGCTGGAGGTGGAGCGCGTGCTTGCCGGCAGGGCCGAGGCTCGCCCGCTCAACCGCATCGATGGCCAGGCCATCTCGCCCGACGACATCGCCCACGCCGCAAGGGAGGCGCTGGCATGAACGCTCCTTTGAAAACCGACCCGTTCGACATCAACGCCTGGATCCGCCAGGAGCAGATGCCGCATTTCCTCTGCCCCGGCTGCGGCCACGGCATCGCGCTCCGCGCCCTCCTGTGGGCGATCCACGACCTCGGCCTCGACAAGGACAGGCTGGCGGTCGTCTCCGGCATCGGCTGTTCCGGCCGGCTCAGCGCCTATATCGACGCCAACACGTTTCATACCACTCACGGCCGGCCGCTGACCTTCGCCACCGGCCTGAAGCTCGCGCGCCCCGACCTCCACGTCATCGTCATCACCGGCGACGGCGACTGCCTTGCCATCGGCGGCAACCACCTGATCCATGCCGCACGGCGCAATCTCGACATCACCTGCCTGATGCTCAACAACGAGATTTACGGCATGACCGGCGGTCAGGTCTCGCCCACCACCTCTGAGGGGCGCTATACCTCGACGACGCCGGCCGGCAACACCGAGCCGACCTTCGATGCCTGCGCGCTCGTTGCCGCTGCCGGGGCCGGCTTCGTCGGCCGGGACGTGACGGCGCAGGTGCTGTCGCTCCGCGACCTGATCCGCCAGGCTATCGCCCATCCGGGCTTCTCCTTCGTGGAGGTGCTCTCGGACTGCACGGAGATCTACGGCCGCAAGAACGACCTCGGCGCCTCGCCGGAGATGATGCTGGCGAAGAAAAGCGCCATGCGCCCCTTCGCCTATCGCAACACGGTCGACGTGCCGTTCCGGCCGAACCATCTGAAGACCGGCGTCATCGCCCGCAACGAGCGGCCGGAATACGGCGCCGCCTACCGGGCGATGGCAGCCCGCCAGCGCGGCGAGGAGGAGGCGTGATGGCGACGACGGAAATCCGCTTCAGCGGCAGCGGCGGCCAGGGCCTCCTGCTCTCCGCCCGCATCATGGCGGCGGCGCTCGCCGGCGCCGGCCGCACCGTCGCCCAGTCGAACGCCTATGAGCCGGTCTCGCGCGGCGGCCTCAGCCGCTCCGACCTCGTCGTCAGCGACGGCGAGGCCGACTATCCGTTGGCAAGGCGCCTCGACTACCTGCTGATCCTCGACGATGCTGCGGCGCGGGCTTCGGATGGCCTCCTCGGTGCCCATTCTCTGGTCCTGGTCGATGCCGAACGGGTCACGACCGTCCCCGAAGGCCCCTTCCGCGCGCTCCGGCTCCCCTTCACCGAGACCGCCCGAAACCTCGGCAACCCGCGCGTCACCAACATCGTCGCCCTCGGCGCCCTGACGGCCCTGAGCGGCCTCTGCCCGCCCGAGCCCCTCCTCGCCAGCATCCTCGCCATGACCCCCGCCAAACTCGAACGCCTCAACCAAAACGCCTTCGCCGCCGGTCTGACGATGGCTGTGGCCGAAGTGGCGTGAGGGCTGAGGCCGGGCAAAACAGGGAGACGGCGTGGCACCGGTCGCGCGCCCGTTCCCGGCTCCGATCTTAAGAGCGGCCCCTCAAGGTCCCTGGCAGAGGTCCCGGACGATTTCCGCGAAGGCGCGCTGGGTGTCGGTCTGCTGCAGCGACTGGGCGTGGGCGATGACGTATTGGAAGGTCACCTTCGGCTCGAACGGGCGGATGACGACGCCGTTGTTGAGCCAGGTCGGCGCCGCGAAGGGCTCGATCAGCGCGATGGCCAGCCCCGCCGCGACGAGGCCGTAGCCGGTGTGGGAGTTCTGGATGCCGATGCCGCGCTCGTAGTCGACACCGGCATCGGAGAGGATCTTCGCCACCCGGTTCCAGTTGACGAGGCCGCTCGGCAGGATCCGGAGCACATCCTCGCCGATGAAATCCTCCGGCGTCACCACCTCCTTCTGCGCTAACCGATGGGATTCGTGCACGGCGCAGACGTGCGATGCCTCCATCAGCGGCTCCTGGACGATGCCGGTCACCTCCGGGAAGGCGAGCGTCACCGCCAGATGCGACAGGTGCGTCTGCAGCCTTGTGACGATCTCCGAGGACGAGAACCCCTCGATGACGAGGCTGACCTCCGGATGGTCGACCCGGAACCGCTTGACCGCTTCGGGAAAGATGTAGGTGGCGAGCGCCGGCGTCGCGCAGACCTTGAGGTCGGCCGGCCGCTGGGTGCGGATCTGTTCGGCCACCCGCTCCACATGGTCGAGGCCCATATAGAACTGCTCGACGCCCTGGTAGAAGCGCAGCGCCTCCGTGGTCGGCGCCAGCCGGCCCTTGACCCGATTGAACAGGCGAAAGCCGAGATCGGCCTCCAGGTCCGCGATCAGGCGGCTGACGGCCGGCTGGGTGATCGCCATGGCGTCGGCGGCACCGGTGGTGGTGCCGGTCACCATCACATAGCGGAAGGCTTCGATCTGTCGGTAGCGCATGGCCTCAGGAGAGTTGGCGCCGTCGGGTAATGACGACGATCCCTGCCATAAGAGCGAGCGTTGCGACAATCAGCAAGGTCATCAGCGCATAGAGCGCCGGGCTGAGGCCCACCTGCTGATATTGGGACCAGAGATAGGTCTGCACGGTATTGCGGCCGCCCTGGACGATCGAGGTGCGGATGGTCTCGTTGAAGGAGAGGATCAGCGAGAACGCCGCCGCCCCGAACAGCCCCTGGCGGATGCAGGGCAGCTCCACCTTCCAGAACGCGGCGAAGCGGTTGGAGCCGAGCACATAGGCGGCCTCCAGATAGGTCTGCTCGAAACTCGCCATCACCGTCATGATGACCAGCGTCGCGAACGGCAGCGCCCAGAGGATCTGGACGACGCTCATGGTGAGCAGCGACGGCTCGACGCCGAGCACCTTGAAGAACACGGCCATGGCAACGCCCATGCTGACGCCGGGAACGAACAGCGGCAACAGCACGAGGCCGAGGATCAGCCGCGGCTTCTGCCATTCGCGCAGCGCCTGGGCGATCGCCAGTGCCAGAACGGGCGTAACCACGGCGACGATGGCGCCGATCATGACGGTGTTCCAGATGCCGCCGATGAGGAGCGGGTCCTCAAAAATCGCCCGGTAGCTGACGAACAGACCGCCGGTCTCCGCCGAGGCACCGGCGAACGAGCGCAGCACCGGCGGCACCATCGGCGCATAGAGGAAGACGAGCACCAGGGCGACGAAGCCCCAGACGAGGCCGTTGGCGGCGCGCTGCGCGGATGTCGGTGCCGGCGTCGTCATCGGCGCCCCATGATCTTGCCGAGGAAGAGGCGCAAATCGAAGAAATAAAACCACGCCACCAGCAGCGCCAGCATGACGACGACGGAGAACGTCGACATCGCCGAGGCCAGCGGATAGTTGATGACGTTGAGCGAGGAGATGATGGAGTTGCCGAGAAGCTGGTAGCCGGTGCCGCCGAGGATGACGGAGACGGCGAATTCGCCGAAGGCGCCGACGAAGCCGAAGATGGCGGCGGCAAAGACGCCCGGCAGCGACAGCGGCAGCGTCACCCGCCAGAAGGTCATCAGACGGCCCTCGCCGAGCACCCAGCTCGCCTGCTCGTAGCGCTTGTCGGTGCCCGACAGCGACAGCCAGATCGGAAAGATCATGAACGGCATATAGGCCGTGACGAGCCCCAGATAGACCGCGAAATCGCTGTAGAGCAACCAGTCGAGCGGCGCATCGGTGAGGCCGAGCCCCATCAGCGCGCTGTTGACGAAGCCGCTGCGGCCGAGGATGTCCGACCAGGAAAAGGTGCGGATGATGAAGTTGACGAGGAAGGGTACGGAGAACAGGAACAGCGTCACCCCGACCAAGGTCGGCCGCACCTTCTTGGCGACGATATAGGCGAGCGGATAGGCGATCAGCAGCATCAGGACGGTGGACGAGGCCGCCACCCAGAGGCTGCGCCAGAAGACCTCGATCCGGACCCCGGAGAGGAACGTCGCATAGGCATGCCATGTAAAATCCGGGACCATGGCAAATCCCGTCTTCTTCCAGAAACTGACGGCGACCATGATCCCCAGCGGGCCGAGGATCAGGATCGCCACCAGAAGGAGCGGCAGGCCGAGCACGAGGACGCGAAGAAGAGCGTCGAAACGGATGCTTTTCATCGTGGTGTCCTCAAGATCGGCGTGCCCGCATGCTGGATGGGAGGTTACGCAGCCGGGCCTATGCGGCCTTGAAGCGCTGCCACTCCTCTTCGTATGCCTCGACATGGGTCGGCCAGCGGTTCTGCCAGGTGCCGCCATAGGCGAACTTTTCCTTCACCCGGGCATCGATGGCCGCGATTTTCTCCGCCTCTTCCTTGGAGAACTCGTCCGGATGGGCGGCCGCATATTCCGCCGCCATCGGATTGGTCATGTAGCCGCGCATGCCGGTGATCTTGGCGCCGTACCAGGGGCCGAGCATGAAATCGAGCAGCGCGTAGGCGGCGTCGGTTTCTTCCTCGCTGCGGTCCGGGTTGTTGACCAGATAGGCGGCCATCGCCCACAGGAGGTAGCCTTCCTTCGGCGAGGCATATTTGACGTTGACGCCCTTGTCGCGGGCGACGAAGACCATCGGCTCCCAGCAGTCCATGACGTAGATTTCCTGGCTGGTGAGGAGGTTGACGCCCTGCTCGAAGCCCGACCAGATGAGCCGGAACTGGCCTTCCTTCTTCTTCTCGATCAGGAAGTCGATGACGCTCTTCAGCTCCGACGGCGTCATGTCGCCCGGGTCCTCGATGTCGACCAGCTTGTTGGCCTTCAGGTAGAGCGCGGTCTTCTGGCCGGTCGTCGTGTAGTTGTCCTCAAGGGCGACGAAGCCCTTGAACTTCGGATCGAAGAACGCGCCGTAGCTGTCGATCTCGCCGGTCTTGTCCGGCAGGTAGCCGAAGGAATCCGCCTGCAGGACGGTCGGAACGCCATAGAGCGTGCCGTCATAGCCGATGAAGTCGAAGCCCGGCGAACCCTCGGCGAGATAGGTGTCGATATAGGTGTTCTTGGCAAAGTTCGGCATCTTGGAGGTGTCGATGACCTCGATCAGGTCCGCCTCGGCGAGCGGCTTCTGCATGCCGCCGACGATGTTGATGAGGTCGAACGTCTTCTGCCCGCCGCCGGCGAGCAACTGGTTGACGACGGCCGACGGCGCATTGCCGATCGAGACCAGATTGACGTCCTTGCCGGTGGCGGCCTTGAACTTCGACCAGTCGCCGCCCGGATCGCCGACGCCGATATCGGCGATGGTCACGGTGCCGTCCGCGGCAAGGGCGGAAAACGGCGCAAAGCTGCCGGCGAGCGCGGCGGCGCCGACGAGGCCGGTGGTTTTCAGGAATGAGCGCCGGTCGAGCTGCGGCGTGAAACGCGAAAAGTCTGACATGAGGGACTCCCTGGCTCTTGGAAGGACAGTGATCGGGGGAAGGGTCCGATCACGCGGGAAGGGGTGGACCGGGTCCATTGTCTCTGGGCCTCAATCCGGCTCAAGCACGACGAGATTGTCGGCGTGAATGGAGATGTAGACGGTGTCTCCGACGGCCATCGGACTGCGCTGGGAAAGCGTCGCTTCCAGCGTCTGGCCGTCGGCAAGCTTCAAATGGTAGTTGCTGTAGAGGCCGCGATAGGTGATCGCCTCGATAGTGGCGTTGAGCGCCATGTCGGAGGTCGCGGCCGGCGGGCCGAAATGGACGGTCTCGCCGCGGATCGCAAGGCAGCCTGAGGAAAGGTCCCGCCCGCGCGGATCGACCTCGGCCTCGGCGCCGGCGAGCGCCACGAAAACCTTGTCGTCGCGGCGCCGGTACTCCGCCTGCAACACGTTGCAGCCACGGAAGAAGTGGGCGACGAAGGGCGTCCGCGGATAGCGGAAGATCTCCTTCGGCGTGTCGCACTGGACGTAGGCCCCGGCATTGAGGACCGCGACCCGGTCGCTCATCGTCAGCGCTTCTTCCTGGTCGTGGGTGACGTAGATGAAGGTGGTGCCGGTGCGCTGGTGGATGTTGCGCAACTCGTCCTGCATCTCGCGCCGGATCTTTTCATCGAGCGCCGACAGCGGCTCGTCGAGGAGCAGGATCGACGGGTTCGGCGCCAGCGCCCGGGCGATCGCCACCCGCTGCTGCTCGCCGCCGGAAAGCTGGGCAACGTTGCGCTCCCCAAAACCCTCAAGGCCGACGAGGGCAAGCAGGGATTCCACCCGCGCCTTGGCATTGACCTTCGACGTGCCGGTCTTGCGCAGGCCATAGGCGACGTTCTGGCCGACATCGAGATGCGGGAAGATGGCATAGTTCTGGAACACCATGCCGAGATGGCGGTCCCAGGGCGGCACGCGGGTCATGTCCCGCCCGTTGATGACGATGCTGCCGCGGTCGGGATATTCCAGCCCGGCGATCATCCTGAGGATGGTCGATTTGCCGGAGCCGCTGGGGCCGAGCATGGTGAAGAACTCGCCCCGGTCCACGTCCATGGAGAAGTCGTCCGCGGGAACCGCCGTCCCGAAGCGCTTGTGCAGCCCGCGCAGTTCGAGAATGGGCTCGCTCATGGCCGTGGCGCTGTCTCGGGGGGATCGACGGTGCGGGCCGGCGCGGCGGCAAAGGCGATCGGGGAACGCATCACGCAGCACCCCAGTCCGCGATGATCTCGCCAAGGGCGATGGAAACGGCGTCCGCCATCATGGAAAGCGCCATCGACGGTTCCGGATGGTGCGGATCGCAATGCTTTGCCACATGCTCGGGCGTGAACGGCACGTGCAGGAAGCCGCATTTCATCGGCAATCCGCGCTCGGCGACGAGATGGCTCACCGTGAACAGCATCTGATTGCACAGATGATTGCCGGCGGCATAGGAGACGATCGCCGGAATGCCCGCCGCGCGGATCGCCGTGACGATGCGCCGGTTCGGGATCGTGGCGGCGTAGGCCGTCGGCGCGCCCTTAATGACCGGAACGCCCTCAAGGCAGTTGCCGGACGCGTCCGGCACGTCGAAATCACGCCAGTTGGTGCCGAGCATTTCCGCCCGCATCGTCGTCGCCCCGGGGGCAAGGCCGATGCCGAGCCAGACGTCGGGCTTGTGCTCTGCGAGCGCCGCCTCGATCGTGTCCGTCAGCCGGTCGGTCAGCACCGGCACCTCGAGCGGAACGAGGTTGATGCCGGACCAGTCGCGGCCCGCCACGGCCCGTAAGGTCAATGTTGCGGGATTGTTTTCAGCCTTCGCCCACGCACCGTAGGCGGCCACCAGAATCGTCGGTTCGGCCGTCACGTTCACCCCTTCTGCTGGAATGGTGTTGTTGTTTTTTTGAAGTGTGTTCCGGCTCTGCTATAATATCAAATAGCATTTACTTATGCATACATGTCCTAATGTGATACACATGCCGCGGCGCACACAAAACCTGCGGTTCCGCGCCGGCCGCAGGCAGCCGCCATTAACCCCTTCCTGAAGCGTGGTCTTACGCCGCACTGCACCAGCCCGCTATCGGGCGTCCGCTCCCGCGGCGGCGCCGGACGCGAGTTCGATGATCTCGTCGGTGATCTCGTCCTGGCGCAGGCGCCGGTAGAGGCCGGTGAGGTCGTCGAGGCGCTCGTCCACATTGTGGCGGGCGGCGATCATCGCCCGCATCCGCGCCTCGTTCTCCGCGGCAAAGGAGAGCATGATCGCCTCCGAGAGTTCGGCAAAGAGGTACTCGTCGGCGAGCTGCGCGATCAGCGTTTGCGGATCCTGGGTGACCAGCGGCGGGATGCCCCGGGCCCGGACCGGGAACCGGTCGAAATCGAGCGGCACCAGGCTGCGGTCCACGAGCGCGACGGCGCCGCCCCCGTCGGCGGGAACGGCATGGACCACCGTCACCGCGGTGACGCCCGCCGAGAGCCGCTTCAGGACCGCATCGGCGAGCCGGTTGGCGAGGCCTTGGGTCTCGTCCACATGGGCGGCCATCGGCGCCGACCAGGAAACGTCCAGATCGCGCTCCGAGGCCGCCATCAGTCCCCGATCGCCGACAAGAAAAAGCTCTGCCGCCTCTGTCCCTTTCAGATGCTTCGCCGCAGCATCGAGCACCCGCTCGTTGAAGGTGCCGACAAAACCCTGTTCGGAGGAGAGCGCGATCACCAGGCGCCGCCCCGCCGCCGCGTCGCCAGAAACGTGTCCGTCGACGTCCGGCATCAGCGCGAGGGCATCGCCGATGGCCCCGCCGACCGTCTCGGCATAGGCGCGGATGCCGGCAAGATGGGCCTTGGCCTCCTGGGCCCGCGCCGCGGCGATGCCGCGCATGGCGGTGATCACGGCCTTCAATTGCCGGACGCTGCCGATCCGCTCATCGACCTCGCTGAGCCGCCCGGTCATGGCGCCGGCCTTTCCGCCACGATGTCCGCCACCAGCGCCTGCACGGCCTCGACGAGTGTGGATCGCGTCTCTGCCGTCAGCTCGCCCGTCTCCTTGAGCGCCGCAACCGCGCCTGAAGCCTGGGCGTCGAGATGGCCGGAAAGCCGTCCGCGCACCGCTTCGACGACCTCAGCCGGCACCGCATCGAAAACGCCCTCGGCGAGCGCGGCGAGCAGCGCCACCTCGTCGGCAAGCCGCAGCGGGGAGAACCGCGGCTGGGTGAGCAGCGCCCGGATGGCCTCGCCGCGGGCGATCTGCGCCTTGACGCGGGTGTCCGACAGGCCGCCGAAGCGCGTGAACATCTCCAGTTCCAGGAACTGGGCGTAGTCGAGCCGGACCCGGCCGGAGACGTCGCGGAGCGCCGGTTTCTGTGCCTTGCCGCCGACGCGGCTGACCGAAAGGCCGACATCGACGGCCGGCCGCTGGTTCGCGGCAAAGAGCCGGGAATCCAGCACGATCTGGCCGTCGGTGATGGAAATGAGGTTGGTCGGGATATAGGCGGAAAGGTTCCCCGCATCGGTCTCGGCGATCGGCAGCGCCGTCAGCGAACCGCCGCCGAGCTTTTCCGAAAGCTTCGCCGCCCGCTCCAGCATGCGGGCATGGACGTAAAAAATGTCGCCCGGATAGGCCTCGCGGCCCGGCGCCTCGCGGGTCAGGAGGGCGAGCTCGCGGTGGGTGGCGGCGTGCTTCATCATGTCGTCGACGACGATGAGGGCATGGCCGCCCCGGTCGCGGAAATACTCGGCCATGGTGAAGCCGGCAAAGGGCGCGATCCACTGCAGGCCGGGCGCGACGGCGGCCGGCGCGACGACGAAGATGCAGCGCTCCGGCGCCCCGTGCGCGCGCACCGCGTCGATCACCCGTTCGATCGCCGAGGCGCGCTGGCCGACGGCGACATAGACGCAGATCATGTCGCTGTCGCGCTGATTGATGATGGCGTCGACCGCGAGCGCCGTCTTGCCGGTGGCCCGGTCGCCGATGATCAGTTCGCGCTGGCCGCGGCCGAGGGCAAAGAGCGCATCGACGACGAGGACGCCGGTCTCCACCGGCGCCGCAACGAGATCGCGGTCGACGATGGCCGGCGCCGGCCTTTCGATCGGATGGCGTTCAGTTGCCGCAATCGGCGCGTCGCTGTCGAGCGGCCGGCCGAGCGGATCGACAACGCGGCCGAGCAGCCCCTCGCCCACCGGCACGCGCACCACCTCGCCCGTCCCGGTCACCCGCATGCCCGCCGTGATCTCGGTTGCCTCGTCGAGGATAACGGCGGCGATCCGATCCTCGTCGAGGGTCAGCGCGAAGCCGTAGCGGTCGCCCTCGAAGCGCAGCAGCTCGTCGAGCCGCGCATCCGGCAGCCCGGAGACGAAGGCGATGCCGTCGCCGACGCTCTCCACGCGGCCGACGGTCTCCGCCTCCGGTCCGAGCTTCGCCGAGGCGACCGTGTCGCGGCGGCGTTCCAGCCATGTCTCACCGGTCGGGTCAGGCGTCGTCATGGCGTGTCAGCTCCGCTTGAAGGTGTTCCAGGTCGGCCCGGAAACTGTTGCGCACGGACGCATGGCGGCCGGTGAGTTCCAGCCCGGCGATAAGGTCCGGGTCGACCGCAACATTAATGTCCACCTCGCGCCCGAGCGCCTTTGCGAGGGCGCTTTCGCAGGCGGCTTTCTCGTCGTCATTGAGCGCACGCGGAGCGGTGAGGGTCATCGGTCCGGCGCCATCGGCCAGTTCGGCCCGCGCCGCCTCCGGCAGGGCCGCAACGCCCTCGGCGAGGCCGCCGATGAAGCCGGCGATGCGCGCCTCTTCCGGAAGCCGGTCCAGCAGCCGCCTGGCGATATCGACCGACAGCCGGCCGGCCCGCGCGCTCATCTTTTTCTCCTCGGCCCGCCGCTCGCCGGCGATCGCGGCCTTCGCCTCGGCGCGCAGCTTGTCGGCGTCTGCCCGCGCGGCAGCCATCAGCGATGCCTTCTGTTTCTCGGCCTCCTTCTGCGCGGCGCCGAGGATCGCAGCGCGGCTCGAAGCTGTCTTTGCCGCCTCGGCCTTGGCCTTGTCCCGTTCGTCTTCGGCGGCCTTTCGTGCGGCTGCGGCGTCATCCAGCGTCTTTTCAGCCTCGGCCCGGCGTTCCGCGAGGATTTTTGCCACCGGCCGGAACAGGAACCGCGCCAGCAGCCAGACGAGAACGAGGGCGTTGACGGTCTGCAGCCCGAGCGTCCACCAGTCGATCTGCATGGCGGCGCGCCGATCCTTACGAGGTGAACGGGTTGGCGAAGAGCACCAGGAGGGCGATGACGAGGCAATAGATCGCCATCGTCTCGATCATGGCAAGGCCGACGAAGAGCGTCCGCGAAAGGGTGCCGGCGGCATCCGGTTGGCGGGCGATGGCGTCCATCGCCGCGGCCACGGCCCGCCCCTCGCCGAGCGCCGGCCCGATGGCGCCGAAGGAAACGGCGATGGCGGCGGAAAAGATGCTGACGATCTCGATCCAGTTCATGTTGAGCCTCGTTGGGGTTGTTGGCCGCCCTCGGAGGCGGCGGCGCCGATGAAGACGGCGGCAAGGACGGCGAAGATGTAGGCCTGGACTGCCCCTGTGAGGAGCTCCAGCGCCATCAGCGGGATCGGCACCAGGAGGCCGGCGAGCGACAGGATGATGCCGACGACGAAGACGCCGCTCATGACGTTGCCGAAGAGGCGCACGATCAGCGAGAAGGTGCGGGTGATCTGTTCGACCAGGTTGAGCGGGATCATCACCCAACTCGGCTCCGCGAAGGTTTTCAGGTACCCGCCGGCCCCGCGCGCGCGAACGCCGAACCAGATGGTCGCCCCAAAGACGATGAGGGCGAGCGCCGCATCGGTCTCGATATGCGCCGTCGGCGGCTCGACGCCGGGCACGATCGACATCCAGTTGGCGATGAGCACATAGAGCAGGATGGTGCCGATCAGCGCCCGCAATGGGGCCGGATCGCCGCCGACGATGTCGCGGAGCTGGCCGTCGATGGCGGTGACGAACAGCTCCAGCGCCGCCTGCGTCCGGCTCGGACGGAGTTTCAGCCGGCGCGTAAGGATCGCGCAGCCGAGCGCCAGCACCGCCATCAGGACCCAGGTCACGATCACCGGCTCGGTGATCGGCACCGGCCCGACAAAGAAGGCCGGCTCCAGGACGAGGGGCGAGCCGTTCATGCCGCGCCCCCGTAGCGTCTGACCGCAACCTGCCTTGCGGCGAGCACACCGACCGCGCCGGCAAGCAGCGCCAGCGCCCCGAATTGGGCAAGCAGCACGAACGCGCCGATGAGGACGGCAAAGCGGAGGACGACGACCGCAATCGCCGCGACTGCGGAACCGGACCCGAGCAGCATCTGCGTGTTCCACCAGAGCAGCCGGAAATGCAAGAGGCCGACCGCGAACCCGGCGGCTAGGCCGAGGGCGAAATGGAGAAGGAGGGGAAGGATCCCAGCCGTCATTGTCTGTGCATCCATTTCCAGGCCGACCAGAAGCCGATGACCGCACCGACCATCAGCAGCGGCGCGGAGAAAAAGACGCCTGTCTCAAATGTCCGGTCGAGCCAGCGCCCAAAGAAAAGCCCGATCAGCATCGGCACGACGATGGCCCAGCCGAGAATGCCGATCTGGCCGAACCGCTTGCCGAGCGAGGGTTCCGGCTCGTTGCGCGCCCGGTCGTGGCCGGCAGCCGCGCGCCGCGCCGCCTCGGCCAACTGGTCGTCCTCGCTCACGGCGCCTCCTCCGGCTGCGCTTGCCGCGCCATGGCGGAGCGTCCCTGCGGGCGCAGAAAGCGCATGAGCTGGCGCACCGCCTGGGCGTGGAGGCGCATCTGCTCGACCCGGGCGCGCCGGTCGACATCCGCCTCCTCCTCCCGTTCCGCATGGACCGTGGCTTCCAGCCGCTCAAGGTCGTCGCCCAGGACGCCCTCGCGACAGGCCACGGCCACCTCGCGGCCGTTGTTGACAGTGAAGACGGCCCCGCGGATCGCGCAATAGCGCATCGCCCCGTCCGCAAGACGCCAGCGCACCACGGAGGCCGGCAGCACGGTGAGGAGATCGGTGTGCCCCGGCAGGATGCCGAAGCTGCCGCTGAGGTCCTCGGCCCGCACGGCCTCAACCTCGATGCCGTCGACCAGCACCGCCATCGGCGTTGAAATGGTGAGGGACAACGTCATGGCGCGGCCCCCGCTTTCGCCGGCCTGGATTCTTTCGGCCCGGCCTCCGCCTTCGCCCGCGCCTCGTCCAGCGTGCCGACCATATAGAGCGCGCTTTCCGGCCAGTCGTCGCAGTCGCCGGCAAGAATCGCTCGGCAGCCGGCGATGGTCTCGGCGATCCCGACGGACTTGCCGGCAACACCGGTGAACGCCTCCGTCACGGCAAAGGGCTGGGTCAGGAACCGTTGCAGCCGCCGCGCCCGCTCGGCCGTGCGCCGGTCCTCCAGGCCCAGTTCCTCCATGCCGAGCAGCGAGATGACGTCCTGGAGTTCGCGGTAGTGCTCCAAGGTCTGGCGCACCGCGATGGCGGTGTCCGCGTGTTCCTTTCCGACGATCAGCGGATCGAGCAGGATCGAGGACGAGGCGATCGGGTCGATGGCCGGATACATGCCCTCCGCCGCCATCGCCCGCGACAGCACCACCATGCTGTCCACATGGGCAGCGATGGTGGTGACCGCTGGGTCGGTGAAATCGTCGGCCGGCACATAGACCGCCTCGATGGCGGTGACGGCGGCACCCGCGACCGAGGCGATCCGCTCCTGCAGCGCGCCGACCTCGCTCGCCAGCGTCGGCTGGTAGCCGACCCGCGAGGGCAGCCGGCCGAGCAGGCCCGAGATCTCCGCCCCCGCCTGGACGAACCGGAACACGTTGTCCATCAGCAGGAGGACGTTGCGCCGGTCCTCGTCGCGAAACGTTTCGGCAATCGTCAGCGCCGACATCGGCACCCGCCAGCGCGCGCCCGCCGGCTCGTTCATCTGGCCGTAGACCAGAACCGTGCGGTCGAGGACGCCGGATTCGCGCATGTCCAGCAGCATCTCGTGGCCCTCGCGCGAGCGCTCGCCGATGCCGGCAAAGACGGAAATGCCCTGATAGGCCGAGACCATGGCGTGGATCAGTTCCATCACCAGCACGGTCTTGCCGACGCCGGCGCCGCCGAACATCGCCGCCTTGCCGCCCTGGGCGATCGGCGCAAGGAGGTCGATGACCTTGATGCCGGTGGCGAAAAGTTCGGTCGCCCCGGTCTGGCGGGCGAATTCCGGCGGCTTGCGGTGGATCGGCCGGCGCGGCGTGTCCTCGGGAAGCGGATCGCCGCCGTCGCCCGTCTGCCCGGCAACGTCGAGGAGACGCCCGAGCACGGCCTCGCCGACGGGCATTTCCAGCGGCGCGCCGGGAACGCGCACGCCGGCGCCGCGGGAAAGGCCGCCCGTCGCCTGCAGCGCGATGGCGCGCACGGTACGCTCGCCGAGATGCGCCTGTACCTCGGCAAGGATCGGCTTGGCCCCGTCCCGCTCGATAAGGAGGGAATCGTCGATAGGCGGCAGCGGGCCGGCATCGAAGGCGACATCGACGACGGCGCCGCGCACCGCGATCACCCGTCCCGAAGCTTCCGCCGCCTGTTCCATCGACTCACTACCGCAATGACGCCCCTCCCCCATCATATACCCACCGGCCGGGCTTCTCAGGCCTCCATCACATAGCTGCCCGGCGCATCACCGAGCGGCGGATAGCCCGCCTCGCCATTGCCGAGCGGCGGCGGCGCGCGCATCGGCCCGCCGAGGTCGCCCAGCCAGCCCTCCCAGGCCGGCCACCAGCTTCCCTTTTGCGGCGCCGTCCCGGCCCGCCATTCGTCGGGGTCGAGATGGGTCGCGTTCTCCGGATGCTCCATCAGCCGGTGCGAGGCCTTCGGATTGTCGGGCGCGGCGACGATGCCGGTATTGTGGCCGCCGGAGGCGAGCGCGAAGACGACGTCGCCGCCGAGGATCAGCGTCAGCTTGAAGACCGACGGCCAGGGCGCGATGTAGTCGCGCTCCGTCGCCACCACGAAGGCCGGCACCTCGATGTTCTCCAGGAAGATGCGCTCGCCGGCGACCCTGAACCGGCCTTCGGCAAGGTCGTTGTTGAGGTACATAGAGCGCAGATATTCGCCGTGCATGCGCGCCGGCATCCGCGTCGCGTCGTGGTTCCAAAGTTCGAACGCTCCCGGAGGTGCGCGCTTGCCGAGGAGATATTCCCGCACCATCTGCGACCACACGAGGTCGCGCGAGCGCAGCATCCGGAACGCCCCGGCCATCGCCCGCTGGTCGAGATAGCCGACGGTTTCCATGATGTCTTCGGTGAGCGCGAGCTGGCTTTCGGTGACGAAGAGGCCCAGTTCGCCGGCATCTGCGAAATCGCCCTGGCCGGCCAAGAGGCTGATCGAGGCGAGCCGGTCATCCTTCACGCCCGCCATCGCGGCTGCAGCGATCAGCGCCATCGTGCCGCCGAGGCAGTAGCCGACGAGGTTGACCGGCGCCGGCCCGTTGATGGCGGCAACGGCATCGAGCGCGGCCATGACGCCGAGCCGGCGATAGTCGTCGAGCGCAAGGTCCCGGTCCTCCGCATCCGGGTTCTTCCAGGAGATGCAGAAGACGGTGTGGCCCTTGCCGACGAGGTATTCGACCAGCGAGGTCCCCGGCTCAAGGTCGAGGATGTAGTATTTCATGATCCAGGCCGGCACGATCAGCACCGGATTGGCGTGGACCGTCTTCGTCGACGGGCTGTACTGGATGAGCTCGATCAGCCGGTTCCGGAACACGACCTTGCCGAGCGTCGCCGCCATGGTCTTGCCGAGCAGCGGCCCGGCCGTGCCGTCCGTCTCGGCCGCGCCGACGGCAGCCATGGCATCGTCGAGCAAATAGGACGCCCCGCGCAGCAGGTTGCGGCCCTGTTCGCGGATCGTCTGGTCGATCACTTCCGGATTGGTCAGGGCGAAGTTGGAGGGCGCCGCCATGTCCAGCCATTGCCGGCTGTAGAACTCGACGAGCGCCTCGTCCTCCCGCTTGACCCCGCGCACCGACGTCGTCGCGTTGTGCCACCATTGCTGGCCGAGCAGGAACGCCTGGTAGGCGATGCTGAACGGCGGCGCCTGCCATTGCGGTGCCGAAAAGCGCTTGTCCTGGGCGAGCGGATCGATGCACGGCGCGACCTCGCCAGCCGGCGACAGGGCGCATTTGGCCGCATAGGTGCCGAGCCGTGCCCATTTCTTGCCCGCCTTGCCGGCAAGCTCCCATTGCTTTGCCGGCGAGATGGCAAGATGCGCGGCCCAGTCGACATAGGCGCCGTAAAGCCCCAGCAGCGACAGCCCGCCGCTCATCTGCCCGTAGGCCGCATGGAGCTGGCGGTCGAACTCCAGCGCCGGCTGTTCGGTCCGCCCGTCGTCCTGCGGAGCGCTCACCGAACGGGCAGCACCCGGCAATGGCACGACCTTCGGCGCCGGGACGCCGGCAGCCGCCTTGGCTGTCCGCCGTCCCGCCGCATGGCGCGACCCTATACTGCGCTTCCGGTCCTTTGTGCCACCTGCCCCGCGATGCATGCTGGTCATGGCTCAGGCCGCCGGGCGAATGCCGCCCGCGTCGGTGCCCACCGTCGCCTCACGGCTGATCTCCTGCACCGCATCGCTTGCGGTCTTGACGTTGGCGAACGCCACCTTCGTGAATTCGTCGGTGTAGCCGGTGAAGGCCTCGCTCCAGAAGCCAAGCCAGGCATCCATCATTTCCATTGCGTCCTTGCAGTCCGCGATCTCGTCGATCAGGTCCCGGTCCTTCTGCAACCGGTTCCGAAGGAAATCGAGAACCTCGACATTGGTGTCGATGGCGGTGGTGGCGAGGCGGCTCTGGGTGCGGGCCATCGCGACCAGTCCGGTGGACATGGCCTCCGGCAGGAAGGCCGCCGGCATCCCCGCCGCCATGGTCGCCGCCTGCTTTGTGCGCTTGGTGGTCATGGTCAGTCTCCTTGTCGTGTCCCTGGTGCTGCATATGTGCATGCCGGCCGGCACGACCGCCGCGGACGGGCCGCAAGAAAGGCCCCGCCGGAACCGGCGATCCGAAACTGTTCTTGAAAACCCTGTCCCCGCGCCTGCCGGATCGGCGCTTTGCCGAAGATCAAACCCGGGGCAGGCATCGATGTTTCAGCCATCGTCCTTCTCCCGTGAAAGAGCACTCGCTGAAACTGCTGGCGTTCAACCAATCGCCGATTGCCGCGACCGCATGGTAACGCCTGTAACAAATTTGGTGCGCCGAACGCCGGTTGGAATGCGGTAGTTCGACGCAACACCGGTAGCATGTGCCGATAGAGGTTCAACCCCAGGGCGGTGCAGCAGATCCGCCGCGGGTCTTTCCCGAGAGCCCGCTTGCGCCGCGCGGTGCGATACCGTCTAACCCTGCCGATGGACAGCGATCGCACGACATTTGCCGCCTCCGCCACCGTGGTGGTGACGGGGATACTCTGGGGGCTCTACTGGCTGCCGGTGCGCCGGCTGGCCGACCTTGCCCTGCCCGGCGCCTGGGGCTCCCTTGCCATTGTCGGTGCGGCGACGCTGCTGCTGATGCCGTTCGCGATCCGCGGCCGGCGCGGCCTTTTGGCGGCAGGACTGCCGGCCGTCGCCTCGGTCGCGTTCGGCGGCCTCGCCTTCGTGCTTTACTCCATCGCCCTGGTCTATGGCCGGGTCGCGATCGTCATCCTGTTGTTCTTCCTGACGCCGGTGTGGAGCACCCTCATCGGCCGCTTCGTCATGGGCTGGCCGACGCCGGCCTTGCGGATTGCCGCGATCGTCGTCGGCCTTCTCGGCCTTGTCGTCATGCTCGGCGCGGGTGGCGAGATTCCCGTCCCGAGGGGCACCGGCGAATGGCTGGCGCTCGTCTCCGGCCTCCTGTGGTCGGCGGCAACGACCGGCATCCGCACAAAGGCGAGGCTGGAGCCGGGCGCGGCGAGCTTCGTCTTTGCCGCCGGCGCCCTTGCCGGCGCGCTCGCCCTGGCGCCAGTCCTGGAGCCATGGCCCGGCGTTGCCGCCATCGTGCATCCCTTGCCCGCCCTCGGCTGGATCGTTGCTGCGGGCGGCATCTGGTGGGGCGCGTCGATGGCCGGGCTGATGTGGGCGACGCCCCGGCTCGAGCCCGCCCGCGTCGGTATCCTGTTAATGGCCGAGGTGCTGATCGGCGCCGTCTCCGCCGCACTTCTTGCCGGCGAGCACCTCGGACCTTGGGAGTGGGCCGGCGGCGCGCTGGTGCTCTGCGCGGCCGTTCTGGAAGTCTGGCCGGTCGGCAAGACGACCCGGCCGAGCTAGCCGCGAAACTCCCCGGCCACATCGGCGATGATGCGCGCAATCTGGCGGCAGTCGTCTTCGCTGAACGTCAGCGGCACGCGCATGTCGCAGGTGGTGGCAAGCACCCGTTTCGTGTTCGGCAGATCCGGCAGGTCGGCAAGGTATTTCCAGCTATCGTAGCGGCTGGTGAAGGCGACCGGCTCGGCGGCGCCGAACCATTTGAGGTCGACGCCCCGCGCCGCGCATTTCTCCACGAAGTTCGGGATGCGCTCCGCGCCGATGCCGTCCGCATGGAACTGAATCGACGAGCCGACGAACGCCTCGTGCTGCAGGCGCTCCACGATGCGAAGGCCGGGCGCGGCCCTGAGACCCTCTTCGAGGACACGGTAGCGCGCGTTCCAGCGGGCGATGTTGTCGTCGAGGCTGGCAATCTGTTCGCGCAGCAGCGCGGCACGAAGGTTGTCCATCCGGGCCGACAGGTTCGGCGTTTCCAGTCGCACGCGGTCAAACACCTCCCTATCGGGAATCGCGCCGTGCCGCTCATAGAGCATGTAGGAGCCGGAAAGGACGACGGCACGTGCCGCGACATCGGGATCGCTGGTCGTCAACAAGCCGCCCTCGCCGGAATTGATGTGCTTGTAGGTCTGGGCGGAAAAGCCGGAAACGCGGCCGAAATTGCCCGACAGCGTGCCGTTCCAGCGCGCCCCCATGGTGTGGGCGCAGTCTTCGACCAGGGTGATCCCAAACTCCTCGCAGATGCCACAGATCGCCTCCATGTCGGCGATGTGGCCGCGCATGTGCGAGAGCATCAGAACCTTCGCGACGCTCGCCTCGGCCTTGGCGCGGAGGTCATCGAGGTCGATGTGCCAGTTGTCGTCGATTTCGACGAACACCGGAACACCGCCGGCCGCATGGATGGCGCCCGGCACCGGCGCCAGCGTCCAGGCATTGGCGAGCACCTTGTCGCCGGGCGCGACGCCGATGGCCCTCAGGCCGATCTGCAGCGCCTGGCCGCCCGAGGAGCAGGCAAGGCAGTAGTCGCTGCCCTGATAGGCCGCATAGTCCCGTTCCAGGAGGGCCGCCTCGGAGTCTTCGCCCGGTCCGGTGTTGTAGCGGTGGAGGCGCCCGGTGCGCAGGATCTCCACGGCGCGTTCGATCGCCGCCTCGGGGATCGGCTCCTGCTGGGTGAAGGATTTTTCGAACCGTTCGGGCGTTGCGTCCTTGAGCATTTTCCCTCCCCCGGCGGCCTCATTATCCGTGCCGCCGCAGTACCTCGCCGGAATTGACGTCCGTCCGTTCGCCGTCGCGCATGGCGATGCCGCCATTGACCATCACATGGGCGACGCCCGTGGCGTAGCGGCGCGGATTGTCCACATCCGTATGGCTTTCGATGGTCTTTGCATCGAATACCGTGATATCTGCCCGCGCGCCAACCTTGAGCGTTCCCCGGTCGGCAATGCCGAGCCGCGCCGCCGGCAGCGAGGTCAGCCGGCGCAGTGCCTCGCCAAGCGTCAGCACGCCCCTGTCGCGCACGTAATGCTGCAGGAACCGCGCCGCCCAGCCATAGCCCGACAGCGAGCCGATATGGTGCTTGAGGCAGCCATAGGGCGCCAGCGCCAGCGTATCGGAGATGACAGCGCAATCGTCGTGGCCGAGGGCCAACTCGATGTCGTCCTCGGAAAACGACTGCGAGGTCCACATGAGCTGGTTCATGTCCTCGTCCTCTTCCACGAGGAGGTCAAGGACGGCGTCATAGGGATCGGCGCCGCGCTTGCGGCCGATCTCGTCGAAGGTCATGCCGACGAGGTCCTGGTTGGCGTCCGACTGCATCAGGACGATCTTGTCCCAGATGCCGGCGCTGACCAGCCGCCACATGGGACGCGGGTTTTTCTTGATCCGCGCGCGCATCGCCGGGTCGGTCAGCCGCTGGCGCACGGCGTCCACCCCGCCCTCCTGCGCCCATTGCGGCAGGATGGCGAGCACGCGGGTGTGGCTCCAGTCATGCGGGATGACGTCGAAGGCGACGTCGGTGCCGCGGGCCCGCGCGCTGGAGCACATCTCCAGCGCATGCTGCATGGCGTAGTCGGGCGCGCCGTATTTGGGCTGGATGTGGGAGATCTGCAGCCGCGCTTCCGCCGCACGCGCCGTCGCCAGCGCCTCGCCGAAGCCGAGGTCGTAGAAGCGGTCGCGATTGCGCACATGGGTGGCGTAGAGGACGTCGTATTTGGCGGCGAGCTTAGCCATCTCGGTGAGCTGGTCCGGATCGGCTAGGCTGCCGGGCCAGTATTCCAGGCCCGTGGAAAAGCCGTAGGCGCCGCCTTCGAGGCTCTCTTCCAGGAGCGCCTTCATCTCGTCGACTTCCTCGTCACTCGCCGGCCTCAGCGCATCGCCGAGGACGGCGCGGTGGATCGTGCCGTGGCCGACGAAGGCGGCGACGTTGACCCCGAGGGCGACCCCATCGAGGTGGTCGAGATAGTCGGCGAAGGACAGCCAGTCGACGTCGACCGCACCCTCGGTGAAGCCCGGCGCCATCAGCTCGATATCGGCCTTGTTGCGAGCCGGGGCACAGGAGACACCGCACTGGCCGACGACCTCGGTGGTGACGCCCTGGTGCACCTGGCTTTCCGCCTTGCCGTTGGCGGCAAGCGTGAAGTCGGAATGGGTGTGGAGGTCGATGAAGCCCGGCGAGACGGCAAGGCCCGCCGCATCGAGTTCGACCTCGCCGGCGTCCTCGATCCGGCCGATCGCCGCGATCCGCCCGTCCTTGATCCCGATGTCGGCAAGGATTTCGTCCGCACCCGTACCGTCGAAGACACGGCCGTTCCTAATCACGATGTCGAGCATGCGATCCTCCATAAAAATCTGAAGCGGATGTCAGTGCCGGGCCGGGCCGTAGACCATGTCCGGAAAGAAGGTCGCCACGTCGGGAAGGAAGATCAGCAGGAGCATCCCGAGGATGTAGGCGACGATATAGGGCAGGACGGCAACGGATATCTGCTCAATGGTGACGCCCGATATCCGCGAGGCGACGTTGAGGTTGCCGCCGAGCGGCGGCGTCAGGAAGCCGATCTCGCAGGTGATCACGGTAAAGACGCCGAACAGTACCGGATCGACCCCGAGGCTGGTGACCAGCGGCAGGAAGACGGCGGTGAAGAGGATGATCTGCGCCAGGCTCTCCATGAAGGTGCCGATGATGATGTAGAAGATGCCGATCAGGATCATCACCAGATAGACGTTCGTCGTCAGCGAGGTGATGCCCTCCTTCACCGCGCTCGGAATGTCGTAGAAGGCGGAAAGCTGGCCGAAGGCGAGCGTCGGCGTCAGAAGGATCAGGATGCCGGTGAGGAGCGCGGTGAAGCGCAAGGACTCGATGACCTTCTTCATCGTCAGTTGGCCGTAGACGAAGACGCCGACGAACAGCGCGTAGAAGACGGCGACCGAGGCCGCCTCCGTCGGCGTGAAGACGCCGCCATAGATGCCGCCGAGGATGATGAGCGGCGCGCCGACCGCCCATTTGCCGTCCCACAGCGCCTTGCGGAACGGGCCCCAGGAGAACGGCTCGCCGGAGCCGCCATAGCCGCGCCGGACCGCGATCGCGTAGGTCGTCAGCATCAAGAGGACGGTGATGATGATCCCCGGCACGATGCCGGCCAGGAACAGCCGCGGGATCGAGGTCTCCGAGACGAGGCCGTAGATGATCATCAGGTTGGACGGCGGGATCAGGCTGCCGAGCGCACCGGCCGAGGCGGCGATGGCGGCGGCGAACGGCACGGAATAGCCCTCGCGCTGCATCGCCGGGATGGTGACGGAGCCGATGGCCGCCGTCGTCGCCGGGCCGGAGCCGGAGAGCGCGGCGAACAGCATGCAGGCAAAGCAGGTGACGAGGCCGAGCGAGCCGCGATAGGCGCCGACGAGGCTGGTGGCGACGGAGATCATCCGCTCGGCCATGCCGCCGACCTCCATCAGCCGTCCGGCGAGCACGAAGAGCGGGATGGTCAGCAACGGAAATGGCGTCAGGCTCGAATAGCCGGTCTGCGCCATCAGCGTGAACGGGATGTCGATCAGGTAGAGCGCCAGGATCGTCGTCAGCCCGACGGCGGCAAAGAGCGGCATGCCGACGACGGTGAGCGCCACGAAGACCGTGGCAAGGGCGGAAAGCGGGCTCATTTCTCCACCCCCGTCTCAAGGTCGATCTGGTGTTCCGGCCGCATGCCGGGAAAGCCGGGCCGGCCGTCGCGCAGCCAGATGACGTAGATCTGGACGAGGCGCGCGAGCATCAGCCCGTAGCCGATGACGAGGATGGACTGCGGGTAGAGCTGGTCGATGCCGAGCCGCGGCGAGCGCGAGGTGAATTGCGCCAGCACCGAGAGATAATCCGCACTGATGACCAGCATCATCACCGAGAACGCGGCCCAGCCGAGATCGGCGAGCACGATCGAGGCGAGCGCGGCCCGCTTCGGCAAAAGCATGACGCCGGCCATGATGCGGATGTGGAAGCGTTCCCGTACGCACAGGGCCGCGCCCATATAGACGGCCCAGACCATGGCCATCGCCGCCACCTCCTCACTCCACTGCAAGGCGGTGTGGAACAGGTAGCGCATGATCACCTGCAGGAAGACGCAGACGGCGACGACGGCAAGCGCGACGCAGCACACGGCCTCTTCCAGATGACGTTCGAGCCAGGCGAGGATGGGCATGGGTCCGGGTCCGGATATGCGGCGCGGCGGTTCGCACCGCCGCGCCGAACGTGCCTTACTCGGCCGCAGCCTGGATGGCGTTGACAAGGTCGGTGAAGGCCGCGCCGCGTTTCGCCGCGAACGCCTGCTGGACCTTCTGGGCGGCCTTGATGAACGGGCCGCGCTCCGGACGGGTGATCTCCATGCCGCCCTCGGTTGCCAGCCAGTTCCGGACCTCCTCGGTCTGCTTGAGGGTGATCTCGGAGTGATAGTCGCCCGCCTCCTTGGCGGCGCGCAGCACCGCCTCGCGCTGGGCGTCGTCGAGCTTGCCCATGAACCGGTCGGAGGCGAGAAGCGGCGAGAAGCTGGCGAAATGGTCGAGGATCACCAGGTGCTTGGCGAACTCGTAGAACTTCATTTCCTTGATGACGCTGGTGCCGTTGTCGCCGCCGTCGATGGTGCCCGTCTGCAGCGCGGTCGGCGTCTCCGACCAGGCGAGCGGCACCGGCTCGGCGCCGAACGCCTCGAAGGTGGCCAGCATGACCTCGTTCTTCGGCACGCGGATCTTCAGCCCCTCCATGTCCTCGATCGTGTTGATCGGGCGCACGGAATCGAAGAAGTCGCGGTAGCTCGGGCCGCCGAAGGTCAAGAGGTGGACGCCGGTGTCCTTGCGGAGCTGTTCGCGGATCCGGTCGCCGATCGGACCGTCGGCGACCTTCACCAGATGCTTGGTGTCCTGGAACATGTAGGGAAGGACGAAGACGTCCATCAGCGGCCAGTGCGGCGAGATGTTGTTCTGGCTGACGAAATAGGCATCGACCGTGCCGAGCTGCATGGCCCGGAAGGCGTCGTCCTCGCTGGCGATCTGGCCGCAGCAATGCAGCTTCACGTCGATCGTGCCGTCGCTGTATTTCTCGACCAGTTCCTCGAACTTGTTGGCCAGGATGCTGTAGCTGGACTCGGCCGGCGTCGACCAGCCCACATTCATCGTCACGTCGGCTGCCTGTGCGGCCATGCCGGTCGATACCAACAGGACCGCTGCCGCCGCTGTCCGGATCATGCTGTTCATAGTCTCGTCCTCTGTCTGGTGCCTGCGTCTCTTTGAGCGGATCGCATGCAAAAACCATAACGGAGGCATTTCGAACTGTGTAATTGTTAATCGGCCGGTATTGATGCATATCTTGCATCATGCAGATGGGACTGAGACGGCTCCGCTACTTCCAGCTCCTCGCCGAGCGGCTGAATTTCCACCAGGCGGCGCGCGAACTCGGCGTCACCCAGCCGGCGCTCAGCCGGGCGATCGCGCAACTGGAAACGGAACTCGGCGTCGCTCTGTTCGAGCGCAACACCCGCAAGGTCGCGCTGACGGAGGCCGGCGAGAGCTTCCGCACCGGCTCGGCCGAGGCCCTTGCCACGCTCCGCAGCGCCGTCCTCAAGGCCCAGAAGATCGCCGCCGGCGACGCCGGGGATCTCACCATCGGCTATACGGACATCGCCATCTCCGGCCGCCTTGCCGAACTGGTGCAGTCGTTCCGCGCCGCCTCGGCCGACGTCTCGATCCAGCTCCAGGAGGCCTGGACCGAGGCCCAGTACCAGATGATGCGGGCCGGCCAGCTCGACCTCGGCTTCGTCACCGGGCCGGTGACCGATCCCGATCTCGATGACCTGCTGGTTCAGGCGGACAGGCTGGTGGCGATCGTGCCGGTCGGCCATGCCCTCGCCGGGGCGACGGCGATCCGGCTCGCCGACCTCAGGGACGCCGATTTCGTGCTCGGGCGCGACGACCGCTGGGCCTTCTTCCACGACATCCTCTACCGCGTCTGCGCCGATGCCGGGTTCTCGCCGCGGGTCGTCCAGCGGGTGCCGAACAGCACGGCAATCATCGGCCTCGTCGCCTGCGGCATGGGGATATCGGTGCAGACGGAACACCTGAAGAGCTACACCGACGACCGGGTGCGCATGATCCCGATCTCCGACCGTTGCGGTCCGGTCGGCACCCACCTGGTGTGGCGGCGCGCGGGCATGCGACCTGCTGTCCAGCGCTTCGTCGATCACGTCCGCCCTCTGGCGCTCCCTGTACCGGAAGAGTTAGGAACGGGCGAACCGCTTCCGCATTGACCAAGGAACTATTGAACCGTTCCCGTCGGCGCGCCACCATCGGGAACGGTCGAGGAAAGGAATCTCATGCCGCACGGTCCGCAACGCTTCATCGTGGTCTTCGGAGGGACCGGTTTCCTCGGCCGGCAGGTGATCGACAAGCTGCTGCAACACGGCCACCGCGCCGTTGCGGCCACGCGCCACAAGCCCAAACACGGCGAATGGCGACACGCGGACATCACCAATCCGGCCTCGGTCAAAGAGGCCGTTGCCGGCGCCGATGCGGTCGTCAATTGCGTCAGCCTCTATGTGGAAAGCGGCGGACTCACCTTCGACGACATCCACGTCGCCGGCGCCCGCACCGTCGCCGAGGCGGCGAAGGATGCCGGCGTGACGACGCTCATCCATCTTTCGGGCATCGGCGCCGACGCGGCCTCTTCCTCGCCCTATGTCTCGGCCCGGGGCCGCGGCGAAGAGGCCGTCCGCGCGGCCTTTGAAAAGGCGATGATCCTGCGCCCCTCGGTGATGGTCGGACCGGGAGATGCGTTCCTGTCGGCGCTCGCCGGGCTGCCGCGATGGCTGCCGGCCGTGCCCCTCTTCGGCGACGGCAGCGTGCGCCTGCAGCCGGTCTCCCTGCACAATGTGGCCCGCGCCATTCGCAATGCCGTCGAGGCCCATAGCGGCGATGGCGGCGTGTTCGAGCTCGGCGGCGCCAGCGTCCTCAGCTACCGGCAATGCGTGGAGACGGTGCAGAACCTTCAGGGCCGCCGGCGACCGCTGGTGCCGGTGCCGATGGCCGGCTGGGCCCTGATCGCCCGGGCGGCCGGTCTTCTCGGCCCCGCCGCCCCGATCACGGAGGGCGTCGTCGCCCTGATGGCCGGCGACAATGTGGCCGATCCGGCCCTGCCCGGCCTTCCCGCCCTCGGCATCAAGGACCCCGAGGGCTTCGAAGAAGTCGCGGGCCGTTATCTCGGCGAATGACCGCCTGACGCCTCAGCTCTTCTGACGCGCCGGCGCGACCGGCAGCGGCGTGCTCTCCCGCATCCGGGCCGCGGCGTGCTTCAGTTGCGCGATCGGATCCCTGTCGCGCACCGGATCGGCGAGCAGCGCCTCGACCACCTGGTCCGGCAGCATCGTCGCGTGGGAGCCGAGCGGCTGCGGCCGGCCGACGAGATAGCCCTGGATCTCGTCGCAGCCTTCCGCCTGCAACAGCACCAGTTGTTCCGGCGTTTCCACGCCTTCCGCAACGATCCGCATGCCGAGCGCGCGACCGAGCCTGACGATCGTCTCCACGATGGCCAGAACGTTCTCCGAGCCCGAGACCGAATGCACGAAGGAGCGGTCGATCTTGATCGAATCGAACGGGAACCGGCTGAGATAGCTGAGCGAGGAATAGCCGGTGCCGAAATCGTCCAGCGAAATGCCGACGCCGAGCTTCTTCAGCGCCTTCAGGATCTCAAGCGCCCGCTCGTCGTCCTCGATGAGAACGTTCTCGGTGATCTCGATCTCAAGCCGCGCCGCCTTCAGCCCGCTCTCTTCCAGGGCGGTGCGGACGCTGTCAAGGAAGCCCCGGTCGCGGAACTGCAGCGGGCTGACATTGACGCTGATCCGCGCCGCGCCGAGTTGCTCGACGGCCATCTGGCAGGCCCGTTTCAGCACCCACTCGCCGATCGCCACGATCCGCGCCGACTGTTCGGCCACCGGAATGAAATCGGCCGGCTCGATGATGCCCTTCTTGGGATGGTTCCAGCGGATCAGCGCCTCGTAGCCGGTGATCCCGCTCGAATGCAGGTCGAGCCGCGGCTGCAGGTAGAGGACGAACTGCTCCTCTTCGATGGCGGCGGAGAGATCGGCCTCCAGGACGCGGCGCTTGCGGACCGCCGCATCCATGCCCTCCTCGAAGATGCAATAGGTATTCCGGCCCTGGATCTTGGCCCGGTAAAGCGCGGTGTCGGCTCGCGACAGCAGCGTTTCCGGGTTGTCGCCATGGCCCGGACACAGCGCAACGCCGAGGCTGGCGCCGACGCGCACCACCAGCCCGTCGCCGCAGTCGATCGGCTGCGACAGGATCGAGACGACCCGGTGTGCGAGGTCGGCCGACTGGTTGGCGAACTGCACGTCGGCCTGGACGATCGCGAATTCATCGCCGCCAAGGCGCGCCACGGTGTCGGTATGCCGTGTCAGTTGGCGCAGCCTTTCGCCGGTTGCCGCGATCACCTTGTCGCCGACCGGATGGCCGTGCAGGTCGTTGATGTCCTTGAAATGGTCGAGGTCGATGAGGATGACGGCAATGCCGATCGGCTTGGTCCGCGCCAGCGTGATGGAGCGCACCAGCCGGTCCGTGAAGACGGCCCGGTTCGGCAGGTCCGTCAGCGGATCGTGCTGGGCGAGGTGCCGGATGCGCTCCTCGGCGGCCTTGCGCTCGCGCAAGTCGACGATCGCCGCGACCCGGGTCGGCAGGCCGCGATAGATGATTTCGCGGGCGCGCACCTCGACCGGAATCTCCGCGCCGTCGGAGCGGTGGAGGATCAGTTCGTAGGGGCCGGTGTCGGCCTTTTGCATCTGCTCGGCGACCAGCGGCAGGCAGGCCTTGTCGACGAATTCCTCGATCGAGCGTCCCTTGATGCGCGACAGCGGCAGGCCGATCAGCGTCTCCAGCGCCGCGTTGCCGTCGATGACGACGCCCTCCACAGAGATGACGATGGAATCGAAGGTGGCGTTGGCGAGCGCCGACAGCCGCTCGGACTCCTCGTCGTCGCGCCTCATATCCTTGTCGAGGCCACGCCGGATCTCCTCGTTCTCGATCGCGTCCATCAGCGAGTTGAACAGCCGCGTCATCCGTTCGGCCTCGTCGCCGGGCTCGACCGGCAGTCTGAGGCCGAGATCGGCCTTGCCGTCGACCAGCCGGCCAACTGCATCCTCCACATGGCCGATGCCGAGGCGCGTTCCGTGTTCGGATTCGTTGAGGCCGACCTCTTCGCCATGGGCGTCGACGCGCAGCAGGATGACCTTGCCGAGCAGGTGGAAGAAGACGAGGCCGAGGCCGAAGGCCCAGGCGAAATTGACGCCCGAGCCGAGCGCCTGCACGCCGAGTTGCGCGAGCCGGCCGCCGGCCGGAAGGTTCTCCACCGGGGCAAGCAGCGCAACGCCGAGCGTGCCGACGACACCGGCAACGCCGTGGACGCCGACGGCGCCGACGGCATCATCGACATGCAGCCGGCGTTCCAGCAGACCGATGCCGACGACCGCGGCGGTGCCGCCGAGAAAGCCGATGATCAGCGCGCCGCCGGGCTTCAGCGCCATGCAGCCGGCGGTGACGGCAACGAGGCCGCCGAGAAGGCCGGAGAACACCTTGTCGGGAAGCAGCACCCGCTCGCGCCACCAGCCGAGCAGATAGCCCGCCGTGCCGCCGGTGGCGGCGGCAAGCACCGTGTTGGCGATGACATGGGCGACGGCCGGCGAGGCCTCGAGCGTGGAGCCGCCATTGAAGCCGATCCAGCCGACGAACAAGAGGATGGCGCCGGCGGTGGCCAGAACCGGACTGTGGCCGTGGAACCGCACCGGTTTGCCGTCGGCATCGAAGCGGCCGTGGCGGGCGCCGATGACGATGCAGGCGGCAAGCGCGATCCAGGCGCCGGTGCCGTGGACGACGGTGGAGCCGGCGAAATCGACGAAGCCCATATGGGCAAGGAAGGCGCCCGGGCTGTCGGTGAGTGCCGTGCCCCAGGCCCAGTGCACGAAGGCCGGATAGACCAGCCCGGAAATGAAGATCGAGCACAGCACATAGGCCGACAGGCGCATGCGTTCCGCGACGGCGCCGGAGACGATCGTCGCCGCTGTGCCGCAGAACATCACCTGGAAGACGAAGAAGGTCAGGCCCCAGGCGTCGACGTCGGACAGCATCAACAGCTTGCTGTCGATGCCGATCAGGTAGCCGGTCGAACCGCCGAAGGCGAACATGAAGCCGATGCCGGCAAAGACGACGACCGAAAAGACGAAGTCGAGCAGGTTCTTCTGTGCGACGTTTATGGCGTTCTTGGACCGCACCATGCCCGCTTCGACCAGCAGGAACCCGACCTGCATGAGAAGCACGAGCGCTGCGGCGACGAGCACCCAGGCGAAATCGAGCTTGCGCTGCACTGCAGCGATCGCCTCGGTGACCTCGCTCGCCGCTGCCGGAGCGGACAACACTGCCAGCAGCACTGATGCCAGCAGCATCCAGCGCGCGCCATGTAGTCCCTTGAAAATCATCGGTCGCCCCCCGCGATCCCTTGTATACACAGTGCGGGATTTTCCGGACGACTGGTAAAAATGGAGATAACGACGGCGCGTTTTTGCGCCGAAGTATCTGAGACATTTGGCCCACGAATTTTCAGGGGGTGGAGCGGACCGGGAGGACGCAGGCCCTCTCTCCCGGTCTTTGTCTGCGCGCGACGTCAGGCGACGTCGTGGTCGGCGAGCAGCTCCAGCGCCTTGACCATCGCCGAATGGTCCCAGCCGGCGCCGCCGTGGGCCGTGCAGGCGTTGAAGAGTTCCTGGGCCGTTGCCGTGTTCGGCAGGCCGACGCCCATCGCCCGGGCGCTCGAAAGGGCGAGATTCAGGTCCTTCTGGTGCAGTTCGATCCTGAACCCCGGATCGAAGGTGCGCTTGACCATGCGCTCGCCGTGAACCTCCAGAATCTTTGAGGAGGCAAAGCCGCCCATCAGCGCCTCACGCACCTTGGCCGGGTCGGCCCCGGCCTTGGAGGCAAACAGCAGCGCCTCGCCGACGGCCTCGATATTGAGGGCGACGATGATCTGGTTGGCGACCTTGCAGGTCTGGCCGTCGCCATTGCCGCCGACCAGCGTGATGTTCTTGCCCATCAGTTCGAACAGCGGCTTCGCCGTCGCGAAGCCCTTTTCCGTCGCCCCGCACATGATGGTGAGCGTTGCCGCCTTGGCGCCGACCTCACCGCCGGACACCGGCGCGTCCACATATTCGCAGCCGAGATCGTTGATCTTCCTGGCGAACTCCTTGGTGGCGATCGGCGAGATCGAGCTCATGTCGATGACCGTCTTGCCGGCGGAAAGCCCTTCGGCGACGCCGCCCTCGCCGAAAAGCACCTCTTCCACCTGCGGCGTGTCCGGCACCATCAGGATCACGATTTCCGACTGCTCGGCGACCTCGCGCGAAGTCGCAACCGGCACGATGCCCTTTTCCTTGAGGTCCGCCGGCACCTTGCCGCGGTCGAGCGTCGTCACGGTGTGGCCGGCATCGAGGAGATGGCCCGCCATCGGCGCGCCCATGATGCCGGTTCCGATGAATCCAACCTTGCTCATCCTGTCTCTCCTTTGTCTGTTCCGCGGGGCGTCACGCCCGAACCGTCTGCAGCACCTGCCTTGCGCCGGCCGCCATCAGCCGGGCGTCAGAGGCAATGGTGACGAACTGGAAGCCCTTCTCGATGCGCTTCCTGGCGAATTCCGGCGTGCCGTTGTGGATGCCGGCGACCTTGCCGTGCTCCTTGGCCTTGGCGAGGATGTAGTCGATGGCTTCGGCGGCGGGCTTGTCCACCTCGTCGAAGGTCGGCTTGCAGCCGAGCGCCAGCGACAGGTCCGACGGGCCGATATAGACGGCATCGAGGCCGGGGACCCTGAGGATGTCTTCCAGATTGTCGAGCCCCTCACGGGTCTCGATCATGGCGAAGACGACGACCGTGTCGTTGGCCTTTTCCGGATAGTCCGGGCCGCCATAGAGGAGGCCCCGGATCGGCCCGAAGCTGCGCGTGCCGAGCGGCGGATAGTGGGTCAACTTAACGAGCCGTTCGGCGTCGGCGCCGGAATTGACCATCGGGCAGATGATGCCGTAGGCGCCGCCGTCGAGCGCCTTCATCAGGATGCCCGGCTCCAGCCAGGGCACCCGCACGACCGGGACGGTGTCGGTGGTGGAAACGGCGATCATCATGTTGACCGCCGCCTGGTAGTCGACGACGCCGTGCTGGATGTCGACCGTGAGGGAATCCCAGCCCTGGTGCGCCATGGTTTCCGCGGCAAAAGCGTGCGGAATGGTCAGCCATCCGTTGACGGCGGCCCCGCCGGCCGCCCAGATCTCGCGCAGTCTGTTCGCTCGCATCGAAAAAATCCTTCCTATCGGACCAGGCAGGGCCGCTTGTTGTCGAAGGCCCAGCCCGGAATCAGGAACTGCATGCCGGCAGCATCGTCGCGCGCGCCGAGCGCCTGGTCGCGGTAGAGCGCGTTGGCGGCAAGGATGCGGTCCATGTCCGGCTCGATACCGAGCCCCGGCCGGTCGGGCACCGCGATCTCGCCGTTCCTGATTTCTAGCGGGTCGCGGGTGAGGTTCTGGCCGTCCTGCCAGATCCAGTGCGTGTCGATGGCCGTCACCTTGCCGGGCGCTGCCGCCGCGGTATGGGTGAACATCGCCAGCGAAATGTCGAAATGGTTGTTGGAGTGGGAGCCCCAGGTCAGGCCCCAGTCGCGGCACATCTGCGCGACGCGGACCGAGCCGCGCAGCGTCCAGAAATGTGGGTCGGCGAGCGGGATGTCGACGGCCTGCAACAGGATTGCATGGCCCATCTGCCGCCAGTCTGTGGCGATCATGTTGGTGGCCGTCGGGAGCCCGGTGGCGCGACGGAACTCGGCCATCACCTCGCGGCCGGAATAGCCGTCCTCCGCACCGCACGGATCCTCCGCATAGGCAAGGACGTCACCCCGGCCCTTGCAGAGGGATATCGCCTCTTCCAGCGACCAGGCGCCGTTCGGGTCAAGCGAGATGCGCCCGTCCGGAAAGCGTTGCGACAGAGCCTCGGCGGCCGCCATTTCCTCCTCGCCGGAGAACACCCCACCCTTCAGCTTGAAGTCCTTGAAGCCGTAGCGCTCATGGGAGGCCTCTGCGAGCCGCACCACCGCGTCGGGCGTCAGCGCGGCCTCGTTGCGCAGGCGGACCCAAGGATCCGCGGCATCGCCCTCGGACCGGTAGGGCAGATCGGTCGCGGTGCGATCGGCGACATAGAACAGATAGCCGAGGACCGGGACGCTGTCGCGCTGCTGGCCTTCGCCGAGGAGGGCCGCGACCGGCAGGCCGAGGAACTGGCCGAGAAGGTCGAGCAGCGCGGCTTCGACGGCGGTCATGGCGTGGACGGCGATGCGCAGGTCGAAGGTCTGCAGGCCCCGGCCATCGGCATCGCGGCCGGCGAATGCCGTCTCCATCGCCTGAAGCACGGCGTTGACATCCCCAACCTCGCGCCCCACGACGAGCGGGGTGGCGTCTTCCAGCGTCTGGCAGATTTTCTCGCCGCCCGGAACCTCTCCAAGGCCCGTTCGGCCGGTCTCGTCCGTCAGGACGACGACGTTGCGGGTGAAGAAGGGCCCGTGGGCGCCGCTCAGATTGAGCAGCATGCTGTCCTCGCCGGCAACGGGAAAGACCAGCATCTCGACGATCTTCGGAGACTGCCCCGGATAGGCCTCGATTGCCGACATTGTCCACCCTTTGATGTGGGCAGGATAGGTCTGCGCCATTTTCCGGCGCGCCGCTTCCTGCCCTTATCGTTTCGTCCCCGTCGCGGGGCCGCCCGCTATCTCGGCAAATCTTGAATGAAAGCGCAACCATATTTTTTGCATTTCTGCCAATACGGCGCCAAATGGCTGTTTTAGCGGCCATATTAGCTGTTTTTGACAGAACAAAACCGGGATTGACAGAATTTCCAGATCGCCCCACGATAAGGAATGACAGCGCTTTCACTCCCTGCAATGGAGTCGACGGCACTGCAAAACGACAACCGGTTGCCGTTCGGGCGGGGCGCATCGCCACCTTCGGGACGGACAACGGGGACGGGAGGCGGCATTTGAGCCGCGTGCGCTCACCGGACGCTCCGAAAAGAGAGCGTCCCAATAAAGATTTTCTATGGGAGAAATGGCATGAACATCTTGAAATCCGGGCTCCTTGCGGCCCTCGTCGCGACCGCCGGCCTCGCTTCCTCGCAGGTCCTGGCCGAGGACATGCCGATCGGCGGCAACGTCCGCATCGTCATCGGGTCCAAGTCGACCGGCGGCGACACCTACCAGAACACCAGCATCGTCGCCCAGGCCCTTGCCGAAAAGCTCGACATCAACGTCAAGGTCGACGCCGTCGGCGCCAGCGCCGCCTTCAAGACCATCGACCGGCTGTCCGACGGCAACACCATCATGGTGTTCCACGACCAGTCCTATCTCGGCTATCTCTATGGCCGGAAAGGCTATTCCAACCCGTTTGACGACTACACCGTGGGCCCGACGGTCGCCATCAATCCGGGCAACGCCTATCTGGTTCCGAAGAGCTCGCCCTACCAGACCATCGAGGACATCATCCAGGCCTGCGCCGACGGCAAGCGCATCCGCGTCGCGATCCAGCCGGGCGGCGTCTCGGAAATCGGCTTCAGCGCCCTGAAGAACGCCATCAAGATCCGCTATCCGGGCAAGGAGGCGAACCTCGTCGCCGTCAATACCGGCTCCCAGGCCGACAAGAACCAGCTCCTGTTCGACGGCCAGGCCGACCTCATCAACGGCTCCGTCCAGGCCAACGAGCAATACACCCGCCTGCCGGCCGACGACCAGAAGGCCATGCGCTTCGTCTGGCTGACCGCCCGCCACGAGACCATCGAGCAGGCCAATCCGGAAGGCATGGGCGAGACCAGCCGCGAAGAGCTTCTGAAATACGTTTCGCCGAACGCCTCTGTCACCCAGGACGGCAGCAAGGACTTCACCTTCGATAAGGAGTTCTTCTTCCTCTACAACAAGGACATGTCCCCCGAGATCGTCGCCTTCTACGACAAGGCGCTCGGCGAGATCTTCGCCGAAGGCAAGATCCAGGAGACCCAGAAGAAGTCCTTCTTCATTCCGAACTTCAAGCCTTCCTCCGAGGCTCAGTCCTATCTGAAGGACAAGATGGAGCAGTACAAGACCATCATCGAATCCATCCGATAGGGTATCCTTGCGCGGTTCCGGCCCGGCCCTTTCGGGCCGGAACCGCGTCCTTCTTTGGTGTCGGGCCGTCGTTGCGGCCCGGGAGAGGCCTTCGGGGAGGTTCCGCGATGCCGAGTACCGGTTTCCTCAGCGTCAAGATCGACTTTTCCCAGTCGCATCTGTTTTTCCCGACCATCATCCAGTGGATCTTGCTGGTCCTGGCGATCGCGATCGCGATCGTCTACGGACCCGGCCTGATCCGCGAGTTCCGGGAAGGCAAGCGCCGCCTGTTGCCGAAAAAGGGCGGGTTCGACGCGCTGCGCCTCTTCGGCACCCTGGCGCTGACCGTCGCCTATTTCCTGTCGATGGACTGGGTCGGCCAGTTCTTCCCCAACCGCGGCCTCGGCTTTTTGATCATGTCGGTGCCGTTCATGTTCGCGCTGTCGCTGCTCTATGTGCACGGCCTCACCTGGCGCCGGCTTGCCGTCATCGGCCTCAGTTCGGTGCTCTCGCCGACCGTCGCCTGGTGCACGCTGGCGCAGCTCTTCCACATCACGCTGCCATGACGCACGCCCACCGGAGGCTGGCCCCGTGGAATTCGTAAGCGCCCTCACCCCGCTCTTTTTCGGCCTCATCGGCTTCGGCGTCGTCGTCGGCATCATCTTCGGCGCCATCCCCGGCATGACCGCTACGATGGCCGTCGCCGTCTGCCTGCCGATGACCTACGGCCTCGATCTCACCAACGGCCTGGCGCTCTTGCTCGGGCTCTATGTCGGCGGCATTTCCGGCGGCCTCGTCCCTGCCATCCTCCTCAACATCCCCGGCACGCCGTCCTCGATCACCACCACTTTCGACGGCTATCCGATGACGCAGAAGGGCGAGGGCGAGCGGGCGCTGAAGACCGGCATCGCCTCCTCCCTCGTCGGCGGCCTCCTCAGCGCGCTGGTGCTGTTCCTGTTCGCGCCGACCCTTGCCGACTTCGCGATCAAATTCTCCTATATCGAGAAATTCCTGATCATCCTGTTCGCGCTGACCGTCATCGCCTCGCTGTCGAAGCGGCTGCTCCTCGGCATCTTCAGCGGCGTGCTCGGCGTCTGGCTCAGCCTCATCGGCGCCTATGACGTCTCCGTCGGCGGCAACGGCGAATACCGGCTGATGTTCGGCTTCATGGAGCCCTATCTGGAAAGCGGCTTCTCGCTGCTGCCGGTGCTGATCGGCCTCTTCGGCCTCGCCACCATCTTCCAGGAGGCGGAGAACGGCATCCGCGAGGAAGTCGCCGGCGACCTGAAGCTCGACGCCGGCAAGCCGTTCTCCTTTGCCGTCTTCAAAGGCCAGATCGTCAACCTCTTCCGCTCCAGCGCCATCGGCACCTTCGTCGGCATGCTGCCCGGCGTCGGCGGCAGCGCCGCCTCGGTGCTCTCCTATACCCAGCAGAAGAACTTTTCGAAGGACCCGTCGAAACTCGGCAAGGGTGCGCCGGAAGGTGTGATCGCGTCGGAAAGCGCCAATAACGGCCTCACCGGCGGCGCGCTGATCCCGCTCTTGTCGCTCGGCATTCCCGGCGACAGCACCACAGCCGTCCTGATCGGCGCCTTCACCCTCCAGGGCATCCAGCTCGGCCCACTCTTCATCGGCGAGAACCTTGCCACCTGGGACACCATGATGGTGGCGCTGGTGTTCGCGAACCTCGTCATGTTCGCGGTCATGTTCTTTGCCATCCGCCACATCGTGAAGGTCATCACGATCCCGAAATACCTGCTCTATCCGGGCATCATCATGATGTGCGTCGTCGGCGCCTACGCCATCAACTACGGCATCATGTTCGACGTCTGGACGCTGCTGCTGTTCGGCATCTTCGGCTATCTCGGACAGAAGGTCGGGTTGGAGATCGCCCCGCTGATCATCGGCTTCATCCTCGGCCAGCAGGCTGAGGTCTATTTCGTCAAGAGTCTGGAATCCTTCGGCACCCTGACCATCTTCTTCACCAAGAGCCCGATCGCCATGTTCCTTTGGGTGCTGATCGGCATCTCCGTCGCCTATTCGATCTTCGGGCTCATCAAGGCGCGCCAGCGCGAACGCGACCACGGGCCCGAGCAATGACCGGCACCGCCCCGATCCTGAAAACCCATCCGGACGACAACGTCTCGATCGTGCTCGTCGAGGGCGGGCTGAAGGTCGGCGCCGAACTCGATGACGGCACAAAGCTGGTCGACAACGTGCCGTTCGGCCACAAGGTGGCGCTGACGGACATCCCTGAAGGCGGGTCGGTCCTGCGCTACGGGACGGTAATCGGCATCGCAAAAGAGCCCCTCGCCCGCGGCGCCTGGGTCAACGAACACCGCATCCACCTGCCCGAACCGCCGTCGCTCGACGCCCTGCCGGCGCCCGCAGCGCCCGCGCCCGCCGCGCCGGCACTCGACGGCCACACCTTCGACGGCTACCGCAACGTGGACGGTAGCGTCGGAACGAAAAACCTCCTTGCCATCACCACCAGCGTGCAATGCGTCGCCGGCGTCGTCGACCACGTGGTGCGGCGGATCCGCGACGAGCTGCTCCCCCGCTACCCCAATGTCGACGGCGTCGTCGGCCTCAACCATTCCTATGGCTGTGGCGTCGCCATCGCCGCGCCGGACGCAAAGGTGCCGATCCGCACACTCCAGAACCTCGCCCGCAATCCCAATTTCGGCGGCGAGGTCATGGTCATCGGCCTCGGCTGCGAAAAGCTGCGGCCGGAACGGCTGCTGCCCGAAGGCGCGACCGGCGACGATGCCACCACCCTCTTCCTCCAGGATCTCCAGTTCACCGGCTTTGCCGCCATGGTCGACGGCATCCTCCGCCAGGCCGAAGGCCACCTGGAACGCCTCGACCGCCGCCGCCGCGAGCCCTGCCCCGCCTCCGACCTCGTCGTCGGCGTGCAATGCGGCGGCAGCGACGCCTTTTCCGGACTGACGGCCAACCCGGTCGTCGGGTATGCCGCCGACCTCATCGTCGCCGCCGGCGGCACGGTGCTCTTTTCCGAGGTCACCGAGGTCCGCGACGCGGTCCACCTGCTGACGCCGCGCGCCGCCGACGCGGAGGTTGCCGCAGCCCTTGCCCGCGAAATGGCCTGGTACGACGCCTATCTCGGCCGGGGCGGCGCCGACCGCAGCGCCAACACGACGCCCGGCAACAAGGCCGGCGGCCTTTCCGGCATCGTCGAAAAGGCCCTCGGCTCGGTCGTCAAATCCGGTACCAGCCCCATCGTCGACGTGCTCGGCCCCGGCGAGCGGGTCCGCCGCAAGGGCCTCAACTTCGCCGCCACCCCGGCCGGCGACTTCGTCTGCGGCACCCTGCAGCTTGCCGCCGGCATGAACCTCCACGTCTTCACCACCGGCCGCGGCACGCCCTACAACCTCGCCGAATGCCCGACGCTGAAGGTGGCAACCAACTCCGCCCTTGCCGGCCGCTGGCACGACCTGATGGACCTCGACGCCGGGCAGATTGCCTCCGGCGGGGCGACCATCGAGGAGTGCGGCAGCGAGCTCTTCCGCCTTATCCTTGAGACGGCGAGCGGACGGCGACAAACCGCGGCCGATCGACTTGGCATTTTCAACGACCTTACGCTATTTAACCCGGCGCCGGTGACGTGACGCTTCCGGCCGTATCGCAGGTGGATGACACTTCGTGGCTGGAATGCCGACCAAGAAGATCGAGAATGGGGATGGCCGGCTGCGCCATGCGGCGCGCAGCGTCACGCTGGAAAGCGTCGCGCGGCTTGCCGGCGTCGCCCCGACCACGGTCTCGCGCGCGCTCAACCACCCGGAAAAGGTCGCCGCCAAGACCCTGAGCCGGATCCAGGACGCCATCGCCTCCACCGGCTACGTTCCGAACCTCCTCGCCGGCGGGCTCGCCTCCAGCCGCAGCCGCCTGATCGCGGCGATCGTCCCGAGCATCGCCAACCTCGTCTATGCCGAAACCATCCAGAGCTTCACCCGGCGCGTGCGCGAAAGCGGCTACCAGGTGTTTCTGGGCGAGACCGGCTACGACCCCGATGCGGAGGAGGAACTGGTCGTCACGGTGCTGAGCCGGCGCCCCGACGCCATCTTCCTCACCGGCATCCACCACTCCGCCACCTGCCGCCAGCGCCTGCTCGCCGCCGGCATCCCGATCGTGGAGACCTGGGACATCACGCCGACGCCGCTCGACATCGCCGTCGGCTTTTCCCATTCCCGGGTCGGCCACTCCGTCGCCGCCTATCTCCACGACCGCGGCCACCGCACCTTCGGCGTCGCCTCCGCCGACGATCCGCGCGCGCGCCTGCGCAACCGGGCCTTTACCGCCGAGCTTGCCGAACGCGGCATCGACCGGGTGGCAACCAGCTACCTCTCCCCCGTCAGCAGCCTGGAACTCGGCCGCCGCGCGCTGGCCGACCTTCTGGCCACGACGCCGACGCCGATGGCCGTCTTCTGCAGCTCCGACACGGTCGCCCAGGGTGTCCTGGTGGAAGCCCAGGCCCGCGGCCTGGCAAGCCCCGACGACGTCGCCATCGTCGGCTTCGGCGACCAGAATTTCGCCGCCTTCACCTATCCGGCGCTGACCACCGTCAAGGTCGACCGCGTCACCATCGGCGAGCGCTCGGCCGAAGCGCTGCTCGCCCGCCTCGACGACGAACCGGTGGAGGAAAACGTCGTCGACGTCGGCTTTGAGATCATCGCCCGCCAGACCGCCTGAGCGAGCCCCGGCACGGACGCGCGATCCGCCGCGGCCCTCCACCACAAAATGACCGTTTTCTGCAGGTTTGGTGCCGCGGCTTGCGGACCGCCGTCCGCCGCAATCGTCGCCGTTCCCCAGCGCCTCGACGCTGCCGGGAGGCCACCAGCGTTAACGGAATCTTGCAGATTTTGGTTATTCAATGCTTGCCGCCGTCGCCGGTTTTTTATGCATTTTCGGTGCTTTGCGCCGGATTGCGCCCGTCGGCGGACCGAAGGGGCGAATGGGGATATCGCAACGAGGCAAGACATCGAGGAGCCCGCGGGCTCCGGGATGGGAAGGCAAGCGTATGAGTTCCGAAGTGATAATGCGTCCGCCGCGGCGCGACGACCCGTGCAGATCGCCAAAGACCCCGCTCTGCGGATCGGGGGGCCGGCCATGACCGGACATGTTGGAGCGCAGGCGCAGGGCGCGCCCGGCCGCACGAAGCGTCTTGCCTATGCCGGCCTTGCCGCGGGCGGCCTCGGCGTCCTTTTGGTCCTCGTCATGCTGGCCGTGCTCGCCCACAGCTTTTCGCAGCTCTCCGAAGGCCTTGTCGGGCGGCCGGACTTCAAGCGCATCTCGGCCAACGAGACCGGCCCGGCGGCCGAAAAGGCCGCCCCGGTGAAGACCGCGCGCGTGGTGACCATTCGGCACAGGAACCGGACGATCAAGGCAGACGCGCCGGGAACATCCGAAAAGGCCGAGGCCGTCGCGCGCAACGACCGCCAGGACCGGTTGCCGACCGTGGCCGAAACGTCTGTCGAGGAGAAGCCGCAGCAGGCCAAGGCGGCCCCGGCCGTTGTCGGCCAGCCGGTCTCATACGCCCTCGTCTACGACCCGGCGGACCTTGCCCGCCAGTCCTCGACCGTCTGGCTGACGGGTGGCCTTGACGACGACATGCCGGGCCTTTTGGCGCCGGCCGTCACCATGGTCGAGAGCGGCCAGGTCGCAGCGCTCGCCCTTGCCATCGACCTCGACCAGCGCTTCGCCTTTGCCCACGACCCGGCAACCTACGGCATCGTCACCGGCGCCGTCCCGGAGGCCGGCACCCGGATTGCCACCGAATCCCTGCCGGTCGATTTCGCCCGGCCGATGCCCCGCCCGCAGATCGCCGCCGATGCCGGGACCCGAACGGTCGCGAGTCTCGCGCCCGAAACGCCCGACCTGCCGGTTTTTGCCGATGTGCGGCCGCGCCCGCGTCCGGAGCGTCCGGCAAGGGCCGTGCGCCGGGATGTGGCGGCAACGCTCGCCTACGCGTCGCCCGAACCCCGTGAGACAGAGGTCGACGGCGAGACCTCGAGCAGCATCTTCGGAAAGCTGTTCCGGGGCTCCGACGGCTCCGAACTGCCCGGCCCCGGCAGTCGCGTCGCCGTCTACGTCATCGAATCGGCAACCGTCCACATGCCGAACGGCGAAAAGCTGGAGGCCCATTCCGGCCTTGCCCACATGCAGGACAATCCGCGCTACGTTACCAAGAAGAACCGCGGCCCGACGCCGCCCAACCTCTACAATCTGGTGATGCGCGAGCGCCGCTTCCATGGCGTCGAGGCGATCCGCCTGTTGCCCGCCGACGGCAAGAAGAAATTCAACCGCGACGGCCTCCTGGCCCACACCTACATGTACGCCCGCGGCGACAGCTCCCAGTCCAATGGCTGCGTCGTCTTCAAGAATTACGACCGCTTCCTGACCGCCTTCAAGAAGGGCCGGATCAAGCGCATGATCGTCGTCCGAACGCTCGACGAGCTGCCCACCTACATGGCGGCTTTGTAAGGGCGCTTCCCATAAGAGACGAACGGCAAGGCGGCCTCACGCCTTGCCCGAGCGGTCCCACCAGCTCGACAGCCGGTCCGTCAGGATCCGGTCCGGAATGCCCTCATAGTGCGAGACGTCGTTGAGGAGCCGCAGCCGGGCCCGCGAATCCGTCATGAAATCGAGGATCGAGAGGGCGGCCGGGCTCTGGTCGAGCCGGTCCCGGTAGCCACGAACGTCGAAGCCGAGCAGGCTGCTGATGACGAGCCGGTTGGTGCCCTTGTGGGAGACCACGAGGACATTGCGATGCCGGTGCGCCTCGACGATCCGCCGGATCACCGGCAGCGCCCGGTTGAGGACGTTGACGCCGGATTCCCCGCCCTTCGGGGCGATCGTGAACGGGTCCTCCTGCCAGATCGCATATTCCTCGGCGAAATCCCGCTCGACCTCCGAGCGGCTCTTCTCCTCCCAGTGCCCGTAGTCGATTTCGCGAAGCCCCTCTTCCAGGGTCGGCTCCAACCCGTGCGGTTCGGCGAGGATGGTCGCGGTCTCGATCGTGCGGTGCATCGGGCTGGCATAGACCGCATCGAGGTCATGGCCGCTGAGCCGCTCTGCGAGGTGGGTCACCTGCTGGCGCCCTTCGTCGGAAAGGTGCACGTCCGAGGAGCCGGCAAACCGGTCCTCCGCGGTCAGGGTCGTCGCGCCATGGCGCACGAGAAAGATACGGGTCGGCACGGGCCAGGGCTCTCCTTGCAGCAATGCGGGCCGGCATCTTGAACGAGAACAAGACGGCCCCGCAATCCCCAATTGGGCGGTCCGCGGCCCGCCGGCGTCCGGGCGACACCCCGGTTCGGCCTGATTTCCCTTAAGGAACCCGGCCGCGCCGTGCGGCAACGATTTTGCCGCACCAGAAACCGGACGCCACCTTCATAGCAACGTCATGTTCTTAATTAAGAATACTTAGTAACCGTTGAAAACAAAGAGCTTTCGGCCGGCAGCATCGCTCCGGCCGGAAAAATGCCTTTCCGACCAGTCTCCAAAAATCACGGGGTGTCATTCATGACCATTCGCTCTCTGCTCCTGTGCACCACGGTGCTGACGGGGCTTTCCACGGCCGCCTTTGCTGCCGAGATGTCCTTCTCGCCGGTCAAGTTCCCTGAGACCGATACCGAGAAGCGCGCCGCGGTCGCCTCCGAGGCCGTCACCGTCGACGGCACCGAGCACAAGATCGGCTACCACGTCCTCATGCGCTCCGGCGACATGGACGTCGGCATCCTCACCGACAAGGACGGCAACCCGGTCAAGAACGAGGACGGCTCGATCCACGTCTCGGTCGACGCCGACTTCACCTCGCTGCTGCCGGTCGGCGGCAAGCTGTTCTCCGTCAGCCATTTCGAGTCGCGCCCGGGCGCCATGTATGTGAGCGAGCTGAAGCAGGGCGAGGACGGCCTGCTGACGGTCGTCTCCACCAAGCCGGTCGATTTTTCGGCCTTCGGCGGCCTGTGGGTGCCGTGCGCCGGCTCGGTGACCCCCTGGGGCACCCATCTGGGGTCCGAAGAGTATCCGGCCGACGCCCGCGCCATCGAGGACGCCAAGACGATCGAGGACATCGACGACTACAACAAGCCGATGGTCCGCTATTTCGGCCTCAATCTCTCCGACATGACGGTCGATGACTTCCGCGCCGCCTACAATCCCTACCGCTACGGCTTCGTGACCGAAGTGACCGTCGCCGAGGACGGCACCGCGACCCCGCAGAAGCATTTTGCCACCGGCCGCGTCGCTGTCGAGCTCGGCTATGTCATGCCGGACGAAAAGACCGTCTACATCTCCGACGACGGCACCAATGTGGGCCTGTTCCGGTTCGTGGCCGACACCGCGGGCGACCTGTCCGCCGGCACGCTCTATGCCGCCAAGTGGACCCAGACCTCCGACGAGGGCGCCGGCGCCGCCGACCTTTCCTGGATTGACCTCGGCCACGCCGACGACGCGTCGGTGCAGAAGCTGATCGAGGCCGGCACCAAGTTCTCCGACATCTTCGAGGTCGGCGAGATGGCCGAGGACGGCACCTGCGGCGAGGGCTTCATGGGCTCCAACGCCGAGGGCGCCGCGGAGTGCCTGAAGGTCAAGGACGGCATGGAACTGGCCGCCTCGCGGCTCGAGACCCGCCGCTACGCCTCGATGATGGGCGCCACCACCGAGTTCCGCAAGATGGAAGGCATCACCTTCGATCCGGCGACGTCCAAGCTCTATCTGGCGATCTCCTCCGTCGAACGCGGCATGGAAGACAACGCCAAGAACGGCAAGGCGACCGACAAATACGACAAGGGCGGGCGCAACGACATCAAGGTCGGCTCCAACAAGTGCGGCGCCGTCTACGAGCTCGACATCGACGGCGACATGGTCGCCAGCACCATCCGCTCGGTCGTCGAAGGCAAGGAAACCTCCTACGAGGACGGCAGCCCCTATGCCGGCAACAGCTGCGACGTCGACGCCATCGCCAACCCGGACAACCTGACCTTCGTCAAGGGCACCCGCACCCTGATCATCGGCGAGGACACCGGCTCCGGCCACCAGAACGATGCCATCTGGGCCTACAATATGGACAGCAAGGAGCTGACGCGGATCATGACGACCCCGTATGGCTCGGAGACCACCTCGCCCTACTGGTATGGCGACATCAACGGCCACGGCTACCTGATCGCCGTCATCCAGCACCCCTATGGCGAATCCGACCAGGACAAGCTCTCCGACGCCGCCGACGCCCGCGCCTATATCGGCTATGTCGGCCCGTTCCCGGCGATCGCCGAGAAGTAGGCGACCTACCGGTCACGATTGACCGGACGACACATTCGGCGGTCGGGAGACACTCCCGGCCGCCCGCATGCCTGACGGATGGACCGGATGTCTCGCGTAATGGAGCAGGACGTCATGATGCACGGAACACTGTCGCGCCGCGGTGCGATAAAAATCCTGGCGGCGCTGTTCCTCGGCCCCCTCCTGGCCCGCCAGGCGACGGCCGCCTCGCTGTCCGCCCCCCCGCCGGAACCGGGCATGGTGCTGAAGCGGCTGCAGAAATGGGAATGCACCAACGAGGAGTGCGAGCCCTATGTCTACGACCCGTCGGTCGGCGACCTCAACGTACGCGACCTCGACAGGCCGATCCCGCCGGGCGTTGCCTTCGAGGACCTGCCGGACGACTGGATCTGCCCGATCTGCAACGATCCGAAACGCGATTTCGAACCGATCGGCGACTGGGTCGAAGTCTGGGTAAAGGCATGAGCCCCTGTTTTGAGAAAGCGCCGGATGCCGGCGGGAGGTTTTTGAGATGACGAAGCACCGGCAGACCCGCGTCGCGGCCCTTCTCTCGGCAACGGCCGTCCTCGCGCTCATGGGATTTGCGACCGGCGCGGTCGCCGCGGACCTTACCGACAAGACGCTGCACAATCCGACCGCCTATATCCCGAGCCAGTGCTACACGAAGATCGTCGACGACGCGCACCGCGTGCACAATCCCTGCTTCACCTGCCATGCGCGCTCGCGCGCACCCACCTGGATCCACGACGACGACCTGCAGATGAGCTACGCCCTGCCGGCGCCGGCGCTCAAAAATCCCTGGACGAACCTCTTCAGGGACCGCTCCGCCGAAGTCGCAGCGACCAGCGACGCCGACATCCTCGCCTACATCCGCACCGACAACTACCGGACCGCCGATGGTGGCCTCGCGCTCGCCAAAAAACTCGCCGACCTGCCGGCCGGCTGGGACGCCGACGGCGACGGCACATGGAGCGGCTTCGTCCCCGACTGCCATTTCGCCTTCGACGACGACGGTTTCGACCGCGATCCGGCCGGCACGCCCACGGGCTGGCGCGCCTTTGCCTATGCGCCGCTGCCGGGCGGCTTCTGGCCGACCAACGGCTCAACCGACGACGTGCTGATCCGCCTTGCCGCGCCCTACCGGCAGAATGCCTCGGGCAGCACCGACCTTGCCGTCTACAAGCTCAACCTTGCCATCGTCGAAGCCCTGATCGCCCGCCGCAATGTGCCGATCGAGGCCACCGACGAGACCCGCTACGGCGTCGACCTCGACCGCGACGGAAGCCTCGGCACGGCCACTGAGGTGACCTATGACTGGGCGCCGCTGGACGGCCGCAACATGTCCTTTGTCGGCGCCGCCAAGGCGTTGCAGGAGGCGGGCGAGGCACCGCTCGCCGCCGGGCTCTATCCGCTCGGTACGGAATTCCTCCACACCGTGCGTTACATCGACATCGACGACGCCACCGGCGAGGTGAAGATGGCGCCGCACATGAAGGAGGTCCGCTACATGGTGAAGACCCGGTGGCAGACCTATGCCGACCGCGAGGAGGGCCACCTCGCCGAGGCCAAGGAACGGGCCGACTTCCCCGACCGCATCGCCCTCTTCTTCGGCGATTCCGAACACGGCATCTCCAACGGCACCGGCTGGCGCCTGCAGGCCTTCATCGAGGCCGCCGACGGCAGCCTCAGGCCGCAGACCTTCGAGGAGACCGTCTTCTGCATGGGCTGCCACGGCGGCGTCGGGGTCACCGACGACGACGTCTTTGCGTTTTCCCGCAAGCTCGGCGCCGGCGCCCATAAGGGCGGCTGGTACCACTGGACCGAAAAGGGCCTTCGCGGCGTGCCGGATCCGATCCGCGCCGACGGCGAGCCGGAATATGCCTACTATCTGAAAAACAACGGCGCCGGCGACGAATTCCGCAACAACCGCGAGATCATCGAAAAGTTCTTCGACGAGGCCGGCAAGTTGCGCCCGGAGATGCTCGATGCCCTGAAGGACGACGTCGCCGTGCTGCTCTATCCCTCGGCCGGGCGCGCAATGACCCTCAACAAGGCCTACCGGCTGATCGTCCGCGAGCAGAGCTTTGCCAGGGGCCGCGACGCCGTCGTCGCGCCGCCCAGGAACGTCTACGAGGACGCCTCCGACGCCGACGAAGAGAACGCGCCCTATGTCGCCGGCCGCCGGCCCCTCGGCGCGCCTTACGCGCGGCAGAGGGCGGCTTCACCGGTCACGACGGCCGACTGACCGGGCTGCAAAGGGCGGGACGCCGCCGGATCATGTGAGAGAGACGCGCAGCCGCGAGGGCGCCTCAAGGCATCGGGAGGTCGATGCCCGCGGTGATCCTTTAGGTCACACCACATGCGGCCAGATGAGCCGGCGGGGATCGTTACGCTCGGCCGCCGCCATCGCCTCGGAGATGATGTCGTAGCCGTTCTGGACGTGTTCGCGCATCAGGAACTCGGCCCGCTGGCTCTGGCGCAGCTTGATGGCCTCGTAGATGCGCCGGTGCTCCTTGGCATAGCGCTTCAGCGACTCCACGTCCGAGGCGATGTGGACGACGTCGAAGATCCGCGGCACCCGGTAGACCGAGCGGGCGATGCGCTCGAACATGTTGCTGTCCACGGCCTGCAGCAGAAGGCCGTGGAAGCGGATGTTGAGCTCGTGCCAGGTCTTCACCTCCTCCGGCGACAGCGCGCTGGCGGCATCGAGGATCGCCTCGCTGCGGTCGAGGCATTGCGAGAGCTGGCGGTCGAGTTCCGGCAGCAGGCCGCGCTCCGCCGCGATCCGGCAGCTATGGCCCTCCAGCAGCGCCCGCATCTCGTAGCTCTCCAGGAGGTCCTTCATGCTGAACTGGCGCACCGTATAGCCGCGGTGCATCTCGTAGGTCAGCAGCCCCTCGTTTTCGAGCGCGGCAAGCGCCTCGCGCACCGGCGTGCGGGAGACGCTGAAGCGCGACGCCAGCTCCATTTCCTTCAGCTTCTCGCCCGGCGCCAGGAGACCGTCGAGGATGAGCTGGCGCACGGCATCGACGATGTCGTCGGTGGTGCCGGACGCCCGCGGTGTCTGGGTCGCGGTCTCGGGCATGGTGGTTTTCTCCCTCTTGCGGAGGACCGCGTTCACGCGGTCTTTCTTTTGTTGGTCAGGATACGCGCAATGACCGTGCCGACAAGCACGGTTGCAAACAGTCTCAGCGTCTGCAGCGTCAGCACGAACGCCACGTCGGCCCGGCTTTCAAGGGCCAGGATCGCCACCGTGTCAAGTCCGCCGGGGCTCGTCGCCAGGAACGCCGTCACCGGGTCGCGGTCGGCGAACAGCACCAGCAGCCAGGCGGAGATCGCCGACAGCAGCACCAGCGACAGGATCGACACCAGCATCACCGGCAGCGAGGCAACGAGCGCGCGGAACATCTGCCGGCGGAATTTGAGGCCGATGGTCCAGCCGATGGCGATGAAGATGGCCCACGCGAGCCAGCCCGGAAAATGCAGCGCCGCCGGCGCCCAGATATTGACCGCACCGCCAATGAGGAGCGGCCCGATGATGGCGCCGGCCGGGACCCTTGAAAAGACGCCGATCACCGCGCCGACGACGGCGACCCCGATCGTGCCGCCGAAGCCGGCAAGCGACGGCGCCGCCGCTTTGGCCGTGGCAACGACCGCCCCTGGATCGACCATCCGGAACAGCGCCTGCGTGACAAGCGAGGCGATCAGCACCACCACCAGCACCCTGAGATACTGCATGACCGCGACAAAGCGCATGTCGCCGCCGAATTCGCCGGCCATCAGGATCATCGCCGGAGCCGCCCCCGGCAGCGCGCCCCAGGTGCCGGTGCCGGGCGGCAGCCGGCCGCTGCGCTCCACCAGCCAGCCGACCAGGACGGCCGCCGCGAGCATGGTGGCGAGCGCCAGGCCGAGCGCCACCCAGTAGTCGGCGATGTCGCGGAAGATCGACGCCTCGATCATGCCGGCGAGCATCGCCCCCATCAGCGCCTGGGCGGCGAGGAACGAGGCCTTCGGCAGTTCCAGTTCGGCGCCGGCGAGCGCCACCGCGACCGCCGCGACGATGGCGCCGAGGATGACCGCGCCGGGCATATGGACGGCCTTCAGCACGGCGATGACGGCGGCCGAGAGGACCCCGAGGCCGGCCCATTGCAATGCGAGCGCCCGAAAAGACGCTGTCATGACGGTTTGACCGCTCCCGTCCCGGCCACCCCGATGCCGGCAAGGACGCCTTCGGCGATCTCTGAGCGGGTCTGCGGCATCTCGGGGAAGTGGCAGGCGACCTGGTCGTCCCCGAAGGCCTGAAGGTCCGGCTCCCGGCGAACGCAACAGGCCGGCCGCACCTGACCGTCGGCCTCGACCGTCTCGACGCCCGGGGCCTTGGCCATCAGCGCCGCGCGGTAGCAGCGCGGATGGAACCGGCAGCCGCTCGGCACCCTGGTCGCCGACCCGATCTCGCCGATGGTCAGCGCCGACTTCTTCTGCGGCGCGCCATGCACCCGCGGCATCGGTACGGCGGCAAGCAGCGTCACCGTATAGGGGTGCAGCGGCCGGCTGTAGAGCGAGGCCCTGGAGGCGAGCTCCACCATCTTGCCGAGATACATCACCATGATGCGGTGGCTGACATGGCGGACCACGGCAAGGTCGTGGGCGATGAACAGGAACGAGAGCTCGCGCTCGCGCTGGATCTTCTGCAACAGGTTGATGATCTGCGCCTGGATCGAGACGTCGAGGGCCGAGACCGGCTCGTCGAGCACCAGCACCTTCGGATTGAGGGTCAGGGCCCTGGCGATGCCGATGCGCTGGCGCTGGCCGCCGGAGAACTGGTGCGGATAGCGGCCATAGGCGGCCGGATCGAGCCCGACGAGGCGCATCAGCCCGGCCACCTTGCGCGGGCCTTCCGCATCCCAAAGGCCGTGCACCTTCATCGGCTCGGCAATGGACTCGCCGATGGTGACACGCGGATCGAGCGCGCCGTAGGGGTCCTGGAACACCATCTGGATGTCGCGCCGGGCCGCCCGCGCCTTGCCGGGAGGAATGCCGGTCAGCTCCCGCCCGCCAAGGAACACCTGGCCGGACGTCGGCTCGACGAGCCGCAGGGCGATGCGCCCGAGCGTGCTCTTGCCCGAGCCGCTCTCGCCGACAAGGCCGAGGGTCTCGCCGGACCGGATGGTGAGCGAGACGCCGTCGACGGCGCGCACCACCTGGCCCTTCTTGCCGAACAGGCTGCGGCCGCCGCCGAAGGTGCGCACCGCATTGTCGATCCGCAGCACCGGCTCGCTGGAAAGCTCTGACGGGTTCATGGGCGGACCTCCGCATGGACGAGTTCGTCGGCGTGCAGGCAGGCGCTGCGGTGGCCGGGGCGGTCGCCCGGCACCAGCGGGGGCCGCACGGTGCAGCAGTCGGCGCGGCCACGGCCGAGGTCGCAGCGCGGCTCGAAGGCGCAGCCGGGCGGCAGCTTGGCAACGTTGGGCGGCTGGCCCTCGATTGCCGGCAACTGCTCGGTGACGGCTTCATCGAGGCGCGGGATGCTGCGAAAGAGCGCCCGCGTATAGGGATGGAGCGGCGCCGAAAACACCTCCTCGATGGTGCCGGCCTCCACCACCCGCCCGCCATACATGACGGCGACGGTGTCGGCATATTCGGCAACGAGGCCGAGATCGTGGGTGATCAGCACCAGCGCCATGCCGAGTTCCTCGCGAAGGCTTGCCAGCAGATCGAGGATCTGCGCCTGGACGGTGACGTCGAGCGCCGTCGTCGGCTCGTCGGCGATCAGGACCTTCGGATCGAGCGCCACCGCCATGGCGATCAGCACCCGCTGGCGCATGCCGCCGGAAAGCTGGTGCGGATAGTCGTCGATGCGCCGCTCCGGATCGGGGATCTGCACCTTGCGCAACAGGTCCACTGCCCGCGCCCGCGCCTCCCTGCGGCCGATCGAAAGGTGCGCACGCAGCACCTCGACGATCTGCTGGCCGATGGTAAAGACCGGATTGAGCGCGGTCAGCGGGTCCTGGAACACCATGGAGATCGAAGCGCCGCGCAGCCGCCGCACCTCCTCGCGCCGCAGCCGCTGGATGTCGGCGCCGTCGATCCAGGATTCGCCGGCGCTGACCTTGCCGCCGGGCGGAACGAGGCCGAGGGCGGAGAGGAACGTCATCGACTTGCCGGAGCCGGATTCGCCGACGACGGCGAGCGTCCTGCCGGGCCGGACGGCGAGCGAGACGTGGTCGACGACGACCGTCGGCTCCGCATCGCCCGGAAAGACGGTGGTGAGGTCGCGCAGCTCCAGCGCCGGACGCACCCGGTCCGGTGCGGCGGTCGGCCTGGTGGTGGCGGGCTCGACCGCGGCAACGTCGGCGGTGGAAGCGTCTTCGGAAGCGCGCGAGGTCACGGCCCTGGCCAGTTTGGATACGGCGTTCATGGCGTCCACCTCACAGCATCCGGGCGCCGGAGGAGCGCCGCATCTGGGGATCGAGCGTGTCGCGCAGCCCGTCGCCGAGGAGGTTGAGGGCGATCACCGAGACGGCGATGAACAGCCCCGCGGAGAGCGAGATCCACGGATTGCTCTGCAAAAAGCCCTGGCCGTCGGAAATGACATTGCCCCAGGTCGGCGTCGGCGGCTGCACGCCGAGGCCGAGGAAGCTGAGTCCCGCCTCGCCGAGGATCGCCGTCGCCGCGCCGACGGTGGCGACGACGATGACCGGCGGCAGGCTGTTCGGCACCACGTGCAGGAAGAGGATGCGCGCCGTGCTCATGCCGATCGAACGCGAGGCCTCGATATAGGTGCGCGGCGCGATCGTCAGGACGACGGCGCGCATCACCGCTGCGACCCGCGGCGCATAGGAGAGCGAGATCGCCAGCACCACCGATTCCAGCGACGAGCCGCGCGCCGCGACCAGCGCCAGCGCCAGGAGGAAGCCGGGAAAGGCGAGCAGGATGTCGATGATGGAGACCGTGATCCGCTCGATCCAGCCGCCGAGGAAGCCGGCCGCGCCGCCGACGACCATGCCGATGCCGAGCGACAGGACGGTGCAGGCGAGCGCCACCTCCAGCGAGATCCGGGCGCCCCAGATCAGCCGCGAGAGCACGTCGCGGCCGAGCTGGTCGGTGCCGAGCCAATGCTCCGCGGAGGGCTGCGCCAGGGTGTTGATGATGTCGGTCTTGGTCGGCGAATAGGGTGCGAATACCGGCGCGCCGACGGCCAGGACCGTCAGCACGGTAAGCAGCACCGCGCCGATCAGGAAACCGGGGTGGCGCAGGAAGCGGCCGAGGGAGGTGCCGGAAAACGGCAGGGAAAGCGTGGTTGCGGCCATGGGTCAGCGGCTCCGCAGTCTCGGATCGACCAGCCCGTAGGCCATGTCGAGCAATGTGTTGATGGCAACGACGGAAACGGCCAGCACCAGCACGCCGGCCTGGACGAGCTGGTAGTCGCGGGCGGTCACCGCCTTCAGGATCATGGTGCCGATGCCCGGCCGGCTGAACACCACCTCGACCAGGATGGCGCTGCCGAGCGCCCAGGCGAAGGTGACGCCGATGATGGCGATGACCGGGATCAGCGCGTTCTTCAGCGCAAGCTTCCAGATCACGGTGCGCTCCGGCACGCCCATGGCGCGGGCGACCTTGACGTAGTCCTCGCTGAGGATTTCCAGCATCGCCGAGCGGGTCAGCCGCGTCACATAGGCGGCGACGGAAAGGCCGAGCACCAGCGACGGCAGGATCAGGTGGTAGAGCTCGTCGAGCACCTCGCCCGACGAACTGGCGCCCAGCGCCGGCAACAATTGCAGCTCCTGCGAGAACAGGAGGATGCCGGCGATGCCGAGCCAGAACACGGGGAACGAGATGCCGAGCAGCGCGACGATCATGATCGCGATGTCGGCCCAGGAGCCCTGGCGCACCGCCGTGACGATGCCGAGGGGAACCCCGACGATCACGGCGATGGCCAGGCCGATGAAGGCAAGGGCGGCCGATGGCGGCAGGCTGGAGAGGATCTCGTCGAGCGCCGGCCGTCCGGTGATGACCGACTTGCCGAGATCCCCGGTAAACACCCGCCCCATATAGATGAGGTACTGCTCGAAGACCGGCCGGTCGAGACCGAGCTGCCTGCGCAGGGTCTCGACCGCCTCAGCGGTCGCATAGTCGCCGAGGATGTATTCCGCCGGGTCGCCGGGGATCGCACGGATCAAAAAGAAGGTGACCGTGACGATCCCGAGCACCGTTATGACGAACTGCGAGGTCCGCCCGAACGCCTTGCCAGACATCATTATTCCTCGATGGAGACCGGGTAGGCGCTCATCGTGAAGAGCGAGTTCTGGGTGAAGCCCTTCACCTTGTTGGTGTGGGCGATGAACAGGTGGTCGGTGAACAGCGGCACCACCGGCAGGTCCTCGGCCACCTTCTTCTGCATTTCCGCATAGACCTTCTTGCGCTCCTCCGTGGAGGTCGCCGTGCCGGCAGCCTGGATCAGGTCCTCGATGCCCTCATAGTGGGCGGTGTTGAGGCCCGGGGGGAATGCGGACCGCGACAGCATGGACAGGATCGGGCTGTCCGGATCGGGCGCGCCGACGACGCCGGTGATCACGGTGTCGACCTCGCCCTTGTTGCGGGCCTGCAGATAGGCGCCGCGTTCCAGCACGGTGATCTTGGGCTTGAAGCCGACCGCTTCCAGGTCGGCGGCGAGCGCGACGACGACCTTGTCATAGGGATTGAAGGCCGGGGCGACGAGCTCGATCTCCGCGCCGGTGGCGCCGGCTTCCTCAAGCAGGGCCTTGGCCTTTTCCGGGTCGTACGCGTAGGTCGCAACGTCGTCGGTGAACTCCTGGAACGACGGCGTCAGGACGCTGGCCGCCTCGCTCTTGGTGCCCTTGAAGAAGCCCTCGATCAGCCCCTTGCGGTTCAGCGCATGGATGATCGCCTGGCGCACCTTGAGGTCGTCGAGCGGCTTGTTGGTCGTGTTGAGGACGAGGTTGATCGTGTGGTTGGCGTCGCGGTCAAGCACCGTCACCTTGTCGCTCGCCTGCAGCCGCGAGATCACCGCCGGCTCCTGCAGGCCGAAGAAGATGTCGATCTCGCCGTTCTCCAGCGCGACGGCGGCCGCCGTCTCGTCCTTGATCAGCCGGAACAGCAGTTCGTCGACCTTCGGCGCGCCTTCGAAATAGTCCTTGTTGGCGACGAGGCGCACTTCGCGGCCCGGCGTCCACTTCTCGAACACGAACGGGCCGGTGCCGATCGGATTGGTCAGGTACTGGTCCTTGCCGATGTCGGCGAGCGCCTTGCGCGAGACGATCCAGCCCTGGTTGAAGGCCGCGACCTTGTGCAGGAAGCCGGAATTCGGCGCCTTCAGGGTGATGACGACGGTCATCGGGTCCGGCGTCTCGATCGTGTCGATGGCGGCGAACTGGCCCTTGTAGTTGCTGCCGGTCTCCGGATCGAGCACGCGCTCGAAGGAGAACTTGACGTCGTCGGAGGTCATCGGGCCGTAGCCCTTGTGGAAGGTGACGCCGTCATTGAGGTGGAAGGTGTAGGTCGTGCCGTCCTCCGACACCTCCCAGCTCTTGGCGAGATCGGGGACGATCTCGTTAGTCGCCTCGTCGTATTTGACGAGGCCGTTGTAGATCTGGGTCGCCACCGTCTGGTTCTCGATCTGGAAGATGCGGGCCGGATCGAGGTTGCCGATGTCGCTGCCGATACGGGTGGTCAGGACGACCGGATCGGCCGCAAATGCCGGAGAAACCAACCCTGCACCGAGCATGCCGGCGACGAGGATGGCTCCGAACCGCCTGCGCGAGAGTTGGAAATCGTGATTGGGGAACATGGTCCACCTCACTTTTGGTTGGCGCCGATCATGCCGTCGGCTTGGTTCGCAAGATTGCATGCAATCTGAATTTTGCACACGATCCCGCGCTTGCAGATTATATGCCAATGGCTCGCAGAACAGATCGATATGTTCATAAACTATTGAAATAATGTATTTTTATGGGATTTTATCGAATTGATGAAATTTTGGGCTATCAGGGTTATCGCGTATATCCTGTGCATAAAATCATCACTTCCCGCTCAACATTTGAACTTTACATACAAAATTTTCGGCTTGTATTCTGAGTGGAATCGGGCACGCAGCCTCCACGCAAGGAAAGGTTTCAGCATGGCAGACTTGGACGTCTTCGAACGGCAGGGCTTCGGTAAGCCCTTGGGATATGGGACGAAAACGGCCCTCCTGATCATCGATTTTCAGATCTGCTTCCTCGACGAGGACGGCCTCGGCGGCTTCAATCTGAAGCAGGCGATCGATGCCACCGCCGAGCTGCTGCCGGCCGTTCGCGCCGCCGGCATGCCGGTCGCCCATGTCCGCTTCGTCGCCCCGGGCACGCCGGGCGGCATCGGCACCTTCGCGGAAAAGGTTCCGGTCCTCAACGAACTGACCCGCGACCATCCGGGCGCGCCGTTCGTGCCCTCCGTCGCGCCGATCGCCGGCGAATACGTCATGGAGAAGGAGCACGCCTCGGCGTTCTTCGGCACCTCGTTCTCCACCTGGCTGCGCACCAGCGCCATCGACACGCTGCTGGTCACCGGCTGCACCACGTCGGGCTGCGTGCGCGCCAGCGTCGTCGACGCCTCGGCCTATGGCATGCGCCCGATCGTCGTGGAGGATTGCGTCGGCGACCGCGCCAAGGCGCCCCACGACGCCAGCCTTTTCGACATGCATCAGAAATATGCGGACATCAAATCCCTCGGCGAGGTGCTCGGTGACCTGAAGCAGGGCCTCGCCGCCTGAGCGGATGATTTCACCATCCTCCAGCATGAAAAGAGGCGGGGAGCCGGTTTCTGACCTGCCCCCCGTCTCACCTTCCTCCCCCGAGCCCGCAAAGGCGCCGACGGCCCCGGCCGATCGGGCGCGCCTGCCGGACTGTCCGCAACATTGGAAGAACGCTTCGATGGAACCCTTTGAACTGACCGCCAGCGAAGCGGCCGCGCGGATCCGCGACGGCCGCCTGACCAGCGAGGCCCTCGTCCGCTCCTGCCTGGAGCACAGCGCCGCGCGCGAGCCGGAAATCCGCGCCTGGCTCCACCTCGATCCCGACCAGAGCATCCGCCGCGCCCGCGAGATGGACAAGCGTGGCGGCAGCGGCCCGGTCTACGGCATTCCCTTCGGCGTCAAGGACATGATCGACACCGTCGACATGCCGACCACCTACAATTCGCCGATCTTTGAGGGCCACCAACCGGCCAAGGACGCCGCCTGCGTCGCCACCATGAAGAGCCGCGGCGCCGTCTTGATGGGCAAGGCCGACACCGTGGAGTTCGCCTCCTTCGGCCGCACCGCGGCGACCCGCAATCCGGCCAAGCTCACCCATACCCCCGGCGGCTCGTCTTCCGGCTCGGCCGCCGCGGTCGCCGATCTGCAGGTGCCGCTTGCCTTTGGCACCCAGACCGGCGGCTCGCACATCCGCCCCGCCTCGTTCAACGGCATCTACGCGCTGAAGCCGACCTGGGGCGCGATCAGCCGCGAGGGCGCCAAGCAGTACTCGCCCTCCTTCGACACCGTCGGCTGGTACGGCCGCTCCGTCGACGACCTCGGTCTCGTCGCCGAGGCCTTCCGCCTTGAGGGCGCCGACAGCGGAGCAGCCAGTCCGGAGATCGGCGACATCCGCGTCGGCGTCTGCAAGTCGCCGGTGTGGTCGGCGATCGAGCCGGCCGGCGAAAAGGCGCTGGAGACCGCCGCCGACCGCCTGTCCAAAGCCGGCGCCAAGGTGTCGTCCTTCGAGCTGCCGGTAGAATACGACCCGCTGTTCGACGCCCACGACACCATCCTGCGCGGCGAGGGCCGCTCGTCCTTCCTCGACATCTACCTCGCCGAGGGCCACCGGCTGCATCCGGGCCTTGCCAACCATTGCGAGGAGAACAAGGGCGTCACCATGCAGGACGTGGTGCGCGCCTATGACATCGTCGATGCCTGCCGCATCCGCTTCGGGACCTTCTTCGACGAGATGGACGTGATCCTGACGCCGGCCTCGCCGGGCTTTGCCCCGGAAGGCCTCGGCTGGACCGGCAACCACATCTTCAATTCGATCTGGACCGCCGTCCACGCGCCGTGCCTTGCCGTGCCCTGCATCCGTTGGGACAATAACCTGCCGGTCGGCGTCCAGTTCGTCGCCCCGCGCTATCGCGACGCCGACCTCATCCGCATCTGCAAGGCCCTCGACGGCGCGATGCAGGAGAAATAGCGGCCCGCCACCCTCTGGCGACGACAGCGCCGGGAGCGTCGCAACGCGCCCGGCGTTTTCGTGCGCGCGTCGATCGCGGCCGACTGCGACACCGCGCCTTGGTTGCAGTCCCGTAGCGGCAAGAGCGTCCGCGCGGGAAAGTCGTTATGATCGCTCGGTGGCGACGCCTCAGAAGCGATCGCTGCACCGCACGCGTTCATTTCAGGGAGTGCCGTCGGCCATGAACCCGAGCGCCGCCTCCGGCGACCTTGCCCGCGACGCCTTTGCCGTGCTGCTGCCGGCCTTCGCGACCCTCGACTGCCACGACGCCGCCCTGCCGCTCATGGAGCGCGGCTGCACATCCGTCCTCATCGGCGAGACCCGGGCGGAATACCTTGCCCGGCGCATGTCGGCGGAGCGCCTCGCCGCCGAGACCGAAGAAGTCTTTTCCGGCGCGATCGCGCACCTGCGCGAGGCCTCTCCCGACCTCATCGTCGCCGTCGACCAGGAGCCAATCGGCATCCGGCGCCTGCAGGGCCTCGCGCCGTTCCTTGCCGAGGATGAGGAAATCTACAGCCTCGACGACGCCACGATCGAACGCCGCGCCTTGGAGATGGCAAGCGTGGCGCGCCGGCTCGGCGTGACCATGTTCCTGGCGCCGATCCTCGATGTCGTGACCGGCCGCAACGACTGGCTGTCGGGCCGTGCCCTCGACGCATCGCCCGAGGAGATCGGCCGCATCGGCGCGGCCTATATAAGCGGCGTTCAGGCGGCCGGCATCGCCGCCGTCGCCAAGCATTTCCCGGGCTTCAGCGAGCTCGCACGCGATCCGGCGATGTACGATGTCGCCCTGGACACGCCCCGCGAAACGCTGATCGCCAACGCGCTGCCCTTCCGGACTGCGATAAGCGCCGGCGTCGCCGGCATCATGCCCGGCCCAGCGCCCGTCGCCGCCCTCGATCCGGACGACGCCGCCTGCACGTCCCGCGCCGTCATCGATCTTCTGAGGGGCGAATTCGCATTCGGGGGACTGGTGGTGACCGACGACCTCGACGCCCCGGCGACCCTTCGCGATCGACCGCTTGCCGAAGTGGCCGTCACGGCGCTCGCCGCCGGGGCCGACCTGCTACTGGTCGTCGGAGGCGATCATTTACACGAGGTCGTCGACAGCATCCTGGAAGCCGTCGCGGACGGCAGGCTGCCGGAAGACCGGCTCCGCGACGCCGCCCGCCGCGTGCGTGCGTTTGCCGCCGCCCCCCGAGCTGTCAGCCGAAACGGGAAATACTGAACGGCTTCATGTCGATCGGCGGGGTCCGGCCGGCGGCAAGGTCCGCGATCAGGCGGCCGGTGGCGGCACCCATCGTCAGGCCCAGATGGCCGTGGCCGAAGGCGAAATAGGTCTTGTCCGCGTTCGGCGCCTTGCAGATCACCGGCAGGCTGTCGGGCGTCGACGGCCGGTGCCCCATCCACGGGGTGACGTCGTCGGTGCGAAGGTCCGGCAGCGCTTCCCTGGCAAGGTCGAGGAGCCGGTAGGCCCGCTGGTAGTTGGGCTCCGCATCGAGCTTGGCGAGTTCCGCCGTGCCGGCGATGCGCACGCCGTCCAGCATCGACACCGCGCCGAACTTCTGGTCGCCGAAGACGACCGGCCGGTTCAGTTCGACACCCGCATTGCGCAGCATCAGGTGATAGCCGCGCTCGGTGTCGAGCGGCACATAGGAGCCGAGCTTCTTGGCCCACGGCTTGGAATAGGCGCCGGCGGCAATGACGATCTCGTCGACCTTGCGGCGCCCGGTGGAGGTGATCAGCGTGCGCGTTCCATCGGCATCGATCTCAAGGTCGTTGACCGTCTCTTCCAGCAGTTCGCCGCCATCCTCGCGGAATTTGTTGGCCAGCGTCTGGGTCAGCACGGCCGGATCGAGCGTGCTGATGCAGTCATTGAAGAGCAGCGCGTGCTTGTAGATGCGCGCGATTGCGGGCTCGAGCTGCGCCAGCGCCTCGGCCGGAATGGTCTCGATGCGGATGCCGTGGCGACGGCGCATGTCGTGGGCCGAGCGCGCGGCCTCGAACGCCGCATCGGTCTTGTAGACATAGAGCTCGCCGGTCTCGCGGATCAGCGACCAGGCATCGGCCGCATCGAACAGCGGCTTGAAGCTGTCGACGGCCAGTTGCAGGATGCTGGAAAGCGCCGTTGCCGCCGCCTCGACCCGGTGCGGCGCCGCCGCAGCGATGAAGCGCAGCAGATAGGGCGCCAGCCGCGGCAGGTACTGCCAGCGCACGACGAGCGGCCCGTTCGGGTCCAGCATCATGCCGGGGACCTGCTTGAGGATGCCGGGCGTCGCCAGCGGCACCAGGCCGCCGACCTGGATGATGCCGGCATTGCCGAAGGAGCAGCCCATGCCGGGCGCGACCCGGTCGATCAGGGTGACGTCATGGCCGTCCCTGAGGAGCTGCAGGGCGCAGCAGGTGCCGACGGTCCCCGCGCCCAGAACGGTGAAATGTCTCTTCATGGCTCGCCTTCCAATGGCTTTTCGCGACGAGGCGTCAGGGGAGCGTCAGACGGCTGCGACGAGCGCGATCTCGATGCGGATGTCGGGGGCGGCGAGCGCGGCGCCGATGCAGACCCGGGCCGGCTGCTTGCCGGGCACGACCCAGGCGTTCCAGGCATCGGAAATCTTGGCCCGGTCGTCGATGTCGGCGAGCCAGATGGTGGCGGACAGCAGCCGCTCCTTGCTGGTGCCGGCCTCGGCCAGCATTGTGTCGAACTTGGCGAGAATCTCGGCGGCCTGGCCCTCGACCGGCAGGCTGAGGTCGGAGGCGACGATGCCGGAGACGAACAGCATGCCGTTATAGGCAACCATGTCCGACTTGTGGCCGGCGGGCGTGTAATGGGTGATCATTGAAAAGGCCTGTCCTTTCCCGGTCCGTCGCCGCCTGCCGGGAGGGCAGGCGGCATCATGCTGGCGGACCGTGCGCAGCGCATGCCCAAGGTCACCCCGGCTCACGCGCCATGCGTTAGCTTTTTGATTTTGCACGTGTCTCGGCCTCAATGCTGAGAGCCGCTTGGGAAGACACGCTTTTGAGGATCAGAACTTTGGGCGGCGGGCGCACGGAAGGGAATACGGCCGATCGATCATAACAGTTATCGCATATCCGCCATGGCAGGAGGCGTTCTCGCCCGCTTCACCGGTGCTCGGACATCGCCTCGATGGACTTGGCGAAGTCGCGGATATCGCTGCGGATCAGCGAGACCAGCTCCAGGGCGCCGCGCTCGATCTTGCGGTTGCGCGCGGTGGCGATGCTGAAGGTGACCTCGATCCGCGGCTCGCCGATCCACGGCATGAAGACATCGGGCCGGTCGATGTCGCCGCAGACCGACCCGAACGGCACCACCGCAAAGCCGCCCTGCCGGCGGGCCAGCGCCTTTGCGGTCACCAGGCTGTCGACCTCGAAGACGACGTTGAGGCCGACGCCGGCGCGCCGCGCCGCATGCTCGATGGCGCGCCTGAGGCCGTGCTGGCGGGTCTGGGCGATGATCGGCACGCCGGCGAGCCGGGGAAGGCTGAGCTCACTCTCGCCATCGAAGCCGTGGCGGCCGGCAAGTTCCCGGGAGCCGTAGAGCACCAGCCGGTCGGTGAAGACCTGTTCGGCGACCAGGTCGCCGGAGAGCCCCGCATCATAGAGGAGGCCGACATCGATGCGCCCGGACAAAAGCATCTCCTGGATGATGCCGCTGCCGCCGCCGGTCACCTGGACGGTCATGTTCGGGCGCATCTCGTTGTATTTGAGCAGGCAGTCCGGCACGAACGCCTCGCCGAGGAACTGGATGACCCCGAGCGAGATCGAGCCGCGCAGATCGTTGCGCCCGTCGTCCACCTTGTGGCGCAGCGCGTCCGTATCCTTGAGGTAGCGCTGCGCAATACCGAGAAACTCCTCTCCGGTTTCCGTCAGCCGCACGCCGCGGCCGGTCCTGTGGAACAGCTTGGCGCCGATATCGTCCTCAAGCTGACGGATGTAGCGGCTGAGCGAGGGCTGATCGAGACCGAGCACCGCAGCAGCGGCAGAGAAGCTGCCGAATTCGGCAATTGCCGAGAAAAAGTGCAGTTGTTTTTCGTTCATGGGACCCGGGATTGCGATTCCGCCATATCTGTTATGGCAATTACTGGAATTGCCGTAGCAAGAACCGAGCCATAGCCTGAACTTATCGAACGGCCGCCAATCCAATGTCTAACGGCCGCAAGATTTTCGGAGCGGAGAAATCCGGCAAGAGAACATCCGCTACCGCCAGCGCACAAGAACGCTGAACACTGTGGAGGACACGCCAAAGCCCCGCGATCACGAGGGGATCGCCACCAAACTGGGGAACTTTGAATGTTGTCTACACTCCAAAGCGCTTCCAGGCGTGCGGCTCTGGCTCTGACGGTCACCGTCGGCAGCTGTCTCGCAGCCTCCAGCATCGCACACGCCGGCCCGACGCTCGACGCCGTCAAGGAACGCGGCGTCCTCAAATGCGGCACCTCGATCGACGTTCCGGGCTTCGGCTATCCCGATTCCGACGGCGTCCTGCACGGCATGGACGTCGACTACTGCAAGGCGGTCGCCGCCGCCGTCCTCGGTGACGCCACCAAGGTCGACTTCATCCCGCTGACCACCCAGACCCGCTTCCCGGCCCTGCAGTCGGGCGAGGTCGACGTCCTGTTCCGCCAGGTCACGACCACCTTCACCCGCGACACCTCGCTCGGTTTCCTCTCCGGTCCCTACACCGTCATCGACGGCCAGGGCATGATGGTGCCGAAGTCCCTCGGCGTCACCAAGGCGACCGAGCTGAACGGCGCCACCGTCTGCGTCACGCCGGGCTCCAACTCCGAGCTCAACATTGGCGACTTCTTCCGTGCCCACAACATGGAATTCACCTCCATCGCCATGGACAGCTTCGACGACATGCGCCGTGCCTTCTTCTCCGGCCGATGCGACGTCTTCACCTCGGACCGCACCTATCTCGGCTCGATCCGCGTCCTGTCGAAGAACCCCGACGACTACGTCGTCCTCAACGACGTCATCGCCAAGTCGCCCCTGGCCCCGGTCGTCCGCCAGGGCGACGACGAGTGGTACAACATCATCCGCTGGGTGGTTTACGCCCCGATGATCGCCGAAGAAGTCGGCGTCACCAGCGAAAACGTCGACGACATGCTGGCCTCCAGTTCCTCGCCGCGGGTGCAGCGCCTGCTCGGCAAGCAGGAGGGCCTGGCCAAGGGCCTCGGCCTGTCCGACGACTGGGCCTACAACATCGTCAAGATGGTGGGCAACTACGGCGAGCTCTACGACCAGAACCTCGGCATGAAGTCGCCGCTGAAGCTGGAGCGCGGCGCCAACCACCTCTACCTCAACGGTGGCCTGCTCTACCCGCCCCCGTTCCTCTGAGCCCTGCCGCCCCAACGGCATCCGGACCTATCGACGGCAATCCGGACCTATCGAAACGGTTTCCCGCCCCATGCGGCGGGAAACCGGACCGGGCCCAGACGGAGTAGTGGATACCATGTTGGACGTTACCTGGCGTAAGGCCGGCCTCGATGAGGCGCCTTCGACCACCGCGACCGGCCTCCTGCCGCCGCCGCCGCCGAGCCTGCTCGGCCCCGCGCTCTGGCGCACACGGCGCGGCCGCGCGGTTCTCTGGCAGATCTTTGGCGCCGTCGCCCTCTTCGTGGTGGTGCTGGTCTTCACCCGCATCATGTACGCCAACCTGGTCCGCCAGAACCTCAATCTCGGCCTCGACTTCCTTAACCGCGAAGCCGGCATCGACATTGCCGAGAGCATCATTCCCTACGCCCCGGACGACAGCCTCGGCTGGATGATCCTGGTCGGCGCGGCCAACACCCTGCGCGTTGCGATCATCGCCTGCCTCCTGTCGACCGTCATCGGCGTCGTCGTCGGCGTCATGCGCGTCTCGGAAAACCCGCTGCTGAAGCTGGTGACGGGCGCCTATGTGAACCTTGCCCGCAACACGCCGCAGCTCCTGCAGATCCTCTTCTGGTACACGCTGCTGCTGGAGCTTCCCGTCGTCCGCCGGGCCCTGTCGCTGGGCGACACCATCTTCCTCAGCCAGCGCGGCCTGCAGGTGCCGGCACTGGAATTCGCCGGCAACAGCGCCGGCCTTGCCGTTGCGGCCGCCGCCGCCATCGCGCTGTTTCTTCTGCTCGCGCCGCTGTGGCGGTCCATCTTCGGCCGCACGCCCCATCTCGTCACGCGGCTCGTGCTGGCGCTCATCACCTTTGTCGCCGTCGCGATTTTCGCCGGCACCTTCACCCTGTCGCCGCCGGTGCGCGGCACCTTCAACTTCACCGGCGGCATGACGCTGACGCCGGAATTCGTCGCGCTCACCGTCGCCCAGTCGCTCTATGCCGGCGCCTTCATCGCCGAACTGGTGCGCGGCGGCATCGAAGGCGTCCACAAGGGCCAGCGCGAGGCCGCCGGCAGCCTCGGCCTCTCCAATCTCCAGATGCTGCGCCTCGTCGTCGTGCCGCAGGCGCTGCTGGCGATCGTGCCCTCGGTGACCACGCAATACATCAGCGTCATCAAGAACAGCAGTCTCGCCATCGCCATCGGCTTTCCGGACTTCTTCTGGGCGCTGTCGACGACCATCAACTTTTCCGGCCACAGCATCGAGGGCGTCGCCATCATGGTCGGCGGCTACCTGCTCCCGACGCTGCTCGCGGCAACGCTCATGAACCGCTTCAACAAGAAGCTGGTGGAACGGGGGCAGCGATGACCACCTTCGTACAGGCGCAGCCCATCCCGGCCCAGCCGAACCCGAACAAGGAAGAGCTCTCGGCGGCCCGCCGCTACGGCAAGGTGCTGCTCGGCACACCCACCAACGTCTTCATCACCGTCGGCTGCGTCGTCATCCTGACGCTGGTGGTGCCGCCGCTCTTCCGCTGGCTCTTCAGCGAGGCGGTCTGGTCGGGCACGCCCGAGGAGTGCCGCCGGGCGGCCGGCGCCTGCTGGCCGTTCATCCAGGAAAAGTTCCGCTTCTTCATCTACGGCATGTTCCCGCTGGAGGAACGCTGGCGGGCGACCCTTGCCATCGTTATCCTGTTCGGCATCACCGGCATCGCCATGGTGCCGCGCTTCTGGGGCAAGGGCCTGGTCCTGGCGTGGCTCGCCGCCATCGTCAGCGTGTTCTGGCTGCTGCTCGGCGGCTTCGGCCTTCCGCCGGTGCGCACCGAAATGATCGGCGGCCTGCCGCTGACCCTGCTCTTGAGCCTGACGGTGCTGCCGCTCGGCTTTCCGGTCGGTCTTCTCCTCGCCCTCGGCCGGCGCTCCGAATTCCGGCTCTTCCGCTGGATATCGATCGCCGTCATCGAGGCGTTCCGGGGCTCGCCGCTTGTCGCCACCCTGTTCATCGCCTCGGTGATGCTGCCGTTCTTCCTGCCGGAAGGCATGACCCTGCCGAAGCTGATGCGGGCGCTCGCCGCCTTCCTGATCGTCGCCGCGGCCTATATCGCCGAGGCGCTGCGCGGCGGCTTCCAGGTCATCCCGGAAGGCCAGTCCGAGGCGGCGTTCTCGATCGGCATGAAGCGCTGGCAGATCCTCTTCCTGGTGACGCTGCCCCAGGTTATCCGCCATTCGATCCCCGGCCTCGTCACCATCGTCGTCCTGTTCTTCAAGGACACCTCGCTGATCATCGTCATCGGCATGTCCGACTTCCTGGCGGCGATCCAGCTCGCCTCGCGCGACCCGGCCTGGATCGGCTTCAGCGTCGAGGGCTACGTCTTCGCCGCCGCCTTCTACTTCACCTTCTGCTACGCGCTGAGCCTTTACGCCCTGCGGCTGGAACGCCGGCGCCAGAACCATTGACCTTCTAGAGGGAAACTTGAACCATGCCTGAACTGGCCAGTCGCGTAAGCAATACCCGCCCGTCCGTCACCATGGCCCTGATCCGCCGCGCCGCGGAACTGCGTGCCGAGGGCAAGCAGGTCACGTCCCTGATCGCCGGCGAGCCGGACTTCAACACGCCGGAGCACATCCGCGCCGCCGGCATCGAGGCCATCAAGCGCGGCGACACCCGCTACACCGCCGGCGACGGCACCAACGAGCTGCGCGCCGCCCTCGTCGACAAGCTGCGCACCGAGAACGGCCTGGAATACGCCCCGTCCGAGGTCACCGTCGCCAACGGCACCAAGCCGCTCTTGCAGGCCGCCTTCCTCGCCCTTGCCGATCCGGGCGACGAGATCATCGTCCCGGCGCCCTACTGGGTCTCCTATCCCGACATCGTGCGCCTCACCGGCGCCGTGCCGGTGCCGGTCGTCTGCAGCCAGGAGAACGGTTTCCTGCTGCAGCCGGAGGACCTGGAGGCGGCGATCACCGAGCGCACCCGCGCCGTCCTCATCAACACGCCGAACAACCCGACCGGCGCGGTCTACGACGCGGAGCTGCTGCGCAAGCTCCACGACGTGCTTGAGCGGCACCCGGCCGTGACCGTCGTCACCGACGAGATCTACGAGCACCTGACCTACGACGGCGTCACCGCGCCCTCGCCCGCCTCGGTCGGCGAGGATGCCAAGGCGCGCACCATCGTCATCAACGGCTTTTCCAAGGGCTACGTGATGATGGGCTGGCGCCTCGGCTTTGCGGCCGGCCCGGCCCACCTCATCAAGGGCATGTCGAGCGTCCTCAGCCATATCGCCGGCTCGCCCAATTCGATCTCCCAGGCCGCCGCGATCGAGGCCCTTCGCGGCGACAACAGCTACCAGGCATCGAACCGGGACTCCTATGTCGACCGGCGCGACCTCGCCCTTTCCATGGTCAACCAGATGCCGGGCCTTGAGGCCGTGCGCACCTCCGGCTCGTTCTTCGTCTTCGCCAACTGCGCCGGAACCCTCGGCCGCAAGACCCCGTCCGGGGAGACGATCAACAGCGACGAGGATTTCTCGCGGCTCGCCATCGACGAGGCCGGCGTCCTCGTGGTGCCCGGCAGCGGCTTCGGCCTGTCGCCCTTCCTGAGGTTGTCCTACTCTGTCGACCTTGAGGACCTGCGCGGCGCTCTGGAAAGGCTGCGCCAGTTCTGCAACCGGCTTAGCTGAGCCCCCTTCCGAGCCCGGCTCGTCCTTTCCCGGAAAGACCCTTTCCGGGCCAAGACCCCCTGCCTCCACCGTTCAGGAGATGACAATGAAGATCTGTGTCTACGGCGCCGGTGCCATCGGCGGCCATCTCGCCGTGCGTCTTGCCGAGGCCGGCCACGACGTTTCCGTCGTCGCCCGCGGCCCGCATCTGGCCGCCATACAGGCGACCGGCCTGTCGCTGCAGAGCGACGGCAGGACGGTCACCGTCCACCCCCACGCGACCGACACTCCCGCCGACCTGCCGGTCCAGGACATCGTGCTCGTCACCGTGAAGACGCCGGCGCTTGCCGGCATCGCCGACGGCATCGCGGCCCTTTGCGGCCCCGAGACCGCCGTCGCCTTCTGCGTCAACGGCCTGCCCTGGTGGTATCTGGCGAGCCTCGACGTGCCCCAGGACGCCTGGTCGCCGGCGATCGCCGACATGATCGGGACCTTGAAGGACAAGGTCGGCATTGAGCGCACCATCGGCGGCATCGCCTTTTCGGCCAACCATGTGGAGGCGCCGGGCCTCATCATGAATTCCAGCCCGACGGCCAACAGGTTCGTGTTCGGCGAGGCGGACGAGCGCGTCCGGCCTGCATGCGCGGCCCTCGTCGAGGCCCTTTCCAGCGATGCCCTCAACGCGGTCCACAGCGAGACCTTCGAGCGCGAGATCTGGAAGAAGCTGAGCCTCAACTGCGTGACCGGCGGGATCGGCGCACTGACCGGCATGACCTCGCGCAACCTCCTCATCTTCCCGCCGCTCGCTGATCTGACCCGCGACGCCTGGCTGGAGGTCGGCGCCGTCGCCGCCGCCTTCGGCCTGACCGACGTGCTTGCCCCGATGAAAGAGACGGTCGCCAAGGTCGGCAATCACAAGTCCTCCATGCTGCAGGACTTCGAATTGCGCCGGAAGCCGGAGATCGAGACCCTGATGGGCGGCGTCAGCGATCTCGGCCGGCTGAAGGGCGTTCCGGTGCCGACCATCGACATGCTGCTGGCTCTCACCCGCGCCCGGGCGGAGACGCTCGGCATCGCGCCCTTCCCGAACCCCACCGAGTCCTGAACCCCTCACCCGGCAGATCGCCCATGTCCATCCTTGCCATCATCCTCCCGGTGATCGGTCTCATCGCCGTCGGCTGGCTGGCGCAGAAGACGCGCCTCGTCTCGCGCGCGGCCGAGGAAGGCCTCACCGAGTACGTCTTTTCCATTGCCGTGCCGGCCCTGATCGTCCTCACCCTGACCAAGGACTTCGATAGTGCGGATTTCTCCTGGGCCTACCTGGTCGCCTATTTCTCCGGCGTCGCGGTCGCCTGGCTCGCCGGCATGCTGCTCGCGACCCGGCTCGGCAACGGCACCTGGAAGGAAAGCGTCCTCTTCGGCTTCGTCTCGGCCCAGTCCAACACGGTCCTCCTCGGCATTCCGCTGATCATCCGGGTCTATGGCGATGCCGCGGCGATGCCGATGTTCCTGCTTCTCGCCGTCCACCTGCCGATCATGATGACGGCCGTCACGCTGATGGTCGAAGGCCCGACCTCCGGCACCGGCCTCAGGACGCAATTCGCCAAGATCGGCGGCTCGCTGATCCGCAATCCGATCGTCGTCGCCATGATCGTGGGACTGTTCCTGAAGCTCACGGGCCTGACGCCCGGCGGCATCCTGGCAACGCTCCTGGAGGGCATCGGCAAGACGACCGCGACCTGCGCCCTCCTTGCCATGGGCATGTCGCTGGCGCGCTACAATCTGGTGCGGGGGCTGACCAGCGGCCTGATGCTGAGCCTCGTCAAGCTCGTCATTCACCCGCTGGCGGTCTGGGTGCTGGCCTTCAAGCTGTTCGGCCTGCCGCCCGTGGTCGGCGGCGTCGCGGTCATCTATGCCGCCCTGCCGTCGGGCATCAACAGCTACCTGGTCGCCAAGCGCTACGGCGCGGCGGAAATGGAAGTCTCGGCGACGATCATCCTGGCAACGCTGCTGTCGGTCGTCAGCCTGTTCCTGTGGCTGTCGTTCCTCAACGCGCAATAGGGCCAACCCACCAAGCGGACGGACGGCGTCAGGACGCCTCGCCGCCCCACCGTGCGCCGGTCTCTTTCAGGAAAACGTGCAGCCGGTCCCTGCTGAGCGACAGCGGCACGGTGGCGCCTTCGGTGAAGCGGTTGAGGAAGCGCTCCTCGAAGATCGCCTTGAAGTCGGTGGTGCCGGCCCTCAGCGTGACGATGCCGCGGGCGCCGAGGAGTTCGATGAAGCGGACCGAGAAGGAGATCGTCGCCGCGGTCTCCTCGGCCGGCAGGTCGTCGGGGAAATAAAAGTCGTCCGGCCGGAAGCCGATGGTGACCTTGGTGCCGTCCTCCGGCAGCGAGGACGCCGCGATGGCGCCGATCGGCGTCTCGACCTTACCGCCCGCCACCTTGCCGTCGACGAAGTTCATCGCCGGGCTGCCGATGAAGCCGGCGACCATCAGCGAGGCCGGCCGGAAATAGATCTCCGAGGGCGATCCGATCTGCTCGATCCGCCCCTTGTTCATGACGACGATCCGGTCGGCCATGGTCATGGCCTCTTCCTGGTCGTGGGTGACGTAGACGGTCGTCGCATCGAGGCTGCGGTGGAGCTGCAGGAGTTCCGTGCGCATCTCCACCCGCAGCTTGGCGTCGAGGTTGGAGAGCGGCTCGTCGAACAGGAACAGGCTCGGCTCGCGCACGATCGCCCGGCCGATGGCGACCCGCTGCTGCTGGCCGCCGGAAAGCTCGCGCGGCCGGCGGTTGAGGAGATCGGTGATGCCGAGCATCTCCGCGGCCTTGGTGACGCGGGCAGCGATCTCGTCGGCCGGCAGCTTCCGCGCCTTGAGGCCGAAGCCCATGTTCTGGGCGATCGTCATATGCGGGTAGAGCGCGTAGTTCTGGAACACCATGGCGATGTCGCGCTCGCGCGGCTCAAGGTTGGTGACATTCCGCTCGCCGATCCAGATCTCGCCGCCGGTGGCCGGTTCCAGGCCCGCCAGCATCCTCAGCGTCGTCGACTTGCCGCAGCCGGAGGGCCCGAGGAGGACGGCGAACTCGTGCGGCTCGACGACGAGGTCGATGCCCTTCAGCACCTCAACGGCGCCGAAGCTCTTCGATAGGTCTTTCAGTCGAACGCCAGCCATGGACAGCCCTAGAACTTGACGGCGCCGCCGCCGAGGCCGCGCACCAAATGTTTCTGGATGAAGAAGGAAACGATCAGGATCGGCACCACGGCAATCAGGATGGCGACCGCCATCTTGCCCATGTCGATGCCGCGGAAGGTCCAGAAGCCGGCGATCGCCACCGGCAGGGTCTTGCTCTCGCCGCCGGTGAGGATGAGGGCGTAGAACATGTCGTTCCAGGACAGCACGAAGCCGAACACGGCGGCCGCCGCGATGCCCGGCCGGATCGCCGGCAGGATCACCTTGTAGAAGGCCTGGAAGCGCGTGTAACCGTCGATCATCGCCTGGTCCTCAAGCTCGCGCGGCACGTCGTCGAAAAAGCCGATCAGAAACCAGGTGACGACCGGCACGACGAAGGTGAGGTGCGCAAGGATGACGCCCATCAGCGAGTCGATGAGGCCGAGCTGGTAGAGGATCAGAAACAGCGGCAGGATCAGGATCGCCGGCGGCATCATTTCGGCCGCAAGGATGGTGAAGCGGAACCCGGCGCCGGTCTTGTAGCGCGAGAAGGAGTAGGCGGCCGGCGCCCCCGTGAAGAGCGCGACGCTGACGGTGACGACGGAGACGATCAGGCTGTTGAGGATGTTCTTCGGAACGTCCGAACCGAGCAGCACGTCGTTCCAGTTCTTCGCGGTCGGCGAGAAGGTCCACACGTCCGGCAGCGCAACGACGCTCGCCGGCTTGATCGAGGCGAGAAAAATCCACAGGAACGGGAACAGCACGATGACGATCGCCAGCGCCACGAGGAGCGCAACGGCTAGGCTGGCAAGACGGCTCTGTCCGACGGTGTTGGTCATGAGCCCTACTTCCTCTGCATCGCCGAATAGAGGATGACGACCAGCACCAGGGTGATGGCGATCAGCACGAAGGCCATGGCCGCGGCCTCGCCCATGCGGAAGAACCGGAACCCGGTCTTGTAGATGTGAAAGAGGATGACCTCCGTCGCGTCCCCCGGCCCGCCGCGGGTGATCGCGTAGACATATTCGAACACCTTGAAGGCATCGAGGGCGCGGATGATGAGGGCAACGAGGATGACGGGCCGCAGCATCGGCAGGGTGACGTGCCAGAACGTCATCCAGGGCGAGGCGCCGTCGACCTTGGCCGCCTCGAAGGGCGAGCGCGGCAGCGCTTCCAGCCCGGCAAGGAACATCAGCAGCATGAACGGCGTCCACTGCCAGGCATCGATCAGCATCAGGCTGAAGAGGGCGAGATCGGCGTTGAACCAGTCGACCCCGAGCCCCATCAGGCGCAGATAGTGCGGGATGACGCCGAGTTCGGAACTGAGCATGAAGCGGAACATCAGGCCGACGGCGATCGGCGTGATGAACATCGGCGCCAAGAGCACGGCGCGGGCGAAATTCTGGAACCGCACCAGCCGCTGCAGCAGCAGCGCAAGGCCGAGGCCGAGCACCAGTTCCAGGCTGACGGCACCGGCGACGAACATCAGCGTGTTCGTCATCGCTTTCAGGAACGGCGCGTCGCCGAAGATGAAGAGGTAGTTGTCGAGGCCGCGGAAGCGGACGTCGTAGAGCCGGGTCAGCCGGTAGTCGTGCAGCGATATCCAGGCCGAAAAGACCAGCGGGTAGGCCATCACCGCTGCAAGAAGCAGCGTCAGGGGCAGGATCAGTCGATAGCGCAGCGACACGATGCCGATCTTCCCGTCAGAGGCCAAAAGGACCGCGACCGGCAGGATGGGCGCCGGTCGCGATTGCTTGCTGGAGGACCTATTGGGTCCGTTTCACGCCGCTTGCGGCGGCGTCGAGCGCTTGTTTTACGGTCTTCTGTCCCGAAACGGCCGCGCTCAGCTCCGTTCCGACGATCTCGATCAGCTCTTCGGCATGGGGGCCGGTGGCGAGCGGCGCGGCATCCTCAAGGATGCCCTGCAGCGTCGTGTAGTAGTCCTCGCCGAAGCCCTTTTCCCAGACGTCCTTGTCGTTGATGACGCTGGTGCGCACCGGCGCGCCGCCGGCGATCACGCGTTCCTTGGCAACCTCCGGGCTGGTGATCCAGGAAACGAACTTCCAGGCCGCGTCCTTGTCCTCGGCATTGGCCGGGATGCCCCAGAACCAGGCGCCGAGCGCCGCCTTGCCGCCGGGCACTTCATAGAGCTTGAACTTGCCGGCGAGGTCGCCCGACATGCCGTCCTTGGCGTTCAGCGTCGGCAGCATCCAGTTGTAGCTCAGCATGGTCGCGGCCTTGCCGGAGGACACGGCGCGCAGCGCCTCGTCGAAGCCCCAGTTGAGCGAGTTCTTCGGCGCGGCGGTGTTGTAGGTGTCGATATACATGTCGAGCGCCTTGACGGCGGCGTCGTTGTTGATGATCACCTCACCGTTCTCGTCGAACAGCTCGCCGCCCTCGGCATAGAGCCAGTTCTTCCACTCCTCCATGATCTTGTAGCCCTTCTGGGGCTGCATGGCGGCGCCGTAGAAGTCGTCGGTGGTCAGCTCCTTGACGACGGAAACGTAGTCTTCCAGCGTCGTCGGAACCTCGATGCCTTTCTCGTCGAAGATGTCCTGGCGGACGATCAGGCCGAGGGCGTAGTTGTAGTAGGGAACGCCGTAGGTCTTGCCGTCGACGACGCCGACATCGGCAACGGCCTTGATGAAGTCGTCGTACTTGTAGCCGTCTTCGGCCTTGATGAAGTCGTCGAGCGGGGTCAGGTAGCCGGCGCGCGAGAACTCTTCCATCCACGGATTGTCGATGATGATGACGTCATAGGTGGCGCTCGGCGCCAGGCTCGAGGTCAGGATCTTGTCGCGCATGGCGTCGAACGGCATGGCGTCGAAGGTGACCTTGATGTCGGGGTTCGCCGCCTCGAACTTCTCCGTCAGCTTCTTGACGATGTCGTAGTCCGGCACTTCCTCGATGATGATGTTCAGCTCCGCCGCAAGGCTCGCCCCGGAAATCATCACGGCCGCGGCCCCGGTCATGAGTGTGGTCAGGGACCATTTGCATAGTCTGTTCATCGCTTTTCCTTTCGCTGACAGCGTCTGTTCCGGCGGCCGTCTTGCGGGCCGCGCTCCTCCAAAAGACGCTTAGGATGCGCCCGTCGGGCTCTCGATGGTGCCTTTCTCTCCGCCTTCTCCCCGGTGCCGTCCGTCACATGCGGCACTCTTGTTTTTTGAGGTGTTCTGTTGTCCTGCCGGCCTCCTCAAGTCGTGTAGACGCCGCCCGTCACGTTGATCGCCTGGCCGGTCATGAACCGCGCCGCGTCGGAGGCGAGGAAGACGATGACGTCGGCGACGTCTTCGGGCTCCTCCAGCCGGCCGAGCGGCGTCTGGTCGATATAGGACTGGCGCACGGCCTCCGGCGTCGAGCCGGCGAGCTTTGCTTCCCAGATGACCTCGCGGTCCTGCATGGGGGTGCGCACGAAGCCCGGGCAGACCGCGTTGACGCGGATGCCGTCCCTGGCGTGCTCGCGGGCGAGCGCCTGTGTCCAGCCGACGACGGCGAACTTGCTCGCCGAATAATGGGCAAGGAACGGCGCGCCGACCTTGGCCGCCAGCGAGGCGGTGTTGACGATGACGCCGGGGTGTTTTTTGGCGAGGAAATGCCGGACCGCCGCCTGGTTGGTCAGGAAGACGCCCTTGGCGTTGACGTCGACATTGAAGTCCCAGTCTTCTTCCGTGAGGTCGATCGCCCGCTTCATGCTGGAAACGCCGGCATTGGCAACGACGATGTCGATCGTCCCGAACGCTTCGCCGGCCTTGGCGAACGCCGCCTCGATCGTCGCCCTGTCGCGCACGTCGACTTTGGCTGTAACCGTGCCCTCGTCGAACTCGGCAGCAACGCCCTGGAGCCGCTCGGCATCGATGTCGGTCAGGGCGAGCCGGCAGCCCTTTTTGGCAAAAGCCCTGGCCGCGGCGAGGCCGATCCCGTTGGCGGCCCCGGTGATGAGGACGGTTTTGTTCATTTCGTTCCCACACGGTCGTTATAGCGTCACATTCTCACATAAACGAACACATATCAATCACATTTCGTTTGAAAATGTGCTTTTTCTGTTTTAGATTGACCAAACAAACAAAATTGCACAAACCGGATACATATCGGGCCGCGGAAAAATCAGGCCGGATCGGACCTGGTGCAAATCGGGCCAAGCACAACTCGGGAATGGGTGCTCCTTCATGCCGGACGTCAAAATGCCAGCGGTGCAAAGGCACAAGCTCATCCTGGAAACCGTCCAGGCCGAGGGCTTCGTGACCGTACCGGGCATGGCCGATCTCTGCCGCGTCTCCGAAATGACCCTGCGCCGCGACCTAGACCAGCTCGCCGAGCAGAACGTCCTGGTGCGCACCCATGGCGGCGCGGTCTCGCTGGAGCGCTCCGGCGGCCTCACCGTCGATCTGGTGGAGCCGAGCGTCGATGCCCGCGCCACCCGCAACAGGGCGGCCAAGCAGGCGATCGCCCGGCGCGCGGTCCAGATGATCGATCCGGGGACAAGCATCGCCCTCGATATCGGCACCTCGACCTTCGAGCTCGCCGACCTGCTGCAAGACGTCGCCGTCAACATCTTCACCAACAGCCTGAAGATCGCCGGCCATCTGAGCGCCGCAACGCCCGACGTCTACATGCCAGGCGGACAGGTTTCCGGCACCGAGCCCTCGCTGATCGGCGCCCGGGCCGCCCACTACCTCAACGGCTATTATTTCGACATCGCCTTTATCGGCGTCTCCAGCCTCTCCACCGAGGGGTTCTTCGACTATTCGCTCGCCGACGCGGAGATCAAGCGCACCCTGATCGCCCGCTCCGAGCAATCCGTCGTCCTCCTCGACAGCTCGAAATTCGAGCGCATGTCCGTCGCCCTCGTCGCCAGCATGGGCGAGATCGACGTCCTCGTCACCGACGCCCGCCCGCCCGAACCGCTCGCCGATGCGCTGGCCGATGCCGGCGTGCGCGTCGAGATCGCCGGCTGACGACCACGAAAAGACCAAGAACGAAGGAAAACCAGATGATTTTCGACTTTTTCGGCGACAAGAAGAAGGCCGTGATCGCCATGGCGCATATCGGCGCGCTGCCCGGCTCGCCGCTCTATAATGCCGATGGCGGGATGGCGAAGCTCGTCGACGACGTCGTCAGCGACATCGAAAAGCTGCAGGCCGGCGGCGTCGATGCGATCATGTTCGGCAACGAGAACGACCGGCCCTATCTGCTGAAAGCAACGCCGGAAAGCATCGCCGCCATGACCGCGGTGGTCGCCGCCGCCAAACAGGTCCTCAAGGTCCCGTTCGGCGTCAACTATCTCTGGGATCCGACCGCCACCGTCTCCATCGGCGTGGCCACCGGCGCCTCGTTCGTGCGCGAGATCTTCACCGGCGTCTTTGCCTCCGACATGGGGGTCTGGGCGCCCGACTGCGCGACCCCGTCGCGCCTGCGCCGCAACCTCGGCCGCACCGACATGAAGATGCTCTTCAACATCAACGCCGAGTTCGCCCATTCGCTGGACCAGCGGCCGATCGGCCTGCGCGCCAAGTCCGCCGTGTTCTCGTCCCTCGCCGACGCCATCCTCGTCTCCGGCCCGATCACCGGCCAGCCGGCCGATGCCTCGGACCTGCGCACCGCCGCCGAGGCGGTCGAGGGCATGGTGCCGGTCTTTGCCAACACCGGCGTCAACGTCGACAACGTCCGCGACGTCATGTCGGTCGCCTCCGGCTGCGTCATCGGCACCCATTTCAAGGTCGACGGCGACACCTGGAATTCGGTCGACGGTGAGCGGGTCAAGCGCTTCATGGACGTCGTCAACTCCGTCAGATAGGGCCCCCGCGCCATGGCATGCGTCCTCGGCCTCGACATCGGCACCACGTCGACGATCGGCATCCTGATCTCCCTGCCGGACACGGTGCTGGCAAAGACCTCCCGCCCGGTCACCTTCTCCTCGCCCAGACAGGGCTGGGCGGAGGAGAACCCGGAGGAATGGTGGGAGAACGTCGCCGGGATCGTGCCCGACCTGATCGCCGAGGCCGGCATTAGGGCCGCCGACATCGTCGCCGTCGGCGTCACCGGAATGCTGCCGGCCGTCGTTCTGCTCGACCGTGAGGACCGCCTCCTGCGTCCCTCGATCCAGCAAAGCGACGGCCGCTGCGGCAAGGAAGTGAGCGAACTCGCCGCGGAGGTCCCCGAGGCCGAGTTCGTCCGGAAGGCCGGCAACGGCATCAACCAGCAGCTCGTCGCCGCCAAGCTGCGCTGGATCGAAAAGCACGAGCCGGACGTCTTTGCCGGCATCGACACCGTCTTCGGCTCCTACGACTACATCAACTGGCGGCTGACGGGCATGAAGGCCGTGGAGCAGAACTGGGCCCTGGAGGCCGGCTTCGTCGATCTTTCGACCGGCGACCTTGCCGACGACCTCATCGCGCTGGCCCATATCCCCCGCTCCGCCGTGCCACGCCAGATCGGCTGCCACGAGGTCCTCGGCCCCGTCAGCGCGTCTGCTGCGAAGGCGACCGGCCTGCCCGAAGGCATTCCGGTCGTCGGCGGCGCGGCCGATCACATCGCCTCGGCCTATGCCGCCGGCATCACGAAGCCCGGCGACGTTCTTCTGAAGTTCGGCGGGGCCATCGACATCATGCTGGCCTCGGAAGAGGCCAGGCCCGATCCGCGCATGTTCCTCGACCGGCACCTGATCCCGGGCCTCTTCATGCCCAATGGCTGCATGGCGACCGGCGGCTCGGCGCTCAACTGGTTCGCGGAAAAATTCGCCCGCGGCGAGGCGGAGGCGGCCGCTGGCGCCGACCTCACCCTGCACCAGCACCTCGATGCGATCGCGGCGGAGACGCCCCCCGCGGCCGACGGCGTCGAGATCATCCCCTATTTCCTCGGCGAGAAGACGCCGCTGCACGATCCGGACGCCCGCGGTGTCATCAACGGCCTCAGCCTCAACCACGACATCCGCCATGTCTGGCGCGCATTGCTTGAGAGCTACGCCTATGCGCTGCGCCACCACATCGAGGTCTTCAACGATATCGGCCACCCGACCCTCAGCTACCTCGCCTCAGACGGCGGGTCGGGTTCGCGCCTGTGGATGCAGATCTGCGCCGACGTCCTCCAGCATCCGGTGCAGTTGCTCGTCGGCCATCCCGGTTCGTGCCTCGGCGCGGCCTGGATGGCCGCCATCGGCGCCGGCCTGACCGACGACTGGGACGGGGTCTCGAAATTCGTCTCCTATGGCGAGCGCGTCGAGCCGGACCCGGCTAACGCCGACCTCTATGACGCCGGCTATGCGCGCTTCCGCGCCAACTATGAGGCGCTCGCGTCCGCCCGCCGGACGCTTGCCCAATGACCATCCGCGCCGTTGCCTGGGACGTCGACGGGACCCTCGTCGACAGCGAACCGCTGCACCTGAAGGCCCTGCTGGCGACCTGCGCGGCCTATGGCGTCGACATCTCCGACCTTCCCGACGACCGCTTCGTCGGCGTCAATCTCTACGGCGTCTGGGACGCGCTGAAGGATCGCTTCCCCTGGAGCCTTTCCCGGGATCGGTGGATCATCGTCCTCAACGAGCACTACCAGCGCAACGCCGACAGCCTCAAGCCGATCCCCGGGGCGGCCGAAACCGTGCGGGCGCTCGCCGATCGCGGCATCCCCCAGGTCGCCGTTTCCAATTCCAACCGCATCGTCGTCGACACGAATTTGAAAGCCCTCGGCGTCGCCGGCCTGATGCGGTTTTCCCTGTCCCTCGACGACGTGCCGGCCGGCAAGCCCGATCCCGCCCCCTATCGTGTGGTCGCCGAACGCCTCGGCCTTGCCCCGTCCGAGGTCCTCTCCATCGAGGACAGCCCCTCCGGCATCGCCTCGGCGCGCGCAGCCGGCGTCGTCTCCGTCGGCTTTGCCGCCTCCCCGGTCGATGTCGGCGATGCCGACCGCACGATCGCGGCACTGGACGAAGTGCTCGACATCGTCAGCGCGGCCTGACATCCCCGCCTCGCTTTCAGGGCACCTCCGCAACGCCTGGCGTGTTGAACAGCAATGCCGCTTGGGGATATGTGAGGCGTCAAACCGGCAGGATCGCCGGGAGAGGCCGAAAGCGCGCGTCCAGTGAACATATTGGCAATCGATCTCGGCGGGTCCGCCCTGAAGGCGCGGCTCTATGATGGAACGGACCGGATCCTGGCGAGCGCGCGCCTCCCGGCAGGTTTCTCTCGGCCGGACGAGGTCTCGTCGGAACAGGACCCCGACGAGTGGTGGCGCCTGCTGGAAGCGGCCGTTGCCGAGATCGCCGAGACCGCACGAACGGCCCTTGCCGACACGGGCGCGGTGGCAATCTGCGGCATGACCCGCACCCAGGTCTTTCTGGACGAAGCCGGAAACCCGATCCGGCCGGCCATCGGCTTCAGAGACCGGCGCGCCGAGCGGGTGGCCCTTGAAGCCAGAGAAAAGCTCGATCCCTCGCGCATCCCCGAGGCGGCGAACCTAAACGCCTACCATCCCGCCGCAAGGCTTGCCTGGCTGAAGGACCACGAGCCGGACGCCGCCGCACGGCTGAACGCGATCCTCGAACCCAAGGACTACCTCACCTTCCGCCTCACCGGCGAGAAGATGACCGACCGGATCTCCGAGGCCCGGTTGATCGCGTCCTATGACGGTGGCCCCGCCTCCCTCGCCGCGGCGCTCGGCCTGCCGGACGTACTGCCCCCCATCGGCCAGCCCTGGGACCGGGTCGGCACGGTTCGGGAGGGATTGCCCGGCGCGTTGGGTCTCCTTGCCGGCGCCACGGTCTGTTGCGGCTCCCACGACACCTGGTCGGCGGTCGCCGGCATCGGCGCCATGAACCCCGGCAGCGCCTATTGCATCTCCGGGTCGAGCGAGGTGTTCGGCCTGATGACCGACCGCCCGGCGAGCGCCGAGGGCCTCATCACCCTCGACTGGGGCGACATCTGGCACATCGGCGGACCCGGCCTCAACGGCGCCAACGTGCTCGACTGGCTGCTCGACCGCATTGGGCTCGGCACCGGAAACACGGCTGACGCCATTGCTGCGCTTTTGGCCGAACCGCCCTCGCCCCGCCCCCTGCTCTTCCATCCGTTCCTCTTCGGCGAGCGGGTGCCGTTCTGGGACGAAAACCTCGCCGCGGCGTTTTATGGCCTATCCTCCGAACACGGACGCGGCGATATGGTGCGCGCGGCCATGGAAGGCATTGCGATGGTGAACAGGCGGACCCTGGAGCTGGCGGAAAGCGCGGCGGGAATCCGGGCGAATGAGGTGTTCCTCGCCGGCGGCGGCGCACGCGTACCCGAATGGCCGCAGATCCGCGCCGACATGCTGAACCGCCCGGTCATCGTTTCCGAAGACCCCGAGGCCGGCCTGATGGGCTGCCTCGCCCTTGCCCGGGTCGCGGGCGGCCGAAGGGCAAGCCTTGCCGAGGCCGCGACCGCGCTCGCCCACAAGACCGTTCGCTTTGACCCAAGCCCCGATCGCCGCGAGCGGATGGATTTGCTATACGAGCTTTTCCTTGAAAGCTTCGATACGGTGACGACGATCTCCCGCAAGCTCACCGGCCTCGCAAGCGGCCGGCCCACATGATATCCAGCCGATGATGCCCTCCCCGTTCGCCGCCACGAGACAAAGGCCGTGCCGATGAAGCAGCTCGTCGCCAAATACGGCACCGCCCTTTCCGGCCTCGCCCTGTTCGTCGTCTTCCTGCTGTTCGCGCGCAATTTCGCCTCGCCGGCGAACCTCTTGACCGTGCTGAAGCAGGCGAGCTTTCTGGCGATCTTTGCCTGCGGCTTCACCTTCGCGCTTCTGACGTCGGAGCTCGACCTCTCCTTTGCCAGCATCGCCAGCCTTGCCGCCGTGATCGTCGGCTGGCTCCTCCATTCCGACACGTCCTGGCTCATCGCCGTCGCCGCCGGCCTCGCCATCGGCACAATCGGCGGACTTGTGAACGGGCTCCTGGTGACCGCAATCAAGGTACCCTCGCTGATCGCCACCCTGGGGACTGCCTCGATCGCCACCGGCACCGCCTTCATGGTCACCGGCGGCGTTGCCTTCGTCGGCCGCTTCGATGCGAACTTCCTCGCCCTTGCCCGCGGCAAGCTCCTCGGCATTCCGCTCCTCGTCCTCATCATGTTCGCGATCGTCGCCATTTCCTGGTTCGTCACCCGGCTGACGCCCCTCGGCGTCCACATGCAGGCGACCGGCGAGGCCGAGGGCGCGGCCCACCGCGCCGGCATCGCCACCAAGCGCATGAAGCTCCTCGGCCTGACCCTTTCCGGAGCGGCCGCAGGCGCCGCCGCCGTCCTCCTTGTCGCGAACCTCAGTTCCGCGGCGCCGCAGATGGCCGGGGACTTCCTCCTCAATGCCATCGCCGCCGTGCTCCTCGGCATGACCATGTTCGACCCCGGCCGGCCGAACATCGCCGGCAGCTTCGTCGGCGCCCTGATCCTCGCCGTTCTCGCCAACGGCCTCGTGCTCTTCGGCGCTCCCTATTACCTCCAGGACATCATGCTCGGTGTCATCGTCATCGGCTCGGTCGGCGTATCCGCCAGCGTGCTCAAGAAGGCCGCGTTCTCGGTCTGATAAATTCCAGAAGGAGAAACCAAATGAAGAAAACCCTCATCGGGCTTGCCGCGGCAGCGGCGCTGCTCGCCCAGTCCGCCGCCGCCAACGCCTTTGAAATCGGCGTCGTCGCCTTCCAGATGTCGTCGGAGACCCACGCCCGCGTCGCCAACGCCGTGGAGGCCGCCGCCAAGGAGAAGGGCTGGGACGTCACCGTGCTGAATTCCAACGGCACCCTGCCGACCCACGCCGAGCAGATCGAGAACCTCGTCCAGCGCGGCGTCGACGGCATCATTCTCGCCATGTCGAAGCCCGTCGAATTCGACGCCCAGATGGCCGCCGTCAAGGAAGCCGGCATTCCGCTGATCACCGTCATGAGCGGCGCCAGCCCGCACGCCCTGATGGACGTCCAGGTCAACGAATACGCCGTCGGCGCCTCGGCCGCGCTGTACCTCCTCGGCCAGATCGGCTACCAGGGTCCGATCCTCACCCAGCGCTTTGAATCCAACGTCGGCACCCGCGTGCGCGGCAAGATGCTCGACGTGGTGCTGTCGGAGAACACCGGCGTCGAAGTCGTCGGCACCCACTCCATGGCCCGCACCAAGAGCTGGCGCGAGGACGTGCGCAGCGGCATGAGCGCGCTCATCCTCCAGAACGCCGGTAATTTTAAAGGCATCTGGGCCTCCTTCGACGGTCAGGCCTTCATCATCGATGATCTCCTGAAGGAGCAGGGCATGAACAAGGGCGACGTCGTCCTCGTCTCCATCGACGGCGGCGCGGAGACCTATCGCCGGATCAAGGACCCGGACTCCATGCTGATGGCGACCGTCGCCATTCCGTTCGAGAAGATGGGCGAGGCGGCCGTCGATGCCATGCAGAAGATCGCCGTCGACGGCGCCGACAAGGCGACCATCACCTCCGGCCCCTACCTCTTCCTGGACGCCGAACTGGTCGACGCGGCCAATGTCGACAAGTATCTCGACTAGAAAGCGGACAGGCGGGCGGCTTCGGTCGCCCGCTGCATTCCCATGACCCAGATCCTTTCCGTCCAGGGCGCCTTCAAGAAGTACGGTGCGGTCACCGCCCTCCGCGGCGCCGACCTTTCGGTAACCGCCGGCGAAGTGCATGCGATTTGCGGCGACAACGGCGCCGGCAAGTCGACGCTCATCAAGCTGATCGCGGGCGTCGAGACGCCGGACGCGGGAACCATCGAAGTGCGCGGCACGCCCGTCGCCTTCGACGACCCCCAGGATGCGCTCGCCGCGGGCATCGCCACCATCCATCAGGATCTCGGCCTGGCGCCAGCCATGGCCATCTACCAGAACATCTATCTTGGCTCCGAACTGCGCGTCCGCTTTGCCGGCATCCCGATCCTGCAGAAGCGGGCGATGATGCGCGGCGCGCGGGAGATCCTCGCCAAGATGAACTCGGTCATGACCGACATGACCAAGCCGGTAGAAGCCCTTTCCGGCGGCCAGCGCCAGGCCGTCGCGATCGCAAGGGCCCTGCGCTGGAACGCCGAGATCATCATCATGGACGAGCCGACGGCGGCGCTGGGCGTCCGCGAGACCCAGGAGGTCGTCCGGCTGATCAACGAGCTGCGCAACCGCGGCGCCACCGTCCTCCTCATCAGCCACAACATGGCCGACGTGGTCGCCGTCGCCGACCGCGCGACGATCCTGAAGGGCGGCCGGGCGGTCACGTCCCTGTCCCTGGAGGGCGTCTCGGCCGACGCGCTGGCGAAAATGATCATGGAAGGCGCGGAAAGCGCCGACGACACCGAGGACGCGTGAGGCTCGGGCTTTTTCCTTCGGGCAACCGCGCGCGGAAGGATGCCTTCAATCCGACAACGAAGCGCCCTAGGTTCACCTGATCCAACCAAGGACAGGCGGCAATGACGGGCACGGAAAGACGGACCACTCCCACGGACGCGGACCTTGATCTCGGGCATGCCACCAGCCCCTCCGGGCTCGGCGCCACAGTGCTCCCCAACGGCGCGCTCTTTGCCATCGAGCACGACGCGGGAGATCACCGCACCATGGTCAGCCAGGTGCTGGGCTCGCCCCTCGGCGGCGGCCTCGGGCGCATCGTCCTGCGGCTCGCTGATGGCGCCGTCATCCCCATCGCCGGCTCGGGCGCGCGCGGCCTCGTCGGCTGCCAGGACAACCGTATCGTCTGGCAATGCGAGGACGACGGCGTCGCGTACCGCACCACGCTCTGGCTCCATCCCACGCAACTGTTGTGGCTCTGGCGGATCGACGTCACCAACGGGGGCGAGGCCCCGCTGCGGTGCGATGCCATCCTGATGCAGGACCTCGGCCTCGCCGACCGCGGCTTCCTCACCAACAACGAAGCCTTCGCCTGCCAGTATCTCGACCACCACATCGCACACCACCCGGACGCCGGCCCGGTGATCCTGACCCGCCAGAACCTTGCCCAATGGAACGCCCATCCCTGGGTCGCCCATGGCTGCCTTGACGGCGCCGCCGGCTTTGCCACCGACTTCCGCCAGGTGCTCGGGCCGGACCACCGCGACCGGGTCGGCGTCGACCTCCCCTTCGGAACGGACCTGCCGTCAAAACGCCTGCAGGGCGAATGCGCCGGCGCGATCCTGCAATCCGCCCCCCAAAAAATCGCCCCCGGCGGCACGGCGTCCCAAACCTTCTTCGGCGTCTACCAGCCCGACCATCCGGCCGCCTCGAGCGACGCCGACCTCGGCGTGGTGGAAGAGGCCCAGCGCGCCAGCGAGGTATTCGAGCCGCGGGACATCCCCCTCCAAAAAATCCGCCGCAGTGTCCTTGAGGAGGCCCCGCCCCTTGCCGTGGGGCCCCTGAGCGATGCCGAGATCGCCGAGCGCTATCCGGATCGCTTTCACGAGGAACGGGACGGCGCCGAGATGCTGTCGTTCTTCGTCCCCGAAGGCCGGCAAAACCGCCACGTCGTCCTGCGCGACAAGGAACGGCTGGTGGCCCGCCGCCATGGCACCATCCTCCTCAGCGGCACGAGCTGGATGCCCGAGGACGATGCCCTGTCGCTGACCGCCTGGATGCACGGCGTCTTCGGCGCCCAGCTCACCATCGGCAACACCTCGCTGCACAAGCTGTTTTCCGTCTCGCGAGATCCCTACAACATCGTCCGCTCCAACGGCCTCAGAATCCTCGTCGATACCGGCGAGGGCTGGCGCCACCTCACGGTGCCCTCCGCCTTCGAGATGGGCCTTCAGGACTGTCGCTGGATCTACCGGCTGGGCGACCGGACGATCACCGTCTCCATGACGGTCGGCGGCGATGCCGCCGCCCAATTGCGCGTGGTCGCCGACAGCGGACCCTGCCGATTCCTCGTCACCGGCCACCTCGTCCTCGGTGAGCGCGAGCTCGATGGCGGCGGACGCATCGAGATCGACGGCGCGACCAAGCGCGCGACCTTCCGGCCCGCCGAGAACCGGCTCTGGGACGAGCGCTACCCCGAGGCCGTCTTCCACCTCGTTACCAGCACGCCGGACGAAATCGAGGCCATCGGCTGCGACGGACTCCTCTTTGAGGATTCCAGAAACCCGACCGGCGACGTCGTCGCCGTCCGCACCCGTGCCACCAACGACTTCAGCCTCGCCATCGTCGGCTCGATGACGTCGCAAGACGCGGCTGCGACCCTCGCAGAGCGCTACGCAAGCGGCATCGACGATGCGGCGATGGTGGCCGGCACAAAACCCATCTGGGACGCAGTCTCGCCCCGCCTCATCCTCGACGAGAACCAAAGCGACGACACGGTCGAGGCGATGAACACCGCCCTTCCCTGGCTGATCCACAACGCCCGCATCCACGTCGCCGCGCCGCACGGGCTGGAGCAATATACGGGCGCTGCCTGGGGCACACGCGACGTCTGCCAGGGCCCCCTGGAACTCCTCCTGACCCTGCGCCAGGACACGCCTGCGAGGGAGATTCTGAAAACGGTCTTTTCCCAGCAGGACGAGGTCAAGGGCGACTGGCCGCAATGGTTCATGCTGGAGCCCTATTCCTTCATCCGCGACGCCGGCGCCCATGGCGACGTCATCGTCTGGCCGCTGAAGGCCGTCTGCGACTATCTGGAAGAGACCGGCGACCTCGCCTTCCTCGATGAAAAAGTCGGCTGGCGCCGCGAAGGCGGCGGCGCGGCGAGCGATGCGGAGAGCACCGTCGAAGACCACGCCGCGCGATTGATCGCCACCGTCGAAAGCCGCTTCCTTGCCGGCACCCACCTCATCCGCTACGGCAATGGCGACTGGAACGACTCCCTGCAACCCGTCGACCCGCAAAAGCGCGACTGGATGGTCAGCAGTTGGACCGTTGCCCTGCTCTATCGGCAACTCCGCCGTTATGCAGCACTCATGCACAAGGCCGGACGCCTTGAGGCCGCCAAGCGCTGCGAGACGATGGCCGCGGCAATGCGCGACGACTTCCGCAAATATCTGCTCCGCGACGGCATCGTCGCCGGCTATGCGGTGTTCGACGCGGACGGGAAAACGCCCGACCTGCTGCTCCACCCGACGGACAAAACGACCGGCGTCTCCCTCTCCCTCATTTCGATCACCGAGGCCGTGGTCGCCGGCCTCCTGACGCCCGACGAAGTGAGCGCGCACCTCCGCCTGCTCAACGACCGCCTGTCCTTCCCCGACGGCGTCCGGCTCATGGACCGGCCGGTCCCCTATCGCGGCGGCGTCGAGACCGTGTTCCGGCGGGCGGAATCCGCCGCCTATTTCGGCCGCGAGATCGGGCTCATGTACGTCCACGCCCATCTGCGCTATGCGGAAATGCTGGCCGGACTCGGCGATAGTACCCGCCTCTGGAACGCCCTTGCGGTCGTCAATCCGATTGCGGTGACGGACGAGGTGGCGAATGCCGCGCTGCGCCAGCGCAACGCCTATTTCTCCAGTAGCGACGCCGCCTTCGCCGACCGCTACGAGGCCTCGCGCGAATGGGAGCGGGTCCGGGACGGAACGATCCCGGTGGAGGGCGGCTGGCGCATCTATTCCAGCGGCCCCGGCCTCTTCATCAACATGCTGATCCGCCACGCCCTCGGCAGCAGGCGGGAATTCGGCGAGGAGATCACGGCCCCCTGCCTGCCGCCGGACCTTGCAGGATTGAACGTCGACTGGACCTCGTCCCGGCGGTAGCCAGGCACCCGCTCCGCGATTCAAATGGCCGCCGCCTCGCCGTCACTTCAGCCCGCCGGCAAAGCCCCGTGTCAGCCCCTTTTGGACGACGCCGACGAGGGCGAGGATCGGCAGCGAGGCGATGAAGCCGATGGCCGACAGCCGGCCCCAGAACGTCTCGTCCTCGGTGATCAGCGTCGCGATGAAGGTCGGCAGGGTGAATTTCGACGGCGTCTGGATGAAGAGCAGCGCATAGACGAACTCGTTCCAGCACAAGATCAGAAGGAACACGGCGGTGGCGATCAGCCCCGGCGTCATCAGCGGCACCACCACATGGACCATGCGCTGGAAGAGCGAGGCGCCGTCCATGAGCGCCGCCTCCTCATAGGCGACCGGAACGTCGCGCACGAAGCCGAGCAGCATCCAGATCGCGAACGGCAGGGCGTAGACCTGGTAGACGAGCACCAGTCCGGCGAGCGTGTCGAGCAGGCCAAGGGTCCGCAGCACCTGGTAGAGCGGGATGGCGAGCACGATCGGCGGCGACAGCTTGATCAAAAGCACGAAGAGCAGGAAGGCCATGTCGGCGTTCTTCGGCAGCTTCAGGCGCACCAGCGCATAGGCGGCGAGGAAGCCGGCGAACAGCGCCAGGAACGTTGCCCCGAAAGAGACGATGAGGCTGTTCAGCATCTTGCCGAGGATGCCGTCGCCGATGAGCTGGCGGTAGTGCTGAGCTGTCGGCGCATTGGGCAGGAGATCGACGACCGGCGAGACATATTCGATCGGCGGCTTCACCGAGGTGCCGACCATCCAGACGATCGGCAGGAGCACGATCGCGGTGACCAGATAGGCGAGCGCCGGGCGAAGCAGCTTACCCCGCATGGGACTCGCTCCTGATGATCCGGACCGCATAGAGCGCGGCGAGCGCGCCGGCGACAAGGATCATGATGACGGCGGCGGCCGAGGCCATGCCGACGTCGAAGAACTGGAATCCGAGCCGGTAGACATACATGGAGAGCGTCTCGGTCGCCTGGCCCGGCCCGCCGCCGGTCAGCGCATAGACCTTGTCGAAGATCTTGAAGCTGTCGATGGAGCGCAAAAGGCTGGCCAGCAGGATGTGCGGAACCAGCAGCGGAATGGTGATCCTCAAGAGAATCTGCCGCGGGCCGGCACCGTCCATGCGCGCGGCCTCATAGATCTCCGGCTGGATCGACTGCAGGCCGGCAAGGAGGATCAGGAAGGTCAGCGGCACGGTCTGCCAGACGTCGACGAGGACCAGCGACAGCATGGCGATGTCCGGATCGAACAGCCATGCGACGGGCGGCAGGCCGCCGGCCCTCAGCACGTTGTTGAGGAAGCCGAAATCGTAGTGGAACCAGGCCCGCCAGATGGCGGTGACGACCATGGTGGAGAGCACGAAGGGGGCGACCAGCGTCGGGATGACGACAAAGCGGCCGGGAAAGCGCTTGCTGACGAGGAGCGCCAGGAGAAGGCCGAGCCCGACCTCGCTTGCCGTCGCTACGACGGTAAAGAAGATCGTGTTCCAGGTGGCGATGCGGAAGAAGCTGTCGCCGAGGAGAGCGGCGTAGTTCTCCAGCCCGACGAAGCTGGCGCCGGCAAAGCCGTACTCGGTGTAGAAGAAGGAGAGCAACAAGACGCGGACGAGCGGATAGATCGTCAACAGGCCGAAGAGGAACAGCGCCGGCGCGAGAAACAACAGGGGGACCAGGCGCCCGGTTTTCATTCCAATTCCTGTGGGGTCTTTCGCCGTCAAAATCACATCGCAAGGGGAAGCGGGAGGCCCGCTTCCCCGGTTCTTGATTCGCTGACGTTTAGTGCGACAGGGCGCGGGCGATCTTGCCGTTGGCCTCGGTGAGCGCGTCCTTCGGCGCCATCTGACCGATGAGGGCGAGCTGCAGATAGTCGCCGAGGATGGTCTCGACCTTCGACCACTGGGTGATGCGCGGCCGCGGCTGGGCGTTCATCAGGGCCGCGACCTGGTTCGGATACCAGCGGTACTTGGCAACCACATCGGCATCCTTGTAGACGCTGGCGCGCGTCGGCGGGGTGCCGACTTCGAGCGCAAGCGTCTTCTGCATCTCAGGCGAGGTCAAAAAATCGATGAAGTCGCGGGCGCGGTCCTTGTTGTTGGAGTCCGCCGGAACGGCGACCAGCCAGGAGCCGAGCATCGGCGCCGGACCCTGGGCCTGGCCGGGAGCGGCCATGATCTCGATCTTGCCCGGCACCTTGGAGGCGGACGGGTCGTCGAGGGACGGCGCCCAGGCCGGCCACAACTCGATGGTCATCGCCGTCGTGCCCTGCATCAGCGCGTCGCGGACTTCCGTCGCGTTGTAGGTCTCAACGCCCTTCGGCGCGTAGGACTTCAGCTCCAGCCACAGGTTCAGGGCATCGAGCGCCGCTGCGCTATCGAGCGAGGCGTTGCCGTCGCCATCGACGATGCGGGCGCCATGGGCCCACAGGATCGGCAGGAAGCCGGTGACGATCGGATTCGCCTTCTGGCCGCGATAGACGACGCCGGAAACGCCGTCTTCCCCTTCCGAGATGACCTTGGCGGCCTTGACCACGTCGGTCCAGCTCTCCGGGGCGCCGAGGCCGAACTTGTCGAAGAGGTCCTTGCGATAGGCGAAGAGCTCCACATTGCCGACGAAGGGCACGGCGTAATAGGGGCCCGTCCCGACCGGATAGCGCGAGACGGCCCGGGCTGGGGCGACGAAATCCTCGTCGACGCCGCCGCCGAGCGCGGTCAGGTCGGCGAGCCAGCCCTTGGCCATGAACTCCACCGCCCACGGATCGTCGAGCATGATGACGTCATAGGCGCCGGACTTCTCGCGCATGGCGATGGTGACCTTCTCGAACAGGCCGCCGCCGGTCAGTTCCAGCCGTTCGATCTCAAGGTCCGGATTCTTTGCCTTATAGGCCTCGACGGCAAGGGCTAGCGCCTTGCCATAGCCGCCGTCGCGACCGGCGATGACCAGCGTCTCGGCCTTGGCGGCGACCGCCGTCAGCGCCAGGGCACCGGCCAGGAGGGCCGAAGTCAGCACCTTCATGTTGCATCTCCCGTGATTGCTTGGTTCCTGTCAGCGGACCGCCACCCGGCGCCCCGGAAAATTCGACGCCCGTGTTCCGGGCTAAAGCTGCTTCCCATGCATCGCACAAGGCAATTGCAAACGTTTGCACGACAGTCTCACATTACCGCTTCGAGGTGACGCTTTTGTGAAGCCGAAAGGAGCTTCGACGGCTAAAAACTGCGGCTTTGAAACATCAAAAACGATTGCAAAAATAACGCCGCTCTTCCAATAATCTCCGCCATGACTCGGGTTACCATCAAGGACGTCGCCAGGATCGCGGGGGTCTCGCCCTCGGCCGTCTCGCGCGTCTTCACCGACGGCGCCAGCGCCTCGGAGGCAACGCGCGAAAAGGTGCTGGCGGCGGCCAGGGACCTCGGCTACCGGCCCTCCCTGCTCGCCCGCGGCCTCGTCGGCACGCGCACCAACCTCGTCACCCTGGTGATGGGGCGGATGAACGACCCATTCGACGCCCTCTTCCTCGACGAACTCGCCGAAGCGCTGGCCGCCCGCGGCACCCGGCTGATGCTGGCCTCGGCCGGGCGCGACGCACCGGGCGACAGCGGCCTCCTGCAGGCGCTCGACTACAAGTCCGATGCGGTGATCGTCGCCGCCGGCACCATGTCGCCGGAGCATGCCGGGCTCTGCGTGCGCGCCGGCCTGCCGGTGATCCTCTCCGGCCGGGTGCTCGACGCCCCGGGCGTCGACAGCGTCCTTGCCGACAATGTCGGCGGCGGACGCCAGGCGGCCGACCTTCTTATCCGCACCGGCTGCCGCCGGCTCGCCTATCTCGGCCGCGGCGGCGCCACCTTTTCCGACCGCGAGCGCTATGAGGGGTTTTCCGCGACCGCCGCCAATGCCGGCCGCGCCGTTGCGACCACGGCCGTCACCGACCGCGATCATAACGCCGTCTTCCAGGCGGCAACGGACCTCCTTGCCGGGCCAGCGCCGCCGGACGGCCTGTTCGCCTCCACCGACAGCATGGCGGTGGCAGCGGTCGAGGCCGCCCGCGCCGTCGGCCTCTCGGTGCCGGGCGATATCGCCATCGTCGGCTTCAACAACGTGCCGATGGCGGCCCGGCGCAGCTACCGGCTTACCACCATCGACTACCCGATCTCCGCCGTCGTTTCCGGTATTATGGACCTGCTCGACAGCCGCCTTGCCGATCCGGACCGGCCAAGCGAGATCCGGCGCATCCCCACAAGGCTGGTCGTTCGCGAAACGACCCGCGAAAAAGCCCCCGCACAGGAAAGACTTCCATGAAGTTCGTCGTCATGAGCGATATCCACATCAAGGCAAACGCCGACATTTGCGGCCGCTCGCCCCAGGCGTCCCTCGCCCGCGCCGTCACCCATATCGGCGAGCACCATGGCGACGCCGACCTCTGCATCCTCCTCGGCGACCTCGCCGACGAAGGGCTGCCGGCGGAATACGCGGACCTTGCCGACCTCCTCTCGGGTCTGCCGATGCCGATCGCCTACACCCTCGGCAACCACGACGACCGCGCCAATTTCCTGAAGCAGTTCGGAGAAGTCCCGCGCGACGGCAACGGCTTCATCCAGTCGGTTGCCGATGTCGGGGACCGGCGCTGCGTGCTCCTCGACACCAACGTGCCGGGCTACCACGGCGGACGGCTCGACGGCGGACGCCTGGAATGGCTGGACGAAACGCTCGCCGCAAGCGACCGCCAATGCCTCGTCTTCCTCCACCATCCGCCGATCGACACCGCCCTGCCGGCCTTCGCCACCATCGCCCTCGACGATATCGAAGCCGTCGGCGCCTGCCTGTCGCGGCACTCCGAGACGGTCGAGGCGGTCTTCTTCGGCCATTGTCACATGAGCGTTGCGGGCATGGTGGGGCGCATTCCGGCCTTCGGGCTGAGGTCGCTGATCTACCAGGCCATCCCCAACCTTGCCGACGACACCTTCATCAGCGCACCCGGCCTGCCGCCCGCCTACAGCGTCATCGTCGAGACCGGCACCGGCCTTGCGCTCCATGTCGTCGAATTCGGCTATGACGGGCCGACCGAGTGAGGAAATGCGCGGCCGCACAGGGCTCCTGCCCCGTCGCCAGGCCTTGGCTGTGACGACGGGGCAGAAAGCTTGCGGTCCGCAGTCGGCCGCTCCTCAGACGAGGAGGATGGTCGAGCCGACGGTCTTGCGGGCTTCCAGGTCGGCGTGGGCGGCAGCCGCCTCCTTCAGCGGCCGCGTCGCCGCCACGTCGAGGCGGATGGTGCCGTCGAGGATGCGCTCGAACAGGGCCGAGGAACGCTCCAGCAGTTCGCTGCGGTCGACGATGTAGTCGAACAGCATCGGCCGGTTCGCCGACAGCGAGCCGCCCTTGGCCAGATCCGACATCTGGAAGTCGCGGAGCATGCCCGACGACTGGCCGAAATTGACGAACATGCCGCGCCGCTTCAGGCATTTCAGCGAGCCGCGCCAGGTATCGGCCCCGACGCTGTCATAGACCACCTCGCAGCCCGCCCCGTCTGTCAGCCGCTCGACCTCGGCGACGAAATCCTCCGACTTGTAGTCGATCACGTGGTCGTAGCCATGCTCCCTGGCGAGCGCGACCTTTTCCGGCCCTCCGGCGGTGCCGATGGCCGCGACGCCCAGCGCCTTCAGCCACTGGCCGAGGATCAGGCCGACGCCGCCGGCAGCGGCATGGACGAGGACGGTGTCGCCCGGCTTCACCTGATAGGACGAGGTGACGAGGTAGTGCGCCGTCAGCCCCTTCAGCATGGCGCCGGCGATCGCGGTGGCATCGATGCCGTCCGGCAGCGGCACCAGCCGTTCCGCCGGCAGCACCCGCTGTTCGCGATAGGCGCCGCGCGGCAGCACATAGGCGACCCGGTCGCCGACCTTCAGATCGGCAACGTCCGGACCGACTGCTTCCACCACGCCGGACGCCTCCGCGCCGGGGATCATCGGCGTCTCGGGCCAGGGATAGAGGCCGCTGCGGAAATAGACGTCGATGAAATTGACGCCGACGGCCGTATGGGCCACGACGACCTCGCCCGGCCCCGGCTTCTCCAGCGGCAGGTCCGTCCAGACCATCGCCTCCGGGCCGCCAGGGGCCTCGGCAATCAGTCCGCCGCCCATCGCCTCAGCCTTCCACCAGGAAGGCCGGATCGACCGGCAACTGCATGGCCGTCACCAGATGGTTGGTCTGGGCGGCCAGCCCGATCAGCGCCAGGAGTTCAGAATACTCCGCGTCGGTCATGCCCTTGGCGCGCGCCGAAGCGGTGTGCGAATGGATGCAGTAGTTGCAGCCATTGGCCGTGGAAACGGCGATGTAGATCATCTCCTGCATCACCGGCGAGAGCGCCGTGTCGCCCGTCATCACCGCCTTCAGGCCCTCCCAGGTCCGCTTCAGCGTCACCGGGTCATTGGCGAGGCCACGCCAGAAATTGTTGATGAAATCGGTCTTGCGGGTCGCCCTGATGTCGTCGAACACGGCCTTGACGGCGGGGTTCGCCTCGGCATCGGCATCGCTCAAAATCTTTACGGTCGCCATTGTTTCCTCCTGATCTGTCAGGCTTTCGCCCAGTCCCAATAAAGCTGGCGCGCCTTGCGCGCGATCGGTCCGAACTGCAATTGGGCGTCGTCGAAACCGATCACCGGCACGACCTTGGAAATGTTGCCGGTCGAAAAGATTTCCTCCGCCTCGCGGAAGTCGTCGACGCTCAACGTCGCCTCATGGACGGTCACGCCGGCATCGCGCAAAAGGCCGAGGACGCGCTGGCGGGTAATGCCGTTGAGGAAGGTGCCGTTCGGCATCGGCGTGAACACCTCGCCGCCGCGCGCCATGAAGACGTTGGACGTCGCCAGCTCCGCCACATTGCCGTTGGCGTCGCAGCAGAGCGCGTTCTGGTAGCCCTTGGCCTGCGCGTCGCGGACCATGCGCGCATTGTTGGCGTAGAGGCAGGCGGCCTTGGCGTTGACCGGCATGACTTCCATGGTCGGGCGGCGGAACCGCGTGGTGGTGATGGTGAAGCCGGTCGGCTCGACCATCGGCATCTCTTCCAGGCACAGCGCGAAATCGGTGGTGTCGGGCTTCGGCGGCAGGATGCCGATGTCGTTCTCCTCGGCCCAGTACATCGGCCGGATGTAGACGTCGGTGCCCGGCGCGAACTTCTTCAGGCCCTCGAAGGTCAGCGCCTCGATCTCTTCGCCGGTCAGCGTCGGCGCAAGGCCGAGGGCCTCCGCGCTGGCGTTGACGCGGGCCGAATGGCGGTCGAGGTCGGGAGAAACGCCGTCGAACAGGCGCGCGCCGTCGAAGACGAGGCTGCCGAGCCAGGTTCCGTGCGACGTCGCGCCGAGGATGCGCAAATCGCCCTCGTGCCAGTCGCCGCGCCAGTAAGTCCAGATAGTCTTAGCCACAAGTGCCTCCTTTGCGCCGCCCGAAGCCCTCGGGCCCTAATGGACGGCGGCGTACATGATCTTTTCTTCCGTCGCCTCGACGGGCGACAATTCTTCCACGATGCGTCCCTGCCGGCAGACCAGGATGCGGTCGGACAGGTTCATGACCTCCGGCAGGTACGACGAGATCATCACCACCGCGAGGCCGCGGTCGGCGAGTTCCTTGATGAGCTGGTGGATTTCCGCAATAGCCGCGACGTCGACGCCGCGGGTCGGCTCGTCGAAGATGACGACGCGCGGCTTCTGCACCAGCCCCTTGCCGATCACCACCTTCTGCTGGTTGCCGCCGGAAAGTTCCACGACGCGGGCATTGGCGTTGATCGTCTTGATGTTGAGGCGCCCGGTCCACTCCTCGGCGAGGTCGCGGATGGCGCGAAGGCGCACGACGAGGTTCGCCTCGCGGCCGGCCGCCAGCAGGCCGCTATAGAGGTTCTCGCCGATCCCCATCGTCTCGAAGAAGCCCTCGGACTTGCGGTCCTCGGTGATGTAGGCGATGCCGTCGCGGACCGCCTCGGCGGGCGTGTAGTAGCGCACCGCGCGGTCGTCGAGGGCGATGGCGCCGCCGCGCAGGAAGTCGCGCTTGTAGATGCCGGAGACGATCTTGAAGGTCTCCGTGCGGCCCGAGCCGATCAGGCCGAAGACGCCGGTGATCTGGCCCTCGAAGATCGAGAACGAGGTGTTGCGGACCGCCGCACCCATCGAGATGTCCTGCACCGACAGCACCTTGCGGCCGGGCTTGCGCAGATGGCTGACGTCGCGCTTGTTGTAGAGTTGGCCCGAGAGCGACCGGCCGACCATGGCGGCGATGATCTTGTCGCGGTCGAACTCCGCCGTCGGCCCGCTCGCCACCAGAACGCCGTCGCGCAGGATGGTGATGCGGTCGGAGATCAGGAGCGCCTCTTCCAGCGCGTGGCTGATGAAGACGATGGAGACGCCCTGCCCCTTCAGCCGGCGCAGTAGCGCGAAGAAGTGGCGCTTTTCCTCCGGCGTCAGCGAGGCGGTCGGCTCGTCGAAGATGATGACGCGGGCCTGGTGGTGGACGGCGCGGGCGATCTCCACCATCTGCCGCTTTGCGGCGCCGAGCGTCTCGACCATCGCCGTCGGATCGACGGGAAAGTTCAGCGACTGCAGGAACTGCTGGGCGGAGATGTAGACGCCGCGCAGCCGGTTGAGGAAGCTTTCCGAGCCGAGATAGAGGTTCTGGGCCACGGTCATCGACGGCACCAGGCTGGTCTCCTGGAACACCATGGCGATGCCGGCCTCAAGGGCCTCGTGCGGCGACGTGAACCGGGCCTCCTCGCCGCGGTAGAACATGCGGCCCGAGGTCGCCTCGACGACGCCGGCCATGACCTTGGTCAGCGTCGACTTGCCGGCGCCGTTCTCGCCGAGGAGGGCGTGGATCTCGCCCTCGCGCAGCTCGAAGTCGACGTCCTTGACCGCCGGCACGCTGCGATAGGACTTGGTGATCTTGTCCATCCGCACGATCGGGTCCATCACAAGCCCTCCGGTGCGAGGATGCAGTTGCCGCCCTTGGAGGCGACGAGCAGGCGGCCGTCCGCCTCGATGGCGCTGGTCGTGCCGTGGCGCTGGCCGTTGGCGCGGCTGTGGAGGCTCGCGACGGGCGCCAGATGCTCATCGAGCCGCACGACCATGCCGTAGGACCGGCTCGGCGCCCAGGCCTTGTGGACGCCCATGGTGCGGATGCCGCCGCATTGCAGCGGCTCCAGGAAGCTGCGGCCCGAGGACAGGGTCGGCGCGATCCAGTATTCGCGCGGCACCTCCAGCATCATGTCGTAGCGATAGTGCTTTTCCTGCAGCACCAGTTCGATGAGCCGGTTGCGCGGCGCAAAGATCGACAGCAGCACCCCGCCGTCCGCGGCGGGCGCGAGCCGCGCCGGATAGCCCGGCAGGTGCTTCAGGACCGGATCGGCCCCGCCGGCATCGACCCTGACGAGGCGGTGGCGCCAGCTTTCCGAGACGATCGCCATGTCGCCGCTGCGCGGCAGCACGCCATAGGGCCAGGCGAGGCCGCGCGCCATGCGTTCAAAGGCCCCGCCGGCCTTGCGCCGCCAGACCGAGCCGGAGGCGTTCTTTTCCATCAGGTCGGCGACCCAGGCCGAGGGCGGGTGCTGCCCGGAGCCGTTGGCCAGCCACAACGAGCCGTCCTCGCCATAGGCGAGCGCCGTGATGCAGGAAATGCCCTTGGGCAACGGCACCTGGACGCCGCCTTCGATCAGCGTGCCGTCGTCGAGGGCAACGGCGAGCGTGCCGTCGGCGCTGGCGGCCAGCGCGGTGATCGGCTCGGCAAAGCCCTCCACCCGTTCCCGCTCCCCGCCGTCGTCCAGCCTGTAGAGGCCCGGGCCGCTCGAGGCGTAGACGGTGCCGGCAGCAACGCACAGATTGTCGGCGACGGTAAGTTCGGTAACGACGGGGGCCTCGTCGAGCGCGGCATTGGCGAGAAACGCGCCGTCGAGCGGCGGGATGGTGATCGCCTTGCCGCGGAAGAGGTCGAGGATCGGATCGAAGATCATGACCGGCTCCCCCAATAGGCGGTGTTGGCGTCCCAGGTCGGATCGGCGCCCTCGATCTTGAACCGGCCGATGCGGTTGTTGAGGATGCCGCCGATGAAGAGTTCGCCCTTGTGCTCGCGCATGGAGGTGACCATCGGATGCGAGACGCCGGAGAGGTCGGCCATGGTGCGCACGATGTTGAAGGTCTCGTCGAACTTGACGACGCCGCCGGTATTGATGTTGGGGAACAGCCACTCGTCCTGGGGCAGCCGCCGCGTCATGCGCTTGCGCATCGCCGGATGGCGCAGCGACAGGTCGAAGGACGGCGTGCGCATGCCGAGCCAGGCCATCCAGTAGGTGCCGTCCGAGGCCCGGTTGATGTTGTCGGTGTAGCCCGGCATGTCCTTGATGACGCATTCGGCCGTCCCCGCCTTCGGCCCTTCCAGCCAGTAGCGGTGGATGCGGCAGCGCCAGCTCTCGGCAAAGAACAGCGACTTGTTGTCGTGCGCCATGCACACGCCGTTGGTGTAGCGGTAGCCGTCGAGCAGGGTCTTTGTGGTCCCGTCGGCCGGATCGTAGACCAGCAGCCGGCCGGTGCCGCGGTTCTCGATGGAATCGAGCGCCCAGTCATGGGCGTCGTAGCGCTTGGTGGAATCGGTGAAGTAGATCTTGCCGTCCTGGGCGATGTCGAGGTCGTTCGGGTCGCGCAGCCGCGCATCGTCGTTGACCGACGTCCAGGACCGCGCCGTCTCCGCCGAAAGCCGCGTCACCACGCCGTCCGGCGAGATCGCATAGAGCCCCATGGCGCCGACGCAGGTGATGAGGTTTCCGGCGGCATCGAAGGCAAGGCCGAGCGGGAAGCCGCCGATATGGGCAAAGACCTCCGAGCGCGTGTAGTCGGGGGCAAAGAAGCGGATGATCTCGCCGTGCCTGGTGCCGCAATAAAGGTTGTCGTTGCGGTCGAGGATGACGTCTTCCGGGCCTTCCAGCTCGCCGAGGCCGATATGGTCGGCCTCCGACAGCTTGTTGTTCAGCGCATAGGGCGTGCCCGAACCCGGCACGGCCGACTGCGGCTCGCCCATCCGCAGATAGACCGGCGCCACATAGACCTCGTTCAGCACCTTGTGGCGGTTCTTCAGCCAGCGGATGTCGATGGTCACGGCAACGGCGAGCAGGATGCCGAGCACCATCTGGTTGGTGCCGGTGCCATAGCCGAGGCGGATCAGCCCGTTGGTCAGGACAAGGACGATGACCGCGCCCATCAGGCCCTTGACCACCGAGCCGCGCCCGCCGCCGAGGCTGTTGCCGCCGACGACCGCCGCGGTCAGGGCAAGAATCTCCAGCCCGCCGCCGGTGCCGGGCCCGGCACCGGAGAGCCGCGTGGCGATCAGGAACCCGGCGAGCGCCGAGCACAGGCCCGAAAAGACATAGGTGAAGAACACCGTCAGCCGGACCTGGATGCCGGCATTGTGGGCCGACCGCCGCGAGCCGCCGACGGCCAGCACATGCCAGCCGGGGCGCGAGCGGGTCAGCGCCACATGGGTGACGACGGCAAGCACGATCGCCGACCAGATCGGCACCGAGATGCCGAGGAACGTGCCGTCGCCGATGAAATCCCAGGTGTCGGAGGAGACGAACGACATCTGGATCTTGGAGCCATGGGCGACGATGAGGATGTCGTAGAGCGCCCGGCCGATGATGAAGGTGACGAGCGTGGTGATGAAGGCGCGAAGGCGCAGGAAGCCGATCAGGTAGCCGTTGATGGCGCCGAAGACGAGCCCGGTCGCCAGCGAGGCGGCGAGCGCGACCCAGACCGGCTGTTCCAGGATGAAGAAGGTGGCAACGGCCGAAAATGCCGACAGGGCGAAGATCGAGCCGACGGCAAGGTCGATGCCGCCGCCCAGCATGACGACGGTCAGCCCGATGACGACGAGGCTGAACTCGCCGAGCTGGCGCGTCGATTCCTGCAGCGAATAGAGCTGGAAAAAGCCCGGAATGATGCTGCCGAACGTCGCCACCGTGATGACGAGGGCGAGGAACGGGATGGCGTTGTCGGTCCAGCGCTTGGTCAGGATCTCGCCGATCAGATGGTCGGGGACGAGATTGTAGCGCCAGGCCTGCAGCCGCTCGCGGAGTTTCATCGACGATTCACAAAACCAGGAGGGAAAGGCGGCCGGAAACTCCGGCCGCCCGTGTCAGGGCGAAATCGCCCGGTGTCGGTCGCGTCAGTTGCCGGCCATTTCCTGCAGGGCCTTCAGGTCCCAGCAGCTGTCCGGCATCATGTTGTCCTTCGTCGTCGCGTGCAGCAGCGTGTAGATGTAGGCCGACGAGGTGCCGGCCGGCTGGCCGCTCTGCAGCAGGTACTTGATCATGGTGACCATGTTGTAACTCTCCTGCTTCAGCTCGGTCATGACCACGGCGCCATAGGTGCCGTCGGCAATGCGGTCGCAGTCGGCCGTCTTCTCGCCGCCGCCGGTGGTCACCAGGAACACCTGATCCTCTTTCCCGGCATCGCGGATGGCGGCTGCCGCACCGGTGGCGTCGCCGTCCCAGAAGTCGATGATGCCGCAGATCTCCGGATGCTGCTGCAGCATGGTCGTGGTGACGTTGCGCGAGGTGGTGGCGTCCCAGTTGGAGTCCGGCTTGGCGACGACCTCGAAGTCGGGATACTTCTCCAGCACTTCCATGATGCCGGCATACTGGAAGAGGCTCGTCGCGTTGACCTGGTCGCCCTGCACCAGGCCGATCTTCTTGGAGGAGTCCGGACCGCATCCGGCGACCACGGCTTCCGCCTCGAGGCGGCCAAGCTCGGTCCAGTCGCTGCCGAGATAGGCGTCGGCCTTGAAGTTGGCCGGGTTGTCGACGAGCAGCACGTAGATGCCGGCCTGCTGGGCGCGCTTCATCAGCTTGGAGTAGGAGTTGAGGTCCGGCGACATGACGACCAGCACGTCGGGCTTGGGATCGGAGGCGATCGCCTCGGTGATCGCCTGGGCGCCGGCTTCCACGCTCCAGTTCGGATCGCGGGTCTCAAAGACGCCGCCGAAGGCCTCCACTTCGTGCTTGAGGATGGCGGCCCAGCCCTGCGCCAGGTCGAAGCCCATGGCCATAGGCACCAGGAGCACGCGCTTGTCCTTCAGCGCAGCGGCATAGGCGGCCGGCGCCGGATCCTCGGCGTTTGCGGGCAGCGCGGCGAGCGCCGTGGCAGCCATGACGGCCGCGGCCAGAAAGGTCTTGATCGGTTTCATGCTTGTGTCCTTTGCCCTGTTGGAAGGTTTGTTGTTGCGCGCCATCGGGGATCAGATGTCCCCCTGTTGCGCGGTTTGTTCGTCGCGTGGATTGAGCAGTCCATCGACGATGATCGCAGCGAGCAGGATCGTTGACTTGATGAGGTTCTGGTAGAGCAGCGGGATGTCGATGATCGTCATCGCGTTCAAGAGGATGCCGATCAGCGCCGCACCCACCAGCACATTGCGCACGCCCCCCTTGCCGCCGGAAAGGCCGATGCCGCCGATCACCGCGACCAGCACGATGTCGTAGAGCAGCGTGGAGTTGACGACGCGGGTGTTGATGGAATGAAGGCTCGCCGCCGTCAAAAGCCCGGCAAGGAAGGCCGTTACCGCCGACAGCGCATAGCGCAGCAACAGCATCGGCCTGACCGGGATGCCGATATTGCGCGCCGCGACCGGATTGTCGCCAGCGTAGTAGACGTAGCGGCCCCAGACCGTGAAGCGCAGGAACACGAAGACGAGGGCGGCAAGCGCCAGGAACAGGTAGACCTCGATCGGCACGCCGAGGAAGCGCAGGCCGCCGAGGAGTTCCACCCAGTGGCCGTCGGGGACGGGGACGGCGTCGGACGAGATGAGCTGCGAGCGCACATAGCCGAAGACGAAGGAGCCGCTCGCCAGCGTCACGAAGATCGCCGGCACGTCGGCATAGGCGACGAGGAAGCCGTTGACGAGGCCGATCGCCAGCACGCCGCCAAGGACCAGCGCGAAGGCCTGGTAGTCGGGCATGCCGTCGCCGAGGAGCTGCAGGTACCAGGCGACCGACATCGCCATCACCGCGACCATGGAAAGGTCGATGCCGCGGCCGATGATGACCACCGACATGCCGAATGCCAGAATGCCGAGGACCGCGATGGAGCGGACGATGGCGATCAGATTGCCGGCCGTCAGGAAGCCCGGAAGGCCGACCATGGCCGCGACGAAGACAGCGAGGGCGACGACTAGGACGATGCGTTCCTGGTTCAGATTCCGCAGGAAAACCCCCGCACTGCCGCCCATGCACGCCTCTTTTCTCGATTGCTCAAAGCCCCGAACGGAGCCCGTTGGGAAAAGCTTAGCGAGCGGCAAAACCTGCCGTCCAATGAAAGATTCGGCTTAAAACCCATGCAGAACGGGAATGTGTTCAAATAACGCGCAGGTGCCCGTGTGTGGTGCCGGCCGGCGCCTCGGTCATGCCCTCTTCGGCCATGATATGGGCGCGCAGCGCCTCCACGAAGCGGCGGCCATAGGCCGGCAGCGGCACCCGGCTGTCCCACATGGCGCAGATATCGAAGCGCACCTGTTCGCCGCGCAGCGTGATCGGCCGGCTGACCAGCGAGCGCCCGGCAAAGCGGGCGGACGAGGGCACGACCGCGATCCCGTTGCCGCCCTCGGCGAGCGCGAACAGCGTGTGCGGCGACGTCGCTTCCAGCACGATGCGCGGCACCGCCCGCGACAGCCGGCAGGCCGCATCGAACACCTCGCGCGAGGCGTGGCGCCGGTTGAGGGTCAGGATCGGGCTTTCCAGGAGGTCCGAGATCTCGATGGGCGACCCGGCATCCGGCAACAGGTCGGGCGTCGCCACCGCGACGAAGGCAAGGTCCCCGAGCCGCACCATCTCGAACGGCTCGATCGGCGTCGACGGCATCGAACTGATGATCACATGCACCGCGCCCGCCAGCAGCCGTTCCGACAGTTCCGGCCCGCCGCCGTCTTCGAGCCGCACGTCGATGCCGGCATTGGCCGCGCGCCAGTCGCTGAGGAACGCCGGCAGATAGCGCTCGATGAGCTGCGAGCAGGCGCCGATTTTCAGGAGCCCGCTCTGGTCGCGGGCAAGGTCGCCGGCAAAGGCGCGCAAGTCCCTGTCGGCGGCGAGCACGCCGTTGATCCGCGACAGCAGCGCCTCGCCGGCTGCCGTCAGGCGGATGTTGCGCTTGTGTCTCTCGAACAGCCTGAGCCCGAGGGAATCCTCAAGGCTGTGGATCTGCCGCGACAGCGCCGACTGGGTGATGTTGAGCCGCTGCGCGGCCGAGGTGATGTTGAGAAGCTCGGCGGCGGTGACGAAGCCGGCATAGGTGCGGATGTCCATCGGTGTGCCTTCGGCTGATCGCTCGACGCCCGCGCCGGCATCGGCGCCGGGGCTGTCGGAGGTTCTGTTCCCGAAGAGTATTTCCGGCATTGACCGTTCACGCAAGGCTGCCGCGCCGGCGCGCGATGGCGGGCCGGGCCCGACGGCACACCGCCCATCCGGGCCATCAATCGGCCGGCTTTCTGCGCCGACCGAACAGGCCCTGATAGAGCGCCCTTGCCAGAATGGAGACCAGGACGACCAGGAGGACGAAGGCGATCGGCCGCTCGAAGAAGGCGCGATACCAGTGCGAGCGGAACAATTGCAGGACGCGCACCAGCTCGTTGTCGGCGATCGAGCCCAGCATCACGCCCATCACCAGGGCAACGGGCAGGTAGCCGTATTTCTTCATCACGTAGCCGAGGAGGCCGAAGCCGATCATCAGATAGGCATCGAAGCTCACATTGCGCCCGGCATAGCTGCCGAGGATGGAAAAGATCATCAAGAGCGGGACGAGGATCCGGGTGTGGATGGCGAGCGAGCCGGAAAAGGCGTGGCCGAGCCCGCCGGCGATCGCCACCATGAAGACCTGCGACAGGATCGCCGCCGAGATCAGGCCGTAGACCAGCGGGCCCTGCTGCTGCACCAGCGCCGGTCCGGGCCGCAGGCCGTGGATGGTGAGCGCCCCGAGCAGCACCGCCGTCGCGACGCTGCCCGGCACGCCGAGGGTGAGCGTCGTCATCAGCGCGCCGCCCGAGCAGGCGTTGTTGGCGGATTCGGCTGCCACGATGCCCTGCGGATTGCCCTTGCCGAAGCTTTCCGGGTCCTTCGATGTGCGCCGCGTGATGGTGTAGGAGGCAAGGGCCGCAAGGGTGGCCCCCGTCGCCGGGATCAGCCCGATGACGATGCCGATGACGGTCGACCGGCCGAGGTTGACGGGATAGTCGAGCGCGCGCCGGAACCCGCGGAACATCCCCGCCACGCCGCGGTTCCCGGCCATCTTATCCCGGTCGACGATATAGTCCTGGTCGATCATCAACAGGAGTTCGGTGATCACCAGCATGCCGATCAGAACCGGGACGATCTGGACGCCTTCGACGAGATAGAGGCTGCCGAAGGTCGCCCGGGATTCGCCCGTCGGCACCAGCCCGATCGTCCCGATGAGAAGCCCGAGCGCGCCGGAGATCAGCGCCTTGACCGGATCGGCGGTGCCGACCGCACTGAGGATGAGGACGCCGAGGAGGGCCAGCAGAAAGAGCTCGGCCGGCCCGAAGCTGAGAGCAATATCGGCGACATAGCCGATGCCGCCCATCAGGAACAGGTAGGAGATCGAGCCGCCGAGTGCCGACGCTGCAATGGCAAGGCCGAGCGCCTCACCGGCCCTGCCCTCCCTCGCCATCGGATAGCCGTCGAAGGCGGTCGCCGCGTTTTCCGGGGCGCCGGGCGTGTTCAAAAGGATCGCCGAGAGCGAGCCGCCATAGGTGACGGCGACATAGACACAGGTGAGGAAGATCAGCGCGTTGAGCGGCGTCAGCGCGTAGGTCAGCGGCAGCAGCAAGGCCACGGCCATGCCCGACGACAGGCCCGGGATGGCGCCGACGATCATGCCGAGGAAGCTGCCGAGGATGATCCAGAAGATCGTCTCGAACGACAGGATCGAGAGGGCGCCGGTAGCGATCTGCTGAAGAGCGTCCATGGGGTTGGCGTCACCTTCTGTGCGAACGGGGATGCACCTGTTCAGAACAGGGAAAAGATGCCTGCGGGAAACACCGCCGCCAGCACGGTCTTGAACAGATAGACCAGCGTCACGGTCATGATCCCCGGCAACAGGACGAGGACGGCGATCCGGCGCTCGCCGAGGACGAGCAGGGCGCCGAGGAGAAACAGGAAGATGCAGACCATGGCGCCGAGGTCGCGCCAAAGCACCATCATCAGCGTCGCCAGCGCCAGGAGCCCGCCCCGCCGGAGAGTACCCAGCCAGGCACCGTCCGGCGCGTTCGCCGCCCTGTCCGCCGCAACCGCAGGCCCGGCCTCCTCGACCACGGCCCGTTCCGCCAGGAACTCCCGGCCGATCGCCACGCAGCGGATGACGATCAAGAGCAGCATGCTGGCCGAGACCAGCGCCGGAAACACCATGGCCAGGAACGACAGCGACGCGGCCTGCAACCAATAGGCCGCAAGGAACGCCAGGCCGATCGCCGGCACGACGAGTTCCCCGGCAAGCCGTCCGGTGCCTTCAGACGTCTTTTGCATGGCGATCTCCCTGGCGTGGCACCGCCGGCCCTTCAGCGCGGGCCGGCGGCCGACCGGATCGTCGGATCAGTTTGCGACCGTTGCCTTCAAGGCCTCCAGCGACTTCTGGAACGCGTCGCGGTAGTCGCTGCCGGGAGCCATCTTGGTCAGGTCGCCGGCGCCCTGGTCCTTGATCAGCTTCTGGTACTCCGGATCGGTCGCCAGCGAGGTGATGGCGTCCTGCAGTTTCTGGAACCGCGCGGGGTATTTCTCGTGCAGCGCGGAAGGAACCATATAGACCATGTGCCGGGCGAGGAAGTCCGGGGTCGGCGGCGTCACGCCGTAGGGCTTCAGTGCATCGACCATGATCTTGGCCTCGGGCCAGCGCGGGCTGCCCGTGGCGGAGCCGATCATCAGCGCCTTGGTCTGGTCGCGGACGTCGAAGCGGGCAAAATCATCGCCGACCAGCGAGGTGACGTGGCCGCCGAGCAGGGCTGCCGTGGTCTCGCCGCCGGACTTGTAGCCGACGAAGTTGATGTCGACATCGAGCGCCTTGAACAGCCACTTGGCGAACTGCTCCTGGACGGCGCCCGAATTGACCGCGACCGAGAGCTCGCCCGGATTTTCCTTGGCCGCCTTCACGAAGTCGTCGAAGGTCTCGTAGGGGGCGTCCTTCTGCACCAGGAGGAGGCGCGGGTCGACGATGTCGACGGCCAGCACTTCGACGTCCTCGCGGGCGTAGGGCGCGTTGCGCAGGGCGACCGTCATGGAGATGTCCGGTTCGTTGGTGGCAACGATGGTGTAGCCGTCCGGCTCTTCGCGCAGCATCGCGGTGATCGCGACCTGGCCGCCGGCACCCGGCATGTTCTGGACGACGACGGACGAGCCGAGCTTCTTTTCCAGGAAGCCGGCCATCATCCGGGCCTGGCGGTCGGTGCCGCCGCCGGCGCCGTAGCTGACGACCAGGTTGACCGGACGGGAGGGAAAGTCGTCGGCGGCCTCGGCACCCGACGAGGCCAGCACCGGCGCGGCGGCAAGCGGCAGGGCGAAAAGCGCGGCCGACACCAGGCACCTGGTGCCGTGCGCTATGCGATCAACGAAACTCATGGTCTTCTCCTCTGTGTGTTCTTTGCTTCAGGTGGTTGTTGTTCTCCGGTGTTCCCGCGACGGCCGCAAAGGGTCGTCAGGTGTCTCGTCCGGGCCGCGCACCGGCCTTCGTGGCGCTGACGCGCGCGGTTTTCGGGCCATATCCGCCAGCGCCCGGAGTCTGCACGCTGATCACCTCGCCGGCCCGAATCTCCCGCTCTCCAAGGGCGCTGTAGAGGATTTCCTCACCTGTCGTTCCCGGATTGAGGATGAAGGTTCCGGGTTGTCCGTCCTCGCCGCCGGCAAGGCCCTTGGCGGGCACCGTCTGCCGCTCGGCCGCCAGGGTGACGCGCATGTCGGCGAGCGCGCGGTAGCTGCGAATGATGCCCGCGCCGCCGCGATACTGGCCCTCGCCGGCCGATGCCGGGTTGAGGGCGTATTCCTCGATCAAGAGCGGATAGGACTGCTCCAGCGCCTCCACGGGCAGGTTGGAGGAACCCGACGCATGGACGCGGATCGCGTCGGTACCGTCCTTGTAGGGACGCGCGCCGAGCGCTCCGGCATAGGTCTCGTAATTGACCCAGAACTGGCCCGGCTGCTCGCGTTCGCCGGAAAAGATGATCTGGTGGTGCGGGCCGCAGCCGGAGAGCGCCCGCTCCGGCACCAGTTCCGAGATCGCCCGGGCGACGACGTCGCCGATGACGGCGCACGGCAGGGCGCGCGCGCCGACGGCCGCCCCCACATTCGGGTTGAGGACGCTGCCCTCGGGCGAGGAGATGTGAATGGCGCGGAAATAGCCCGAATTGGCCGCAAGGCCAGGGTCGAGCAGCATCTTGAGGACCGAATAGATGGTCGAATGGAGCGCCCCGAGCGGCACGTTGCGCGCGCTCTGCAACTGCTCGGCCGAGCCGGCGAAATCGAGGAAGATGTCGGTGCCGCGCTTTTCCAGCGTGAGGCGGATCGGCACCGGCCGCTCCGGCGCGTAGACGTCCGGATCGAGGAAATCCTCCACCGTCGCGGTGCCGTCGGGAATGTCGGCAAGGACCGAACGGAACCGGGTCTCGGTCGCGTTCATGTAGCTGGTCAGGGCACCGAGCGTCGCCGCCGCGCCGAACTTGGCGACGCACTCCTTGACCCGGCGCGATCCCACCTGGTTGGCGGCGATCTGGGCGAGGAGGTCGCCGCGGCGTTCGTCGGGCGTGCGCGAGTTCAGCGCAACGATCGACAGGATGTCCTCCACGATCTCTCCCTCGCGCATCACCTGCACGGTCGGAAACCGGATGCCTTCCTGGAAGATGGTCTTGCAGGCGATCGCCTCGCTGCCCGCCAGCATGCCGCCGACGTCGGCGTGGTGCGCGATGTTGGCAACGAAGGCGACGGGTTCGTCGTCGAAGAACACCGGCGCCATGACGTTGATGTCGGGAAGGTGCTGGCCGCCGCCATTATAGGGGTCGTTGGCGAGGAACATGTCGCCCGGCCGCAGCGTCTCCAGTGGCCGCGTCCGGACGAGTTCGCGCACGGACCCGATCATCGAGCCGAGATGGATCGGAATGCGCGGCGCCTGGGCCAGCACTTCGCCATCGAGACCGATGACGGCGGTGGAAAAGTCGAAGCGCTGCTTGATGTTCGGCGAATAGGCCGTGCGCGCGAGCGCGGTCCCCATCTCTTCGGCAGCACCGAGGACCTGGTTGTAGATGACCTCCGTCATGATGGGGTCGATGCTTGCCGGCGGTGTCGCCGCCGTCGTCTCTGCCGCGCTCATTCGGCCTCCTCCAGAACCAGGACACCGCTCGCAAGCAGCGTGAACGACATGCCGGGCAAGACGAGCGTGCTGGTGTCCATCTGCTCGATGATCGCCGGGCCGTCCATGCGCGTTCCCGGGATCAGGCTGCTGCGCTGGTAGATCGGCGTGTCGGTCCAGCCGGTGTCTTCGAACCACACGGATCTCGTGGCGGACGGGCGCCCGTCGCCGGCAGCAGAGAGATCGTCTGCGGGATAGCGCGGCTGCCGGCCGGTCGCGACGATGCGGATGGCGACCAGTTCGACCCGCTGCGCCCGCGCGGCATAACCGTAGTTCGCCTCATGGGCGTCGTGGAAGGCGTTCCTCAGGGACGCCGCGACGACCTCGTCGATGGCGCCGAGGCCGATCTCGACCTGCAGTTCGGAATCCTGGCCGCCATAGCGGAAGTCTCCGAAGCAGGCGATTTCGAAGTCGTCGGGCGCCTTGCCCTCGCGCAGCCGCCACGCCCCGACCTCGGCCAGCACGTCATCGCGCAAATCGGAGATCGCGCCGGACGCGCCGTCGACGACCGGGATCAGCCGCGTCCTCGAGAAGTCCGCCCGCTGCCGGGAATGCAGGAGGCCATAGGCGCACAAAAGGCCGGGATTGGCCGGCACGATGACCTTCCTGATACCGAGTTCGCGGGCGACTTCGGCCGCCTGGGCCGGCCCGCCGCCGCCGGCCGCCAAGAGCGCGAAGTCGCGCGGGTCGTGGCCCCGTTCAACGGAAATGACGCGAATGGCCTGGACGATCTGGGCATTGGCGATCCGGATGACGCCGAACGCCGCTTCCGTCGGGCTGAGGTTCAGCTCTCCGGCAAGGTTGGAGATAACGCCGTTGGCGGCCTCCCAGTCGACCTTCAGCCGGCCACCGAGCAGGGTGTCCGGATTGAGCCGGCCGAGCACCTGATTGGCATCGGAGACGGTCGGCATCGTCCCGCCGCGGCCGTAGCAGGCGGGTCCGGGCGTCGCGCCGGCGCTCTGCGGGCCGACCTTGAGAAGGCCCGACGCATCGATCCAGGCGATGCTGCCGCCGCCGGTGCCGACCGTGTGCACATCGACGGTCGGGGTCTTGACCGGCAGGCCGGCGATGCGCTGGTCGAGGCGGAGCTGCGACTGCCCGTTCTCCACGAGGCAGACATCGGCGCTGGTGCCGCCGACGTCGAGGGTGATGAAATCCCCCTGCCCGGCCGCCGCGGCCACGGCGACCGCGCCGATAACGCCGGCCGACGGACCCGACAGGAAGGTGTTGATCGGCTTTTCCCGAGCCGCCGTCGCCGACATGGTGCCGCCGCTCGACTGCATGACCCTCAGGAACGCCTTGCCGGAGAGGTCGCGCACGCCGCCTTCGAGCTCGGCCAGGTACCGGTCCATGACCGGCAGCAGGCTGGCATTGACCACCGTGGAGCAGAACCGCTCGTACTCGCGGAACTCGTTCACCACTTCCGCCGACGTGCAGACATAGACGCCCGGCAGGCGGCGGCGGATCTCGCCCGCGATCCGCTCCTCGTGCCGGCTGCTTGCATAGGCATGCAGGAAGCAGACCGCGACTGCCTCGACGCCGGCCGTCCGGAGCCACGGAACGAGCGCCGCGATTTCGGCCGCCGGCGGCTCCTTCAGGATGTCGCCGTTGCGGTCGAGCCGCTCGTCGATCTCGAAACGGTCGCCGGGCGCGGCGATGGGATCGGGCTTGTCCTTGTCGATGTCCCAGAGATCCGGCCGGCGCTGGCGGCCGATGTCGAGGACGTCGCGAAAGCCCTTCGTGGTCACCAGCGCGGTCCGGGCGTAGCGGCTCTGCAGCACGGCATTGGTCGCCACGGTCGTACCGTGCGAGACGCCTTCCAGCCGGGCATGGTCGGTGCCGCTCTGGGCGAGGATTTCGCGAAGGCCCAGGAGCGCGGCGAACGCCGGATTGTCGTTGGTCGAGGGGAGCTTGTGGAGGAAGACGCGACCGTTGACGGGGTCGAGCGCCACCACATCCGTGAATGTTCCGCCGATGTCGATACCAACGAGCACGCCCGCTTCCTTCTCTTCGCCCAGGGACGAAGCAAGCAAGGCATATCAAAAATGACTAGTCAATAATAATCTTGACCATGCATTTGAGCGGCGACGGCGACAAACCGCGGAAATACCCGGAACGGCGGTCGCCGCCCACCGGATGCGACCGCCGTTCTGCCCGGGCCGGAAAAGCGTGAAAAGTTGGGACGGATCGGCACCGGGCGGAGCATCCTTCCGGGGTCGGCCACCTGGGCGCGACGCACCGCAATGCCCGGCACCGCAGCGCAAACGGCTACCCGTCAGGCGCCGCTCGTGTACTGGAACCGGACATCGTTGCGATAGCAGGATTCGCCATGCGTCAGCGGCTGGTCGTCACCGTCGTAGAAGGTGTACTCGCGAAGGACGAGCGGGGTGCCCGGACGGATGGCGAGAAGGCCGGCCTGTTTTTCCGTTGCCGCGGTCGCCGTCAGCGTGCCGACGATCTTGTCGGGGCTGAGGCCCAGTTCGCGGTGCAGTATGTCGATAAAGGCCATCTCCTCCAGCGCGCGCACCGTGATGCCGCGGCCGAGATCGCGCCGGATATGGCGGATTTCCAGGCTGATCGGGCGGCCGTCCGAAAGCCGCACCCGCTCCAGCCGGTAGACGTCCTCGCCCTCGCCGAGACCGAGCGCCGCGCGCACCTTGTCATTCGGCTGCGTCAGGTCGAACCGCAGGAACTTGTAGGAGACCACCGCGCCCTGGCGCGCCAGCTGCTCCTCGATCGACTGCACGCCGGAGGAGACCAGCGCGGCATCGACCGTGCGTTCGGCGACGAACGAGCCGCGGCCGGCCTTGCGCACCACCCGTCCCTCATGGACCAGTTGCTGGAAGCCGCTGACCACCGTCGCGCGCGTCGTGCTGAACTGTTTGGCAAGCGCGTTTTCCGACGGCAGCTTATCCCCGGGCTGGAGCTGGCCGGACTCCATCAGCTCCAGCAAGTGATTGCGAATCTGCTGGTACAGCGGCACCCCCCTCCCGGCGCCGGCGGCATGGTTCGTCTCGGCCAAGGATATCCCCGTCTACCAGTCATTTCCAGACAATTGCATAGTCAATTGAAATCTGGCATCCGGCGGACACCTTGTCAACCACACGAAGCCCTGGCACCGGCGCCTCAACGCGTGCGGCCGCCCGGTGCCGCGAAGGCGCCGCGCAGGGCGTCGCCGATGGTCGCGCGTGAATAATCCTCGAACAGGTCGACCAGTCTCGTGCGTTGGCGATACGGCGGAAAGATCAGCCCCAGCGTCACCGTCAGTTCGGGCCGGACCGGGCGAACGACGATGTCCATCCCGGCGGCCTCCTCCAGCGCCGCCATCGGATTGATGATGCTGACCCCGAGCCCGGCGCGCACCAGCGCGCAGGCCGAAGCGCCGAGATCGGTCTCCACCGCGATCGCCGGCTCCACGCCCTCCTCGCGAAAGAACGCATCGACCTGGCGACGCAGGGAACCGCCGCTGGAAAAGGCGATGAAACGCTCGCCGGCAAGGTCGGCAGCGCCCACGGCCTCCCGGTCCGCAAGCCGATGCCCGGCCGGCAGGACGCACACGCACTGGGACGTCGACACCGGCACCATGTCGAGCCCCGTGCCGCCGGCGCCGTACAGCATGACGAGGCCGACGTCGCAGATACCGGACCCCACCCAGGTATCGACGGCGCTGGCCGTGCCCGAATGGATCGACACCATGACATCGGGATAATCGGTCTTAAGCGCCGCGACCGCCCGGGTGAGCAGTCCGCCGGCGAGCCGCGGCATGGCGGCGACCCTGAGGTTCTGCGCCCGGAACGAGCGGATATCGTCGGCCGCCGCCTCCAGGGTCTTCAGCCCGACGAAGGCCTTTTCCACCTCCTCGAAGAACTTCGCGCCCTCCGCCGATGTGGCGATGCGCGTGCCGTTGCGGGTGAACAGGGAAAAGCCGGCGATCTCTTCCAGTTGGCCGATCAGCCGGCTGATCTGCGGCTGCGAGGTGTGCAGTTCCTCCGCGGCACGGGTCATGGAGCCGGTCATGACGACGGCCCGAAAGGTCTCGATATGCTGCAGTCCCATGCGTCTGGCGGTCATGGATCCTCCGCGGCGGTTTCGGACATGCGGCCGGAGGGCCGGCGCCTGCCCCGCTTCGCCGCATTATATCAAATAAGTATGACAATGATCATAATACGCATTTCCGATATGTCACCCGCCATGCGATCATCCGCGCACCGAAGGACGGCTCGGGCGCGAGGGTCGAAAAGCGACCGCGGGGCCCGACGCGAACCGCCAGGGCGCCTGGAAGCGCCCGGCACCTTGCATGCGGAGAAATTTCAAGATGGTCGTTCAACACCCCGCCGCGATCGAACCTGGCAACGAGGCCATCGACCTGCGCAGCGACACCGTCACCAAGCCGACCGAGGCGATGTATGAGCGCATGCGGAGCGCGCCGCTCGGCGACGACGGGCTCGACGGCGATCCGACCGCGCTCGAACTGGAACGGCGCACGGCCGACCTCCTCGGCAAGGAGGCCGGCGTCTTCGTTCCCACCTGCACCATGGCCAATCTGATCGCCGTCCTGGCGCAGGCCCAGCGCGCCGACCAGATCCTCGTCGGGGACAACGCCCACATGCTCCGGATGGAGCGAGGCAACGCGATCTTCACCGGCGTTTGCATCAGGGCCGTCCCGACCTTCCGCGGCGCCGTCGACCGCGACGCCGTCGCGGAGATCCTGACCGTCGACCGCAGCCGCATCGCGACCTCGCTGATCTGCCTGGAAACCTCGCACAATGCCGCCGGCGGCACCGTACTGACGTTGCCGCACATGGAAGCGATCCGCGCCTTGGCGGCGGAATACGGCATCAGGGTCCATCTCGACGGTGCCCGGATCTTCAATGCCGCGGTCGCCCTCGATGTCGCCCCCGAGCGGATCGCGTCCCATGCCGATACCGTCGCCATCTGCCTGTCCAAGGGGTTGAGCGCGCCGGCCGGAGCCGTGCTGGTCGGCCCCGCCGAGACGATCCGGCGGGCGCGCCAGATGCGCAAGCTGCTGGGCGGCACGCAGCGCCAGATCGGCGTCCTTGCGGCGGCCGGCATCGAGGCTATCGAGGTCATGCGCCACCGGCTCGGCGAAGACCACGCCCGCGCCGCCCGCCTCAGCGAGGCCCTCAACAGGGCAGGAACGACGCTGGCGGCGAGCACGCCTGAAACCAACATCGTCCAGGTCGACGTCTCGAAAACGGGCCGCACGAGCTTTGAATGGGTCGACGCGCTGACCGCCGGCGGCGTCCTGACGCGCACCGTCGACCCTGCCCTGCTGCGCTGCGTCACCCATCGCCATATCACGGACGCGGACATCGACCGGGCAGCAGGCGTCTTCCTCACCCTCGCCGGCCAGGAGCAGCACGCGTAAGGCAGAGACCGCTCGCCGCCGATTGCCGGGCTCGCCGGAAAGGCGCGGAACATCGCCATTGCTGCCAGGACGGGGGTCCGCCGACGGGAACGGGCGGACGGAATGGTAGGCCCGGCAGGACTCGAACCTGCAACCAGACCGTTATGAGCGGTCGGCTCTAACCAATTGAGCTACGGGCCCGCGCCGCGTTGAGCGCCCGTCCCCTATAGCATGTGAGCCCGGCGCCGCAAGTCCGCGCGCGGCGTCCCGGCGCCGCGCCTTGCCGGCCGGGTTTTCGCAGCCATGTCGAGGAAAAACGCCGCCGCCGTTCAGGCCGGCGCGACGGACGGATCGGGGCCGCAGGAAACCTCGTGGATCTCCTGCAGGCCGGGAATGCCGCGCAACGGATAGGCGCCGAGATAGCGCGTCGGGTCGCCCTTCAGCCGCTCGGCGAAGTCCTTCGACATCAGGATCTTGCGCTGCAACTCGCCGCACAGGCTGGCGATCCGGCTTGCCGCGTTGACGTCGCGGCCGATCATGGTGAAGTCGAGCCGGTGGCCGGAGCCCACATTGCCATAGGCAACGCGGCCGAAATGCAGCGCCACGCCGACGGAAAAGCCGGGCTCGGCCTCCGCCCCGATCCGCGCTGCCCGCTTCTGCACGTCCTTGGCCGCCGCATAGGCCGCCTGGCAGGCATCGCCGCTCGATCCTTCCTCGGCCGGGAACATGGCAAGGACGCCGTCGCCGATGAATTTCAGGATCTCACCGCCCCGCTCCTCCACGGCCGGCACCACGCAGTCGTAGTAACGGTTGAGGAGCCCGGTGACGGCCTCGGCCGACATGTCGAGCGACAGGGTCGTGAACTGGCGCATGTCGGCAAAGAGGATCGCCGCGCGCACGCGCGTGACCTCGCCGCGGTGGACATTGCCCTCCAGCACCCGCCGGTGCGGCTCGTCGCCGAGATAGATCCGGAGGAGGTCGTCGAGCATGCGGTCGAGGGAAAGGATTTCCGCCGCCGCGGCAACGGCCGGGGCCAGCATCGCGATGACCATCAGATCGTCATCGGAAAAGCCGGCCGGATCACGGGTCGCCAGCGTCAGCCCGTTGGAGAGGCCGAAGCGGGAGGAGAACGGGATGCAGATATAGTGGGTATAGCCGCCCGCCTTCAGCTCCGGCACGATGCCATAGGCGTCGTCGGGCGTGTCGGCGAGCCACAGCATGACCCATTCGCCGGTGTCGTGGGCGGCCTTGTAGGGGCTGTTGTCATAGGCCGGCGAGGGCCCGGGCGTATAGGCGTAGGGGTTGATGGTCGCCGGCTGGCCGAGCTGCCAGTGGAAGCCGAGGCCGGCATATTCGGAATGCAGGAGCCGGATGGCGATCGCGGCCCGTTCCACGGGAAGGCCGGCGGCGCGGGCATGGGCGCACAGGCCCTCGATGAAGGTGGCGCCGTCGGTGGCGCGCCGGCCGTCGCCGAGCAGCCAGCCGATCGCGGCCTTGGCCTTCAGCCACCGCTCCTGGGGCAGCGGCTTGGTCTTGGTGAATTCCGGGGTCGGGAGATCGACAACGTTCACGGCAGCAGGTCGTCCTAGCAGGTGGAAGAAAGAAAGGACGGGCGCGGAAGAAGCGCCTTCCGCCGCGTCACCAACGGAATATGGTCCTTTGCCGGAAAATCGCCAGTCGCAATCCGTCACGCTTGGGTGATGGTTGCCAAAGTCGGAATAAGCGCAGCTGCATCCGTTTCTGGAAGGATGGTGCATCGACGACGGGAGCGACACCGGTCAGCGATCGCAGGAAGGCCGCGATATCGGCGATGTCCGTTTCCGTCAGGACGCGCCCGGGCCCGACGACCGGGCGCCCGGCACGATCGCGCACAAGCGATGTCGTGCCGGAAACGTCGCCCGTAGTCGAACGGCGAAGCTGGGCTTCGGCCATGATCCGGACGGCATCTTCGAGGGTGTCGACCGAACCGTTGTGAAAATAGGGCGCTGTCAGCGCCACGTTCCGCAAGGACGGCACCCGCCACACTCCGGCCCCGTTACGCCCTGCATCCGCCGTCAGGGCGAAGCGCGCCAGCAGCGGGCTTGTCCGGAAGACGGGGAAAAGCCGGTAGGGCGAAGCGTATCGATCGCCGGCGACCGTAAACCACGGATCGGCATGGCAGGTCCGGCATCCGATCTCGTCGAAGAGAAACAGGCCGCGCTTCTGGCGCGCACTGAGGGCGTCGTCGTCGCCCAGCACGAACCGGTCATAGGCCGATCCGGGCGTCACAAGGGTGCGCTCGAAGGCGGCGATCGCTCGGACAATATCCTCGGCGGTGACGGGCGCGGACAGCGCCTCGGCGAAACGCGCCCGGTAGTCAGCATCGCCGGCAACGATCGCCACCGCGCGCGCCATCGACGGCAGACCCATCTCCACCGGGTTGAGGAGCGGTCCGAGCGCCTGTTCCTCAAGCGAAGCGGCGCGCCCGTCCCAGAACAGGCGCCTCAGGAACCCGGCATTGAGGACGGTCGGCGCGTTGCGCGTGCCTGTCGCTCCGGCAATACCGACGGCGGTCGGGCGCCCGTCGTCACCGCCGCCGGCGATGTCGTGGCAGGACGCGCAAGAGACCGTCCCGTCGGCGGAAAGCCGTTTGTCGAAGAAAAGCCGGCGTCCCAGATCGACCAGCGCCGCGTCCGGCACATCGGTGGCGACCGGCAGGGCCTTCCAGGCCTTGTCGCGCCCGAAGGGCTGCAAAGACGGAGTGCCTAAGGAAAGACCGAGATCGGCGGAGCGCCCCATCCGCTCCGCCGACGCGGGGTCGATGGCACGCGCGGCGGCCGCAACGGCGGCCAAAGCGCCCGTCGGCTGCAGGGAGAGGAGCACCACGGCCTTGATCGACATGGCGAGAATGCCGAAGCCGAGGAGCGCAGCAAGTCCGATCCGGCCGGGCGACGCCACGCCGAGGCGCCGAGACAGCTCGCCGGACACGAGGACCAGCACGCCAAGACCGCAAACGGCCAGGAGCGGCAAAAGCAATGCGACGGTCACGGGCGTGGCTCCTGTCGATAGGGAACGATTGCCCTGACGACATAACGAAGGCGGCCGGAGCGTTCTGTAGCTTTGGTTACAGTCGCGACCGTTTATCCAGATTGGCAATCAACGCACCGTTGGCCGCACTCTCACGAAGAAAAGCCGCGCGGCCCTTCCGGACCACGCGGCTCTTTTGTCTCATCCGTCGTGCGGACGGCGACCGATATTTCGGCCACCCTGTCTCTGTCTAACTATCCAAGAAGCTCCTGAGCTTCCTTGACCGGCTCGGGTGCTTCAGCTTTCTCAGCGCCTTGGCCTCGATCTGGCGGATGCGTTCGCGGGTGACCGAGAATTGCTGGCCGACCTCTTCCAGGGTGTGGTCGGTGTTCATGCCGATGCCGAAGCGCATGCGGAGCACGCGTTCCTCGCGCGGCGTCAGGGAGGCGAGCACCCGGGTCGTCGTCTCGCGCAGGTTCGACTGGATCGCCGCATCGATCGGAAGGACCGCGTTCTTGTCCTCGATGAAGTCGCCGAGATGGCTGTCTTCCTCGTCGCCGATCGGGGTCTCGAGCGAGATCGGCTCCTTGGCGATCTTCAGGACCTTGCGGACCTTTTCCAGCGGCATCGCCAGCTTTTCGGCGAGTTCCTCCGGCGTCGGCTCGCGGCCGATCTCGTGCAGCATCTGGCGCGAGGTGCGGACGATCTTGTTGATCGTCTCGATCATATGCACCGGGATGCGGATGGTGCGCGCCTGGTCGGCGATGGAACGGGTGATCGCCTGGCGGATCCACCAGGTGGCGTAGGTGGAGAACTTGTAGCCGCGGCGGTACTCGAACTTGTCGACCGCCTTCATCAGGCCGATGTTGCCCTCCTGGATGAGGTCCAGGAACTGCAGGCCGCGGTTGGTGTATTTCTTGGCGATCGAGATGACGAGCCTGAGGTTCGCCTCGACCATCTCCTTCTTGGCCTGGCGCGCCTCGCGCTCGCCCTTCTGCACCATATGGACGATGCGGCGGAATTCGGTGATCTCAAGGCCGGTCTCAGTGGCCAGATTCTGGATCGCCTGGCGCAGCTCGCGGATCGTCTCGCGCTCGTTGGCGACGAATTCCTTCCAGCCGCGCGAGCCGAGATTGGCGACGCGGCGGATCCAGTTCGGATCGAGCTCGAAGCCCTGGTACTGCTTCAGGAAGTCGTCGCGGCCGGTGCCGTAGCTTTCCGCAAGGCGCAACAGGCGGCCCTCATAGCCCATCAGCCGGCGGTTGATGTCGTAAAGCTGGGCGACCAGGGAATCGATGCGGTTCTGGTTGAGGGAGAGGCTCTTCACCTCCTGGATGATGTCTTCCTTCAGGCGCTTGTAGCGGCGCTCCTGGCTCGGCGACAGGGTCTGGTTCTTCAGCCGGTTCTCGACGAGCTGGTCCTGCAGCTTGCGGAGCTTCTTGTAGTTCTCGGCAATGAGGTCGAAGGTTTCCAGGACCTTCGGCTTCAGCTCCGCCTCCATCGCCGCCAGCGAGATGTTGGCCTCGAAGTCGTCGTCGTCCTCGCCGTCCTCGTCGCCGCTTTCCTCCGCCTCGTCGGCGTCCTTGCTGTCGTCGGCCTTCTTGATGGCCTCCTCGCTGGAGGCCTCGCGCGGGCTGGCGACCGTGCTGTCGCTCTCTTCCTCGCTGTCCTCGCCGCTGTCGCTCTTGCTGCCCGGATCGGCGTAGGTGGCTTCAAGGTCGATGATGTCGCGCAGGAGGATCTGCGCCTCGTTGAGCTGGTCGCGCCAGATGATGATCGCCTGGAAGGTCAGCGGGCTTTCGCAAAGCCCGGCGATCATCGCTTCGCGTCCGGCCTCGATGCGCTTGGCGATGGCGATTTCGCCCTCGCGTGACAGAAGCTCCACCGAGCCCATCTCGCGCAGATACATGCGCACCGGATCGTCGGTGCGGTCGGCCGGCTCGCGGGTCGTCGTGGTCTTGGCGACGGCGGTGGAGGTGGTGGCTTCGACGAGGTCGCCGCCATTGCCGTCCTTGTTGTCGTCGTTTTCCTCGGCCTCTTCGGACTCGATCACATTGATGCCCATATCGGAGAGCATCGACATGGTGTCCTCGATCTGCTCGGAGGTGACCTCTTCGGAGGGCAGCACCTCGTTGAGCTGGTCGTAGGTCACGTAGCCGCGCTTCTTGGCCTGCTTGATCATCCGCTTGACCGCGGCGTCGGACAGGTCGAGGAGCGGTCCGTCGTGGCCCTCGGTCTGGGTCTCTTGGGTCTCTTCGGCTTCGGTCTTGGTGGCCATGATCGTCTTGCCTCGCTTGCGCGCTTTAACTCTCGGCGCCGGCAGCCGGACGCCCGCGGGTCGCGGGAGCCCGGCGGGCGCGCACTAGGATCGTCTCGAGTTCCTGGTGGTGGCGGACCGCAGCAACTGCGCGGCCGAATCGGTGTCTGCGGCGAAGGCGAACGGGCGCGACAGGCCGGCGAACGGCACAGAGCCGCCCGCCAGGAAACCGCGCGCCGGTCCACGGCCGCGCGTCAGTTCGTCTCGTCCCGAATGCATGTGTCGTGCTGCGCCCACGCCAAAATCTCGTCGTCGGTAAACGGTAGAGGAACTCTCTTAACTCCCGTTTAACCGAAATTTCTTTGCCGCATGAGGGTCAAAAAAACTGTCATACGGTGTCGGGCGGCAAAAGAAAACCGTTGCCGGTCCCTTTCGGCCTCGCGATCCGGATTGTGGAGCGGGTCTGAGATGCTTTCGTCGCCGATGCGTTGGGCGCTGATCTTCCGCTCGACCGTGATATGTAATGCGGGGGCAAAATTCCGCAAGGCTGATTCGCAAGCCAGGGCGAAGTTATTCCAAGGACTCGCGAATTCGCCCCGGTGGGAAAGCGCGGCGAAAGCCCTCAAACCGCCGTGCGATCGGCCGCCTCGCCGCCCGTCGCCGCCTCGAATTCCAGCCGGATGATCCGTGCCGCCTCGGCAAGATCGCGCTCCCTGCGCGCAACTTCTTCCGCGCGCCGGTTGACTTCCCGTGACAGCTCCAGGATGCGCGCCTCCGTTGCCGGGTCGATGTCGCCGTCGGCCGCCGCCACGTCGTGGTTGAGCTCGTTGCGCATGGAGCGAAGTTCCAGGTGGTCGAGCAGCAGTTCCAGATAGGACTCCACGAAGTGCTCCGGCGGATGGAACTTCAGGATCGGCTGGTCGGCCCACAGGCTGCGCCGCCGCTCCGCGCTGTCGCGGACCCGGGAGAGCACGCTTGCGTGCACCTCGTGCAGGACGTCGAAGAATTTCGGGTCGAGGTCTTCATAGAGCGCCGAGACCGCGTCGCTGTCCCGGTCGATGACGACCCGGTGCAGCTCCTCCTTGAAGCTGTCGAAATCGCCGCTGACGAAGGGGATCGCCTGCAGCCGCTCGTAGTGCTGCTCGAAGAGCTGCGGAAAGGAAACGCAAAGGCCGAGGACGGCGCGCTCCAGCGTCGTCGCCTCCTCCACCTTGAAGCCCGGGACCGTCCTCAGCGCCGGCGTCTCGTCGCCGTCGCGGGCGGACCGCCGCGCCCGGCCTTCGCGTGGCCCTTGCGACCCGCGCGTCTGCTGCCAGAACAGCTCGGAGAGCCGCACCCGGTAAGCCTGACGGTAGCGGCGGGAAACGAGGCCGTCGGCAATGGTCGCGACCAGGTCCTCAATACGCTTTTCCAGCGCCGCCTTGCGCTCCGGCGTATCGATCCGCGCCGCCGCCGTCTCGCGCTCCCACAGGACATCGAACAGCGGCAACGCCTTCTGCAGTTCGGCCATCAGGGCCTCGCGGCCGCCCTTGGCGATAAGGTCGTCCGGGTCCATCCCCGGCGGCAGGAAGGCGAAGTTGAAGGAAAGCCCGCTTTTCAGAAGCGGCAGGATGCGGTCGATGGCCCGGTGCGCGGCGGCCGTGCCCGCGGCGTCGCCGTCGAAACAGACGACGGGCTCGGACGCCAGCCGCCAGAGCCGCGTCATCTGCTCCTCGGTAAAGGCCGTGCCGAGGGTGGCGACGACCGAGGCAATGCCGGACTGGTAGACGGCGATGGCGTCGAGATAGCCCTCCACGACAACGACCGAGCCGGTGTCATGCGCCGGCTTTCGCGCCCGGTGCAGATTGAAGAGGACGGCGCTCTTATAGAACAGCGGCGTTTCGGGCGAGTTCAGGTATTTCGGCTCGCGGTGCGGGTCGATGGTGCGCCCGCCAAAGGCGACGACCCTGCCCCGCTCGTCCTCGATCGGCACGATCAGCCGGTTCCGGAACCGGTCGTAGCTCGCCCGCCCGTCCTCCGGCTTCAGGATCAGCCCGGCCTCGACCATGGAGGCCTCGTCGATGCCCTGGGCGAGCAGATGCTTCTTCAGACCGTCGCGCGCATCCGGGGCATAGCCGATGCGGAATTCGGCGATGGTCTCCTTGCGCAGCCGGCGTTTGGCGACGTAGTCGCGGGCGGCCTGGGAGCTCGGTAGCCGCAGCATTTCCTCAAAATACCGGCAGGCAAGTTCGACCACCTCGCCGAGACTCTTCTTGCGCGCCTCGCGCTTTTCCGCCTGCGGGTCCGGCGCCGGCATCGGCAACCCGGCCTGGCCCGCCAACCGCTCCACCGCTTCGGGAAAGCTGACCCCCTCGGTCTCGACAAGAAAGCGGAAATGATCGCCCGAGGCGCCGCAAGAAAAGCAGTGATAGCGGCCGCGCCGGTCGTCGGCATGGAAGCTCGGCGTCTTTTCCTGATGAAACGGGCAGCACGCCCAGAAGTCGCCCTTGGCCGGCTGCGACTTGCGCCGGTCCCAGGCAACGCGCGGCGCAACGACCTCCGAGATCGGCAGCCGAGCGCGGATTTCATCGAGAAAGGAGGTGGTGAACCGCATGGCGGCGACTATAGGCCAAAGCGAGAACGGGCGTCAGCCGGGAATCGCGTTAATGGGCCGCGATAGATGTTGACAAACCGGAAGCGTATGTATATACAAAATGCATATTTTCGTACCTTTTTCCGGTCGTGAATTTGGCCAAAATGGAATAAGAGGGATGACAGATAATGGGCAGGATAAACTTCTGGAATCCCAGCTATTTCCAGCATTTGAATGGGATGAAGAAAAACGAAACTCCAATATCAGAAAGCACGGCATCGACTTTTCTGCCGCCATATCCGTTTTCGACGGGCCCCATTTCTGCAGTCGCTCTGATCGGCTTGATGAAACGCGCTTCATCGCAGTTGGTACCGTCGGCACAATCGACATCGCCGTCGTGTACACGATCCGAACTGACCGTTGTCGAGTGATCTCCGCACGAAAGGCACGAACAAATGAGCGAAACGCGTATCATCAAGCAATCAGACAGGGCCAAACTTCGCGACAGGACGGACTGGGACCGGGTCCGGAACCTGACCGATGAAGAGGTCGAGCGCGCCGCACGCGAAGACCCCGACTGGGAAGGTCTCCTCGACATCGACTGGTCGAAAGCCGTGCTGGTGGTCCCGGCGCCGAAGAAGGCGGTGTCCATCCGCCTCGACGCCGATGTGCTCGATTTCTTCAAGAGTGAGGGCCGCGGCTACCAGACCCGGATCAACCAGGTGCTGCGCTCCTATATGGAGCACCGCAGGAAGGAGGCCGAGGACGCCTGACCGGGCGCCCTCGCCTCGCCGTACCTACTGAAGCTGTTCCTTGACGATGCCGCTGGCCTTGGAAAAGTCCATCTGGCCGGCATAGCGCTCCTTCAGGGCCGACATGGTCTTGCCCATGTCGCGCAATCCGCTCGCGCCGATCTCCGCGATCACCCCGGCGCAGACCGCCCGCGTCTCCTCCTCGGAGAGCTGGCGCGGCAGGAATTCGGAGATGATCTCGATTTCCTCGCGCTCTTCTTCCGCCAGTTCCAACCGCCCCGCCTCCTCGTAGATGCGGGCCGATTCCTCGCGCTGCTTCACCATCTTGGCGAGGATCTGCAGGATCTCGTCGGCACCGACGGCATCCTTGCCCTGGCTGCGGGCGGCAATATCGCGATCCTTGATCGCAGCACTGATGAGCCGCAGCGTCGCGACCCGTCGCTTCTGCTGCGATTTCATCGCGTCCTTCAATGCAGCCTGAATGGCTTCTCGCATGACCCACCTCGGGATGTCGCGGACCGAGTTTTGGAAATTACACCGAAAAACCCCGTCCTGGCAAGTTTCTCCTGGATTAACTGTTTGATATATATACAGATTTTATTTTTCGCACCTATTGACGGACCCATCGCCTTGGCCTAGTCTCTGGCGCTCGAACGCCTTGAGTCCGGGCGGGCGAACCCCATCTGTCATCACGGTAACGCCAGCCATCGCAAGGGAGTTCCGCGGCGAGGACGCTCTTGTGCGGAGCTATCGCGCACCTTACGCGCGGCGCGGCGACGGAAAAGACAACAGTTTCGGACGGAAAATCAGCATCATGACCGACCCATGGCAAGACCCGCGCCCGACCGGGGTGCTCGTGCTCGCAAACGGAACCGTGATTGAGGGGATCGGCTACGGCGCCGTCGGCGAGGCCGTCGGCGAGGTCTGCTTCAATACCGCGATGACCGGCTACCAGGAGATCATGACCGATCCCTCCTATGCCGGCCAGATCATCACCTTCACCTTCCCCCATATCGGCAATGTCGGCACCAATGACGAGGACATCGAGACGGTGAACATGGCCGGCTCCTCGGGCGTGCGCGGCTGCATCACCAAGACCGAGGTCACCGACCCGTCCAACTGGCGCGCCGGCAAGCATCTGGACGCCTGGCTGAAGGCCCGCGACATCGTCGGCCTCGCCGGCATCGACACCCGCGCCCTCACCGCCCTGATCCGCGAGAGCGGCATGCCGAATGCGGTCATCGCCCACGACCCGGACGGCAAGTTCGACCTCGACCGGCTGAAGGCCGAGGCCGCCGCCTGGCCGGGCCTTGAGGGCATGGACCTGGTGCCAATGGTGACCTCCACCCAGCGCTTTTCCTGGGACGAGACGCCGTGGGAATTCGGCACCGGCTACGGCCGGATGGAAGAGCCGGTCCACCATGTCGTCGCCATCGACTACGGCATCAAGCGCAACATCCTGCGCCTGCTCGCCCGCGAGGGTTGCAAGCTGACGGTCGTGCCGGCCGACACCAAGGCCGACGACATCCTGGCCCTTAAGCCGGACGGGGTGTTCCTGTCGAACGGCCCGGGCGATCCGGCCGCGACCGGCGAATATGCCGTGCCGGAGATCAAAAAACTCGTCGACAGCGACCTGCCGGTCTTCGGCATCTGCCTTGGCCACCAGATGCTGGCGCTGGCGCTGGGCGGCGCCACCAAGAAGATGCACCAGGGCCACCACGGCGCCAACCATCCGGTCAAGGACCACACCACCGGCAAGGTGGAGATCACCTCCATGAACCACGGCTTCGCCGTCGACCGCGACAGCCTGCCGGCCGATGTGGAAGAGACCCATGTCTCGCTGTTCGACGGCTCCAATTGCGGGCTGAAGCTGAAGGACCGGCCGGTATTCTCCGTCCAGTACCACCCGGAGGCCTCCCCCGGCCCGCAGGACAGCCACTATTTGATGACCCGCTTCGTCAACCTCATCCGTGAGCGCAAGAACGAGGCGACCATCGCCGAGCGCCCGGCACCGGGCGAGGCCCGCGCCGCGGGATAGCCGCCGGCGCCCTAGCAAACAGCCGTCGTCGCCCGGCGGCAGCGGAACTGTGCGACGACGCCTCCGATCGGGCTGCGTTTTCAGCCTGCGCCGTGCTGCGAAACGCCCGGCACAGACATGCCGGCTTCCGGGGGCGTGGCGACGAGCGGCTGAAAATCGTCGGTAACATCTGGGAAGATTGCCGACGACGACAAAAAATGCGCCGACATTGCGTCACTTTGAGCGCTCGACTCACAGCTATCCAGAATTGCATATACGCTGGATACATGATTTATTTGGTGCGATTTCCGGAGGCCGCCACCATTGACGCCCTATAACAGTCAGGGTCCGGCAGCATTCTGGCGCACCGCCGTCGCCGAAAAGAATGCCCTTGCGATAGGGCCGCTGTGGACCCCGAAATTTCCGATTTCAAGACGCGATGCCATCGTCACGGCCGGGTCGTGTTTCGCCCAGCATATCGGCCGCGCCTTCAGCGCACGGCGGTACAACTGGTTTGATGCCGAACCGGCTCCGCCGAAGATGCCAAAAGCCAGCGCCGACGCGTTCAACTACGGCATCTTCTCTTTTCGAACCGGCAACATCTACACCACCGCGCTGCTGCGCCAATGGGTTTCATGGGCCCTCAAACGCGAAGCCCCGCCGGACGAATTCTGGGAAAAGGACGGACGCTACTACGATCCGTTCCGGCCGGTCGTCGAGCCGGACGGGTTCGCATCCCTCGACGAAGCGCGCATCTCCCGGGCCGGTACGATCGATGCCGTCCGTCGGGCCATCGGCAACGCGAAGGTCTTCGTTTTCACCCTCGGATTGACGGAAAGCTGGTCGAACCGGGAGACCGGGATCCATTACCCGATGTGCCCGGGCACGGCGGCCGGAGAGTTCGACCCCGACCTGCACGTGTTCTCAAATCTCACCTACCCGGAGATTCTGGCCGATTTGCACGACGCGATCACCATGATGCGCGAAGTCAACCCGGACCTCCGGTTTCTCCTGACCGTCTCGCCGGTGCCGTTGACCGCAACGGCCACCGACACCCATGTCCTGGTGGCGACGACCTACTCCAAATCGACGCTCCGCGCGGTCGCCGGCGACACCGCATCGGCCTTCGAATTCGTCGACTACTTTCCGTCCTATGAGATCGTCACGAACCCGTGCTACCGGGGGCTCTTCTTCGAGCCGAACATGCGCTCGGTGGCGCCCGAGGGCGTCGATTTCGTGATGTCGTCGTTCTTTGCCTGCCTCGGCGACAAGGGCTTCAAAAAGAACATGGAGGCGGGCGAAGCGGCCAGCCCCGGCAAGGATACCACCGGCCACGACGCCTTATCGGCCGCCGACGAGGAGGACGATATCGCCTGCGAGGAAGAATTGCTCGCCGCCTTCGGTCCGGAAAGTGCCGTGCGATGAAACCGATCGTCATCACCGGAGACTCCCATATCGGCGTTTTGAAGCGGGGCTACGACCGGAGCCCGCTCGCACAAGGCTACGACATCCTCTTCGAGCCGATCGGCTCAGGGGCGGTTGCCAAGGAAGATTTCTTCAACGTCAACGAGGAAAAAAAGTTCGTCCGCGTTCGGGAGTTAAAAAAACCGGACGGGACAAGATTGAACAAAGGTCGCATTTTTCCCATCCAAAGCCTGCGTAAGCAAAAAAAAGCTGCCCATTACTTCGTAAGTCTGCCCTTGAACACATCGAGGATCCTCAGAGAATACAATTGGCGCACCTATGTGCCCTGGAACCTTCGTCAGGCCGATTGGGAAATCCCCTTGTCCGAGGCGGCGGTCGCCGCCCTGATCCAGCAGGATGCGCAATACGCCTGCGGCTTCGTCGAAGCGCTCGTCGATGTCGGGCTTCAGGTCGCCGTCGTCGAAGCGCCGCGGTTTTTTTCCGACTCCCCCTATCTGGAAAAGCACAGGCTCGAGGTGTGCAGCCACATATCGGAGCGCTATCGCAGCTATGTGAAAGACCGTTTGCGCGCGCGGGATATCGACATTGTCGAGCAGCCGGAAGAGACGATCGCCGCCGACGGCACGACGCGCATGGAATACGACCATGAAGGTCCCAAGGACGTCCACCACGCCAACGTCGCCTTCGGGCGCCTCATGGTCGAGCGGATCGTCGCCATGGCCCGGGCGCGGGAACCGAAGTCGCTGTTCGGAAGCTGGAAAACGCCGGGCCGAGCCGCGACGTCGAGATAGAACCCGGCACGCCTCCGGCGTGAACAGGACTTTTTCTTAAACCCGCCGCCCGGAAAACGTGTCGCAGTCCGAGACCTTGCCCGACGACAGCCCGCGCCGGAACCAGCGCGCGCGCTGTTCCGAGGTGCCGTGGTTGAAGGCGTCGGGCACCACATAGCCCTGCGTCCGCTTCTGGATCGCGTCGTCGCCGATCTGGTGCGCCGCGTTCAGCGCCTCCTCGATGTCGCCGGCCTCCAGCAGCCCCTTTTGCTGGGTGAAATGCGCCCAGACCCCGGCATAGCAGTCCGCCTGTAACTCGACCCGCACGGAGAGCTGGTTGGCCTCGCGCTCCGACAGGGTCTGGCGGCGCCGGTTGAACTCTGGCAGGACGCCGGTGAGGTTCTGAACATGGTGGCCGACCTCGTGGGCAATCACATAGGCCTGCGCGAAATCGCCCGGCGCCTTGAAGCGCCGGCGCAGCTCCTCATAGAAGGCCAGGTCGATATAGACCTGCCGGTCTCCCGGACAGTAGAACGGCCCGCTCGCGGCGCTGGCGAACCCGCAGGCCGAGCGGGCGCGGCCGGAAAAGAGCACCAGCGTCGGCTCCTCATATTTCAGGTCGTTGGCGGCAAAGACCCGGTTCCAGACGTCTTCCGTGTCGGCGAGGACGACGCTGACAAACGCCCTGCCCTCGTCGTTGCGCCCGCCCGCCGGCGCCGTCTGGCGTTGCTGCGAGACGGTCTGTCCGCCCTCAAGAATGCCAAGGACCTGGCGCGGATCGATGCCGAAGAGGAGCGAGGCACCGATGGCGATGAGCACGAAAAGGATGCTGCCGCCACCTGCCCGGCGCACCACGCGCCCGCCGCGCCGGTCATCGATGTTGGAACTCTGCCGTCGTCCCCGCCAGCGCATCGCCGGTCTCCCATATCCGTGGCTCGGCCACGCTCACGGGCCGCAATGCGCGACAGTAGCGCGTCACTGCCGGACCTGGGAACCGGTTTCGAAGGAAAAGAGACGGGCGGGCCGAAAACAGCGAAAGGGCGCGGCCGGGGCCGCGCCCTTGTCGTTCCTGCATCGGAAAGTGCGGGCCGTCAGGCGAAGGTCCGACGGATCCGCTTGACGGCGGAGGTCAGCTTGCACCAGGCCACTGCGGTGTTGTGCAGATTGACCTTGCGCTGTCCGAAATAGCTGCGGGCAACCAGAATGTTGAGAGCCATCTGCTCATCCTCGTGTCAGCCGGTCGAGGCCCGCAAACTACAATCCTAAAGTTGTGAATTCGTGCATATATTCGGTTAGCGCGGGCTTACCGTGACAGTTCCGTTCATGCCCCGTTGCCCGCCCCGCCGCAAACAACGAAAGGGCGCAGCCGAGGCCGCGCCCTTTCGTTCAGGGGGTCACAAATCGCCTTGGGTCAGGCGAACAGCCCGCGGAGCCGCTTGAAGGCGGCATTCAGCTTGCACCAGACCAGGGCGGACGTGTGAACGTCCACCTTGCGGTGCCCCATATAGCTGCGCGCAACAAGAATGTTGACGGCCATTTTTCTTCTCCTTGTGTCACCCGGCATCGCCGGGACTCCCTCTTGAGGGGAGCTTGTCGTCTTGGGTGCACTTGGTGCATCTTCGAAATGATAGATACGCACAGAGTGCCACTATTTCAAGCCAAAAAATGCACACTGTGCGCAAATGGCGATATTTACGGTAAATGTTTCCTGCAGCGGCCACGGCCGCCGGTCCGCAACCAGGAATTAGGGGACGAAAACCGCACATCCCGGCCGCTCGCCGTCGCCCGGACGGGCCGGCGCCGAAGAATCCGCCGACCGGTCGCGGCACGACGCGCCGGTGGCCTGCCGAGCGGTATGATGGGACGGAAAGCGGCATGTTGCAGGCCGCGAAAGGCCGGCAAGCGGTGCCCTCGGCGGACCCAAGAAACGCGGCCGTCAGGCGCCGAAATTCAGCACCTTGCGGATCAGGCGCGTCATGCTGCAGGAAAATGTCGCATGCCGATGGACATCGATCCCGTGCGGAGCGACCATCGCCCGTCCTATGATGAGATCAGCCAGCATCTCGCGTTCCTCCCGGCTCGTTCGAGCCTGCGCCCCGCTGCGAACCCACGACGTTTGCGGAGACTCTATTGACTCCGCAGGCCCATTCGGACTTCATTAGCACTGAGTGCACGTTGGCGTACTCGGTGCGCCTCTGTCAACGCCCAGGGTGCACAATGTGCGCTGATGCCGCATCCGATTCCGAACTGCGCGTTTCCATGAAAAAAGCTGAAAAATCCGGCGACGACGACATCCCGATGAGCCCGGAGAAATTCCGCGCCTGGCGCAGGGCCCTCGGCTGGAAACAGAAGGACGCCGCCGACGCCCTCGGGCTGAAAAAGCGGATGATCCAGTACTACGAAAAGGGCAGGCGCGACGGTAAGAAGGTCACCATCCCCAAATCGGTGCGCCTCGCCTGCTACGCGCTGTCGAAAGGCGTCACCGATTTCGACGGCGAACTGGTCGTCGCGGTCGCTCCGGGCGGCGACCTGGAGGCCCATTCCGGCCCGCTCGAGCCGGAGCTTTCCGCCGATGCGCCAAAGGCGGACGGCGTCGCCGTCGAAACGCCGCTCGATACCGCCAAAAACACCGGGTAGGCCGCCGGCGCGCCTGCGTCATGTTGGCCGGATTTGGCTGGCCATCGCCCATCCTATCGTGTAGAACCCGGCGCGGCTTCGCATAGCCATCCACGCACTTTCGGTGTTCGAATCCCGCGGGCCCACGGGCCCCCTTGCGAGAGCACATGCCCAAACGCACAGACATCCATACCATCATGATCATCGGCGCCGGCCCGATCGTTATCGGCCAGGCCTGCGAATTCGACTATTCCGGCACCCAGGCCTGCAAGGCCCTGCGCGCCGAGGGCTACCGCATCGTCCTCGTCAACTCCAATCCGGCCACCATCATGACCGACCCGGAGCTGGCCGACGCGACCTATGTCGAACCGATCACGCCCGAAGTGGTCGCCAAGATCATCGAGAAGGAAAAGGAAAATGTGCCGGAGGGCCGCACCTTCGCGCTGCTGCCGACCATGGGCGGCCAGACGGCGCTGAACTGCGCCCTCTCCCTGCGCCAGCTCGGCGTTCTGGAAAAGCACGGCGTGGAGATGATCGGCGCCACCGCCGAGGCCATCGACAAGGCCGAGGACCGCAAGCTGTTCCGCGAGGCGATGGGCAAGATCGGCCTTGCAACGCCGCGCTCCTACCTCGCCAACGCGTCCAGCCTGAAGCACGAGGATAAGGAAGCCAAGGCCAGGGAAATCGCCCGCATCGAGGCCCTCGACGTCGCGCCGGACGAGCACATCCGCCTCGTTGCCGAATTCGAGAAGGCCTGGGCCGCGGACGAGCCGAACCGGCGCAAACGCTACCAGGAAAAGGCCCTGATCGAGGCGCTGGAAGCGCTTGCCGACATCGGCCTGCCGGCGATCATCCGCCCCTCCTTCACCCTCGGCGGCACCGGCGGCGGCATCGCCTACAACCGCGAGGAATTCCTCGACATCGTCGAGCGCGGCATCGACGCCTCGCCGACGGCCGAGGTGCTGATCGAGGAATCGGTGCTCGGCTGGAAGGAATACGAGATGGAGGTCGTCCGCGATCGCGACGACAACTGCATCATCGTCTGCTCCATCGAGAACGTCGACCCGATGGGCGTCCACACCGGCGATTCCATCACCGTCGCCCCGGCGCTGACGCTCACCGACAAGGAATACCAGGTGATGCGCGACGCCTCGCTGGCGGTGCTGCGTGAGATCGGGGTGGAGACCGGCGGCTCCAATGTCCAGTTCGCCGTCAATCCGGAGACCGGCCGCCTCGTCGTCATCGAGATGAACCCGCGCGTCTCGCGCTCCTCGGCCCTTGCGTCCAAGGCCACCGGCTTCCCGATCGCCAAGGTCGCCGCCCGCCTCGCCGTCGGCTACACCCTCGACGAGCTTGCCAACGACATCACCGGCGGCGCCACCCCGGCCGCCTTCGAGCCGACCATCGACTACGTCGTCACCAAGATCCCGCGCTTTGCGTTCGAGAAGTTTGCCGGCGCCGAGCCGAGCCTGACCACCTCCATGAAGTCGGTCGGCGAGGTCATGGCGATCGGGCGGACCTTCACCGAGTCCCTGCAAAAGGCCCTGCGCGGCCTGGAGACGGGCCTTACCGGCCTCGACGAGATCGAGATCCCGGGCCTCGGCCAGGGCGACGACAAGAACGCCATCCGCGCCGCCCTCGGCTCGCCGACGCCGGAGCGCCTCCTCAAGGTCGCCCAGGCGCTCCGCCTCGGCGTCGACCACGCCCAGATCCACGCCTCCTGCGCCATCGATCCCTGGTTCATCGAAGAACTGCAGAAGATCGTCGATGCGGAAAAGGCGATCCGCGAGCGCGGCCTGCCGCCGACGGCTCGCGGCATGAGGATGCTGAAGGCGCTCGGCTTTTCCGACGCGCGCCTTGCCGGCCTCACCGGCCAGATGGAGGACGACGTCGCGGCCACGCGCAAGAGGCTCGGCGTCCATCCGGTCTACAAGCGCATCGACACCTGCGCGGCCGAATTCGCCTCGCCGACGGCCTACATGTACTCCACCTACGAGGTGCCGTTTAACGGCGCGCCGGAAGACGAGGCCCAGCCGTCCGAGCGCCGGAAGGTCATCATCCTCGGCGGCGGCCCGAACCGCATCGGCCAGGGCATCGAGTTCGACTATTGTTGCTGCCATGCCGCCTTCGCGCTGGATGAGGCCGGCTACGAATCGATCATGGTCAACTGCAATCCGGAGACCGTCTCCACCGACTACGACACCTCCGACCGGCTCTATTTCGAGCCGCTGACGGCCGAGGACGTCCTGGAGATCGTCCGCGTGGAGATGTCGAAGGGGACGCTGCACGGCGTCATCGTCCAGTTCGGCGGCCAGACGCCGCTGAAGCTCGCCGAAGCCCTGCAGGAAGCCGACGTGCCGATCCTCGGCACATCGCCCGACGCCATCGACCTCGCCGAGGACCGCGACCGGTTCCAGAAGCTTCTGGCCAAGCTCGACCTGCGCCAGCCCAAGAACAGCGTCGCCCATTCCATCGAGCAGGCCCGCATCGTCGCCGAGCAGATCGGCTTCCCGGTGGTCATCCGTCCGTCCTACGTGCTGGGCGGGCGCGCGATGGAGATCGTGCGCGACGCCGAGGCCTTCGAGACCTACCTGCAGCGCACCCTGTCGGAACTGGTTCCGCACGACATCCGCCAGCGCTATCCGAACGACAAGACCGGCCAGATCAACGCCGTTCTGGCGCGCAACCCGCTCTTGTTCGACTCCTACCTTTCCGGCGCCATCGAGATCGACGTCGACGCGCTCTGCGACGGCGAGGACGTCTTCGTCTGCGGCATCATGGAGCACATCGAGGAAGCCGGCATCCATTCCGGCGACAGCGCCTGTTCGCTGCCGCCGCACAGCCTGACCGCCGAGACCATCGGCGAGCTGGAGCGCGAGACCAAGGCGCTGGCAAAGGCGCTCGACGTCGGCGGCCTGATGAACGTGCAGTATGCGCTGAAGAACGGCGACATCTACGTCATCGAGGTCAATCCGCGCGCCTCGCGCACGGTGCCGTTCGTTGCCAAGACCATCGGCCTGCCAGTCGCCAAGATCGCCGCCCAGATCATGGCCGGCGAGACGCTGGATCAGGCCATCGCCCGCTACGGCAAGCGCGTCAATCCGCACGCCATCGACCACATCGCGGTCAAGGAAGCGGTGTTCCCGTTCGCCCGTTTCCCCGGCGTCGACACGGTGCTCGGCCCGGAGATGCGCTCCACCGGCGAGGTCATGGGCCTCGACCGCGACTATGCGCTCGCCTTTGCCAAGTCGCAGCTCGGCGGCGGCACCCGCGTGCCGACGGCCGGCACGGTGTTCATCTCCGTGCGCGATGAGGACAAGGAAGTGGTTCTGGAAACGGCGCGGCTGCTTAGCCGCCTCGGATTCGCCATCATCGCCACCGGCGGCACCCAGCGCTATCTCGCCGATCACGGCATTGCGGCGACAAAAATCAACAAGGTGCTTGAAGGCCGCCCGCACATCGTCGATGCTATCAAAAATGGCGAGGTCCAACTGGTCTTCAACACAACCGAAGGCGCACAGGCCCTCGCCGACAGCCGGTCACTCAGACGGGCGGCACTCCTGCACCGGGTACCGTATTATACGACCCTGGCGGGAGCGATCGCCGCGGCTCAAGGAATTGAGGCGTATTCTTCCGGCAGTCTTGAAGTGAGGCCGTTGCAGGCATATTTCGCCCCGGTCTCGTAATTTTCCGCCTGTTCCGGCTCCGCGCAAATGGCCGCGGTATCCGAGCGGGGGTTCATCTGTGTGCGGTTTCGCGCCGGGATGCGCGATATACAAGGCCGCATTGAAGACATGAAGAGGTCGTTGACCCATGGATAAGATTCCGATGACCATCGAGGGGCATCAGGCACTCGAGGCGGAGTTCAAACGGCGCACCGTTGAGGAGCGTCCGCGCATCATCCAGGCGATTTCTGAAGCCCGCGCCCATGGTGACCTGTCGGAAAACGCGGAATACCATGCGGCCAAGGAACAGCAGAGCCACAATGAGGGCCGCATCGCCGAGATCGAGGACCAGCTCTCGCGCGCCAACATCATCGATCCGACGAAGCTCGGCGGCGACACCGTCAAGTTCGGCGCCACGGTGACGATCGTCGACGAGGACACCGACGAGGAAAAGACCTACAAGATCGTCGGCGACATCGAGGCCGACGTGAAGTCGGGCAAGATTTCCATTTCCTCGCCGATCGCCCGCGCCATGATCGGCAAGAGCGTCGGCGATTCGATCGAGGTCGCGGCCCCGGGCGGCGCCCGCGCCTACGAGATCCTCGCGGTCAAGTTCGTCTAGAAAACGAGCCGTCTCCGGCCGCCGCCAGGGCTACAGCAGCTCCAGCGGCGCGCCGCCGGCGTCCTTGCTGTGGCGGATGGTGAGCGCGGTGCGCACGCTGTCGACCTGCGGCGCCTTGGTCAACTCGCCGATGATGAAGTTCTGGAACGACTGCAGGTCCGGCGCGACGCATAGCAGCATGAAGTCGATCTCGCCCGACAGCATCCAGCAGTCGCGCACGATGCCCCAGCCGCGCACCAGATCTTCGAACGCGACGAGATCGGCTTCCGCCTGGGAGGCGAGCCCGACCATGGCGAACGCCGTGACGTCGAAGCCGAGCGTCTTTTCCTCCAGAAGCGTCCGATATCCGCGGATGACGCCGGCCTGTTCCAGCGCCCGGACGCGGCGCAGGCACGGCGGCGCGGAGATGCCGACCCGGCGCGCCAGCTCCACATTGGTGATGCGACCGTCCGCCTGCAGCTCCGACAGGATCTTCCAATCGACGTCGTCCAACCGTAATTTCACCGCGAACTCTCCAGCAAGGGACGCAACCGTCTCTTGCGTACAATAAATGCCCAATTTCGCAATAAAATAATCGAAATGAGCAGGAATCGTACGCCTCACGCGTTGCCGCACCGAAGCGCTTTCCCCAAAAAGTGACAGACTTTTTGGATAGGAAATCGCGTTAGAACAATACCTGACGCATGTTACGCCGTTCGGACAAAACGCAACGTGCATCAGGAAGCGGCGGACGCGGCGCATGCAAGGAAAATGGCCGACATGACCCGAGCCGAGAACATCAGGATCCCCGAAACCGGCTGGGTGGTGACCAGCGGCCATGCCGGCCACCAGGAGCCGGCGATCGGCGTCTTTGAGGCGATGGGCATCCGGCCGAAGGTGATCCGCGTGGCGCCCGGCGCGCCGTTCCGCTTTCTGGCCCCCTACGGCCCGGCCGCGCGCCACCCCAAGATCGCCCCGCCCTGGCCGGACGTCGTCCTGGTCTCCGGCCGCCAGAGCATTCCCTACGCCCGCGCCATCCGCAAACGCTCCGGCGGACGCACCTTCACCGCCGTCCTGCAGAACCCGGTCGCCGGTATCAAGGGCTTCGACCTCGTCTGGGTCAACGAGCACGACGCGCTTTGCGGCGACAACGTCATCCGCACCGTCACCACGCCGAACCGGGTCAACGTCGCCCGGCTGAAGGACGGCGCCGCCGCCCTGCGCACCCACACCCCGGTGCTGACCGACCGGGTGCTCGGCGTCGTCATCGGCGGCTCCAGCCGGTTCTACCATTTCCGCGCCGTGGAAGCCGAAGCCCTCGGCGAGGCACTGGCGAAATTCGCCACGGAGCACGGCTTTTCCGTCGCCGTCACGCCGTCGCGGCGCACCGGCAAGGCAAACACCGACATCGTCCGCGACAAGCTTTCCGGCGTCCCCTCCTGGGTCTGGGACGGCACCGGCGACAATCCCTATTTCGGCATTCTCGGCATCGCCGAGCGGCTGGTGGTCACCTGCGATTCGGTCAACATGCTCGGAGAAGCCGCCTATACGGCCAAGCCGATCCATGCCTGGCGCCTGCCCGGCACCAGCGACAAGATCGGCGCCTTCCACAAGGACCTGATCGCCCACGGCGCCATCCGCTGGTTCGACGGCACCTGCGAGACCTGGGACTACGCCCCCCTCGATGCCACCCGCTATGTGGCCGACGAGATCATTTCGCGTTACATGGAAAGAAACGGCAGAAGATCGATCGAATAGGGAAGGACAACCGGATGAGCACGATCGACCTTGGGGCGTTCCGCGAAACGCCGCTTGAGACCGATCCCTTCGACTACCTGGTGGTGCCGCATTTCGTGCCGCCGGAAAGGCTCGCCGACATCATCGAAGACTTCCCCGCCGTCCCGGGACCGGGCTCGCATCCGCCCAGCCTCTTGAAGATCAAGGGCGCATTCGCCGACCTTTTGTCGGAAATGGACGCCGAACCGTTCCGCCGGGCCGTCGAAGAAAAATTCGCCATCGACCTTGCCGGCCGGCCGACCATGTTCACGGTCCGCGGCTTCTGCCGCCTGAAGGACGGCAACATCCACCCGGACTCCAAAACCAAGATCATCACCGTCCTCGTCTACCTCAACGAGGAATGGGAGGAAGAGGGCGGCCGGCTGCGGCTCCTCAGGAGCGACACCGACCTCAACGCCGTCGCCGCCGAGGTCCCGCCCCATGGCGGCACCCTGCTCGCCTTCCGCCGCTCCGACACCTCCTGGCACGGCCACGAGCCCTTTGAAGGTCGCCGGCGCGCCATCCAGATGAACTGGGTGACCGACGCCGCCGTCGTCGCCCACGAACAGCGCCGCCACCGCTTTTCCACGAGATTGAAGAAGCTGAACCCGTTCCAGCCGGCGGGGTAGAGCCGCATCTTGTAGGCAGACGCGAACCACGATCTATCGTCATCGCGAGCGCAGCGAAGCGATCCAGTTCGACATCTGAGAACAGGCACCAACGGCCACCCCGCCCTCCGCTGTCATTGCGAGCGAGCGAAGCGAGCGCGGCAATCCAGGGGCCACGCGCTGCGAGCAAGCCGCTCTGGATCGCCACGTCGGCCTTACCAGGCTCGCGTCACGCGCCGCTCCCCGTCCTGCGGACCCTCGCGATTACGACGATCTGGTATCGCCGTACTTCAGACCCGCACCGGCGCATCGGGGAACGCGAGTTGCTCCCGCGCGCGCCAGTCGTCGGTGACGAAATTGATGATCAGCGACTTGCGCACGCCCGGGATCGGACGCGGCTCGAAGCCGTGCCAGCTCCGGTCCGACGGCACGAACACCATCGCGAAATTCGGCCGGAACGGCGTCCGCTTCGCCCAGGTCTGCTTGTCGGCATAGATGTCCGTGCCGAGCGCATCGTGGCCGGCAACGTCGGAGAGATAGGCGAGCATCGTGAAGCGTTTCACGCCGATGTCGGTGTGCGGGCCGAGCCAGAAGCCGTCCGTGTCCTGGCCGTATTCGATTCGAAGATAGGTGCCGTCCAGGTCGGCGCCGAACACATCTGTGATTGTCCTTACCGTCTCCGGCGCCTGGAAAGCGTCCGCCACCGCGCGGCACACGGGGTGCTCGGTCTGGTTTTCCACATCGAAATAGACCCGGGTCGCATTGTGCGCCTCACGGGTGCCGGAGACACCACCGAGGTCCGGGGCGGGAAACGGCAGGGATTGCAGCGCCGCCAGCGCCGCGTCGTCGAAGAGACCGTCGACGTACCAGTGCGGATAGGGTGCGGCATGGCGCTCCGCGGCACGAATTGCCGGAATCAGGGTCTTTTCGGTGCTTTCCGGAATGGCCATATGGGGTGTCGCTCGCATCCTGATCGGCGCGACGCCGATCCATTGCGCTCGCCCTTGCGGTTACGCCGCAGGGTTTCGATTGCGGCCTCTTACGCCATGGCGCGGCGCCTGTCGAGCCGCCAGGGCGCGGCCGCCGATATTGGCATCACCGTGCCGATTGGGATAAACCTAGGACGAAAAGACGCCGAGGAGAAGGGAATGGCAACGCACAGCAGCAAGGTTCTGATCGTCGGTTCGGGACCGGCCGGTTACACGGCGGCGATCTATGCCGCGCGCGCCATGCTGGAACCGATCCTCGTCGCCGGCATCCAGCCGGGCGGCCAGCTCACCATCACCACCGACGTGGAGAACTATCCGGGCTTTGCCGATCCGGTGCAGGGCCCGTGGCTGATGGAGGAGATGCGCAAGCAGGCCGAGAACGTCGGCACGACGATGATCAGCGACCACATCGTCTCCGCGGACCTCTCGCGTCGCCCCTTCACGCTCGTCGGCGACAGCGGCGACACCTATGCCGGCGACACCATCATCATCGCCACCGGCGCACAGGCCAAGTGGCTCGGGCTTCCCTCGGAAGAAAAGTTCAAGGGCTTCGGCGTCTCCGCCTGCGCCACCTGCGACGGCTTCTTCTACCGCGGCAAGCACGTGCTCGTCGTCGGCGGCGGCAACTCGGCCGTCGAGGAAGCGCTCTACCTTACCCACCACGCCGACCGCGTCACCATCGTCCACCGCCGCGATGCCTTCCGCTGCGAAAAGATCCTGGAACAGCGCCTGCTCGCCCACGACAAGATCGACGTCATCTGGGACACCGTGCTCGACGAGGTCACCGGCACGGAGGGCTTCCCGCCCTCGGCCAACGGCGCCCGCCTGAAGAACGTCAAGACCGGCGAGATCACCGATTTCCCCGTCGACGGCATCTTCATCGCCATCGGCCATGCCCCCGCCGTGGAGGTGTTCCGCGAACAGGTCAAGCTGAAGCCGAACGGCTATATCTGGACCGCCCCCGATTCCACCGAGACGAGCGTGCCCGGCGTCTTCGCCGCCGGCGACGTCACCGACGACATCTTCCGCCAGGCCGTCACCGCGGCCGGCATGGGGTGCATGGCGGCGCTGGAGGCCGAACGGCATCTGGCGGCGCTGCCGGCCGTGGAAGCCGCCCAGTAACCCTTCTTGCGTTTGTATTAGGTTTCAATCGGGCGGCGGCCTTACGGGCCAGCAAGCCGCCCTGCCCGCGACCGCCGCTGCCGGAGGCAGGGGTCCCGCCCCGGATGGAAGGACGCTGAGAGCGCGATGGACTGGGACAAGCTTCGGATATTCCACGCCGCCGCCAGCGCCGGCAGCTTCACCCACGCCGGCGAAGAGCTCAACATGAGCCAGTCGGCGGTCAGCCGGCAGGTCTCCGCGCTGGAGGCCGAACTCGGCATCGCGCTGTTCCACCGCCATGCCCGCGGCCTGATCCTGACCGAGCAGGGCGAGCACCTGTTCCGCACCGCCCGCGACGTCTACATGAAGCTGGAGGCGGCCAAGTCGCGCCTGTCCGACACCAAGCAGCGCCCGTCCGGCACCTTGCGCGTGACCACCACGGTCGGCCTCGGCTCGACCTGGCTCGCGGCCCGGCTCAACGAGTTCGTCGACCACTATCCGGAGATCGAGCTCGACATCATGCTGTCGGACACCGAGCTGGACCTGTCCATGCGCGAGGCCGACGTCGCCATCCGCCTGCGCCAGCCCGTGCAACCGGACCTGATCCAGCGCAAGCTGTTCACGGTGCACTTCCACCTCTACGCCTCCAAGGCCTATCTGGAACGCTTCGGCAGTCCCAAGACCATCACCGATCTCGACCACCACCGGATCATCACCTTCGGCTCGCGGCCGCCGACCTATCTGCGCGACGTCAACTGGCTGGAGACGGCCGGCCGCTCGCCCGACAATCCGCGCACGCCGGCACTCCGGATCAACAACATCTTCGCCATGAAGCGCGCCGTGCAGTACGGCATCGGCATCGCCATGCTGCCGGATTACGTGATCGAGGCGGAATCGCGGCTGGTGCAGCTCATCCCGGGCGCCGACGTGCCGACCTTCGACACCTATTTCGTCTACCCGTCCGAGCTGCGCAACACGGCCCGCATCACCGCCTTCCGGGACTTCCTGCTGACCAAGGCGGAGCGCTGGATCTACTGATCCGGATTTACCGATCTGGATTTACTGATTCTGGGAAACCGAATCACGGTAACCAGCCTTCAAAAGTGGAAAGACGGCACTGTCTTTTGGCACAAATACCAATGTAGCCGGCCGGAAAACGCGGTTCAGATCAAGGCTTTTCTTTGGCCATTCTGTCGCAGCATTGTGGCGCACCCTGCCCGGCCCCGGCTGAGAAATAAACCGGATTCCGGTGCATCGCCTGTCGCGGTATTATTCACCCATTGACAAGACAGCGCTTTTCCGACCTGCCGCCCATTTTTTTAGCAGAGTTCTGCATGGTCTGAATATTAATCATGCGAATTCCGCATAACTGGCATGCCGCACTGCCTATAGAAAAGGCATCTCCCATCGGTCATATAAGCAATCAGCTGATGGCAATCGAGCTCACACCTCCCCGTGATCCTTTTGCGTGCAGCTGTTCCCCTCTGGAAGGTGATTTCATCGCGTCCGACAACGTGATGGATAACTGCCGGACCCGTAACCCGGGTCCGGCATTTTTCTTTTCCGGCCAAAGAATCCGATCCGTTCCGGGAGTCCTCAGGTGGCCTCCAACCGGAAAGTGATCGACTCCATTTAAAGCATTATTGCGAACGACTTGCAACCGACTGCGGGCTGCGCCGCGCGGCGGAAACGGCCCGAACGGCAGGCACCTCACATGAACAGCTTCTCGTTCGTGAGGCCGGCATAGATGCCGGCGACCTCATCGCCATAGCCGTTGTAGAGTGTCGTCGGATAGACCTCCCCCGACGGCAGCAGCTTTTCCGTCGCCTGCGACCAGCGCGGGTGCGGGACCTCCGGATTGACGTTGGCCCAGAAGCCGTACTCATTCGGATTGATCTTTTCCCAGAAGCTGACCGGGCGCTCGGCAACGAACGAGAAGCGGACGATCGACTTGATCGACTTGAAGCCGTATTTCCAGGGCGTCGCCAGCCTCAGCGGCGCGCCGTACTGCTTCAGGAGCGGCTTGCCATAGGCGCCGGTGACCATGAAGGCGAGCTCGTTGGTCGCCTCGACCATCGACAGCCCCTCCACATAGGGCCAGGGATACCAGCTCTGCTTCTGGCCGGTCGCCACGTCCGGGTCGAGGAAGGTCTCCATGCGGAGGTATTTCGCCTTGGATGTCGGCTTGGCGTAGTCGACCAGCGCCTTCAGGGGAAAACCGGTCCAGGGAATGACCATCGCCCAGGCCTCCACGCAGCGCAGCCGGTAGATGCGCTCCTCCAGCGGCACGCGGGCAAGGAGGTCGTCGATGTCGAAGGTGAGCGGCTTTTCCACCTCGCCGTCGATGGTGATCTCCCAGGGCCGGATCGGCAGCGCCTGCGCCGCCGAGGCGATGCTCTTGTGCGAGCCGAATTCATAGAAGTTGTTGTAGCTCGACGCTGTCTTTTCCGGCGTCATCGGCCGCTCGACCGTGAACGCCTCGTTGCGGTCCACCGGATAGCGGCCCGCGCTCGGGTCGTCGCCGGCAGCCTTGCCCTTGCCGGCAAGGCCGACCACTTCCTCGCTCTCCTCGCAGCCGCCGAGCGCCGCCGTCGCCATCAACAGGCCGGAGGAGACGAGGAACTTGCGGCGGTTGAGGAATATCTTTTCCGGCGTCACCAGGGATTCCGGGAGGTCCCAGGAGCGCGTGCGTTTGATGAGCATGGGCTTGCCTTTGGTCGCATTCTGTCAGGAGGCCCGATGAAGGCCCTTGCGCGCGACTGTGGGCGAGGCGCCCGTACAAAATCAAATCACAGCCGGGTGTGCCGCCCGTGAGGCAAGGCGCATCGGAGCGGACATCGCTGCCTTACAAAGCAAGAAAAGAAAACCGGCGGCATCGCTGCCGCCGGCCCAATTCATGCGCCGATGAGCCGGGAGACGCCCCGTCGATCAGGCCGCCTGCTTGCCGTGCCGTTCCAGCACCTGCTCGGCGAGCCGGCCGGTCAGCTCCTGCAGGTGGTCGAAGCGGGCCGTGTAGCTGGCGACGCCCTGGGTCGCCGACCTCAGCTCGATGATCAGGTCCTGGATCTCGGCCTGGGGCATCATCGCCTTGACCTCGTCCCAGCCCGGCCAGCCCGGCCGCGCATCGAAGCCGAGGAGCTGGCCTCTGCGCCCGGAGACGATGGCGTTGACCTTCGCCGTCGCATCCGACGGGCAGACGATGGACACTTCCAGGATCGGTTCCAAAAGCACCGGCTTGCACTCGGCCATGCCCTCGCGCATGCCGATCTGGGCCGCCATCTTGAACGCCTGGTCGGAGGAATCCACCGTGTGGTAGGAGCCGTCCGTCAGCGTGACCGCCACATCGACGACCGGAAAACCGAGCGGTCCGGAGACGAGATATTCCTCCACGCCCGCCTGCACCGAGGGGATGTACTGCTTCGGCACGACGCCGCCGGTGATGGTGTCGGCAAAGACGAAGCCTTCGCCGCGCGGCAGCGGCTTGATGTCGAGCACGACGTCGCCGAACTGGCCGTGGCCGCCGGACTGCTTCTTGTGCCGGCCGCGCTGGGTGACCGAGCCGCGAATCGTCTCCTTGTAGGGAATCTCCGGATCGAGCCGCTCGACCGAAATGCCGTATTTCGCGGTCAGGCGCTCGATGACGACGCGAAGGTGCATCTCGCCCTGGCCTTCCAGCAGCGTCTCGCCGGTGTCCTGGTTGTGCGAGACCTTCAGCGACGGGTCTTCCTCGGCGATCTTGGCGAGCGATGCGGAGAGCTTGACGTCGTCCTTGTGCTCGGTCGGCCGGATGGCGATCGCCAGCACAGGATCGGCCGCTTCCAGGGTGACGAGATTGGCCATGCCGCCCTTGGCGTCGGTCAGCGTGTCGCCGGTCTTGGCCATGTCGACCTTGCCGAGCGCCACGGTCTCGCCGCGCACCGCCTTCGGATGCTTAGTCGTCTGCGCGCCCATCATCGTGTAGACCGCCGAGATGCGGTCGTCGGTGCCGTCGCCCCGGTAGATGACGCCGCCGTCGGCGACAGAGCCGGACAGCACCCGCGCCACCGACATCTTGCCGCCATGGGGCGTGTGGACGGTCTTCATGACCTGCAGCACCGCATTGGCGCCCGGCTCGACGCCGAGCCGCTGGCAGGTCGCATCGATCCCCGGCGCCTCGTGGCGCAGCGCCTTCAGGAGCCGGAAGATGCCGTTGCCGCCCTCGGCCGAGCCGATGAAGACGGGACAGATGACGCCGTCCTGCAGTTCCTGGACGAGATCGTGGAAGACGGTGTCGCGCTTCGGCTCCACGTCCTCAAGGAGCTGCTCCATCAGATCGTCGTCATAGTCGGCGATCTTTTCCAGCATGGAGAAGCGGGCCTCGACCTCGCGGGCGCGGTCGTCGTCCGGGATCTCGATGAGCTCGCTCGGCGCGTGGTCGTGGTAGATGTAGGCGCGTTCCAGCGCGAGATCGATGAAGCCGGAAACGGCGCCGTCCGTGCGGATCGGGATCTGGCGCAGCACCAGCGGCACGGAGCTCGCCGTCTGCAGGTAGTTGAGGTTCTCGCGGACCGAGCCCTCGGCCTTGTCGAGCTTGTTGACGAACAGCACGCGCGGCACGCCGCGATCTTCCAGCGCCTTCAAGATGAGCTGCAGCGCTGGCACCTTCTTCTCGTCCGGCTCGGCGACGACGATGGCCAGGTCGATGCCCGGAAGGATGGCGTCGGTCTCGTGCAGGAACTCCACCGAGCCCGGGCAGTCGATCAGCGTGAAGCTTTCATCCATGAAGCTCAGTTCGGCGACGTTCGCCTCCACGCTCATGGCGTGGGCGCGGGCCTCCGGCGAGGCATCGCCCACCGTATTGCCCTCGGCCACCGTTCCCTGCCGGTCAATGGCCCCCGTGCGCGCGAGAATGGCCTCGAACAGAGTGGTTTTGCCGCTTCCGAACGGGCCGACCAGCGCGATGCACCGGGGCCCCGTTTCTCTGCCGTTGCCGTCTCCCATGATGACTCTCCTGTTTTAGGCTGGTTTTCCCGCGATCGCCGGACGGGTCGCGGTTGTGGCGCAGGGCGCCGTTTAACTTTGCATCGTCTCAGCACCAACGGCGCGACGCAAGGGAATCAACTGCCGCAGCGCAAAAACTTCACGCATTTTCCGACATTTCGCGGAGCTCCGGGATGAGCCATGTCAAACCGCGCCGAAACGACCGCCGCCGGACCCTTTCGGACCCGGCGGCAACGGTGTTTGACGGATAAATCGTATGCAGAAAGGGCGCGGCAAACGCGGCCTCAGTCGAGGGCGCCGCAGAACCGCTGGATGCGCTGGCAGGCCGCCTCCAGCGCCTCGGTGGAGGTGGCGTAGGAGATGCGGAAGTTGGGTCCGGTTCCGAAGGCGGAGCCCTGGACGACGGCGACGCCCTCGGTCTCCAGGAGCTCGGTGACGAAGTCCTCGTCGGTGTTGATGACGTTGCCCGACGGCGCGGTCTTGCCGATGGCGCCGGCGCAGGACGGATAGACGTAGAACGCCCCCTCCGGCACCGGGCAGGACAGCCCGCTCGACTGGTTCAGCATGCCGACGACGAGGTCGCGCCGGCCCTTGAAGACGGCGGCGTTCTTCGGGATGAAGTCCTGCGGCCCGTTGAGGGCCTCGACGCTCGCCCATTGCGAGATCGAGCAGGGGTTCGACGTCGACTGCGACTGCACCTTGGCCATCGCCTTGATCAGCGGCTCCGGGCCACCGGCATAGCCGATGCGCCAGCCGGTCATGGAATAGGCCTTGGAGACGCCGTTGACGGTCAGCGTCCTCTCCTTCAGGTCCGGCGCCACCTGGGCCAGCGTCGTGAACTCGAAATCGTCGTAGACGAGGTGCTCGTACATGTCGTCGGTCATCACCCAGACCTGCGGGTGGCGGCGCAGCACCTCGGCGAGCGCGGCGATCTCCGCGCGGCTGTAGGCGGCGCCCGACGGGTTCGACGGCGAGTTGAAGATCAGCCACTTGGTCTTCGGCGTGATCGCGGCATCGAGCGCCTCCGGCGTCATCCGGAAGCTGGTCTCGATGGTCGTCTCGACCGGCACCGGGGTGCCGCCGGCCAAAAGCGCCATATCCGGATAGCTGACCCAGTAGGGCGCCGGGATGAGGACCTCGTCGCCCGGGTTCACGGTGGCGATCAGGGCGTTGTAGAGCACCTGCTTGCCGCCGGTGCCGACGGTGATCTGGCTGGTCTTGTAGTCAAGGTCGTTCTCGCGGGCGAACTTGGCGACGATCGCCTCCTTCAGCTCCGGGATGCCGTCGACGGCCGTGTATTTGGTCTTGCCCTCACGGATCGCCTTGATCGCAGCTTCCTTGATGTTCTCCGGCGTGTCGAAATCCGGCTCGCCGGCGCCGAGCCCGATGACGTCGCGACCGGCGGCCTTCAACTCGCGCGCCTTGTTGGTGACTGCAATCGTTGCAGAAGGTTTCACCCGTTGCAGCGCATCGGCGATGAAGCCCATGACAGTATCTCCCGGATTGGAAAAATGAGGACGCGCCTGTGGCGCTCGCCGCGACCCTAGTCTTGAAGCCGGCGTGAAGCAAGGCGCCGCCGGGGCGACAGAGGCGTTTTCGCCGGTGGCCTATTCGGCGGGAGTCCCGCGTGCGGCGAAATAGGCGACGATGTGGTCGATGTCCGAGCGCGACAGCACGAACTGCTCCATCGGCCAGTGCGGATCCTGCAGATAGGCGCGCAGGCGCCCCTCCGTGTAGGTCGCCTTGTCGGCGGCGATGGCGGCAAAGCTCGGCGCGCCGACATCGGCGGCCTTTCGCTCATAGCCGGCGATCAGGTGGCAGTCGGCGCAGCGGTCGGCGATGAGGCCCTTCACCTCGTCGCCATTGGCGCCCGCGGCCGGCGGCACGGCGAGCAGCAGAAAGGCCAGAAGCGCGGCGAGACGGCGAAGCATTTTCGGTTCCTCCCGCAATTTCCGTGGTCAGTTTCAACACCACAGAAATGGGGATTTCCTGCCGCCCAACCAAGAACTTGCGACGATTTCGCCGGCTCGTCGAAAGACCTCAAGAGGGCCGGTCGAGCGATGGCGGAACCGAAATCCGGGCATCGCCAGAGACGGGCTCGATGATCTGCTCCACCGGCGCCGGGGCGGCAGCGCCCAGCATGTCGCCGAGGGTCGCGCCCGCCTGCAGGAAAAGGCCCTGGCTGATCAGGCCGACGCCGGCCAGCGCCGACAGCACGACGGCGACGATCGCCATCCGCTCCAGCACGGCCCGTTCGCGGAAATCGTTGTTCGGTCCGGTCATTGCCAGTCCTCCCAGGTCGAGCGGCGGTCGCGGTTGAACGAGCGCGCCAGGTGGCGCCACATGACGAGGACGACGAACAGCATGGCCGAAAACAGGATCGCATTGAGCCCGGTGACGATCTTCTGCTCCGGCTTGGTCAGCGGCAGACGGTCGGATTTGGGGATCGCCGCAATGCGGCCCGGCGCCGTGCCGGACGTCCCGTTGAGGACGGGGCCGATGACGACGGAGGGCGCCAGCGCCAGCGCCGCCGGGCCCTGAAGCGTCTCGGCCGCGATCTGCGGCGAGGCCTCGGCGATCACGGAGCCGGCGACCGGCACGGCGGACACCGACAGCAGGACGGCAAGGACCGCGGCCCTCAACCAGCCGCTGCGGCGGCGCCAGGTGGTCGACGGCATCGGCTTGTCGGTGCGCCAATGCTTATCAGACCGTTGTGAAATCCGTTCAATCATGTCCCGCAAGTCCCCGTTTTCGTTAAGCACGATAGAGCCGGACAAATTCGACGGGGGTTTGCTTCCTTTTGGGCAATGGCCAAGTCATTTCTGGGCGAGAATGTGACGGCGTTAACACTTCTAAACACTTGGTTTACGGCCCCTTGCGCACGAGAGGCCCAATCTGTAGATTGGCCATTAAATTAGACAAAACTAATGTAATGGAGATCCCCCATGTCCATCGACCGCATGGTGCTCGCCTTCGCCGGCATCGTCATCCTCGTCTCGCTGCTGCTCGCGCTCTATGTGAGCCCCTATTTCCTGTGGCTGACGGCCTTCGTCGGCGCCAACCTCCTGCAGTCGGCCTTCACCGGCTTCTGCCCGCTGGCGATGATCCTGAAGCGCTTCGGCGTCACCCCCGGCGCGGCGTTCTAAGACAACGCCGTTCTCCCTTTCGATGTCACGATTGTGAGCCGCGCCAGGCCGGTGCGGCTCTCGCCTTGCCGCATCCATTGCCTATCTGAACGGTCGAGAACCCATTTGCCGCCAACGGCCGGCACAACGCGGAGACCGACCGATGACTGACCTTCCCGCAACCGATGTCCGTCCCCGAGGACGGCGCTCCGGGGCCATCCTCACCGCCCTCGCACTCATCACCGGTGCAGCGCCGGCGGCGGCCGAGACGTTTCGGACCGACGACTACACCGTCGACGTTTCGACCGTCGCCTCCGGCCTGGAGCATCCCTGGTCGCTCGCCTTCCTGCCGGATGGAACCATGCTGGTCACCGAACGGCCCGGCCGGCTGCGCCTTGTGGTCGATAGAACGCTCGTCGATGCCCCGGTCTCCGGGGTGCCGGACGTCTATGCCAGCGGCCAGGGCGGCCTCCTCGACGTCGTCCCCGCGCCCGACTTTGCCGACAGCAACCTGATCTTTCTGAGCTATGCCGAACGCGGTGACGGCGGCGCCGGCACGGCGGTTGCCCGCGCCCGGCTGGTGCGCGAGGGGATGTCGGCGCGGCTGGAAGACGTCGAAGTGATCTTCCGACAGCAGCCCAAGACCACCACCAGCCGCCACTTCGGCTCGCGCCTCGTCTTTGCGCCCGATGGAATGCTCTTCGTCACCCTCGGCGAGCGCGGCCAGCGCCCGCTCGCCCAGGACCTTTCCACCCATAACGGCAAAGTCGTGCGCATCGTCCCGGACGGCAGCGTGCCGGACGACAATCCGTTTGTCGGGACGGCGGGCGCCCGCCCGGAAATCTGGTCCTACGGCCACCGCAACCCGCAAGGCGCGGCCCTTAACCCCGAGACCGGCGAGCTCTGGACCGTGGCCCATGGTGCCCGCGGCGGCGACGAGGTCAACATCCCCAAGGCGGGCCGCAATTACGGCTGGCCCGTTATCTCCTACGGCCGCCACTATTCCGGCCAGAAAATCGGCGTCGGCACCCACAAGGAGGGGATGGAGCAGCCGGTCTATTACTGGGACCCCTCGATCGCCCCCTCCGGCGCCGCCTTCTACGACGGCGACCTCTTTCCGGAATGGAAGGGCGATCTCTTCGTCGGCGCGCTGAAGTTCCAGTTGCTCTCCCGCCTCGATGTGGAGGACGGCAGGGTCGCCAGCGAGGAGCGCATGTTCGAAGGGGCGTTCGGCCGCATCCGCGACGTCCGCAGCGGCCCCGACGGCGCGATCTGGCTGCTCACCGATGAGGCCAACGGCCAGCTTTTGCGGGTCGCGCCCGCGGAGTAGGGCAGGTTCGAAGTCGCACGGCGTTGCACCCCTTTGACGTGATCTCGGGCGGCAGACGACCAAATGCGGCGTCGAATACCCGGCTCAAAACGGCATCGCGGCGTGAATCCTAAACGCCGAAACTGGATTGCTTCGCTCCGCTCGCAATGACGATGTTTAGGATTTTCCAAATAATTTCAACGTCATTGCGAGGAGGCCGTTAGGCCGACGCGGCAATCCATGCGGCATCGGCGGCACGACGGGCCAATCCGGGAACGCACTTCCGCCCGCCCGATCCTCAGCCGTCACCCCGGCCCCCGAGCCGGGGCCTATTGCCCGTCACCGCACGGTATGCCGTCCGTTGGTGTAGCGAAGAGGCGGCCCGGGGACGGGCCGTGCCGGGACCCGATGTGGGCTACCGTATCGATGCGGGCAATAGGCCCCGGGTCTCCGCTTCGCTGCGCCCGGGGTGACGGGAGAGTGTGATGGCAAAGTGAGTGCGCAAGCCGCGTGCGTCCCACCGACGGATCGCTTCCGCCAATCGAAACGCATCGATCACACCGGGCAATCATGTGAAAAGCACAAACAAAACGGCCGGGCGTCGTGCACCCGGCCGCTTGTCTTTCCGAAAAAGCTCCCGCTCAGCCCTTGGCTGCAAGAGCCCCTTTGATCACCGTGTCGAGCGCGCGGTATTCCTCGCAACCCGTCCCGCAGCTCCGGGCGATATGGCCAAGCTGTTCCCGGGCCAGGTCGACCCGGCCGATCGCCACATAGCCCTCGCCGAGATATTCGCGGGCGAGGTCGAAGGAGGGATCGATGGCGAGCGCGCGCCGATAATAGGCCAGGCCGGTGTCGAAATGGCCGAGCTTGCGGTTGGAATAGCCGAGCATGTTGAGGACCCGCGGATCGCGCTCATAGGCGATCGGGTCGAGCAACGCGATGGCGTCTTCATAACGCCCGTCATAGGCGAAGAACCGCGCCACCTGGTAGCGGGTCTCCGAATCGCCGTTGAAGGCCTTCACCTCGATGCACTTGCCGGTCTTGCGGTCGCGCACCGTGCCGCGCTTGCAGGCGCCCTTGGCCTTGATGCAGACCCGCGAGACCGGATCCCATGCCATGCCGGGCCCGCAGCTCGACGGTCCCGCGGGACCGCCGCCATCGGCGGCCCGCGCCGGGGCGCCGAGCACCATCATTGCCAGGCCGGCCGCAAGGGCTGCGGCCGCCACAAGGCCAAATCGCGCTGTCATCTTAGAACTTCCCCTCGTTGCTCCGGATATCGGATGCCGCCACGTCCGGTTTCTCCGGCTCTGAATGCGGCGACTCCTTCCGATATCGGAACTTCGCAAGCCAATTCAAGCGATGAGGTCGCGCATGGGCCGTACATCGCGGCTTCCCGGGAACACTTTTTCGCCAAGCGCGGCTTCCGAGACCCCCAGATGGTCGCCGATGACGCCCTTCAGGATCGCCCTCAGATCCGTCGTCGGGGCAAGGTCGCGTCCGTCGTAAAGGGCGCGGTCGGAAAGCCCCGGCCAGTCGGCGATCACCCGCCCGCCGTTGACCGCACCGCCGACGAGGATGGCAAGGGTCGCGGTGCCGTGGTCGGTGCCCGACGTTCCGTTCATGCGCGCGGTCCGCCCGAACTCGGTGACGAGCGCGACGACCGTATCCTTCCAGACCGGCGCCATTTCGCTCTTGAGCGCGCCGATCGTGGCATCGAGCGCTTCGAGCTGGCGCCCGAGCCGGCCCTTGAACGGCCGCTCGTTGGCGTGGGTGTCCCAGCCATTGAGGCTGAAGGCGCCGACGCGCGGGCCGTCGGCATCCGACATCACCTTGCCGGCGACGGTGCCGGTCATCCGATAGGAGCGCACCTTGCCGCCGCCGCCCATCTCGCGCGACTGCCGCATCACCTCGCGGGCGGAGTCCTCGCCGCCGACCAGATCGTCGAGCTCCATGCCCTCGGCAATCGCCGCTGCCAGCGTCGGATCGGCGTGGGTGTAGATGTCGAGGAGACGGAGGCGGGTATCGGCGCTCGCCGTTGCAAAGCCCGGCGGCATCCAGGACAGCACCGGCGCCGAGCCGCGCATCACCAGCGGCAACTGCGCGCCCATGGCAAAGCCGCGCCCGTCGATCGTCTTCTTTGCCGCCGCGATTTCCAGCGCCCGGTTGAGCCAGCCGCTGTCGCCGCGGCCGGAGCGTGTCAGGCCGCTTTCCAGCACGTCCTGACCGTCGAAATGGGAGCGCTCGCGATAGGGCGTCGCCACCGCATGGACGAACAGCGCCTCGCCGTTGCGATAGAGTTCGGCAAGCTGCTTCATGTTCGGATTGAGCGCAAAGAAGCCGTCGAGCGGCAGCCCGGAATTCGGGCCGGAGCGCGCAAAGGCAAGGCCCTCGCGCACATTCTGGTAGTCCGGGTCGCCGACCGGAGCGACGACGGCGAGCCCGTCGACGCCGCCGCGCAGGATGCCGGTGAGGAACCGCGGATCACGGCCGGAGGCAGCGGCGATGCCGGGAAGGAACGGCGAGACGGCCAGGCCGCCGCTGACGGCCAGGAACTGGCGCCGGGAAAGATCGCTGATGGCCATGGAACTATCTCCGCTGGAAGCCCGGGGTCATGAGAAGGAGAGCCAGGGCCTGGCCCTTGTTTTCGGCGCGCGCGATGACCTGGCGCGAATGTTCGTCGAGGGCGGGACCCAGAAGATCCTCGGCCACCCGGTCGACTGGCTCGCGCGGTGCCCGGCGCCGGGCGATGCGCTGCGCCCAGTCCAGCCGCTCGAGCATGGCGTCCGGCGAGACCCAGGCGTCGTCCTCGTCCGGCCAGCCGGCCGGCGACGGCGGCGCCCACATCTTGTGGCCGAGCGCGTTCAGCGCCTTCATCATCTGCCGCTCCTCAGGCCGCCAGCCGGTCGCGCGCGCCGTCGCGACGATGAAGTCATAGGGCGGCAGCAGCTTCTCGGCCGGCGCCTCCCAGGCCTCGTCGGAGGCGATCAGGTCGTAGGTCAACTCGCGCAGATCGCCGTCGGTCTCGCGGAAGGTGGCGGCAAGGCGCCGGATCAATGCATCGGACGCGCTGTCGCCGACGAAATGGCGCGCGAATTTGCCGGCGACGAACCGGGCCGTGGCGGGATGGCGCGCCAGGTCCTCCAGCACCGCCTCGCCCTGGTCGACGCCGCGCCCGCCATAGCGCCGGCCGAGAATGGTGAAGGACCCCGGCTCGTGGACCCTGCGGTGGAACACAAAGACGCCGCCGCGCTCCGAATCCACCTTGCCGACGGACCAGCCGGTCAGGACCCGGGCGAAATTGGTCACGTCCTCCTGGGTGTAGCCGCCATGCACGCCGAGCGTATGCAGCTCCATGATTTCGCGGGCGAGATTCTCGTTGAGGCCGCGCTGCCGCCGGCGCCCGACCGGCGAGTTCGGGCCGGTGGATTTCTGATTGTCGAGATAGAGCAGCATCGCCGGATGCTGGGCGCTGGCGAACAGCATGTCGCGGAACCGGCCGAGCACGTAGGGCCGGATGGCCTCGCGCTCATAGGCCCCGGCCATCGCCCGCACCCGGCCGTTCTTGGCGGCCGAGATGCAGAAATGGTTCGACCAGAAGCCGACCAGCCGCTCCACCAGCGGCGCGTCGGTGTTGATGGCGTGACGGGTCCGGGCGTTGATCTCGCCGCTGTAGTAGTCAAGCGCGGGCCGCGGCCCCATCATCTGCTTCAGATCGTCCATCTGCTCCTTGTTTTCGCGATCGAGGCGGCGAAGCTGTCGCTTGCGCTCCTGGCGATAGGCGATGTGGTCGCGCTGCGCCTCAATGGAAGACGGCAGGCCGGCATCGTCGATCCGCGCCGCATCGGGGCGATCGAGCTGCGCCACCAGCCAGTCGCGCGGGCTGGCGAGCCCGGCTGCCTCGCCGCGGCGCGAACCGTAGCCGAATCTTTTCAGTGCCGTGATTGCGTCTTTCGAAATCATCGGTGCTCCAGATCAGTCCTTTTCGCCGGATTGGACCGGCAATCGCGCCGTTGATGCCCGGGGGCCACTGAACCGGCGATGAATGCCGGTGTCGGTTTCGGTTCAGGGCCCTTCGCCGGGGCGGGCCGCCATGCGGTTGCGCCCCCGTCCCCCGTCGCTGTCATATGGCGCATACCGGGCCTTGTCGGCAAAGTCTTCTTCACGATTGGGACGGAATTTCGTCGCGACGTCTGGGCACTTTCAAAAGCCGGGGAAACCGTACTAAAAAACAGGCACAGGAGAGGATTCGCGTTATTCTTGAGACCGCAGGCACGAGAGCGTCGAACCGAACCGAAGCACCGCGGGAGTGAAAGGTGGGAACCGGTTTTCGAAAAGATCCGATGCTTGAGCAAAAAATTAGCGCGGGAGCGGGATTTGCCATCGGCACATCTCACCCTGACGTCGACAGAACAGCCCGCCGAACGAGAAAGATAAGGAGCTGTGAGATGGCCGTTGAGCTGAACATCGATCCGGACACGGTCCGGCTTTTCGCCCAGAAGGCGCGGCTGATCGAGTCCTCCGTCGATGACTCCTTCGAGGACGGCCACGAGCACGACGTCGAGTTCGATCCCGAATCGCTGTCGGACTCCCATGCCCATGAGGGCCTGCAGGAGGAAGAGGCCGACAACATGACGCGCGACGAGCTGAAAGCGCTGATCGAGGACCTCAATGTCGACGAATCTGCCGAACTCGTCGCCATCGCCTGGGTCGGGCGCGGCGATTACGACGTCGCCGACTGGGACAACGCCGTCGACATGGCCCGCGGCCGCGCCGTCGGCTCCACCGCGCGCTATCTCCTCGGCATGTCGATGCTCGCCGATTATCTCGACGAGGGCCTCGAAGCCATCGGCGCCTAGCATGGCGACCGGAGCGCGGCAGCGGTGGATCACGGCCAGTAAGGCCTCCCGCGCGTGCCCCGCCATCTTTGGCGCGCTTGCCCTCTTCCTCGCCCTATCGGGCGCTGCCGCCGCCGATCCGCGCATCGACATCACCACGATGAGCTGCGCCGAGGCGTCCGGCGCCGTTGAGGCCGCCGGCGCCGCCATCGTCTATTACGGTCCCCGGCTCTACAAACGGCTCGTCATCCATCGCGGATATTGCGAGCGCCTGGAAGGGATCGCTCCGGAATACCTGCCGACGCGCGACGAGCCGTCCTGCTTCGTCGGCTATCGCTGCGAGCGCCGCATGCGCTTTCCCGGACGGTTCTAGGAGGACGGGATGCGGAACGGTGTTGCGGTCGCGATCGGGTTTCTCTCGTGCCTTGCCGCGTCAGGCGCCGCCGCCGCGCCGCGCGCCAACACGACGACCATGACCTGCGCCGAAGCGCAGGCGCTCGTCGCCGGCAGCGGCGCCGTGGTGCTCGCCACCTCCACCTTCCTCTACTACCGGTTCGTCTCCAGCCAGGCCCAGTGCCTGCGCGAACAGGTGACGCATCCGGCCTTCGTGCCGACGTCGGACGACCCCGAATGCCCGGTTGGCTATCGCTGCGCCTCCGCGCTCGGCACCGGCCGCTAGAGCGTATTCCCGCAAAGTGGGCACCGGTTTGCGGATAAGAATACGCGTCAAAACAAAAGTTGGAGCGTTCGGCGCGATTCCGTAATCGCGTGAACGGCTCTAGGCCGGCAAAAACCCGTGCCGCGCCGAAAAGCTGCCGCATTTTGCGCCTTATAGGCTGCAAACGCTGAATGCAGGGCGCAATCCTTTACCACCTCTTAAATTGCCGCAATTAGCCTGCAACGAGGGAGTCGGTGCCGGAGAGGACCTCCGGCCGGGACGCGGGTAAGATCACTATGGCCACTCGGCGCGCCAGGCGCATCGAACCGAAATTCGACGATGTCGAGCAGGCGTCGGCGCTCGACCTGCGCCTCGACGAGAGCGACCGCGCGGCCGCCAGCGGCGCGGCGAAACCGCGCTCCCGTCCCAAGAAGAAAGCCGCCAACAGCAACAAGGGCACGAAGGCCAAGGCGCCCGCGGCCCGCGGCACGGCGGCCAAGAAGCCGGCCTCCGGCCGGCGCGGCAAGGGTCGCCGCAAGAGTTCGCGCGGCGGCGGCAACGGCGGCAGCGGAGGCGGCCTCACCCGGTTCCTGCGCCGCGGCGTCTACTGGACCCTCGTTGCCGGCATCTGGGGCTCCATCGCCTTCGTCGGCCTCCTCGGCTACTACGCCGCGCACCTGCCGCCGACCTCCGAATGGGCCGTGCCCCAGCGCCCGCCCAACGTCAAGATCGTCGCCGCCGACGGCAGCCTTCTGGCCAATCGCGGCGACACCGGCGGCGAATCGGTGCGCCTGGAACAATTGCCCCCGCACCTGCCCGAGGCGGTGATGGCGATCGAGGACCGGCGCTTCTACTACCACTTCGGCATCGACCCGATCGGCCTTGCCCGCGCCATCGCCACCAATCTCTATGCCGGCGGCCTCGTCCAGGGTGGCTCGACGCTGACCCAGCAGCTCGCCAAGAACCTCTTCCTGGAGCCGGAGCGCACGTTCCGGCGCAAGATGCAGGAGGTGGTGCTCTCCTTCTGGCTTGAGGCGAAATTCTCCAAGGATCAGATTCTGGAGATGTACCTCAACCGCGTCTATTTCGGCGCCGGCGCCTATGGCGTCGATGCCGCCGCCAGGCGCTATTTCGGCAAGTCGGCGCGCAAGGTGACGCTCGCCGAGGCGGCGATCCTCGCCGGCCTCCTGAAGGCGCCGTCGCGCTACGCCCCGAACCGCCATCCCAAGCGCGCCGAGCGGCGCGCCCACACCGTGCTGATGGCCATGCGCGATGCCGGCTTCATCACCGACCAGGAAGCCAAGGTCGCGATCGCCACGCCGACCGCCGTCGTCAGCCGGCACAATTCGGCGAGCGAGAACTACGTCGCCGACTGGGTCATGGACCAGTTGCCGAGCTATATCGGCTCGCTTGACGAGGACATCGTCGTCGACACCGCCATCGACGTGAACCTGCAGCACGCCGCCGAGGAGTCGTTGCGCCAGACGCTCGCCGAGGACGGCAAGAAATACCGCGTCACGCAAGGAGCGGTCGTGGTGCTCGACGCCTCGGGCGCGGTCAAGGCGCTGGTCGGCGGCCGCGACTACGGCAAGAGCCAGTTCAACCGGGCGATCGCCGCCCATCGCCAGCCCGGCTCCGCCTTCAAGCCCTTCGTCTACCTGACGGCGCTGGAGCGCGGCATGACGCCGGAGACCATCCGCGTCGACGAGCCGGTCTCCATCAAGGGCTGGCGGCCGAAGAACTACTCCAAGGAATATCGCGGCCCGGTGTCGCTGACCCGCGCGCTCTCAAAGTCGCTGAACACGGTCGCCGCCCGCCTCGCCTACGAGGTCGGCCCGAAGCGCGTGGCAAGAACCGCCAACCGGCTCGGCATCACCTCAAAGCTGAAGGCCAACCCGTCGATCGCGCTCGGCACCTCCGAGGTGACGCCGCTGGAGCTGACCGCCGCCTATGTGCCGTTCTCCAATGGCGGCTTCGGCGTCGTGCCCCACGTCATCAAGCGCATCCACACGGCCAGCAACAAGCTGCTCTACGAGCGCAAGGGCTCCGGCCCCGGCCGGGTGATCTCCGATGCGGACGTCGGCATGATGAACCACATGCTGCGCGAGACGGTGCTGAGCGGCACCGGCCGCAAGGCCTCCCTCGGCGACCGGCCGGCCGGCGGCAAGACCGGCACCAGCCAGGATTTCCGCGACGCCTGGTTCATCGGCTACACCAGCTATTTCACCGCCGGCGTCTGGCTCGGCAACGACGACAATTCACCGACCCGGCGCGCCACCGGCGGCAACCTGCCGGCCAGGATCTGGGCCCGCACCATGCAGACCGCCAATGAGGGGCTCGCCGTCGTCGACCTGCCCGGCAACTACCGGCCGGAGCCGGAACCGCTGCCCGAGGCCGTCGCCATGGACGGCAATGGCTGGGGCAACGACGCTCCCCGTCGCCGGCCCGGTGGGCGCGAGGAAGTTCTTCCGCAAAAGCAGCGCGGGCCCGGCCTTCTGGAACAGCTCTTCGGCGGCTGACGCGGCCCCTCGCCTCACGGACACGTGAACGCCCGGGCGAGCGTGCCGGTTGCAGCGCGCAGTCCTGCCTTTAGGCTTTGACGTCCTGCGTTTTGACCCTTGGAGCCCGGCCGTGACCCGTCTGTCGATCGCCCTTGCGCTTGTCGTCGCCCTCGCGGCGCCCCTCGATGCTGCGGCCCAACAGGAGACCGCTCCGGCCGAGCCCGCAGCGCCGGAAGCCCCCGATCCGGGCGTAATCGCCCGGGATTTCTGCCACGCCGTTGCCGCCGCCTCGCGCTGCCGCAAGGCCGTCACCATGCCGGACGGCACGGAAGCACGGCTCACTGACGAGGCCGGCGCCCGGCTGCGCGGCGACGCCTCGCCGACCAAGGCCGCCTGCAGCGCCGGCTATGCAGCGTTCTTCGCCGATTTAGGCCGGCTCGGCCGCGACGAGGCCTGCAACGGCGTTCTGGCCCTCTTCGGCCCGGACGGCGGTCGCCGCGCCGGGCTTCTTGCGCCCCGCGACAAACCGAAGCTGATGCTTCCGGAAGACGAGGTCGCAGCCATCGCCAGCGACCTCTGCTATGCCGATCAGGTCGCAAAAAGCTGCTCCGGCTTCGCCCTGACGGACGGCCTGGACGCCCGCCTGGCCGGCCAGACCGGCGTCGATCTGCGCGCCGAGGGCAGCTACTTCGAGCCCGAATGCAGCGCCGGCACCTTCGCCGCCTCCATGGCGCGCGGCCGCTCGGCGACGGAGACGTTCTGTGCCGACGGCCTTGCCAGGTTCGGCCCCGCCGGCACGGACCGCGCCGGCTTCTTGACCGGCGATGCCCCCGACGTTCCGGCGACGCCGGTCGCCACCAGCCCGGCGGCGGACCCGACGACCGGCCGACCGCGCCAGGCGCTCGTCGTGCTGACCGCGCTGCCGCCGCTGCCGATCGGCAAGACCGCCGAGGACGTTCTCGGCTTTGTCCCCGGCGGATTGCCCGAAGAGGCTTGCGCCGAACGGCTGGCCGCGCGCGCGCAGAACATCGCCGCTCTTGGGGAGGCCAAGACCCTTGGCGAGACCACCCGGCTCGCCGTCCGCATCGCCGCCGACATCAAGCTTACCGAAGCGGTCTGCGGCGGCGCGCCGGCGGAGATGCCCGACGCGGCGGCCGCCGCCGTCGCGGCCTCCGGCCTGGAGGCCTGCCATATCGTCTTTGAGGAGACGGAGGCCCTCGACGGCGCAATCGCCGGCTATCTCAATGACAAGCGCTATCGCGCCATGCTGGCGGTGGAAGAGGCCCGATTCTGGGCCCTTGAGGCATTCGCGCCCGCCTGTTCCACGCTCACCGAGCGCCGCATGACGTCCGCGCAGCGCTTCGCCCGCACGCGCCTCATCCGCGACCAAAAAACCTATCCGTGCCTTGCCTGGCAGAACTTCATCCGCGACGAACAGGAAGCGGTGCGCGCCCTGAAGGCGGACGGCGACTGGATGGCCGCCATCGAGCGTCTCGACAACCGCCTCGCACCGGCGATCCACGGCCTCGACGCCGCCTGCGACAAGCAGAACTATGTGGAATCCAACACCAAATACTGGCTGTTCCAGCGCCGCCAGATCCAGGCGGAAATGGCCGAGGCGGAGTGACGGCCGCTATGCCGTCAAAAGCTGCGGCGGCTTTGCCAGGCGTGTGCTGACCCGGTTGCGGCCGGACTCCTTGGCGTCGTAGAGCGCCTCGTCGGCGCGCCGCGACAGGTCCTCGACCGTATCGCCGGCATGGTGCTGGGCGACCCCGAGGCTGCTGGTGAAACGGATCGGCCCCAGCGGGCTCGGCACCTCGCCGGCCTCGATGGCGAGGCGAACCTCCTCGGCCATGTCGACCGCCAGCGACAGTGGGCAGCCGGGCAACGCCCAGCAGAACTCCTCACCGCCAACCCGCCCGAAAATGCCGGTGCGGCCGGTGAAATGCGCTGCCAGCGCCTGGATCACCTTGTCGCCGATATCGTGGCCGTAGCGGTCGTTGATGCCCTTGAAGCGGTCGATGTCGAGCATGACCAGGGACAGCGGGTCGCCGCTGAGACGCTCGATCTCCTCGCGCAGCAGGCTGAAGAAGCGCCGCCGGTTCGCAACGCCGGTCAGAGAGTCGGTCTGCGACAGCCAGAGCACGTCGCGCTGTGCCTTCAACAGCCGTTCGGCCGAGCGCATGCGCGCGTGCAACTCACCCTCAAGCGGCGGCTTGCGGAAAAAGTCGTTGGCGCCGCTGTCGAGCACCTCCACCAGCATCGAGCGCTCGCGGCTCGACGACATGATGATGATGTAGATGGGTGCCCTCGTCTCGGCCAGGATCCGTGCATCCCAGCACAGTTCCAGGCCGCACACGCCGGGCAGTTCGATGCTCGTCAGCAGCACGTCGATGTCGGGGTTTTCGTGCAGCTCCCGCAACGCCTCGTGGCCGTCGCCGCAGCAATGCACGACGTCACCGCGCCTTTCCAGCATCTCCGCAATCACGCGCCGCCCCAGTCGAGACGTTTCCGCCAGTAGAATTTCCATTTGTCCCTTTCGAATTGCTCGGCTCCCAACGAGCACCTCGTGCAAATACCTTGCGGAACACTATTTGGGGTCCGGGGACCCGAACCCGGACACCGGAGCCGGATTCCCGCCCCTTATAATCGGTCTAAGTGAATAAATCGAATACAGTGCAACCCTCCGTGGACGGGTGCCGTCGACAATGTGACTTGGCCTCCCGACGCGTTTCTTCCATAGTCCGACTCATGCCCCGATCTTCCAAAAAAACCGATAAAACCCGGCAGGATGGCTTTGCCGAGGCCCCCCAGGCGCCGCTGGAAGGCACCCCGCTTTCCGGCTCCGTCAGCGACTGGGCGAAGGAAATCTCAGAGGCCGCCGACGCCGAGACTGCAAAACCTGCGACAAAAAGCCCCAAAAAACGGAAAAAGGCCGAAAAGCCGTCAAAAACCGCCCGCGGCACCTCCATGGGCGGCAAGGCGACGGCGGCCGAGCGCGCCAGGGGCGGCCTCAACCCGGTCGCCGGCCTCGACATCTCGCTGGAAGATGCCGCCGGCCTCACCGACTCGGGCGTCACCGCCACCGTCGACGCGCTCTCAAAGCTGATCGAGCACGGCCGTCCGGAATTCGCCGGCGACGTCTGGACGCCGCACCGCCCGCCGCGGCCGGAGAAATCCGAGGGCGGCATCCCGCTGAAGATCGTCTCCGAGTTCGAGCCGCGCGGCGACCAGCCGGAAGCGATCAAGGAACTGGTCGAGGGCATCAACAACGACGACGACTGCCAGGTGCTGCTCGGCGTCACCGGCTCCGGCAAGACCTTCACCATGGCCAAGGTGATCGAGGCGACCCAGCGGCCGGCGCTGATCCTGGCCCCCAACAAGACGCTGGCGGCCCAGCTCTACGGCGAGTTCCGCTCGTTCTTCCCCGACAACGCGGTGGAGTATTTCGTCTCCTACTACGACTACTACCAGCCGGAGGCCTACGTCCCGCGCACCGACACCTATATCGAGAAGGAATCCTCCATCAACGAGCAGATCGACCGGATGCGCCACTCGGCGACCCGCGCCCTGCTCGAACGCGACGACGTCATCATCGTCGCCTCGGTGTCCTGCATCTACGGTATCGGTTCGGTCGAGACCTATACGGCGATGACCTTCGCCATCGAGATCGGCGACCGGCTCGACCAGCGGCAACTGCTCGCTGATCTGGTCGCCCTGCAATACCGCCGCTCCGACGCCAATTTTGTGCGCGGCACCTTCCGGGTGCGCGGCGACACCATCGAGATCTTTCCGGCCCACCTGGAGGATCGCGCCTGGCGCATTTCCCTCTTCGGCGACGAGGTCGAGGCGATCACCGAGTTCGACCCGCTGACCGGCCGGAAATCCGGCGAGCTGCAGTCGGTCAAGGTCTATGCGAACTCCCACTATGTGACGCCGAAGCCGACGCTGCAGCAGGCGACGAAATCGATCAAGGAAGAGCTGAAGCACCGCCTGGCCGAACTGGAAGCCGCCGGCCGCCTGCTGGAAGCCCAGCGGCTGGAGCAGCGCACCCGCTTCGACCTGGAGATGATCGAGGCGACCGGCTCCTGCGCCGGCATCGAGAACTATTCGCGCTACCTCACCGGCCGCAAGCCGGGCGAGCCGCCGCCGACCCTGTTCGAGTACCTGCCCGACAACGCGCTGGTCTTCGTCGACGAGAGCCACGTCACCATCGGCCAGCTCGGCGCCATGTACCGGGGCGACTTCCGCCGCAAGGCGACATTGGCCGAGTATGGCTTCAGGCTGCCCTCCTGCATGGACAACCGGCCGCTGCGGTTCGAGGAATGGAACGCCATGCGGCCGCAGACCACCTGCGTCTCGGCCACCCCCGGCGGCTGGGAGATGGAGGAGGCCGGCGGCGTCTTCGTCGAACAGGTCATCCGCCCGACCGGCCTCACCGACCCGCCGGTCGAGGTGCGCCCCGCCTCCACCCAGGTCGACGACCTCCTCGGCGAGGTCCGCGAGGTCGCGCAAAAGGGCTACCGTTCCCTGGTCACTGTCCTGACCAAGCGGATGGCCGAGGACCTGACGGAATACCTGCACGAGCAGGGCGTGCGTGTGCGCTACATGCATTCCGACATCGACACGCTGGAGCGGATCGAGATCATCCGCGACCTGCGCCTCGGCGCCTTCGACGTGCTGGTCGGCATCAACCTGTTGCGCGAGGGCCTCGACATCCCGGAATGCGGGCTCGTCGCCATCCTCGATGCCGACAAGGAAGGGTTTTTGCGGTCCGAGACCTCGCTGATCCAGACCATCGGCCGCGCCGCGCGCAACGTCGACGGCCGCGTCATCCTCTATGCCGACCACATCACCGGCTCCATGGAGCGCGCCATCGGCGAGACCGACCGCCGCCGCGCCAAGCAGGTTACTTTCAACGAGGAAAACGGCATCACGCCGGAATCGGTCAGGAAGGCCATCGGCGACATCCTCGACTCCGTCTACGAGCAGGACCACGTCACCGTCGACAAGGGCTTCTCCGAAGACGCCCCCATGGGCCACAACCTCCAGGCCCACATCGCGGACCTGGAAAAGAAAATGCGCGACGCCGCCGCGGACCTGGAATTCGAGACCGCCGCGCGCCTCCGCGACGAAATCAAGCGCCTCCAGGAAACCGAACTCGCCGTCGCCGACGACCCGCTGGCCCGCCAGTCGGACGTCGAAGGCAAGGCCGGCGGCTACAAGGGCGACCGCAAGCACGGCCGCGCGCAAAGGCCCGGCAAGGGATCGGGGTCGCGGGTTCGGAAGAATACGCTGGACGAGATGACCGTGGGCCGGACGGAGAAGCCTCGGAAGTAGGGGCCTTGCCCCCCTCCGGCCTAGGCAGCCACCACCCCGCGGTCATCCCGGGCGGAGCGAAGCGCAGACCCGGGATCTCCTGCCGTCGGACCGCCTCGGCTCGGCGCAATCCGGGAACCGCCGACGCCAATTCAAAGTTGCGCCCGGTTGCCGCAGCCACACTTCCTGATTGACAGGGCGCGCGGCGGGCGGGACGATCGCGAGCCATTTGAAACGGATTAAGCCAAACGGATTGCCTTTCCCGGGGCGGGAGCGCCGTGATCGTTGGCGACATCCGCGCACAATACGCAATCGTTGACTCACTGGGCGAATGATGACCGAGGGATGGATCAGAAAAGTTTCGCTTCTACACTTCGGACGAAAGATCGCATCAAATACCGCGATCATAATGGTCCTAATAATGATTGCACTGAACTTAAATTACGCAGTTTTCGGCGTCGCTCCAAACGATATAGGTGAATCGATAATCTTATATCTCAGTTTTCTGTTCGCGGCCTTGTCGCTTCTGCGGTTCGCATTCGTCTACCCACGTTTGAAACCCCGCCCCCGCATCGTCATCAGCGCGATTTACATCATATTCATTGCCTGCGCGGTGTTAACAAACCTGTTTTTCGACTTCAGCAGATCAAGTTTCTTTCTAGATAATCTGGACTTTTTTGTTTTTTTTGGTGGCGTGATCTACTTCGTATCGCTCGATGAATTTTATTTGGAGAAATGCTGAACAGCGCCGGGACGCCGGTTCGAGGAACAGGGCAATTGACCAACCACGGTAGGGAGCAAGGATGTTACCGGAGAGACGGGCAGTTTTCAGCACCTGCCGGCAGAAGGAATTGTTTGTAAGGGACGACCCATGAATGAAGCGCGAGTCAGCGAGAATTCCCTGCGCTATTTAAGGAAAAGGTTCGGATCAACGACGGGAGGTCTATTTTTTCTCCCGATCTTCTTGGCGATCATCGCCGCTACGACTTTCGCAAAGTCGGCAGACAATTTCTTCGATTCGGTATTTTCGCTTCTTAGTTTGGTATTGCTTGTACTATCTATTGTCCGGTTCATATTGGTATTTTCAGAGCTGCCAAACCTATCCCGAGGATTCGTAATTCTCGGATATTTGACATTTTCCATTTGCATGGTGATTCCATACTATCACTATGATAGTTCGCCCTATTCTTTAAAATGGAGATTCATTGTTTTCGTTGCCGGTGCGTTTCTTTTCGTCTTATTGGATGTATTTTATTTTGAGAAACGGTTCTCTCAGCTTGTATCAAACGACGAGAAACCGAAGCAACCGACCTCCGGGAGCCAGACCCAAGAGCCTCCCCCCATATACACAAGAAAAGAGCTGGTCGAACATAGCGGCATACTGTTTCTCGGTATGTTCGTTATAGGAATGATGTGGCTGTATAAATACGATGATAGTTCGCATTTTTTCTATTTTCAGATGGCGGCAATAGCCCTGTCTCTGTTTCAGTTCACCCTTTCCTACGCGCGGCTTGAATCCTGGCTTCGCGCAACGATGATCTTTATTTATGCGTTCTTTTTGATTTTTCCATTTCTACCTTACGACCGATGGGATATAGCTTTTAACCAGGACTACATCGTTTTTCTTACGAGCATTATGACTTTCCAACAATGCCAGCACGCGTTTTCGGAGAGGTTGTGAGTTCCAACCACCCGGATGTTTTCCGGTCGCGAGGCCGACGCGATCGCACCGTTGGATCCGCAACGCGACAGCCAATCCTCAGGCCGCGCCCCCTAGCTCCACGCCAAGTCGCTTCATGTAGTCGCGCAACGGCGAGATATCCGCATCGATCTGCGCCGTCCGGCTATGCGATATCGGCTGGTCGATATCGCAGATCACGAAATACATGCCGCCAAGCACATAACAGATCAGGATGATGCTGAGAAAACCGAAAAAGCCTGGGATCGAAATGATCACGGCCAAGGCGTAGAAGATCAGAATTCGCTGCAGGAACTCATCGTAAATGCGCGGTGTTTCGGTCTTCATGCGAAAGACGATGTAAGAGACCTTCTGATTGATCGATGCCCGGATCGGCGCCCCGATATTCGCCTCCTGCATCTTCAGGATCAGCCGATCGTGCACATCCCAGAAACCATCTGGGTTTTCACCCGTCCGGAAATAGGTCTCCAACTGCGCGGTCCATTCCCGGATCAAGCTCCTGTCGACGGTCGTCTGGATGCTCTCCAACAGGCCGATGGTTTCGATCAGGCTGTCTTCGAATTTGTGCAGACGGGTCTGCGCAACGCCGAGCTTCGATCCGAGCAGAACCCCTATGGAGAAGCCGACCACGGCGATCACTGTGCCGAGGTTTCCGATCTCCGGAACCCATTGTTGATCCTCGAACGCAAACACGACGATCTTCAAGGCCATGCCGATCGCCATGTAGGGCGCCGTCTGCGCCAGGACGCCCTTCCAGAAGGGATCCTGCTCGCGCCGGAAACGCACGATCTTCAAAATCCGAAACAGGCGAAACAACCGCATGACCCGGAAGAATCCGGCGCTGACAGCCCCACCGAAGGCAAAGATCAATAGGGACGGAAAGACAGCAAGAAAATCGACGGCCCCATAGAAGCTGAAAACGTACTTTCTCGGATTCTCCGCAAGAACGACCCGAAAAATGTATTCGACTGCAAAAATAGCGATGATCACGTAATCCGCCACGTCGACGAACATCGCCATCTGCGGGCCGATATCTTCCTTGTAGCGAACTTCGACGACGAGAAGGAAAATCGAAAGGAATATCAGGAAGAGAAGAACGTAGTTGAAGACGACATATTCCCGGCTTCCTTGCCTGTTGAGAGCCCTGTCGAAAAAACGCAGCATGCCAAAGGCTTCGACCAGAATTAGAACTTTGGCGATAGTGCGTGCGCGCCTGAATTTGTCAATGAGGCGCGCGGTGCCCGATTGCCGGGCGCGCAGGCAGCGCTTTCCCTTCCCGCCATTGCGAGCGCAGCGACTTAGTCGAGCAACAGTCTTCGCGCCCGCCACCGGCACACCGCTTGGCAAGGGCATTGGATGCCGGGTCTTCGCCCGGCATGACGGGAGCAGGAGCTCGGAACGGGGGCGGCACGACCTCTGGCGATGCCACCCTCCCCGGCGTCATTGCCGTGCTTGACACGGCAATCCATGTGGCGGTCGTTCCAATCGCTCCCATTGCAGATGACCGCTAGGCATCATGGACCACCGTGTCGAGCACGGTGGTGATGCGGAGGCTGGGGGACAGCGGAGCCAGAAGCCGCGAGCCCAACCGGAACAGCCGATGCCGGCATGCCGGGAGCGGCAGTTTCATTCCAGCACGGCACAACGGCGACGGCACTGGCCGCCGGATGACTTGCCCATCTCCCCACACGCCCCCTTGACCTCACCTCCCCCACCCCCGATCCTCCTCCCATGTCCGTCCGCCCGCCCTCCCTCTACGCCCCGAGGGGCCTGACCGATCCGCTGACCGCGTCGATCGACCGGGAGGTGATGGAGGAAAAGGCCGGCACGCTCGGGCGGCTGCTGCGCGAGCTGGAAAAGCGCCTGAAGCGACTCAAGGACTTCGAGGCGGAGCTGCCCGCCCCCCACCTTGCCGAGGACGACCCGCGCCGGCAGGAGCATGCGGCGTTGATCGACGCCGCCGGCGAGACGCTCTGGTACACCGTCATCCAGCGAGACCTGTGCGGTTTCACCCGCACCGACCAGTTCCTGAAAGACATGAAGGTGCCGAAATCCGTGCGCCTGCGCATGGGCGTCGTCGCCCGCGCCGCCGCCAGCAAGTAGTCGGGCAGCCACCAAGCAGCCGCCTACTTGTTCTCCATCGCCCTGTTGTGACGGCGCAGCAGCACGGCGGAGGAGGAGAACGCCCCGGCGTCACCGGCAAAGACGTTGATGCGGCCGGTCGACAGCCGCGCGGCCTTCAGCGCCTCGGTGTCGGCGAGTGCCTGGCGCAGCAGCGGCAGCCGCGCCGACTTGGCGTATTCGCGCTTGTCGAAGGCAAGGTTCTCCGCCCGGCAACGCAGGCTCTCCAGCTTGGCGATCCGCGTGATCACCCGCCGCGCGGCCGCGCAGGAGCGCTGCGGCGTCATCTGCCGGACCGAGCGCACGAACCGCTGCATGCATTTCTGGTAGATCGCCCGGTGGGTGAGTTCGTGCTGGCGCGCGTTCTTGACGAAGGAGCGGTAGAGCCGGCGCGTGCGGGGCTTCAGCCGGCGCTCGCCCACATGCCGCGGCAGCGTCACGACATAGGTCGTCTTGACCGAGAAATCCTTGACCCTGCACGTCTTTCCGGACTGCAAGTGGCCGCTCGGCTCGACCGAGGTCTGGATGCTGGCGATGGAAAAGTCGCCGCGATTGACCCGCCGCTGGCGCCAGATGTCGACGATGATCTCCGCCGGCGTCTCGCCGCGCACCGCGTAGTGCTTGTAGACGGTTTTGCCCGCGACCGGGGCCGCACCGGCAGGCATCGCCAGCACTGCGACGGCTGCGATCCCGATTGCGATCCTTTTCGCCCGGCCTGCCATGCCCAGCCCTTTTCGTCCGTTGCCGACAGGTACTATAGCGCCGATCGCCGCCGGCGCCACGCCTAACCGGCCATGCCAAACCACCCCGGGGCGGCCCCTATTGCAGGAACGGGTTGGTCTTGCGCTCCTCGTCGATGGTCGTCATCGGCCCGTGGCCGGGCAGGACGGAAACGTCGTCGCCGAGCGGAAAGAGCTTGTCCTTGATCGAGGAAATCAGCGCCGGATGGTCGCCGCGCGGAAAATCGGTGCGTCCGATCGAGCCCTGGAAGAGAACGTCGCCGGCGATCAGCAGCCGCACGGGTTCCAGGAAGAACACCACATGGCCCGGCGTATGGCCCGGGCAGTGCAGCACCTTGAAGGTCAGCTCGCCGACGCTGACCGTGTCGCCCTCGGCAAGCCAGCGGTCCGGGGTGACGTTGCGCCCTTCCGCCGGCACGCCGAAGTCGCGGCCCTGCGTCGCGAGGCTTTCCAGGAGGAAGGTGTCGTCCACATGCGGCCCCTCGATCGGAACGCCATAGGCTTCGGCCAGCTCCGCCGCACCGCCGGCATGGTCGAGATGTCCGTGGGTGAGGAGCACCTTTTCCGGCGTCACGCCCTTGTCCGCGATCACCTGCTTCAGGCCCTCCACGTCGCCGCCCGGATCGACGATCGCCGCCTTCATCGTCGCGGTACACCACAGGATCGTGCAGTTCTGCTGGAAGGCGGTGACGGGCACGACGATGGCGTTCATGGGCTGCATGACGGGTCCTTTCGGGAGATCAGGCCGGGCGGATCGGAGGCGCCTCGGCGGCGCCACGATACACAATGCGGGGCCGGATGCACCAGCCGCCTGCGGACCGCCCGCCCCAATGACGCCATCAAGGTCTCACCAAACGGTCATAGAGCGCCGTTATCCTTTGAAGTCGCATTGCCCGCGGCAGGAGGCATCCGCGGGAGAGGAAGTCCGGCCGCATCCGGCGGCCGACAGGAAAGACGGCGACAAGCACAATGAGCGACTACGGATTCAGCGAGCGCATGTCGCGCCGCCAGGACGACGGCCCGGAGGAACGCGGCCCGCGGCAATACGGCACGGTGAAATTCTTCAAGGCGGACAAGGGCTTCGGCTTCATCAAGCCGGACATGGGCGAGGCCGACATCTTCGTCCACATCTCCGCGGTGGAGCGCTCCGGCCTCGGCACCATCGATTCCGGCCAGCGCATCTCCTTCGAGACCGAGCCGGACCGGCGCGGCCGCGGCCCCAAGGCCGTCGGGCTGAAGCTGGAAGACTGAGCCGACCGAGAGCGCGGCTTGCATTTGCCGCCGCGGCGCGGCAGGTAGGGGCGGATCGCGGCACCGGAGCGCCGCAGCTAAAGGCCCCTTCATGAACTACCGCCACGCCTTCCACGCCGGCAACTTCGCCGACGTCGTCAAGCACGCAACGCTCGCCCGCATCCTCGACTATCTGAAGAAGAAGCCGGCAGCGTTCAGGGTCATCGACACCCATGCCGGCCTCGGCGTCTACGACCTTTCGTCCGACGAGGCCCTTCGCACCGGCGAATGGCAGGGCGGCATCGGCCGGCTGATCGAAGCCGAGATTCCGGAAAATATCGCCGCGCTGCTGGAGCCCTATTTCGAGACGATCCGCGACCTCAATAGCGACGATGCCGTTGCCGCCTATCCCGGCTCGCCGGAGATCGCCCGGCGCCTCACCCGCCGCAACGACCGCCTCACCCTCGTTGAACTGCACACGCGCGACTACGAGGCGCTGTTTGCGCTCTATTCCGGCGACCGGCGCATCAAAACGGTGGAACTGGACGGCTGGCTGGCGCTGGGCTCCTTCGTGCCGCCGAAGGAAAAGCGCGGCCTCGTCCTGGTCGATCCGGCGTTCGAGGAGACAGACGAGTTCGCAACGCTCGCCGACGGCCTCGCAAAGGCCCACCACCGCTGGTCGACCGGCATCTATTTGCTCTGGTACCCGATCAAGGATGCAACGAAGGTCCGCCATTTCCACGAGGACATCAAAGCCTCCGGCATCCGCCGGATCCTGCGCGTGGAGTTCCAGGTCGCAAGCGGTGACAAGGACGGCCCGCTCACCGGCTGCGGGCTTCTGATCGTCAATCCGCCCTATACGCTCGCCGACGAGTTGAAGCTGCTTCTGCCCTGGCTGCAGAAGACGCTGTCCGCCGGACCCGGTGCCGGCCATCGCCTCGACTGGCTCGTTCCCGAATAGCCACACCATCCGGCCATTTGGCGCCCGCATCCCCCCTTCGGCTTGACGCCGCACGGCCGCTGGCCCATCGTCGCCCCAAACTCTGCAGAAACGTTGCCAGGGGCCCGTCATGAGCCGTATCGCCCGCCTTGTCCTTGCCGCCGCGCTCCTTGCGCTCGGCGCCCTTCCGGCCTCGGCCTTCTTCTGGAACCACTCGGACGATCCCGATCCGGACCGCCACGTGCCGGCCTGCGACAGCCCCGGCGTCTTCCGCTCCATCACCCATCGCTTCGCCCATGCCGACCGCGAGCTCTACAGCAATATCCAGTCGATCGAAGAGATCGACGAGGTGCAGCAGCTCGCCCTCGTTGCCAACCGGCCGAGCCCGCTGGTGCGCCGCTATTGCCGTGCCCGCGTGCGCCTCTCCGACCTCAGTCACCGGAAGATGTACTACATGATCGAGGAGGAGGCCGGCTTCGTCGCTTTGTGGCGCGGCGTGGAGTTCTGCATAAGCGGCCTCGATCCCTGGTACGTGCACGACGCCAAGTGCCGCACGGTGCGGCCATAACGCTTCCCATGTGTCGCGCCCTTTCGGCCGCCATTCTCGCCGCCGTCGCCGTCCTGGCGCTGCGGCCGGCACCGTCGCTCGCCGACGGCCGGCCTGGCGTCTTCGACTACTATGTGCTGTCGCTGTCCTGGTCGCCGAGCTACTGCGAGGCCGAAGGCGCCCGCGCCAACCGCTTCCAGTGCGGCTCCGACCGCCCCTATGCCTTCGTCGTCCACGGCCTCTGGCCGCAATTCGAGCGCGGCTGGCCGGACTACTGCCACATGAGGAATTTCCGGCGCCTGACGGAGCGCGAGGTGACCGGCATGCTCGACATCATGCCGAGCCGCGACCTCGTCCGCCACGAATGGAAGAAGCACGGCACCTGCTCGGGCCTCTCGCCCGTCGGCTACCTGGAGCGCATGCGCGCGGCCGCAAAGCGGGTCGTCGTGCCGCCGGCCCTCACCCATCTGGACGACTACCGCATGGTCGATCCGGATCTGGTGGAAAAGGCCTTTCGCGCCGCCAATCCCGGGCTCCAGGCCGACGCCATCGCCGTGACCTGCGACCGGCGCCGGCTGCGCGAGGTCCGCATCTGCATGACCCGCGAGCTGGACTTCCGGCCCTGCCGTGCCGTCGACCGCCGCGCCTGCCGGCGCGACCGGGTGGTGATGCCGCCCTCGCGGCGGACCGGACGCAACCGTTGAGCCGTCCGGAACGTTGTGCCGGACGCCAAACGAAGGGGAGGACTCCCGATGACCAGGACTTTTTTTGCCGCTGCCGTTGCAGCGCTGATCTACACCGCCGCCTCCCCCGCAAGCGCCGAGGAGCGCGACTTCGACGACTGGTCGGTCGTCTGTGAGGACGAGGACGGCTGCATCGCCTCCAGCCTCGTCGGCAAGGCGAGCGGCGGCTACGACGCCCGCTTCGCCCTCCGGATCGGCCGCACCGCCAAGGCGGAATCGGCCTGGACGATCTCCATCTCCACCATCGCCGTCCTCGCCGACCGCGACCGCCCGGCGGAGGTCCGCGTCGACGACAACCCGCCGCTGACCCTGAAGCCCGAGCGCGGCTATGCGCCCTTCGGCACGGTCAACGACTTCTTCATCGTCGACGACGGGACGCTCAACATCCTGATCGGCCAGATGCTCGCCGGCGAGAGCCTGCGCTTCACGTTCCTCGACGTCTCCGGGACGCCCCATGACGTGGATTTCCCGCTGACCGGCATGTCCGCCGCCCTGGTCTGGATCGACGAGGCGCAAGGGAGGCTCGGCAGTCCGCTCGTTGCCGGTCCGCCGAACCACCTGCAGCCGGCGCCCAAGATCGACAACGCCGCCGCCATCGCCCGCCTCGGCGTGCCGCCGCACCTCCTCGCCCGCCATCGCGCGGCGAGCACCTGCGAGGACCCGAACTCCGAGCATATGAGCGACTTCGACCCGCTCATCGGCGCCGTGTCGAAGACCGCAACCCTCTACGCGCTCGCCTGCACCACCAGCGGCGACAATGTCGGCTACCGGCTTTACATCGTGGAAACCGGCGAGATCGGCGGCATCGAGCCGCTCTACTTCTCGGTCTTCAACCGCGACTACGGCTGGGTCGGCACCGACACGCTCTTCAACATCGCCTTCAACGAACAGACGAAAAGGCTGACCAGCCTCTATGCAGGCCGCGGCGGCAGCGATTGCGGCCATTCCGGCACCTGGGTGTGGAAGAACTACGCCTTCGCCATGGAGCGGTTTTCCGCCCCGGGCCGCTGCACCGGCGGCGGCAGCGCCAAGGACTGGCCCGTGGTTTATCCGGCAAAGTGACGGACGCCCTTGCGCCCCGCGCAAAATGTCCCGATGATTTTGCCGACCACACAGATATCCGGGGGCGAAACGAAGCGACGATGGCGACCAGGAAGAACAGCGGCGGCAAGGGACATCTTGCGTCCCTCGACATGACGAAGACGATCAAGAAGAAGAAATACCACCACAAGCTCGGCAAGCTTCAGGAAGAGCTGCGGCAGATCCAGCAGGCGTACCTGTTTTCCGGCGACGCCGCCGTCATCGTCTTTGAGGGCTGGGACGCCGCCGGCAAGGGCGGCACGATCCGCCGCATGATGGCCCTGCTCGACCCGCGCGGTGTCAAGGTCTGGCCGATCGCCGCGCCGCGCGACTACTACCGCGAGCGCCACTACCTGACCCGCTTCTGGGAACGCTTGCCGCCGAAGGGCACGATCTCGATCTTCGACCGCTCCTGGTACGGCCGGGTGATGGTCGAGCGCATCGAGGGCTTCGCCACCACCACGGAATGGCAGCGCGCCTTCGACGAGATCAACGATTTCGAGCGGCTTCTGGTCGAGGACGGCACCAGGGTGCTGAAATTCTTCCTCCACATCACGCCGGAGGAGCAGCTCCGCCGCTTCGAGGAGCGCCTGCGCGATCCGATCAAGCGCTGGAAGCTCGGCTACGAGGACTTCCGCAACCGCAAGCGCTGGCCGGAATATATCGAGGCCATCGAGGAGATGCTGGATAAGACCTCGACCAAGATAGCGCCCTGGCACCTGGTCCCGGCCAACGACAAGCGCTATGCGCGGATCGAGATCATTTCCACGATCTGCAAGGAGCTCTCCAGGGGCGTCGAACTCGGCCCCCGCCCGCTCGACCAGAAGACGCTGCTGGAAGCCAACAACATCTTCGACCTCGACCCCGACCTCGTCGACAATCTTGCCGGCCGGACGGAGTAGGGGCAGCCACTGTCGCCCTCACTCCGGCCGATGGACCGGCGGACGACGGCAGTCACACACTCGGTCGTCACCCCGGCCCCCGAGCCGGGGCCTATTGCCCCTGTCTAAACGGTACGCCGTTTATTGAGTAAACTATGCTTTCGTGCGCATGTCGGCCGCGCCGCCGAACCTCGACGGCATACCGTGTCGATAAGGGCAATGGATCCCGGGTCTCCGCTTCGCTCCGCCCGGGATGACGACAGAGTGAAACGGCAATAGGTAGAGCGTATTCCCGAAAAGTGGAAACCGGTTTTCGGATAAGAATACGCACAAAAACAACAATCTAGAGCATTTCGGGCGATTCCGTAATCGCATGAAATGCTCAGTGTGAGCAGCAAGCGAGAACCATCGAAGCCGCAAGGCTTCGCAAGGCCGACCGGCCGCCGGCGCTGTTGCGCCGCCCCCGCAGAGCCGTGAGCGACACTCAAACCCATCAAAGCGCCAGCACCGGCCGCAACTTCTCCGCCAGCGCATCGAGCGGATTGTCCGCAAGCGGCTCGGCGGCATGGACCGCGTCCCCGAACCGCGCCCTGTCCGCCTCGGCAATCGGCAGGCGCACCAGGCGCCGCGCGCCTTCAAGGGCATCGATCGCCTCGTCGTCGCGGGTTTTGCCGCGATGCTCCGGCACCAGCGCGATGACCGGCCGGCGCGCCGCCACCGCTTCCATCAGCATGGTTGCCGAATCCTCCGTCACGGCAAGGATATCAGCGCCGAAGAGCTCGTGCGCCGAGCCGGCCCCCGCCGCGCGGATGTCGACGAAGCCGGCAACGGACGGCTCCTCGGCGGCAAGCCGCTGGAGCCTGTCCGATGCCGCATCGGGCGTGCGCCGCGAATTGGTCAGCGTCCAGGAGAGCCCGGCCCTGCCCGTTTCCCGCACGAGGGAGTCCAGCCGCTCCCAGTCGGCCGGCCCCCAGGAATGGCTGCCCGAGGGCCCGCCGACGAACAGCGCCGCCGTGAGCCCGGAGAGATCCGTCCCCTGCGGCCGCGTCGGCGCGGGAAGATCGTCGGGCTCGAAGGGCGGCGGCTTCAGGGTGAGGATGTGGTTCGCCCGCACCGCCTCGCTCGGATAGATGGCGAGCACCGCCGAAAACCGGTCCTCCTTCATCTCCCGAAGCGAGCCGATGAAAATGTTCTTGCAGCCGAAATGGCGGGCGAGCAGCGCATTGGCGGCCATCGTCTCCGCCCCGGCCGAGACGATGATGTCGGGCCGCGCGATCGCGGCAAGGTCGAGCCCGTGGGCGAGCCTGAGGGCAAGCGCTGGCGAAAACGACAGCAATGACACCAGTTGCCGCTGGCGCCGCCCGCGCAGCCAGCCGGGGCTTTTCACCTGAATGCGCTCGACCGAAACCGGCGCCAGCCGCTGCAGCGCCCGGATCGCGCCCTCGCTCTGGTGATAGTGGCCCGGCCGGGAATCGCTGAGGAAAAGAATTCTTGCCGTCATGGCAATGGCGATAGCACAGGCCCGATCGCCGCGACAGCACCGGCGCGCCGCCGACGACGCCCGGCCCCGCTTTGCGGTTGCAGGGCAGTCCGGCACGGGAAACCGAAGCCGGGGTGGTTTCTATCGGCCACCGCGACGCCTATATAGGCCATCAATCAGGCCGCACAGGCCATCCACGCAACGCACCCTCTCCGGCATCCATCAGGACCCGATGCGGGGCGACAGCTCGAACGGGTTTGATGCTCCTCGATCTTGCCAGTCTCTTCGGCGGTCTCGCTATCCTCCTGATCGCCGGCGACGTCCTCGTTCGCGGCTCCGTCAGCCTGGCACAGCGTCTCGGCATTCCATCCCTGATCATCGGCCTGACCATCGTCGCCTTCGGCACCTCGGCGCCGGAATTCGTCATTTCGGTCCGCGCCGCCCTCGACGGCGCCGGCGGCATCGCCATCGGCAACGTGGTCGGCTCCAATGTCGCCAACGTGCTCCTCGTCCTCGGCCTGCCGTCGATCCTCGCCGCCACCTATTGCGGCGACGAGGGCGTCACCCGCAGCGCCGTCTTCATGATCGCGGTGTCGCTGGTGTTCGCGCTGTTCTGCTATTTCGGCGTCATCGACCGGGCAGCCGGCGTCATGCTCCTCGCCCTGCTGGTCGTTTTCCTTACCGCCTCGGTCCGGGTCGCCCGAAAGGCCCGGCGCGACAGGCGCCAGAACGAGATAGATGCCATCGACGACGACGTCGGCGGCGTGCCGAGCCGGCTTGCCATTGCCGCCTTCTTCCTCGTTGCCGGCCTTGCGGCGCTGCCCGTCGGCGCGCAACTGACGATCAACGGCGCCGTCTCCATCGCCCGCGCCTGGCACGTCTCCGACACCGCCATCGCGCTCACCATCGTCGCGCTCGGCACCTCGCTGCCGGAACTCGCCACCACGCTGATGTCGGCCGTGCGCGGCCACACCGGCGTTGCCGTCGGCAACATCGTCGGCTCCAACATCTTCAATCTCCTGGCGATCATCGGCGCCACCGCGCTCATTGCGCCGATCGCCGTGCCGGCCGAGATCGTCAGCTTCGACATCTGGGCGATGCTGGCGACGTCCGTGCTGATCCTCCTGTTCGCCGCCCTGTCGGTCACCATCGGCCGCATCACCGGCATCGCCATGACGGCCGGCTACGCGCTCTACATCTTCATCGTCTTCCAGATCGGCGCCGCCTGAGCGTCCATGCCGGGCGATTGATTAACCCGGCACGCCCCTTATTTTAGAGCCCTCGAACACGAACGGGGGGAACCGCTTGATGGCAGAAGACGCAAGGGCGCCCGGCCATATCCTGATCACCGGCGCCGCCAAGCGCATGGGCCGGGCCTTCGCAAAGACCTTCGCTGCGGCCGGCTGGTTCGTCACCATCCACGTCAACACCTCGCTCGGCGAGGCCGCGGATACGCTGGAAGAGGTGAAGAAGGCCGGCGGCGACGGCCGTATCCTCGCCCTCGACCTCACCGACTTTACCGCCTACGACGCGTTCTTCGAAAAGCTCGTGGCAGACAGCCCGCCGCTCACCGCGCTCATCAACAACGCCTCCATGTTCGAATATGACGAGGCCTGGACGTCGGAGCCGGCAACGCTGGAAAAGCATTTCCACGTCAATGCCGCCGCCCCGATCCTGCTGTCGCGCCGCTTCGCCGAACTGGTCCGCGAGCGCGGCGGCGAAGGCGTCATCGTCAACATGCTGGACAACAAGGTGTTCGCGCCCAACCCGGACTATTTCTCCTATTCGATCTCCAAATACGGGCTGATGGGCGCGACCGAGCTGATGGCCATGGCCCTTGCCCCCCATGTCCGCGTCTGCGGCATCGCCCCGGGCGTCACCTTCGTCTCCGGCGTCCAGAGCGACGACGACTTTGAGGAGACCAGGGCGATGAACCCCTTGAAACGGGCGATCGAGGTGGAGGACATCTGCCGCACCGCGCGCTTCATCGTGGAATCGCGCACCCTCAACGGCGAGATCATCACCGTCGACGGCGGCCAGAAGCTGATGAAGCTGGAGCGCGACGTCGCCTTCATGACCGAGCGGCAGAAATGAGCGCGCCCGAGCCCACGCAGGCCAGCGAGCGAATGCGAGCGCTCGGCCGCGAGCGAAAACCCGAGCCCGAAGGGCTCGCAAGGGCGACCGCCCGCCGGCGCCTTTGCGCCGCCCCGTCGGAGGCCCGAGCGCAAGCGAGGAACAGCCGTGAGACATAACAAATGACCACGCCCCGCGTGATGCTCTTCCTGGAAGACTTCGAGGTCACCATCGACATCGGCATCCACGACCACGAGATCGGCACGCCCCAGCGGGTGCTGATCAACGTCGATATCGAGGTCGACGCCGTCGTCGACGGCACCAGGGGCGACGAGATCGACCACGTGCTCGACTACGACTTCATCCGGGGCGGCATCCACGGCCTCGTCGAGAGCCGTCGCTACAACCTCCAGGAAACGCTCTGCCGGGACATCCTGGCGATGCTGTTCTCGCGGCCCGAGGTGCTGGCCGCCACCGTGTCGACGAGGAAGCTCGACGTCTATCCGGACTGCAAGTCGGTCGGCTGCCGGATGGACGCCCGGCGCTGAGGGATTGGCGTCCATTGCACGCGGCAGGCTCTCGAAGACAAGCTCCCGGGGTTTCAACGCCGTTGCCAGCGCGCGACAGCAAGCGTGCTCGTTAAATAAAGATTCACCAGCCATATTTGTATAAATAGTATAGATTCTGTTTTTCTCAATTTGAATCCGAATAGAAGCGCATTTGAACTGTCTGTTAAAGGGTTCGACAACAATATTGCCGGAAAAAGACGCGCAATCCTGCGTTCGGTCTGGAGTATATGCGTTGATACCGACATCCTTCCAGCGTCTGGCTTTCCGGATTCCCGCCCTCGTTGCGGTCTCTGCCCTCATTCTCACCGTCGCCGTCGGCACGGCGAGCTATTGGGCTGCCTCGACCAACGCCCACGACATGACGATGGAACGGCTCGACGCCGTTGCCGGCTCGCGCAAGGCGGAGCTGACCCACTATCTTGAGGCCGTCGACGAGGATCTGAAGACGCTGGCGGCAAGCCCGATGACGATCGACGCCCTGCAGGCCTTCGCCAAGGGCTGGCAGGAGATCGCTGCGGACCAGACGGCGGCCCTGCAGAAGGCCTATATCGAGGACAATCCGCACCCGACCGGCAAGAAGGACGAATTGGACAGCGCCGGAACGACCTCCTATGACGGCGTCCACGCGGCCTATCACCCCTGGTTCCGCAAGTTCCTGCGCGCCCGCGGCTACTACGACATCTTCCTGTTCGATGCCGAGGGCAATCTCGTCTACACGGTGTTCAAGGAACTCGACTACGCGACCAACCTGAACACCGGCGCCTGGAAGGACACCGACCTCGGAAATGCCTTCCGCAGCGGCTTCGGCGCGCCGGCGGACGGTGTCACCTTCTTCGACTTCCGGCCCTATGCGCCGAGCAATGACGCTCCGGCCGCGTTCCTGTCCGCGCCCATCGTCGCCGACGGCAACACCATCGGCGTCCTCGTTTTCCAGATGCCGATCGACAAGCTCAACGCGATCCTGGGCGACCAGGAAGGCCTCGGCAAGACCGGCGAGACCGTCCTGGTCGGCCCCAACGGCCTGATGCGCAACGATTCCACGCGGACCGCCGACACCAACGACATTCTGACGACCCGGCTTGAGGGTCCGGTCATCAGCGAGGCGGTTGCCGGCGAACGGTCCGAAGGGACGCTCGACGGCTATCGCGACATGGAGTTCCTCGCGGTCGCAACGCCGATCGCCTTCCATGGCACCAAGTGGGCGCTCGCCGCCCTGCAGGGCAGCGGCGAGGCGGCCGCGCCGGTCACCGCGCTTGGCCGCATGCTGCTGATGGTCTGCATTCCCCTGTTCCTCGTCGTCCTTGCGGTCGCGTTCCTGGCCGCGCGCTCCATCACCCGCAAGATCACCCGGATTGCCGGCACCATGCGCCGGCTCGCCGACAACGACCTTGAGGTCGAGGTGCCGGACTACGAGACCAGGGACGAGATCCGGGAGATGTCCGAGGCCGTCGTCGTCTTCAAGGAAAACGCGGTGGAACGCGAACGCAACCGCGCCACGCGCAAGGTCGAGCAGGCCGAGCGCGCCGAACGCCAGGCCCGGATCGAGGGGCTGATCGGCGATTTCCGCGAGCACTCGCAGACGATCCTCGGCGCGCTCTCCGGCCGCATGGGCGACATGCAGGAAACGGCCCGGGTCCTGTCCTCCGTCGCCGAGGAGACGTCCGAGAAGGCGACCGGTGCCGCCGCGTCCTCTGAGGAGGCCTCGGTCAACGTCCAGACGGTGGCCAGCGCCGCCGAGGAGCTCGACGCCTCGATTGCCGAGATCGCCCGCCAGGTCGGCGAGACGACCGCCGTCGTCCAGGAGGCCAGCACCACCACCCGCACCGCCAACGAGCGCATTTCCGGCCTTGCCGATGCGGCCCAGCGGATCGGCGAGGTGGTCAATCTGATCCAGGACATCGCCGCCCAGACCAATCTGCTGGCGCTCAACGCCACCATCGAGGCGGCACGCGCGGGCGAGATGGGCAAGGGCTTTGCGGTCGTCGCCTCCGAGGTGAAGACGCTGGCCTCCCAGACCAGCAAGGCGACCGAGCAGATCGCCCAGCAGATCGGCGAGATCCAGGGCTCCACCGACGAGGCCGTCGGCGCCATCCAGTCGATTTCGGAAATCATGGAGCGGGTCAACGGCTACACCAGCGCCATTGCCGCCGCGGTCGAGCAGCAGGGCGCCGCCACCGGCGACATCTCCCGCAACGTCCAGGAGGCCGCGGCCGGCACCCGCGAGGTCGCCGCCAACGTCTCCGGCGTCACCACAGCCGTCTCCAAGACCTCCGAGTCGGCCGACAGCGTCGCCGACACCTCGCGCAGCGCCGCCGACCAGGCCGAGGAACTGCGCGTCGCCGTCGACCGCTTCCTAGACGGCGTCGCCGCCGCCTGACCGACTTCCGCGGTGTGCCCGCCGCCCGTTCTTCCTCCCGACTGCCCGGCGGAGCCAAAGTGCTCCGCCGTTTTTTTGGGTTTTCGAAACGAGACATCAACGTCAAACAACGCGCCGGCCGCTGCAGACATGTCCCTGTGGGAAAAAACTGCTAGGATGGCGCGATGACGGAGACGTTTCTGAACGGCAGGATCACGGTGTCTTCCCTCGCCGCACCGACGGCGGCGGATCTGGAAAAACTGCGCGCGCTTTCCGAGGAGGACCGCAAGGCGCTCATCGCAGAGGCGATCGAGCGCGGGGCCAAATCACCGCCGAGCGGCAAGACCGCCGACCAGATTTTCGAAAGCGCTCGGGCGAAAGCCATTAAACGGGCCAATGCCGTATAGGCTAACCGAACGGGCTGCAGTCGACCTGGAGGATATTTTCCTCGAAGGCATTCTCACCTTTGGCGAACGACAAGCGCAGAAATACCAAGAATCGCTCACGCGAATATTCGAGCTCATCGCATTCCTGCCGGAAATCGGGAGGTCACGAGACCCGGGCACGGGTGATCGCCGCCGCTTCGTTCACGGTACCCACATAATTTACTACCGCGTCCACGCCGGCATGATTGTTGTCGAGCGGATCATCTATGGACCGCTGATCGCCGACCCTTGGGAATAAGCGCGAAGGCCTGTGAAAAGCAATCGAGCGTGCTTCACCGATCCGAGGGACGCCGATGTTTCGCGACCACGGCGTCGAAATCAGCATACGCGATCTCGCCGCGACGATACGCGGTCAACCGGTCATTCGATTCTTCGGCCCACAGGGCATCGAGGCGCGGGTCCGTCGCATCGAGGCTTTCGAGCACGCCTTCGACGAGTTCCACCCGCTCTTCGGGCGAAAGCTCCTTGGCCGCGTCGACCAGTTTTTTGAGGCGCTCGTTCATGGTGGTGATTTTAGCAAATGCCCCACACGATTGCGCCCGATTTTCCCGCTCGAACGTTGACGCGCCAAACGCCTTCCACCGCCGCCCTCCTCCTTCGCGCCGGAAATGTCCTATATCTGGGGCAAGCAACAGCACCGAACCGAATCGCCAGACCAAAAGCCACGTGACCCAGCAAGCCGAACAGCAGCCGCAAGAGACCGAGGCCCCCGCCCCCCGCGGCGTGGAGGTGATCGCCGATTTCGTGAAGCGCCTGCCGAATGCGCCGGGCGTCTATCGGATGATCAATGGCGACGGCGATGTGCTCTATGTGGGCAAGGCGCGGAACCTGAAGAAGCGGGTGACGAGCTATACCAAGCTCGCGGGCCAGTCGAACCGCATCGCCCGGATGATCCAGGCGACGGTGACGATGGAGTTCGTCACCACGCGGACCGAGACCGAGGCGCTGCTGCTTGAGGCCAACCTCATCAAGCGCCTCAGGCCGCGCTTCAACGTGCTCCTGCGCGACGACAAGTCGTTTCCCTATATCCTCCTCACCGGCGACCACGAGGCCGCGCAGATCGTCAAGCATCGCGGCGCCCAGAAGCGGAAGGGCAAGTATTTCGGCCCCTTCGCCTCGGCCGGCGCCGTCAACCGCACCATCAACGCGCTGCAGAAGGCGTTCCTGATCCGAAGCTGCTCCGATGCGGTCTATGACAGCCGCACCCGGCCGTGCCTGCTCTACCAGATCAAGCGCTGCGCCGGCCCCTGCACCGGCGAGATCGACGCCGAAGGCTACGACCGCCTGGTGAAGGAGGCCACGGCGTTCCTCTCCGGCAAGAGCAAGACGGTGAAGGCGGAATTAGCCAGCGCCATGGAGACGGCCTCGGACCGGCTCGACTTCGAGCAGGCCGCCGTCTACCGCGACCGCCTGGCGGCCCTCTCCCACGTCCAGTCGCACCAGGGCATCAACCCGCAGACCGTCAGCGAGGCCGACGTCTTCGCGCTGCACCAGGAGGGCGGCCAGACGGCAATAGAAGTGTTCTTCTTCCGCACCGGCCAGAACTGGGGCAACCGCTGCTACTACCCCAAGGCCGACAAGACCCTTGAGGCCGACGCGGTGCTGGAGAGTTTTCTCGCACAGTTCTACGACGACAAGCCCTGCCCGAAGCAGATCCTTCTCTCCCACGATTTCGCCGAGCGCGAGCTTCTGGCAACGGCCCTCACCGAAAAGACCGGCCGCAAGGTGGAAATCTCCGTGCCCCAGCGCGGCGAGAAGAAGGAGCTGGTCGACCACGCCCATGCCAACGCCCGCGAGGCGCTCGGCCGCCGGCTCGCGGAATCCTCGTCCCAGGCGCGGCTGCTGGAAGGCGTCGGCGAGGTCTTCGGCCTTGAGGCCATGCCCCGGCGCATCGAGGTCTACGACAACTCCCACATCATGGGCACCAATGCCGTCGGCGGCATGATCGTCGCCGGGCCGGAAGGATTCGTGAAGGGGCAATATCGAAAATTCAACATCAAGTCGGACGACATCACGCCGGGCGACGACTTCGGCATGATGCGCGAGGTGATGACGCGCCGTTTCTCGCGCCTGCTGAAGGAGGCCGGCCCGCGCGGCGGCAACGGAGATGGCGAGGAAGACCGCGACACCGTCGGCGCGTGGCCGGATCTCGTCCTGATCGACGGCGGCCGTGGCCAGCTCAATGCGGTGCGCGAGACGCTCGCCGAACTCGGCATCGAGGATCTGCCGCTGGTCGGCGTCGCCAAGGGCCCGGAGCGCAATGCGGGCCGCGAGACCTTTTATCTGCCGGAGCGCGACAGCTTCATGCTGCCGACCCGCGATCCGGTGCTCTATTTCATCCAGCGCCTGCGCGACGAGGCCCACCGCTTCGCCATCGGCTCGCACCGGGCCCGGCGCAAGAAGGACCTGACCAAGAACCCGCTCGACGAAATCCGCGGCGTCGGCCCCGGCCGCAAGCGCGCGCTGCTGCGCCATTTCGGCACTGCCAAGGCGGTCAGCCGCGCCGGCATCGACGATCTGCGGGCCGTGCCCGGCATCTCCGAAAGCATCGCCCAGATCGTCTACGACTTCTTCCATGAGGGCGCCGGATAGGCTAGGCAAGGCGTCATCCGTTTCCTGGTGTTTCGGCTGCCATGGTCCACCGCCTCATTCTGGCGCTTGTCGTCCTTGCCCTTGTGCCGGCCGGCCCGGCCATGGCCCAGGGCGGCGGCTGCATCTGCCTGAAGGAGCCGCGCGAGACGATCCTGAAGGAGGCCGACGTGGTCTTCGTGGGCAAGCCGACCAAGGTCTCCAAGGCCGACGAGGACGGCGTTCAATGGGAGACCACGATCTTTGCCGTCGACAAATGGCTGAAGGGCCGGCAGGGCGACGCCAACGGCGCGGAGATTTCCATCCCGCCCTCGGTCTGCGCCGTGCGCTTCAAGCCCGGCACAGGCCCGTTCACCGTCGCCGCCTTTCTTGACGACAAGGGCCGGCTGATCACCAATAGCTGCATCATGCTGAACATCTCCCGCAAGCAGTAGCGGCGACATCAGGAGACGGCCATGCGCAACGGCAAAATCAATGCGATCCTCCTTTCCGGCCTTGTCGCCACATCGATGCTCGCCGCGACCACTCTTAAGGCCGACGCCTGCTCCTGCCGCCGCGTCAGCCAGGCCGACGCCATGGCCGCTGCCGACATCGTCTTTGAGGGCGAGGTCACTGATGCGCGCCTCGTCGGCGGCCGCAAGCGCGAGACCACGTTCCGCGTCGACCGCGTCGTCAAGGGCGAGGTCGGCGGCACCGTGCGGATCGTCACCAACCGGCAGTCGGCGACCTGCGGCGTCGATTTCGGAGAGAGCAATTACGGCCCGTTGATCGCGGCAAAACGGGGCGACGACGGCAGCTACCGCACCAATTCCTGCCTGATGTGGAACGTCAATCGCGAGTAAGCGATGGAGGGGTATCGACGGCAGTAGCGCCAACATCCAGCACGAAGCGCTGCTCGGTGACCGGCGTGCCCCAGCTCGTCGCCTCGTGCTCCTCGGTCAGACGGAAGCCTGCGGCTTCGTAGAGATGCCGGGCGGCATCGAGCCCCGCAAAGGTGTCGAGATAGCAGGAGGTGGCGCCCGAGGATCTGACGAACCGGACGGCCTCGTCCATCAGCCGGCGCCCGAGCCCGCGGCCGCGCGCAGCGTCCGTGACGACGAACCAGCGCAGATGCGCCCTCCCCGGAGCCAGCTCCGGATCGCTGCCGTCGATGGCGACGGAGCCGAGAAAGGTGTCCCCGCCATGGGCGTGCACCAGCCGGTCGCGAACAGGGTCGTAGCGCTCCAGGAACGCGGCCAGCCCGCCTGCGACCTTCGCCTCGAACACCGGCCCGAAATCCCATTCCCGCGCATAGTAGACGGCATGGGCGCGGACGATCTCGCCGACGATGCCCGGCACCCAGCCATAGCCGATAGCCATTCCCGACCGACCCGAACCTTCCGCCATATGATCCCCCGATACGCCTTCATCCCTGACGCCGCGATTGTAGAGCCCGCGCGCATCCGCCGACACCCGATAACGGACAAGCCCACCCCTGCCGCAAGGCCCAACGGGCATTGACGACCTTCGCGTCCAAATGCATGGAGGATTTGGAATGCGAGGCTTGTCCAAGGACACCACGGTTGCGGTCAATGCCCCTTCCAACAGGCCCAGCAACCGCGCTGTCACAAACAGGCCTTAGGCTTACCCGGCAAACGAGAAACCCGTTGCGGGATTTCGCCTGCGCGACCTTGCCGCCGCGTTTCGGTCGCGTTCCCGCATTGACCCGAAAAGCCGGGCATGGTGTTGTCGCACCGCAAAGGCAGCATCCCAAGCCTTAAGCCGCGCCCAGAGCCTCATGCCGCGATCACACGCCTACAGCCTTCCGAATATCCTCACCTATGGCCGCATCGCCGCGGTCCCGATGGTCGTCGTCTGCTTTTTCGGCGAGGGGAAATTCTCCGGCAGCGACGCCGCCCGCTGGACGGCGGTGTTCCTGTTCCTGATCGCCAGCATCACCGATTTCCTCGACGGCTACCTCGCCCGTGCCTGGGACCAGCAGTCGTCCATCGGCCGCATGCTCGATCCGATCGCCGACAAGCTGCTGGTCGCGGCCTGCCTGTTGCTGCTGGCCGCCGATGGTACCATCGCGGGCTGGTCGCTGTGGGCCGCCATCGTCATATTGTGCCGCGAGATCCTGGTCTCGGGCTTGCGCGAATATCTTGCCGAGTTGAAGGTCAGCGTGCCCGTCACCCGGCTCGCCAAGTGGAAGACCACGGTGCAGCTCGTCGCCATCGGCTTTCTTCTCGCCGGCCCCGCCGGCGAGCGCTACCTGCCGGGCACGACGCTGATCGGCCTGACGCTTCTGTGGAGCGCGGCACTCGTTACCCTTTATACCGGCTACGATTATTTCCGCGCCGGTATCGGCCACCTGTTTGAGGACGAATCGTGAAGCTTCTCTATTTCGCCTGGCTCCGTGAGCGCGTCGGCAAGCCCGAGGAAGAAATCGACCCGCCGGCCGACGTCGCCACCGTCGCCGACCTGATCGCCTGGCTGAAAGGCCGCGGCGAGGAGTTCGAATACGCCTTCGAGGCGCCCGAACTGATCCGCGTCGCCGTCGACCGGGTCCATGTCGAGCACGAGGCGGCGATCACCGGCGCCCGCGAGATCGCCATGTTCCCGCCGATGACCGGCGGCTGAGCCTCAATGGCTGCTACGATCCGTATCCAGGCCGAGCCCTTCGACCTTGCCGCCGAGAGCGAAAAGCTGCTCGAAGGCCGGGCCGATATCGGCGCGCTCGCCAGCTTCACCGGCTATGTCCGCGACGAGGACGGGCGGCTCTCGGCCTTGGAACTGGAGCACTATCCGGGCATGGCCGAGGACGAGATCGGCCGTGTCGCGGCAAAGGCGGAAGCGCGCTGGGAGCTCCTCGGCCTGACCGCCATCCACCGCTACGGCAAGCTCGCTCCGGGCGACCCCATCGTGCTGGTCATCGCCGCCGCCTCCCACCGCCGCGCCGCCTTCGAGGCGGCCGAATTTATGATGGATTACCTGAAGACCCGCGCACCGTTCTGGAAGAAGGAACATCTGAAGGACGGCACGACCGGCGGCTGGGTCGAGGCCAAGGACGCCGACGACAGCGCGCTGCTGCGCTGGGAGGAGTAGGGAGTTCCAAGGTCGGCCTCCTACCGCCAACGCCCCCTCGATTGCCGCGTCGACCTAGCAGCCTCCTCGCAATGACGTTGAAACTGTTGGCAAATCCGTCATTGCGAGCGCAGCGAAGCAATCCAGAACAGCGGTTCGACCCGCAACACCCTCGCCCCTACTGCTCCGCAAGCAACAGCCGGCCCCCGAGCAGCACGAACGAGCCGGCGAATGCCCGCCGCATCCAGGCCATCACCGATGGCCTTGAGATGACGTGGCGGCGCACCGTGGCCGCAAAAACCCCGTAACCGACGAAGACGACGAAGGTCATCGCCATGAAGATGGCGCTGAGGAACACCATCGACGCGGTTGCGCCGGCGGCATCCGGATCGATGAACTGCGGCAGGAAGGCGAGGAAGAAGATCGAGAGCTTCGGGTTGAGGATGTTGATGAGGATCGCCTTGACGACGATCCCGCCATGCCGCGCGGCCTCTTCGCGCGCCTCCTCCTCCGGCGGCACGGACAGCGCGCCGCGCTCCTTCAGCATCGTCCAGGCGAGATAGAGCAGGTAGATCACTCCGGCGATCTTCAGCATCTGGAAGGCCGTGGCGCTGGCATGCAGCAGCGCCGCCAGCCCGAGGATCGCCGCCGCCATATGCGGCACGATGCCGAGCGTGCAGCCGAAGGCGGCGGCAATGCTGGCCCTCACCCCCTTCGACAGCCCCATCGCCAGGGTGAAGAGCACGCCGGTGCCCGGCGCCAGCACGACGACGAAGGAGGTGACGAGGAATTCCGGGCTCATGGCGGCTCATCCGGCAGGGATCATTTTTCGCGCGGCACTATGCGCTCCGGCGACACGCCTATCAAGATATCCATCGGGCTCACGGCGCTGTCAGTTCGGTGGCCGGCTCGACCCGCCGGCCGGCGATGAAGCGGTGCTCCTGGGTTCGTCCGCCGAAGCCCCAGTTCGGCGCCGGGACCTCGTCGACGACGATGTAGCTTTCCGTGCGCACCGCGCCGGTGAGCGCGCCCATCGCAGCGAACACCGCATCGATATAGGCCGAGATCTCCGCCTTGGTGTTGGTGCCGGCCGTCACCTTGACGTCGAGGGCGAAGCTGGCCCGCGCGCCGGCGTCATCGGCGAGCGGCCGGGCGCCGATGTACCAGCGGGCGGGATCGTGCTCGTTGACGAGGACGGCGGTGACCTCCGGCGCCTTGCCGAGATGGCGGGCGGTGAGATCGGTGAGGATCCGGGCGGCCTTGCCGGCGCGGGTGCGGTCCGGCGCGGCGGAAAGGGAAAGCGTCAGCAGCGGCATGGGACAAATTTCCTTGCAGTGAGGAGAAGCGATGCCCTGACCATGCGCGACGAATTGATTTGATAAAATCGAATTGTTCTTCATAAAAGATTCGATAGTATTGAATCATGAAGCCGTTCGATCCGACCCTGCTGCAGGCCCTCGTCGCCTTTGCCGATGCCGGCACGCTCGCCCGAGCCGCCGATATTGTCGGCCGCACGCCATCTGCCGTCACCGCCCAGATGCAGCGGCTGGAGGCGGCGGCCGGCGTGCCGCTGCTGAGGGACGACGGAAGGCGCAAGGTGCTGACCGATGCCGGATCGCGCCTCGTCGCCCATGCGCGGCGTATCCTCGCTGCCAACCGCGAGGCGCTGATGAGCGTTGCCGGCGCCGCCGTCGACGGCCGGGTCGGCCTTGGCATCACCCAGGATTTTGCCAGGGGCCCCCTGACGGAGGTGCTCTCCCGCTTCGCCCGCACCCACCCGCGCGTGCGGCTCGACCTGCGCGTCGGCGGCACGGCCGATCTTTCCGAGGCCTACCGGAGCGGCCAGGTCGACCTCCTGGTCGTCTTGAGAAACGCCGTGGAGCCCGACGAGGTCGCCGTCTTTGCCGAACCGATGTGCTGGCTCGCCGCGCCGGGCGGCCTCGCGGCCGCGGACCAGAAAGACCTGCCGCTCGCCCTGATCGATCCGCCCTGCGCGTTCCGGGCCGCGGCCCTTTCGGCGCTCGATGCGGCGAACCGCAGCTACCGGATCGCCGCCACCAGCCCGTCGCTGGCCGGCTGCCTCGCCGCCGTCGCGGCGGGCGTTGCCGTCACCGCCCGCACGCCGCGCTGGGCCGCAGGGGATCTTGCGCCCGCGCCCGCCTCCCTCGACCTGCCGGCCTTGCCGAAGGCGGAATATTCCATCCGCATGCGGCCAGACGCCGGCGACGCCGCCCGGCGCCTCGGCGCGGCCCTTGCCGAAGACCTGCCCGACCGGCGGACATGACAGCGGCCAGGGGATCGCTCCCCCGGCCGGCCATGTCATGTCCATCCTTGAAAGCCGGTCCCGGTCAGTCCGCGGGATAGACCTTGCCGCTCTTCAGGACGAATTTCAGCGCCGGATAGCAGCCGTCGACGTATTTCTTCCAGCTCCGCTTGGCGTCGCCGCTGTCCTTCGACAGGCAATAGCCCTTGCCGTTGGAGGCACCGAAGTCGACCCGGTTCCCCTTGTTTTCCTCGTCGTGGTATTCGACCTCGTCCATGAAGAAGCCATCCTTGCCGCTGGTGCGCATGATGAAATGGGTCGGATTGCGCTCCTTGCCCGCTTCGTAGCCGCCGCCGGCGGGGAACTGGTTGGGATCGGAAATGTAGACGGCCCATTGATTGGAATCGCATTTCGGCGGGCCCTCCGTGAATTCCGGATATTTGAAAATGGCTTTGAAGGCGCTCCAGACTATGGCGGTTTCGGTGGCGTAATTAGCGGTCGTCTCGTAGAGCTTCAGGTCGTCGCGCCAGAATTCGACCGTGACCGTGTTCTTGGTCTCTTCGTTGTCGATCTTGCTGTGATCGCAGTTCACCTGGACGATATGGCGCTGGTGCGTCGATTCCTTCGCAAGACCCGGCGCCGCCGCGACCGCCGACAAACACAAAGCCCCGATTGCCGATGCCAGAAATGCCCTCATTGTCCCCTCCTGTTTTGCTTCCGATTTTTGATACTGGTAATCAATTGCATAAAATATTACCGACAATCAAACATTTTAATTCTACGAAGCATCTCGTTTTGCGCGCGCAATCCCGCCACACGGACAACTCGGCCCGTTGCGCCCCGCCGAGCCACGCACGCAAAACGGCCGGGAGATCGCTCTCCCGGCCGCTGATAATTTCAGGAGGTAACGCGCCGGCTCAGCCGACCGCGGCGACCTTTGCCGGCTCCTGCGGCAGCACCGCCGCCATGTAGTCTTCCATCAGCGTCTTGGTGATGTCGCCGACGGCAAAGCTGTAGGGGCCGATCTCGGAGACCGGGGTGACCTCGGCCGCCGTGCCGGTCAGGAAGCACTGCTCGAAGCTTGCCATCTCCTCCGGCATGATCGCCCGCTCCACCACCTCGATGCCGCGCGCCTTCGCAAGGCCGATGACCGTGCGCCGCGTGATACCGTCGAGGAAGCAGTCCGGCTTCGGCGTATGGATGACGCCGTCCTTGACGAAGAACACGTTGGCGCCGGTCGCCTCGGCGACCTGGCCGCGCCAGTCGAGCATCAGGGCATCGGCATAGCCCTTGGCCTCGGCCGCGTGCTTGGAGATCGTGCAGATCATGTAGAGCCCGGCCGCCTTCGACTTCGACGGCGCCGTGCGCGGATCCGGCCGGCAATATTCAGCGATGTCGAGGCGGATGCCCTTCAGCCGCTCTTCCGGCTTGAAGTAGCTCGGCCACGGCCACACCGCGATCGCCAGATGGATGGTGTTGGCCTGCGCCGACACGCCCATCATCTCGCTGCCGCGCCAGGAGATCGGCCGCACATAGGCGTCGGAGAGGTTCGCCCGGACCAGCAGGTCGTTGCAGGCGTTGTTGATCACCTCGGCCGAATAGGGAATCGAAAAGCCGAGTACGCGGGCCGACTCGATCAACCGGTCAGTGTGCTCTTCCAGCTTGAAGATGGCGCCGCCATAGGCCCGCTCACCTTCGAACACGGCGCTGGCGTAATGCAGCCCGTGCGTCAGCACATGCACCTTGGCGTCGGCCCAGGGGACATAGGCCCCGTCATACCAGATCTCGCCATCGCGCTGATCGAAAGGAATTCCCGCCATAATTTTCTCCACTGGCGCTTGCTCTCGCGCCTTTCTTGTTGCTGCGTCGCCGACCGTCCGCGGGCCGCCGGGTTGTCCCCCGGGAAAGGGGCCGGTGGCTTTTGCGTCGCGATAAAACAATCGATATCGTGCACACCGCCGGGAACGGACCTGCCACGCAAGTTCGTATGCCTCGAAATGGGGCCTTGCGACCGATCATTTCGTTTCGACGGGCATATGGGTAACAATCGGCACGAAATAAGTCAATATGGCTGACATAAATTCTTCCTCCGCGAAAATACGCACGGCTGGACAGGATGGCGCCGGCGCCGCCGACGGCGTCCGCGAACCCGATCTCGACTTCGAACTGATCGAACTTTTGTTCTTTGCCTATCGCGACTTCGTCAGCGATCCGGACACCATCCTTGCCGAATACGGCTTCGGGCGCGCCCATCACCGGGTGCTGCATTTCGTCAACCGGAATCCCGGCATCACCGTCACCGAGCTCCTCGATATCCTGAAGATCACCAAGCAGAGCCTCGGCCGGGTCCTGAAGCAGCTCGTGGAAAGCGGCTTCATCGAGCAGCAGACCGGGTCCTTCGACCGCCGCCAGCGCCTCCTCTTCGCGACGACGGCCGGCCACGAGCTGGCGATCCGCCTTGCCGCGCCGCAATCGCACCGTATTCTTGCCGCACTAGAGAAACTCCCGGCCGGGAGCGAGGCCGCCGCCCGCGACTTCCTCCTGCAACTCGTCAACGACACCGAACGCGCCGAGGTCCGGCGGCTGACGGCGAAACGCTAGAACGCGCTGCATCCGCGCGTGGAATGAAGACCCCATGGAGACCCAGGCAGTTCACCCGCCGGACGATGCCCCGCACCTTCTGGTGATCGACGACGACAGCCGCATCCGCGACCTGCTGTCGCGCTATCTCGGCAATCACGGCTTCCGCGTCACGGTCGCCGATTCCGCCGCCGCGGCGCGGCGCAAGCTGGAGGCGCTGACCTTCGACGCCCTCGTCGTCGACGTCATGATGCCCGGCGAAAGCGGCCTGGAGCTGACCTCGGCCCTGCGCGAGGCCTCCGACGTGCCGATCCTGATGCTGACCGCCCGCACCGAGGTCGAGGACCGCATCGCGGGCCTGGAAGTCGGCGCCGACGACTATCTGTCGAAGCCGTTCGAGCCGCGCGAACTCCTGCTGCGCCTCGGCAATCTTCTGAAGCGCGGCGACGCCAAGCCCATCGGCATGCCGACGGAGGTCCGCTTCGGCCCCTTCACCTTCCACCTTGACCGGCGCGAGCTGAAGAAGGGCGACGACCTCATCCGCCTCACCGACCGGGAACGCGGCCTCCTGCGCATCTTTGCCGAAAAGCCCGGCGAGACGGTCCCCCGCCACCTCCTCATCGGCGGCGACGGCAATCTCGGCGAGCGCACCGCCGACGTCCAGATCAACCGCCTGCGCCGCAAGCTGGAGCCCGACCCGACCAACCCGATCTACCTGCAGACGGTGCGCGGCGTCGGCTATCGGCTGATGTGCGACTGACAGGCCGGCGATGGCGACCAGCGACACCTCTCCGGCCGTCCGCTCCCGCCTCGCCCGCCTCTGGCGGCTCGTCCGCGGCGGCTACAACCTCATCACCGGCACCCTCCACAACTACATGCCGAAGGGGCTCTACGGCCGCGCCCTCATCATCATCGTCGCGCCGATGGTGCTGCTGCAGTCGGTGCTCGCCTTCGTCTTCATGGAGCGCCACTGGGAGACGGTCACCAACCGCCTGTCCGACGCCACCGTGCGCGACATCGCCGCGCTGATTTCCATCGCCGAGCGCTATCCCCAGGACGACAACTACGAAAAGCTCTCCGAGATCGCCCGCGACGACCTCCAGATCATCATGGTGATGATGCCGCCGGGTCCCTTGCCGCCGCCGGCGCCGAAACCCTTCTTCTCGCTGCTCGACCGGGCGCTCAGCCGCAAGATTTCCCGGCAGGTCGGCAAGCCGTTCTGGATCGACACCGTCGGCCGCTCGGACCTTGTGGAGATCCGCGTCCAGCTCGACCATTCGATCATGCGCATCTTCGCCAAGCGCAGCCACACCTACGCCTCCAACTCCTACATCTTCGTCATCTGGATGGTCTCCACCTCGCTGGTGCTGATCATCATCGCCATCCTGTTCCTGCGCAACCAGATCCGGCCGATCCAGCAGCTCGCCAACGCCGCCGAAAGCCTCGGCCGCGGCCACGAGGTGGCGGACCTCAGACCGCGCGGCTCGCGCGAAGTACGGCTGGCGACCGAGGCATTCCTGGAAATGCGCAACCGCATCGCCCGCCATATCGAGCAGCGCACGGTCATGCTCGCCGGCGTCAGCCACGACCTGAGGACCGTCCTCACGCGGTTCCGCCTGGAACTGGAGCTGATCGGCGAAGGCCCGGAGATCGACGCCCTGAAGCGGGACGTCGACGAGATGCAGGCGATGCTGGAAACCTACCTCACCTTCGTGCGCGGCGACGGCGACGAGACCGTCACCCCCACCGACCTGGCGGCGATCGTCGAGGATCTTGAGATCGAGGCCGAGGCGCTCGGCGCCACGGTCACCTCGCGCATCGAACTGGCCAGCGACGTGGCGGTGAAGCCCAACGCCTTCAAGCGGATGCTGCTGAACCTGGTAACGAACGCCGCCGGTCACGCCGACCACGTGGAGATCGCCGCCCGCAACGCCGGCAACGCCGTCGTGCTGGTCATCGACGACAACGGTCCGGGCATCCCCGAGGAGGAGCTGGAGACGGTGTTCCGGCCGTTCTACCGCCTCGACACCTCCCGCAACCAGGACCGCGCCGGCACCGGCCTCGGCCTCGCCATCGTCCGCGACATCGCCCGCGCCCATGGCGGTGAGATCAGCCTCTCCCGCTCCCCGCTGGGCGGCCTCAGGGCGACGATAAGGATTCCGATTTGAGGGGCAGGAACGTGCAATGGCGTTGGAGTTGTCGAGGAATTCGTCATTGCGAGCGCAGCGAAGCAATCCAGAGCAGCGACGCGTGCAATCGATGCGGAGAGCTTTTCTCTGCCCTCATCCGACGACAAGAGCCGGGCCTCGTGCCCAACGCAACACGACAGACCGCCGCGACCGTTCGCTGGATTGCCGCGTCGGCCTAGCGGCCTCCTCGCAACGACATTGGAATCATAGGAGATTCCATCATCGCGAGCGAAGCGAAGCGATCCAGAGCGGCGTTTCGTGGATGCTATACGACGAGCCTCCCTCTCCCGTCACCCCGGCCGGAGCGAAGCGGAGAGCCGGGGCCTATTGCCCACCTCGATGCGGTAGCCCGTCGCGGATCGTGGCACGGTCGACATCCGCGCAAACGCTTTGTTCCCTCAACACCCGACATACCGTTTGGAGAGGGGCAATAGGCCCCGGGTCAAGCCCGGGGTGACGACAGTGTTTGGGTCAAGCGGGAGTGGCAGAGTCGCGTGTGTCGACCCGATGGGACTGGTCCGGCGGTCATCGGGTCCGGAGCAACAAGAATGCCCCACCCACTCAATAAAGCCGGCCGCCATTTGCCACCGGCCGCTCGACGGCCGCCAGCACCACTTCGCCGTTCTCGTCGGGAAAGCCCATGGTCAGCACCTCGGACATGAACTTGCCGATCTGGCGCGGCGGGAAGTTGACGACCGCCATCACCTGCCGGCCGACGAGGTCGTCGAGCGTGTAGTTGACGGTGATCTGCGCGGAGGATTTCTTGATGCCGATGTCCGGGCCGAAATCGATCTTCAGCTTGTAGGCGGGCTTGCGCGCTTCCGGATAGGGCTCGGCCGCAACGATGGTGCCGACGCGGATATCGACCTTCAGGAAATCGTCGAACGTGATTTCTTGCGCCGGGGCACCGTCGCTCATGGAAAAACCTTTCGGAATGTGCCGGTCAGGCGGCCGTTGCGTCGGCGCCCTCTGGGGGGAAGTCCTTCAGATGATCGTCGTGGCGAACGGGACGCCGACCGCAGCGCCGGGACACCCGGTCGAGCCGGGAGACGACCTTCTCGCCGCGCCGAAGCTCCTTGTCCAGCGCCGACATGGTGCGGGCGAGCCCCGGGTCGTCGTCCTTCAGCCAGGTGCGGAACACCTTGGCATAGGTCAGGACCATGCCCTTGACCTTGGCAAGGCCAACGATGCCCGAGGTGTCGATCCCGGCCCCCGTCAGCATCCAGTTCTGGGAGACGGAGGACAGCCGTGCCAGCGCCAGCGTCAGGAACGGGTCGCGCCGTGCCGAATGGCGCAGCGAGGCGAGCGCGCCCTTGTACGGCGCCAGCGCATCGAAGCGTCGCATGACGACGTCGAACAGCCGGTCGCGCGGCGTCTCGTCGGCCGCGCCCTCCTCCTCGCCCTTCAGCACCGCCATGTCGATACGGCGGAAGAAGTCGGCGAGGATCGCCAACTTGCCGTCATAGGCATCGCGCAGGGTAGCGAGGTCTACCTTCGCCTCTTCGGCGATGGCGACGAGCGAGATCTCTTCGAAGTCGCGGGTCTCGGCCAGCGACATGAAGGCATCGATGATTTTCTTGCGATTGCGGTCCGTAGCCATGGATCACCTCTCCTTTGCCGCCAAGATAGGACGCCGCGGCCGCGGGAAAAAGGGTAGACGGGTGGCGGGTTTTCCTGCCGGCGCTAGCCGGCAAGCTCGCGCGAGCGCTTCGTTGCAGCCGCAACCGCCTCGCGCATCAGCCCGGCAAGCCCGCCCTCCTCGGCCATCAGCACGTTCAGCGCGGCGGCGGTCGTCCCGCCCGGAGACGTGACGTTCTGCCGCAGCGTTGCGGCATCGAGATCGGAGCGGTGCAGCAGTTCGCCCGCCCCGGTCACGGTCTGGCGGGCAAGCGTCATGGCGAGATCGGCATCGAGCCCGGCCGCGCGCCCGGCCTCCGCAAGGGCCTCGACAAGGAAGAACACATAGGCCGGGCCGGAGCCGGAAACGCCGGTGGCGGCATCGATCAGCGCCTCATCGTCGACCCAGCCGACCTTGCCGACGGCGGCAAGGAGGTCGGTGACGACCGCCCGCTGCGCCTCGCCCACCCTGCCGGTGGCAACCGCAACGGTCATGCCGCGGCCGACCTGGGCCGGCGTGTTGGGAATGGAGCGCACGACGCTGTCGGTGCCTAGGCCGTCCGAAAGCGTTGCGATGGTCGTCCCGGCGGCGACGGAGACGACGACGGTCTCCGGTCCAACGACCGGACGGAGAGTTGGCAGCACGCCGCCCATCATCTGCGGCTTGACGGCAATAAGGAGGACAGCAGCGGTGACGTCGGGCGGCACCGAGGCCTCGGCCCGGATGCCCTTTTCGGAAATCTCCGGCGGCGGCCCCGGATCGATGACCGTGACGCCCGCCGGATCGAGCCCCCTGTCGAGCCAGCCGGCGAGCAGCGCCCCGCCCATCTTGCCGGCGCCGGCAAGAACGAGCGGCGTTGCCGCGGCAAGGCTCATGCCTCGCCTGCCGTCTCGAACAGCGCGGTGTCGAGCGCCTCGTTGGCGCTGCGGCCGGCCCAGACGACGAACTGGAAGGCCTGGTAGTAGCGCTCGCAAGATTCGAGCGCGTTGCCGAGCATGCCCTCGACCTGCTGGCTGGTCGCCTCCGCGCCGCCGGCAAGCAGCAGCGACTGGCGGAACATGACGAAGCCTTCCTGGTTCCACAGGTCGAAATGGCCCATCCAGAGCTGTTCGTTGACCAGCGCCAGGAGACGCATGACCTCGATCTTGCGCTGCTCGGTGACCTTCAGGTCGAACGCGCAGGCCAGGTGCAGCGCCTCGATGTCCTCCAGCCAGGAGAACGAGACGTGGTAGTCGCACCACTGCCCGGAAATTGAGATGGTAATTTCATCGTCGCCGGAACGCTCGAAGGCCCAGTCGTGGAACGAGGCAATCTGCTCGATCATGTCGACGGGGTTGTTGTGGCGTTCGATCTCGAAATCGATGAGGCTCATGGCGACCTCGCACGTATGAAAAGAACCCGTTTGGCACCGCAAAACGCCGACGCCAATAAGAACGATCCGATCTGCCCCGAAAACGACCGACTCGAACGGGCACCCGGCGGGATCGTGGGTACCGATTGCGTCACCACTGTGACGCCCGCCACGAATCCCCTTTGAGAATCAGTATAGATGCCCCGATGTGTATATTGAAAGGCCCTGCGTCCGTGGGGCCGAAGCCATCTGTGGATTAGCGGTATTTCCGGTATCCGCCCGCCATGCCGCGGCGCACACAATGCACCTGTCACCGACGGCGCCACCCATGCGGGTGCACGCCGAAACGGCCGTTTCTCGTGGATGTAAGGTCGTCAGGCCTTGCTTGCGGGCTTTGCGGCCGGCTTTTTCGCGGGCTTCTTGGGTGCCGCGCCCGAGCCTTCCAGCTCGGCAACCCGGGCTTCCAGCGCGCTCACCCGCTCGGCGAGGCCGTCGGCCTCCTTGCGGGCATTGGCGGCAAGCTCCATCGCCGCATCGAAATCCTCGCGCTTGACGATGTCCATGTCGGCGAGGAACCGCTCGGCCTGGCCGCGCACCATGGTCTCGACCTCGCGGCGCATGCCCTGGGCAACGCCGGAGGCGTCGGTCATCAGCTTGGCGAATTCGTCGAAAAGCTTGTTGTTGGTCTGCGTCATTGTCGGGATTCCTTGCGCACCACGGCGTTTCTGCTGTCCTATCAGGTAAGCGGGTTTGCATGCGGTTTCAACTGCGCCGGGCCAACCCCGCGCATTGCCGCATGGCGGAGCCAGACGTCGGAGAACACCCGCGTCATCTTCCTGCCATGGCATCGTGGCCGAGTGCCCGCCGCGCTTGACGTTGCCGCCATCGCCCGGCAAGGCTGCGCCGACGCCGACCGCAAAAAGGCCCCGCATGCCGACCCTTATCCTTCCCTATCCGGCCATCGACCCGGTGCTGATCTCCATCGGCCCGTTCGCGATCCGCTGGTACGCCCTCGCCTATATCGCCGGCATCCTGCTCGGCTGGTGGTATGCCCGCCGGCTGGTGGCGCGCGAGGAGCTGTGGCGCGGCAGGCCGGCGATGACGCCGACCGACATCGACGATTTCGTCGTCTGGGCGACTCTCGGCATCGTGCTGGGCGGCCGTCTCGGCTACGTGCTGTTCTACAAGCCCGCCTTCTACCTCGCCAATCCGCTGGAGATCTTTCAGGTCTGGCAGGGTGGCATGGCGTTCCACGGCGGCTTCCTCGGCGTCGTCGTCGCCATGGTGCTGTTCGCCCGCAACCGCGGCATCCGCATCTGGAGCCTGTTCGACGTCATCGCCGCGAGCGTTCCCTTCGGGCTCTTCTTTGGCCGCATCGCCAATTTCATCAATGCCGAGCTGTTCGGCCGACCGACCGACGTGCCCTGGGCGATGGTCTTTCCGACCGACCATTTCCAGCTTCCGCGCCACCCGAGCCAGCTCTACGAGGCCGCCCTTGAGGGCGTGGTAATCTTCCTGCTGCTGCGCCTCCTCACCCACAAGGCCAAGGTGCTCGACAAGCCCGGTTTCATCGCCGGCGCCTTCGCTGCGCTCTATGGCTGCACGCGCGTCATCGGCGAATTCTTCCGCATGCCCGACGCCCATATCGGCTTCCTGGCCGGCGGCCTCACCATGGGTATGATCCTGTCGCTGCCGATGATTCTGGCCGGCATCGGCGTGATGGTCTGGGCCGCGCGGCGCAAGCGCGGCAACGCCGAAGGCGCGGGGGCGCCGCGCGAATGACCAATCCGCTGCGCGAGAGGCTCATCGCCCGCATTCGCGAGACCGGGCCGATCACCGTTGCCGCCTATATGGCCGAATGCCTCGCCGACCCGGCCGACGGCTACTACATGGGTGGCGATCCCTTCGGCGCGGCCGGCGACTTCGTCACCGCCCCGGAAGTGAGCCAGATGTTCGGCGAACTGATCGGCGCCTGGACCCTTGCCCTCTGGTACAGGATCGGCGCGCCGGACCCGATCCGCCTCGTGGAACTCGGTCCCGGACGCGGCACGCTGATGGCCGATTTCCTGCGCGTTGCGAGCCTCGATGCGGCCTTCCTGAAGGCCGCCTCCCTGCACCTCGTGGAGATCAGCCCGGCGCTGAAAGCCCGGCAGGCCGAGACGCTGAACGGCGCACCCTTGATGCCCGAATGGCACGACCGCTTCGAAGACATCCCCGATGGCCCGGTGCTGGTCGTCGCCAACGAATTCTTCGATGCCCTGCCGGTCCATCAGTTCGTCCGCACCGAGACCGGCTGGCAGGAACGCCTCGTCGGCCTCGACGGCGACGGCGCCCTTGCATTCGTCACCGGCCCGACCCGCCTGCCCGACGCCGCAGTGCCGCCTTCCTGTCGCAGCGCCGGGGTTGGCGCCATCCTGGAAACCTCGCCGGCAAGCACCGCCGTCATGACCGCCATCGCGGATCGCATCGTAAAGGATGGGGGAGGCGCCCTCGCCATCGACTACGGCCATTTCCGCGCGGCGCCGGGCGACACCTTCCAGGCCATCCGCGGCCATGCCTATGCCGACCCGCTCGCCGAGCCGGGCCGTGCCGACCTCACTGCCCATGTGGATTTCGAGGCCCTTGCCGCGGCGGCGGAAGCGGCCGGAGCCGTCGCCCATTCCGGCCTTACTCAAACCGATTTTCTCCTCAAACTGGGTCTCATTGAGCGCGCCGGCCGGCTCGGCAATGGCCAGGAGGAGCGGGTGCAGAACGACATTCGCGATGCGGTGGAGCGCCTTGCCGGACCCGATGCCATGGGCCATCTCTTCAAGGTGCTGGCGGTCACCGGCCCCGGAATCCTGCCGGAACCGTTTGACAGCCGGCCCGCTGCGCCGCACGATCCACAAGAATGATGATTTGCTAATGAAACGGGGACCCATGATCGAAGCGCCGGACCTCGCCGCGCTCACGGGCATTCGCCACGGCTTCTTCACGCGCAATGGCGGCGTTTCCAAAGGGGTTTATGAGAGCCTCAATATCGGCCTCGGCTCGAACGACGACCGCGAGGCGGTTCTGGAAAACCGCCGGCGGGTCGCGAAAGGCCTCGACGTTGCCGCCGACCGGCTCGCGCTGCCCTACCAGATCCATTCGCCCGACGTCGCCGTGCTCGACGCGCCCTGGGGCACCGAGGAACGCCCGCGCGTCGATGCCGTCGTCACCGCAACGCCGGGCATCGCCGTCGGCGTGACGACCGCCGACTGCGGGCCGGTGCTCTTTGCCGACGCGGAGGCCGGCGTCGTCGGCGCCGCCCATGCCGGCTGGAAAGGCGCCATCGGCGGCGTCCTGGACAACACCATTGCGGCGATGGAAGCAAAAGGCGCGCGGCGGGAGCGTATCCGCGCCGTCCTCGGACCCACGATTTCGGTGAAGAACTATGAGGTCGGGCCGGAATTCGTCGAAAGGTTTGTCGGCGAGGATGCGACCAATCGGCGCTTTTTCGGCGATGCGGAACGCGACGGCCACAAATACTTTGACTTGCCGGGTTACATTATGCAGCGGCTTGAAAGATGCGGCGTGAAGGCGGCGATGCTGGGGCTTTGCACCTACGCGGACGAGGCCCGTTTCTACTCCTATCGCCGGGCGACCCACCGCCGGGAAACCGACTATGGCCGGCTGGCCTCGGCAATCGTCATCGCCGGCTGAGCCGACAGCAAGGGGCGGCACCGATCGCTCCATAAAGACAGAACGGCCGGTGCGGCCGACGAGGGAGAGAGACATGGCCCTTCATTTTCCGCTGGAAGAATACGACGACCGACGAGCACAGGTGCTGGAGAAGATGGACGAGCGCCATCTGGATGCCCTGCTGATCTTCGCCCAGGAGAGCATGTACTGGCTGACCGGCTACGACACCTTCGGCTTCGCCTTCTTCCAGTGCCTGATCTTCACCCGCAAGGACGAGTTCGTGCTGTTCACGCGCGCGCCGGACCTGCGCCAGGCCAAGCACACCTCGCTGATCGACGACGTCCGCGTCTGGCAGGAGCGCGGCGCCCGCAATCCGGCCGGCCCGCTGCGCGACCTCCTCGACGACCTCGACCTCCTCGGCGCCCGCATCGGCGTCGAATACAACACCCACGGCCTGATCGGCAGCAATGCGCGGGTGCTCGACGAGATGCTGCGCTCCTTCGCCCGCGCCGAGGACGCCTCGGACCTGATCCCGCCGCTGCGCGCCGTCAAGTCGCCGGCGGAGATCGCCATCGTGCGCCAGGCCGCCGCCTATGGCGATGCCGCGCTCGAGGCCGGCATCGCGGCGATCGAGCCGGGCGCCGCCGAGGGCCACATCCTCGCCGCCATGCAGAGCGCGGTCTTTGAGGCCGGCGGCGACTATCCCGGCAATCCCTTCGTCATCGGCTCCGGCCCGGACGCCCTCCTCTGCCGCTACAAGTCCGGCCGCCGCAAGCTGGAGCCCCAGGACCAGATCACCATGGAGATCGCCGGCGTCGCGCATCACTATCACGCGGCCCTGATGCGCACGGTCATCGTCGGCGAGCCGACCAAGCGGCACCTGGAACTCTATGAATCGGCGCGCGAGACCATCGCCGCGATCGAGGAGGTGCTGAAGACCGGCACCAAATTCGCCGATGTCTTTGAGACCTATGCCCGCGAATCCGATTCCCGCGGGCTTGCCCCGCACCGGCTGAACGCCTGCGGCTATTCGCTCGGCGCCCGCTTCGCGCCGTCCTGGATGGACTGGCCGATGTTCTACCGCGACAACCGGGCCGAGGTCGTGCCCGACATGGTGCTCTTCGTCCACATCATCCTGGCCGACTCCTCGAGCGAGACGGCGATGACCCTCGGCCGCACCTATCTCACCACCGACGGAGCGCCCGAGCCGCTGTCGAAGCTGAGCCTCGACCTCGTCACCAAATAGCCATGGGGCCGGGATAGGGCCGGGGCGCTTGCGATCTAAAGGCGCGTGCTCCCAGAAGGCGGCAACCGGCCTTGAATAAGAAATCGCGTTAAAACAAATACCTGACGCATGTTGCGTGTTTCAGTACGAACGCGCCATGGGTTAGGGTCGTGCGACTGCCTTGCCGGTGCCGGCTGGTGGGACGACGATGTGTGACCGACGGGGACATTGAACGAATGACGACGCGGCTTTTCCTTCCGATTGCCCTGGCAGTGACGACGCTCCTTGCCGGCTGCGGCCCGAACGGCACCCCGCCGACGCCGGGCGCCCTTGGCTCGGCCCCGGCGCCCGCCGCCGCGCCGCCGCCGGTGCCGGCGAGCGATGCCACCATCGCCTTCGAGCCCTTCATCGGCATGCCCGGCAACCGCGCCGACGAACTGGCCAAGCGCATCGGCGCCGAGGCCCAGCGCCAGAACCTCAAGCTGGTGCGCCGGCTCGACGCCGAGGCGACCTACCGGGTGCGCGGCTACCTGACCGCCGTCGGCAGCGATTCCGGCGTCACCATCGTCTATGTCTACGACATCTTTTCCGGCAACACCCGGGTCCACCGCATCTCCGGCCAGGAGGTGTCCGAAGGCTCCGACGGCGATCCCTGGAACGGCGTGGAAAACGAGGCCCTGAAGAACATCGCGGCCCGCACCGTCATCGAGATCAAGTCGTGGCTGCAGGCAGGCGGCCGCCGGGCTTAGTTACTGACGGCATCATCAAAGCGGGATCGCCGTCTCGTCCTTGGCCGTGCGGATGACCATCATCGTGTAGAACCGCGCGACATTGGTCCGGTCGCGGAACAGTCGGTCGCAGAGGCCGTCGAACTCCTCCATGTCCTTCAGCCGCAGCACCAGCACCACATCGATCTCGCCGGTGACCGCATAGGCCTGGGCGACGGCCTCCTCGGCAACGGCAAGGTCGAGGAAGCGGCGCATGTGCTGTTCGCCGTGCAGTTTGAGTTCGACCGTGACCAGCGCCTTCAGGACGCGCCCGGCCCGCGCGGGATCGAGGATCGCGACGATGCGCGCGATGATCCCCGACCGGCCGAGCCGCCGCACGCGCCGGAGGCAACTCGACGGCGACAGCCCTACCTCTTCGGCCAGCGCCACATTCGTCCGCGACGCATCGCGCTGCAGAAGGTTCAGGATCTTCTTGTCGAGCCGGTCCATGCGCGCCTCCCCAAGGCCTCGCCCACTTTGCAATAAAATTGCATATTACTGCAATATTAGACCACAAATTCGAACCGGCCCAGGATACCCAAAAAGGGCAATCCCGAAGGAGGCCGGCAATGGCAATTCTCGACGTCGCCCGACTGAAGACCCTGGAAACGCTGCAGATCTACTGGGTGCTCGCCCGCATCATGGTCCCCGTGGCCATGCTGACGGAGGTGCTGTCCCGGCTCGGCGTCATCGAAGCGGTCGCCCCGTTCTTCGCGCCCGTCATGGGCCTCGTCGGGCTGCCGCCCGAGCTGGGGCTGGCGTGGCTGACCGGCCTGCTGGTCGGCGTCTGGGGCGCCGTCCCCCTGGTCTTTGCCCTCGTTCCAGCGGGATCGCTCAGCGTCGCCGACATCACGGTGTTTTCAGCGCTGCTGGTGATCGCCCACGGCCTGCCCATGGAGCAGAAGATCATTGAGAAGGCCGGGCCGGCGATGCTCCTGACGACGCTGCTGCGGCTCGCCGGCGCCCTCGTCTACGCATTCCTTTTGCACCGCCTTTACGCTGCCACCGGCTGGCTGTCGGCCCCCGTGGCGCCGGCCTGGATCCCGATGGGCGCGCCCGCCGACTGGACGGACTTTGCCGTCGGCCTTGTGGAGACCATGGCCTCCATGCTCGTCATCCTCTTGGCGCTGTCCTTCGGCCTGGAAATCCTCAAACGCATCGGACTGCTCGACCTGATGATGGCCGCGCTCGCGCCCTTGCTACGCCTTGCCGGAATCCGCCGAGAGGCCGGCGCATTCGCCGCCGTCGGCCTCTTTCTCGGCATTTCCTATGGCGGCGGCCTCCTGATCCGCGAGGCCCGGTCGGGCGCCGTCTCCCCGCGCCAGGTCTTCATCGCCTGCATCTTCATGGGCTTTGCCCACAGCATCATCGAAGACACCCTCATCGTCCTGGCGCTGGGCGCCGATGTCGGCGGCGTCCTTATCGGCCGCCTGGCCTTCGCCGTCGCCGCAACCGCCCTCGTTGCCGCGTTCGTGAGAAAGGTATCGGAGGAGACGTTCTACACGTGGGTGTGCCGCTCCCCTGCTCTCGATGCGCAACGCGCCTGAAGCGCAGCCCGTCCTTATCCCACCAGCCGCCGCCACACGCCGGGCGTCACCCCGAAAGCCTGGCGGAACTGGCGGGTCATGTGGGCCTGGTCGGCAAAGCCGGCGGCGAGCGCGGCGTCGGCAAGGCTCGCGCCGGCGCGGATGTCGGCTTGCGCCCGCTCCAGCCGCCTCAGCACCAGGAAGCGATGCGGGCTGACGCCGAAATGGCAGCGGAAGCCGCGGGAGATCGCAAAACGGTCGAGGCCGTGCTCGGCCTCAAGCTCCGCCATGGAAACGCCCTCCTGCAAGCCAGCCAGCAGATGATCGCGGATGCGCCGCATCGCCGGCCAGTCGGCCGCGCCGTCACGCACCATCCCTCCGGCCATGCGCGCAAACACATCGGCAAGCCGGGTGACCGACGCGGCGGCTCCGAGGTCGTCCCCGGCCGGATCGGCGGTGGAAAAAAGCTCGCGTAGCGCCGCAAGCAATTCGGCGTCGCCGTTGACCACATCGCCGACGAAGGGCAGCGGCCGGCCGCCGAGCGCCTCTGCGATCAGGTCCGGCGCGAGATAGGCGGTCAGGTAGCCATAGGCGGCCTCCGTCCCCGGATGGCCGTCATGCTGTTCGTCCGGGTGGATGACGAAGGCCTGGCCGGGCAGCGACGCCCGCGCCTCGCGCCGGTAGCGAAAGCTCTGCACCCCGTGCGTGGTGATGCCGACCACATAGGCATCGTGCCGGTGCGGCGCGAAGGCATAGCGCAAGGCGGAGGCCTCGAAGACCTGCAGCCCCTCGCTAGCTGCCAGCGGCCGTATCGTGCCGATGTCTTCCGTCCCGCACATTCGTTCAAGACCCGCGCGTCGATTATCGGAATGCTTGTCACAAGCACTGCCCCCCAGAATTGACCAATCCGGCGACGATGACAAACGACCTCCTGCTCCTCTGGCTGACCGCCCTGCCGCTGATGGCGAGCCCCGGCCCGGCGACCCTCAGCCTTGCCGGTATCGGCACCGCCTACGGCTTCCGCCGCGGCCTGCCCTATTGGGCCGGCATCATCCTCGGCACCTGGGCGATCCTCATATTGGTCGCGAGCGGCGCGACGGCCCTGATCCTCGCCGAGCCGGCGCTGGTCGTGCTCCTGACCGTCGCTGCCGCCGCCTACATCCTCTATCTCGCCTGGAAAATCGCCACGGCCCCCGTCGGCGCCCGCAAGGCTGGCAACGACACCCCGCCCGCCTTCGGCCCGGGCCTCATCCTGGCGCTCGCCAATCCCAAGGCCTATGCGGCGATCGGCGCGGTCTTTACGAGCCATACACTGATTGCCGGCGACGCCTTTGCCGATGCCGCGGCCAAAATCCTCGCCCTCGGCCTCGCCATCGTCGTCTTCGCGACCCTGTGGCTCGCCTTCGGCTCGGTCTTTTCCCGCTTCCTCGGCGACCCGACGCTCGGCCGCATCGTCAACATTGCCTTCGCGGCAATGCTGCTCATCTCCGTCGCGTTCGCCCTCATCGGGATATGACAGAACGCGCCTTGCGGGTTCCTCAGCCCGAAGAGGCCAGTACGACCACGCCGGCAAGGATCACCGCCGACCAGCCGAGTCGGTGACGCAGATTGCCTTCGCCGAGGAGAAGACTTCCCATCAGCACGGTGACGAGAACGCTGATTTCGCGGATCGGCGCGACGAACACCACCGGCGTGAAGGTCAGCGCGACGAGGACGAGGATATAGGCGAGCGAATTGAAGACCGCGATGGTCAGAACCCCGCCCCGGTGCTCGCGCCAGTGCCGCGCGACGTCGGCCCGGCGCCTGAACGCGAGTGGCGCAAGGACGATGCTGCGCCCGACGCTGGAGGCATAGTCCACCAGGAGGGGCGGCACCGCGAGAACCGAGACCGTGTAGGCGTCCCACGCCGTATAGCAGCCGATGAGGAGGCCCGCGCCGACGCCGAAGCCGAGCGAGACCGCCGCGTTGCCCGCCGACCGCCTGAGGCCGCCGGTCAGCATGAAGACGCCGAAGACGATGACGACGGCACCCGCCGCGATCTGCCAGGAAAGGGCCTCGCCGAGGACGACGACGGCAAGGCCCGACGACAACAGCGGACCGGTCGCCCGCGCGGTCGGATAGACCAGCGACAGATCGCCGTTCCGGTAGCCGGCCTGCAGGACGATGAAATAGAGAAGATGGAAGACGGTGCTGCCGGCGATGAAGCCGAGCTGGACGAGGTCGAAAGCGGGAGAGCGGATCCAGATCGTTACCGCCAGCGGCAGGTAGAGGAGCGCCGAAAGCACCGAAAACAGCCAGATCAGCTCCGCGCCGCCATTGATCCGCTTGACGAAGAAATTCCAGGTCGCGTGGCAGAGCGCCGCCGCCAGGACGAGAGCGAAACCGAGAGATGTCATGAAAACCTCAAAGGCGGGTGTGAACAGACGTGCCAAAGCACGCCCTTCCATCCCCCCTAGTTTTTTCGCCTTTAAGGTGTCTGCCCGATTTCGGGCTCGTAACGGCGCTCGGACCGGACCCGATCTCGGCCAGCGATATCTGGCGGATCGGCGGAACCCTAGCCGCACATGGATGGGCGGGTGAAGCTTAGCCGTCCAAGCAGCGTTGTAAAGATGGACGCACTGACGCGGGGCAATGCCCGGTGCACGACGGCGCCGCCTCCGGCAGACCCCTGTTGTGCGTCCGCGACAGCGTTGCTAGAAGAAAGCCCTCAGCGCCGCAGCGAAAAGTCGTGCGCCCGGCGTGGTTTGCAGTCCCCAGCGCACTGAGCGCTCGCCCGTCGAGCGAAACCAGTGTCCAGATAGAAACGTGCCCGCCCATGATGCTCGTCGCCGGAAATTCCAACCGGGCGCTTGCCGAAGAGATTTCCGCCTATCTCGAAGTCCCGCTCTGCAAGTGCCAGGTCCGCCGCTTTGCCGACCAGGAAATCTATGTGGAGATCCTGGAAAACGTCCGCGGCCAGGACGTCTTCGTCATCCAGTCGACGAGCTATCCGGCGAACGACAACCTGATGGAGCTGTTGATCATCATGGACGCGCTGCGGCGCGCCTCGGCCCGTCGTGTCACCGCGGTGCTGCCCTATTTCGGCTATGCCCGCCAGGACCGCAAGCACGGGCCGCGCACGCCGATCTCGGCCAAGCTCGTCGCCAACCTGATGGTCGGCTCCGGCGCCAACCGGGTGCTGACCCTCGACCTCCATGCCGGCCAGATCCAGGGGTTTTTCGACATCCCGACCGACAACCTCTATGCCGCGCCGGTGATGACCCGCGACATCAAGGAGCGCTACCAGAGCGACAACCTGATGGTGGTCTCGCCGGACGTCGGCGGCGTGGTGCGCGCCCGCGCGCTCGCCAAGCGCATCGATGCGCCGCTCGCCATCGTCGACAAGCGCCGCGACAAGCCGGGCGAGTCGGAAGTCATGAACATCATCGGCGATGTGGAAGGCCGGCGCTGCATCCTCATCGACGACATCGTCGATTCCGGCGGCACGCTGTGCAACGCCGCCAATGCGCTGCTGGAAAAGGGCGCCACCGGCGTCATCGCCTATATCACCCACGGGGTCCTCTCCGGCGGCGCCGTCGCGCGCATCACCGCCTCGCGCCTGGAAGAGCTGGTGATCTCCAATTCCATCGAGCCGACGGCGGCGATCAACGCCGCGCCCAACATCCGGCTGCTCTCCATCGCGCCGCTTCTCGGCGAAGCGATCAACCGCACGGCCCTGGAAAAGTCGGTCTCCAGCCTGTTCGACTAGGACCGGCCGGACGGCGATACGAAAAACGGCAAGAAACCGGGGCGCCGAGCGCTGGCGCCATCTTGCCCTTTGCCGCGCCGTCCACTATAAGCGGCGCGCGGCGCTTGCACCCCTGGAGGCGGCGCCGGATCAGGCACGCATGTTATGCGGCCTTTTTTCTTTAAGGAGACACCGATGAGCGAGAGCTACGAGATAGCGGCCACGGTGCGCGAGCGGGTTGGCAAGGGGGCCGCACGTGCATTGCGCCGCGAGAACAAGATTCCTGCCGTGATTTACGGCGACAAGAAATCCCCCGAGCCGATTGCGGTCGACCTGAAGGACATGACCATGCGCCTGCATGGCGGCGGCTTCATGACCACGGTCGCCACCGTCAATGTCGACGGCAAGAAGTCCCGGGTCATCCCGCGCGACTACCAGCTTCACCCGGTTCGCGATGAACTCCTGCATATCGACTTCCTGCGCATCACCAAGGGTGCCAAGCTGACCGTCGAAGTGCCGGTGACCTTCATCAACGAAGAGTCGAGCAAGGGTCTGAAGCGCGGCGGCGTCCTCAACGTCGTGCGCTATACCGTGGAACTCGACTGCCCGGTCGACGCCATTCCGGACCATCTGGAACTCGACCTTGCCGGCCTCGATCTCGGCGACTCCATCCACATTTCGGCGGTCACCCTGCCGGAAGGCGTCGTCCCGACGATCACCGACCGCGACTTCACCATCGCCACCATCGCGGCTCCTGCCGGCCTCCAGGAGGAGGACGAGGAAGAAGCCGAGGCTGCGGAAGCAGAGGCCGAAGCCGAGGGCGACGGCGAGGAAGGCGATTCCGAGAAGCCGGAAGAGGGCTCCGACCAGTAATCGGTCCCGGACGGCAAGCCGGGAGGGCCGGCCATGTTCATACTCGTTGGCCTCGGTAATCCCGGCTCGGACTACGCCGACAATCGCCACAATATCGGCTTCATGGCCGTCGACGCCGTGCACCGCCGCCATGGGTTTTCGCCCTGGCGGCGGAAATTCCAGGCGGAGGTCGCCGACGGCCATCTCGGCAGCGAGAAGGTGCTTCTCGTCAAGCCGATGACCTATATGAACGAATCCGGCCGCGCCGTCGGCGAGGTCGTGCGCTTCTACAAGCTCCAGCCGGAAGACGTGGTCGTCGTCCATGACGAGCTCGACCTGCCACCGGCAAAGACGCGGATGAAGACCGGCGGCGGCCATGGCGGCCACAACGGCCTCAGATCCATCACCTCCCAGATCGGCGACCGCTACCGGCGCCTGCGCCTCGGCATCGGCCATCCCGGCCGCAAGGAGCTGGTCCATTCCTACGTCCTGAAGGATTTCGCCAAGGCCGACCTCGACTGGCTGGAGCCGCTTCTGGACGCCATCGCCGACAACGCGCCGCTTCTTGCGACCGGCGCCGATTCCGCCTTCGCCAACAAGCTGCACCTGGCCCTCGGCGGCAGCCCCACCGGGCCGAAAAAGCCGGCAAAGGGCAAAAAAGCCGCGAAGAAGGGCGACCAGCCGGAGGCAAAGGACGACAAGGAAAAGTCGGCCGACGCCGCACCTGAAAAACCGGCGGACGCGGCAAAGCCGGCAGAGCCGCAAAAGCGCGGCGCGCTCGCCGAGGGCCTTGCCCGCCTGTTCGGAAAACACGATTGATCAAGGGCTTTGAGCGCCCAACCGGAAAGACGAAAAGACCATGGGTTTCAAATGCGGGATCGTCGGTCTGCCGAATGTCGGCAAGTCGACGCTGTTCAACGCCCTGACCAAGACCGCGGCGGCCCAGGCCGCCAACTATCCGTTCTGCACCATCGAGCCGAACACCGGCGAGGTCGCCGTGCCCGACCCGCGGCTCGACAAGATCGCCGAATTCGCCGGTTCGGCCAATATCGTGCCGACCCGCATCACCTTCGTCGACATCGCGGGCCTGGTGCGCGGCGCCTCCAAGGGCGAGGGTCTCGGCAACCAGTTTCTCGCCAACATCCGCGAGGTCGACGCCGTCGTCCATGTGCTGCGCTGCTTCGAGGACGGCGACGTCACCCATGTCGACGGCCGCATCGATCCGGTCACCGACGCCGAGACCGTCGAGACCGAGTTGATGCTCGCCGACCTGGAAAGCCTGGAGCGCCGCGTCGTCGCGCTGCGCAAGAAGGCGCAGGTCGGCGACAAGGAGGCAAAGGCCATCCTTCCGGTGATGGAGGGCGCGCTCGCCCTCCTCCAGGACGGTAAGCCGGCCCGCATGCTTGAGGTGGCCAAGGACGACGAAGCCATCTTCAAGGCCCTCAACCTCCTCACCTCCAAGCCGGTCCTCTATGTCTGCAATGTCGACGAGGAATCGGCGGCAACGGGCAATGCGCTGTCGGCGAAGGTCGAGGAAATGGCGGCGTCCCAGGGCGCCGGCGCCGTCGTCATCTCGGCTGCCATTGAGGCGGAGATCGCCCAGCTCTCGGCGGACGAGCAGGCGGAGTTCCTGGAGACCATCGGCCTTGAGGAGCCGGGCCTCGACCGGCTGATCCGCGCCGGCTACGACCTCCTCCACCTCATCACCTTCTTCACCGCCGGCCCGAAGGAGGCGCGCGCCTGGACCGTCTACCGGGGCGCCAAGGCCCCCCAGGCCGCCGGCGTCATCCACACCGACTTCGAGCGCGGCTTCATCCGCGCCCAGACCATCGCCTATGACGATTTCGTCGCCTGCGGCGGCGAACAGGGTGCCAAGACCGCCGGCAAGGCCCGCGACGAGGGCAAGGAATACGTCACCCAGGACGGCGACGTCATGCTCTTCAAGTTCAACACGTGAGGCGGCACGCGCGCTGACGCGCCGCCGCTTCAGACCGCCCGCTTGACCTTGCCGGCGCCAGCGGCTCTCCTCTCGGCATTGCCGAAACCACGGGCCGTGCCATGCTCGCCTATCTGACGCTCATCTTTTCCTGCCAGCTTGCCGGCGAACTGATCACCCATTTCCTCGGCCTGCCCGTGCCCGGCCCGGTCGTCGGCATGGTGCTCCTGTTCGCCTTCCTCGTCCTTCGCGGCAGCGTCCCCGCCGACCTCGCCAAGGTCGCCGACACGCTACTTGCACACCTCTCGCTGCTGTTCGTGCCGGCCGGCGTCGGCGTCATGCTGCATTTCCGGCTGATCGCGTCGGAAGCCCTGCCGATCGGAGCGGCGCTTATCGTCAGCACGATCCTGACCATCGCGGTGACTGCGACGATCATGGCCTGGTTCGGCCGGCGCGGCGACGCGGAAAAGGGCTGAGGCGATGGACGATCTCCGCGACATCTGGGTCTATCTGAGCGCCTCGCCGCTCCTCCATCTGACGCTGACCCTTGCCGCCTTCCTGATCGGAACGCTGGTCTACAAGAAGAGCGGTTCGAACTCGCTCGCCAACCCGGTGTTCCTCGCCGTCGCGCTCCTCGTCGCGCTGCTGCTGGTCACCGGCACCAGCTACCAGGACTATTTCGACGGCGCCCAGTTCGTCCATTTCCTGCTCGGCCCGGCGACCGTCGCGCTTGCCGTGCCGCTCTACCGCCAGTTCGAGCGCATCCGCCGCTCCGCCGTCGCCATCGCCGTTAGCCTCCTCACCGGCTCGCTGACGGCCATCCTTTCCGCCCTCACCATCGGCTATCTGCTCGACGGCTCGCGCGATGCCCTTGCCTCCCTTGCCGCCAAATCGGTGACGGCGCCGGTCGCCATGGGCATTTCCGAACGGCTCGGCGGCCTGCCCTCGCTGACGGCCGTGCTGGTCATCGTCACCGGCATCTTCGGGGCGATGGTCGGGCCCCTTGTCCTCACCCTCATCGGCATCCGCGATCCCGCCGCCCGCGGCCTCGGCCTCGGCACGGCGAGCCACGGCATCGGCACCGCAAGGGCCTTTCAGGAAACGGAGATCGCCGGCGCTTTTTCCGGCCTTGCCATGGGCCTCAACGCGCTGGCGACCGCCATCCTGCTGCCGCTGATCTGGCGGCTCGTGACCTGAGCGGTTACATCCGTCCGCCGCGATCGCGAATGTCGCCGAGCGTATCGTTGATCTTGAAGACGACGAGGATCATCTCGGCGGAAATCCGAGCCAGGATGATGCCGATGACGGTGCCGATCAGTGCGAACAGGATCGTCACCAGCCCGCCGCCGAAGCTGTACCGGAACATCACGAAGAGCCCGTTGAAGATGCCGGCAAGGCCGCCGAGCACGACCAGAGCGATGGCGAGAAGGAAGAACACATGGATGAGCTTCGGCGTCAGAAACTCATGCCATTGAAAGAGCTTTGCGAACATGACATTTGTCCCCTGTCGTTCGATGTTGCCCGGCCCCGGTGAAAATCATGCCAGCCGGACCGGCATTGACACAATGCCTCCCCGTCCCCGAAGCATCCGCTTCCGGTAGCAACATCCGGCAACCGGCCCATGACAGACTTCCGCTATTTCGAGGATTTCGTTCCCGGCGAGGAGATCGACCTCGGCAGCTACGAGCTCGGCCGCGACGAAATCATCGATTTCGCCAAAGACTTCGATCCCCAGCCCTTCCATCTCGACGAGGAGGCAGGTGCCGCCTCGCTGCTCGGAACCTTCTGCGCCTCCGGCTGGCAGGCCTGCGGCGTCACCATGCGGCTGATGGTCGACGGGCTCCTCGCCAACACCGCCTCCATGGGCGCCGGCAGCATCGACAGGGTGCGCTGGCTGAAGCCGGTGGTGCCGGGCCCGCTCTTTGCCCGGCTCCTGGTGCTCGATGCCCGCGCCTCGCGCTCGCGCCCGGAAATGGGCATCGTCCAGTGTCGGGCAACGCTGATGGACGCGGCTGGCACCGCGCTCCTTGAGATGGAATTCCCGATGCTGCAGGGCCGGAGGGCGGCCCCATGAGGCGCTTCGAGGAGATCGAGATCGGCCTGGAAATGGACCTCGGCCGCCGCATTGTGACGGCCGAGGAGATCGTGGCGTTCGCGAAAAAATACGACCCCCAGGCGTTTCACCTTTCCGACGAAGCGGCCCGCGAGAGCCATTTCGGCGGCCTCTGCGCCAGCGGCTGGCACACCACGGCCCTGTGGATTCGCGCCTATGTGGACTACTGGGCAGCCGAGGACGCGCGCCTTAAGGCCGCCGGCATTCCGGTCGTCGCCATGGGCCCCTCGCCGGGCATCGAGGATTTGCGCTGGACGAAGCCGGTCTATGCCGGCGACACGCTCACCTTTTCCTCAAGAGTGACCGACAAGCGCATCTCCCGCTCGCGCCCCGACCTCGGCATCCTGACGTCGGAAAACGGCGCGGACAATCAGGACGGTATCCCGGTCATGCGCTTCACCGGCCGCATTTTTTTGCCATTGGGGTCGGCCTGAGGCAGCGGGTTACGCATCCGGTTCCGGCGCCAGAACGCGGATGCGGGCCGGCCGGCTGTCGTCGTCGCGCGGGCCGATGCGGATGTCGATGTCCTGGCCGAGCGCGGTCAGCGCCCGCATCAGCCGTTCCACCGACACTCCGCGAAGCTGCCCGCGCAGGAGATTGGAAAGGTCCGGCTGGGCCATCCCGATCAGGTGAGCCGCCTTCGTCTGGGTGAGCGCGCGTTCGACGATCAGCCGCTTCAGCCGCACGACGATTTCTGCCTTCAGAAGATGCTCGTCCGCATCGGGCAGACCGAGATCGGCGAAGACGTTGCCGCTTCCGGCCACGACCGTATCCGTTTTCTCTTCCGTCATCGGCTTCCCCGCTCCTCAATCCCCCTCGAATTCCATCAGCGTGTGAACCGCGATGCCCTTGTCGCGCAGGCGGGCGGTGCCGCCGAGGTCGGGCAGGTCGATGATGAAGGCGGCGGCGACGATCTCGCCGCCGGAGCGGTGGATCAGCTCGGCGGCGGCAACCGCCGTGCCGCCGGTGGCGATCAGGTCGTCGATCAGCAACACCCGGTCGCCGGGCTTGATGGCGTCGGCGTGGATCTCGATCGTGTCGACGCCGTATTCCAGGCTGTAGTCCTGGCCGATGGTCTTGTGCGGCAGCTTGCCCTTCTTGCGGATCGGCACGAAGCCGCGGCCGAGTTCGTGGGCGACGGCACCGCCGAGGATGAAGCCGCGGGCCTCGATACCGATGATGATGTCGATCTGGGCCTTGGCCTTGAAGAACGGCCAGACGATCTCGTCGACGGCCGCGCGAAGGCCCGCCGGATCGGCGAACAGCGTGGTCAGGTCGCGGAACATGATGCCGGGCTTCGGATAATCCGGGATCGTGCGCACCAGCCGCTTCAGGTCCATTCCGTTGCGAAGTTCCATGGCAGCCTCCTCAGGACCTGTTGAGGACGCGGCCGGCGACCGCATCGAGCTTGGCGACGAGCGCCGGATCGCGCGCATCCGGCGCCGTGATCATGGCGTAGTCGAGGGCGGTGTCGGAGCCGATCGGACAGGGCTGGTGCTCGCGTGGGAAGTCGCTCGCAAGCCGACCGACGAGCTGCTGGGCGTGGTGGGCGTTTTCCTTCAGCACCTTCAGGATCGCCGTGATGTCGACCTCGCCGTGGTCCGGATGCCAGGAATCATAGTCGGTGACCATCGCCACGGTCGCGTAGCAGAGCTCCGCCTCGCGGGCGAGCTTGGCCTCCGGCATGTTGGTCATGCCGATGACGTCGCAGCCCCAGCCGCGATAGAGGTGGCTTTCGGCGAGCGAGGAGAACTGCGGGCCTTCCATGGCGAGATAGGTGCCGCCGCGCCGGTAGGCGATCTCCTCGGCCCTTGCTGCCTTCTCGATCTCGTCGACAAGGCCGGGGCTGACCGGATAGGCCATGGAGACATGGGCGACGCAGCCATTGCCGAAGAAGCTCTTCTCGCGCGCGAACGTGCGGTCGATGAACTGCTCCACGAGCACGAAGGTGCCCGGCGCTAGCTCTTCCTTCAGCGAGCCGCAGGCCGACACCGAGACGAGGTCGGTGACGCCGATCCGCTTCATGGCATCGATATTGGCCCGGTAGTTGATGCCGGTCGGGCTCAGCCGGTGGCCGCGCCCGTGCCGCGGCAGGAAGGCGATCGGCAGGCCTGAAACCTCGCCGATGCAGATCGCATCGGACGGCTCGCCCCAAGGGCTTTCCACCGTCTCCCAGCGCGCGTTTTCCAGACCCGGCAGATCGTAGAGACCCGACCCGCCGATTACGCCAAGCATTGATTTCGTCATCGAGGACCCTCGCCCATGCTCCGGCCAGGACGCGAGGCAAAAGGCCTGACGCCGCACTCGGCCGCCGCCGCCAATGGCGGTCATTGAAACTCCCGGCCGTCCGCACTATCGTCCGCCCGATCCCCACGCAATGAGGTACCGGATTGGACAAGAAATTCAAGGTGTTCGGCGTCGGTCTGCAAAAAAGCGGCACTTCGACGCTGCGCGAATGCCTCGGTCTCCTCGGTTACGACATCGCCCGGCTGCACAAGCGCGTCTTCTTCGACGCCCGCGCCGGCCGCATGGAGGGTGTCCTGCCGCACCTCGATGCCCACGAGGCGTTCACCGGCCTTGCCCCGCCCTATCTCTACGAGGTCGGACTGGAGCGCTACGGCAAGGCGATGCGCGCGGTGCTGACGACCCGGCGCTCGCCGGAGAAATGGCTGAACAGCCTGATCTCCCATTTCGAGCGCCGCTCCGTGTTCGGCAACAAGCTCAACCTCGACGTCTACGGCTATCTCTATCCCGTCGGCCGGGAAGAGGAGTTCATCGCCTATTACGAGGCGCATAATCAGCGCGTCCGCGATTTCTTCGCCCGCGAAGGCGCCAGCGACCAGTTCCTGGAGGTCTGCTGGGAGACGGGCGACGGCTGGAAGGAGCTCTGCGACTTTTTGGGCGAGCCGGTACGGGATGGCGGCGTGCCCCACTCCAACCGCACGGCCGACCTCGGCAAGAAACCGATCCGGATCGCCGCCAATCGCATGCTGATGAAGGGCTACGCGACGCTCGTCAGGTAGTGTCGCGCCGCAGCGGGTCCATTTCCGCGCCCTCGACCGCGCCCGCCGCGACGCCCGTGCCCTCGCCGTGCCGGCTCTGGCGCCGCCGGCTGCGGCCGGCCCACCATTTGCGCTGCACCCACATCCACTGCGCCGGCGTCTCGCGGATCCAGCCCTCGAACACGTCGTGAATCGCCTGCGTCGCCGCGGCGACATCGGCGGTGCGGTCGCCGGTCACCGGATAGTCGATCGGCGCCGTATCGATGCGGAAATGGACGCCCTCGGTGCGCACGCAGCGCCCGGCGACCAGCGGCACCCGGCAATGGCGCGCCAGCATCGCCGGGAAATAGGTCGCCGAGGCCGTGTGGCCGAAGAAACTGACATCGATCCCCTTCGACTCGCGAAGATCGCCGACCAGCGCCACCGACCCGGTGCGGCGCAAATGGCCGAGCAGGGTCTGCGCCGTGTCGTGCCCCTTGGAGAGGAGCCCGTGCGGGAAGACGAGCATGCGCTTGCGGCGCAGATAGTCGTCGACGAGCGGGTTCTTGACCTCGCGATAGACGCCGACCGGCTTTACGCCCGCCGCCACCGCCGGCAGGATCACCGCCTCCCAGTTGCCGAGATGGAGCGAGACCAGGACGATATGGTCGCTATCGGTCCCGAAGCGGTTCGCAACGCCCTCCTCAGACCAGGAAAAGCGGTTTTCCTTGTCGGCGACGATGCGGTCGAGCTGAAGAGTCTCGGCGAACACCCGCCCGAGATTCTCCCAGGCGCCGAGGGCAATCGCCCGGCGCTCCGCCGCGCTCTTTTCCGGCATCGCCAGTTCAAGATTGCCGAGCACCCGCTGCTGCCGCCGGCTCAGCGGCGCCAGCACCCGCCAGGTCCGCCCCATGACCGCAGAGGCCATGTCGAGCGGCATCAGGCGCAAGAGGCCGACGACGACGAGGAAGAGGCCGTATTCGATGCGGTATTTCAGGCGTCTCAACGGGCCGGGGCGGTCGGGCTGTCGGTGCGGCATGGCGGAGGGTATCGGGTTGCGGTCGGGCCGGCTCCTGCCGGCGGCATGTCGGTGTCGCCGCGAATGGCACAAAAAGCAAGACCCCCGCCCTCCGGCAGGAGAGCGGGGGCCGCAATTCGGCGTGAGAAGGGCGCTAGTGGTCGATGTTCGCCCAGAGCTTCTTCTTCACGAAGTAGAGCATGCCGGCCAGCACGATCATGTAGATCATGGCCATGAAGCCGATGCGCTTGCGCTGCTCCAGCTTCGGCTCGGCCGCCCACATCATGAAGGCCGCGACGTCCTTGGCGTACTGGTCGACGGTCGTCGGCGTGCCGTCCTCATATTCCACCAGTTCGTCGAACAGCGGCGGCGCCATGGCGATATAGGTGCCGGCAATGGTCGACTGGCCGCCTTCCTTGCAGCCTTCCGGAACGCCGCCGACGGTGAACGCGGTGTTGTAGTAACCGTCGAAGTCGGCGCCGCATTCCGGCGACTCCTCATAGCCCGTCAGGATGGCATGGATGTAGTCCGGGCCGCCCTCCTGGTACTGGGTGAAGATGTCGAACAGGAACCACGGGAAGCCGCGATGCGGACCGCGGGCCTTGGCCAGCAGCGAGAAGTCCGGCGGATGGGCGCCGTTGTTGGCATATTTGGCCGCTTCCACATTCGGGAACGGAGACGGGAACTTGTCCGCCGGCTTGCCGGGCCGCTCGAACATCTCGCCCTCTTCGTTCGGGCCGTCCTTGATGGTGTATTCCTCGGCGAGCGCCTTGACCTGCTCCTCGGTGAAGCCCAGTCCGCCCGGATCGGAAAGGTTGCGGAACGACACCAGTTCCATGGAGTGGCAGGCCGAGCAGACCTCCCGGTAGATCTTGAAGCCGCGCTGGAGCTGCGCCTGGTCGTAGCGACCGAACGGGCCGGAGAAGCTCCAGGAGAGCTGCTCCAGGTGGTGGCCTTCTTCGGCCGCGCTCGCCGGGACGCTGGCAAGGACGAACGCACTGGCGAGGCAGGCGGCGGCGACGGTGGATTTGATCATCGTCTTCATTGGAAAAACCTCCTGTTTCGCCCGCGTCAACCGCGCGTTTCCGGTGCCGAGGTCGCGTCGGCAGGATGTGCCGAGCCACCGTTCTTGGCCAGAACCGCATCGGAAATGCTCGCCGGCAACGGTTTCGGTTTCTCAAAGAAGCCGAGCAGCGGCAGGATGATGAAGAAGTAGCCGAAATAGTAGGCGGTGCCGAACCTTGCGGCCATGACGTAGACGCCCTCCGCCGGCTGCGATCCGAGCCAGCCGAGGATGACGCAGTCAACCGCGAACAGCCAGAAGGCGGTCTTGAACCACAGCGACCGGTAGGCGCCGGAGCGCACCTTGGAGGTATCGAGCCACGGCAGGATGAACAGCACCAGGATGGCGCCGAACATGGCGATGACGCCGCCGAGCTTGTCCGGGATCGCGCGCAGGATGGCGTAGAACGGCAGGTAGTACCATTCCGGCACGATGTGCGGCGGGGTCACCAGCGGGTCGGCCTGGATGTAGTTGTCCGGGTGGCCGAGATAGTTCGGGATGTAGAACACGAACCAGCCGAAGAAGATGCAGAACAGCATCAGCGCGAAGGCGTCCTTCATCAGCACATGCGGTGCGAAGGGCGCCATGTCCTGGCGCGACTTCGGCTCGACGCCCGTCGGGTTGCCGTTGCCGACCACGTGCAGCGCCCAGATATGCAGGATGACGACCGCGGCGATCATGAACGGCAGCAGATAGTGCAGGGAGAAGAACCGCTGCAGGGCCGGATTGCCGACCGAGAAGCCGCCCCAAAGCCACTGCACGATGCTCTCGCCGACCAGCGGGAAAGCCGAGAACAGGTTGGTGATGACGGTGGCGCCCCAGAACGACATCTGGCCCCACGGCAGCACGTAGCCCATGAAGCCCGTCGCCATCATCAAGAGATAGATGATGACGCCGAGGATCCAAAGCACCTCCCGCGGTGCCTTGTAGGATCCGTAATAGAGGCCCCTGAAAATATGGATGTAGACGGCGATGAAGAACATCGATGCGCCGTTCGCATGCAGGTAGCGCAGCAGCCAGCCATAGTTCACGTCGCGCATGATGTGTTCGACCGAATTGAACGCCATGTCGACATGCGGCGTGTAGTGCATGACCAGCACGATGCCGGTCACGATCTGGGCCACCAGCATGAAGGTGAGAATGGCGCCGAAGGTCCAGAAATAGGAAAGGTTCTTCGGGCTGTAGAACCCGAAGGTCTCGTTATAGGCAAGGCTGACGATCGGCAGCCGCGCTTCCATCCACTTCACGAAGCGGTTCTGCGACTGGAACTTCGAATATTCGGACATCTATATTTCCTTCAAGCTTCCCCTTTTATCGGCGATGGCCGATATTCCTCGTTCCGGCTTATGCCGTTGTTTCGGCTCTAGCCGATCTTGATATTCGTGTCCGACAGGAACTCGTAGGGCGGGATGTGCAGATTCTCCGGCGCCGGGCCCTTGCGGATGCGGCCGGCCGTGTCGTAGTGCGAGCCGTGGCAGGGGCAGAAATAGCCGTCATAGTCGCCGGCATTCATCAGCGGGATGCAGCCCAGATGGGTGCACACGCCGATCATCACCAGCCAGGGCTCCTTGCCGGTGGCAGCGCGGTTTTCGTCGGTCGCCTGGGCATCGCCCGGCAGGTTGGCGTTGCGGGCGTTGGTGTCCGGCAGCTCGTCCATCGGCACCGCGTTGGCTTCCTCAAGCTCCTTCTCGGTGCGGTTGCGGATGAACACCGGCTTGCCGCGCCATTTGACCTTGATCGACTGGCCGACCTCGACGGCGCTGACGTCAACCTCGATGGAGGCGAGTGCGAGCGCGGAGGCGTCCGGATTCATCTGGTCGACGAAGGGCCAGGCGACGGCGGCGATGCCAACGGCGCCGACGGCGGCCGTCGAAATGTAGAGCATGTCGCGACGGGTGGGTTCGGCAGTGGCAGAAGCAGACATGGCGTGTCCTCTTTTCGCATGCGATGCGCGCGATATGCGGTCGCACCTGCTGTAGTCCGCGGGCAATATGTTATTCACCAAGCGAGATACTTGGCCTCATTGGCGTTCTTAGGGGGAGGTGCGTCGACTGTCCAGACCGACTTATGTCAAAACGACTGTTTGTCGCAATCACCGCCCCCTCTAAAAGCCGTCCCCGAAAGCCTTTTAGCGCATGGCGCGGGAGAGGTCGATATCGGAAACCACGAATGAGACGAAACGTGCGTATCGCCTTGTATCAACCGGATATTCCACAAAATACCGGAACTATTCTAAGGTTGGGAGCATGCCTCGGCGTCGCCGTTGACCTCATCGGCCCGACCGGGTTCAGAACCGACGACCGGGCCCTCAGGCGTGCCGGGCTCGACTATCTGGACCGCGCCGCCCTGACCCTGCATGCCGGCTGGGAAGATTTCGACGCGGCACGGCAAAGCATCGGCGGGCGCCTCGTACTGTTTACCACGCGGGCAACGCAATCCTTCCTCGACCTGACATTTGAGGAAAGTGACACTCTTCTTTTCGGCCGGGAGTCCGCCGGCGTGCCGGACGACATCCATGCCGGAGCCGACATCCGCACGACGATCCCGATGGTCGAGGGCACGCGCTCGTTGAACCTCGCCGTCTCCGTCGCCATGGGCGTCACCGAGGCGCTCCGGCAGACCGGCGGACTGCCCCACCCGGCATCGTGACGCGAGCCTGCGGCCGACCGCCGACACCGCCCGGGGCCGGTCTGCAGCGGGCGCCAAAGCGGCACTTGCGATACGTGGATGTCCGGAATCTCCGCCTGGCCCCCGCATTGCAACGCCCGGATACACGACTTAAAAGAGAGCACAATAAAATATACTCGTATTAATTGTTTTTGCTTTATGCTGCACCCCGCAGGGCAACGCCGTCCGACGGCCGTGGGGGAGAGCACATGAAAATCCGATCCGTCGTCGCCGGAGTGATCCTGGCCCTATCCGTCTGCGCCGTGGCAAGGGCCGAGGAGGAGCTGCCCCAGGTCGCCCGGTTCGAGGGCAATTTCGAGGTCAAGGTGGCCGGTACGACCTTCAATGTCGACGAAACCGGCTGCGGCCACATCGACACCCGCGACATCGACGTCGGCCTGCCGCGCAAGGCGCGGATCGAAAAGGCCTTCCTCCTGTGGTCCGGAACCGGCAATCCGGACCGCACAATCAATCTGAACGGCAATACCGTCAACGCGGCCAGCATCTCCAATGTCAGTTTCGGCGGTTTTCGCAAGACATTCGAGGCCTATGCCGACGTCACCGACATCGTGAGGAGGAACCGGCGCCGGCCGTTCACGGTCTCCGGCCTCGTCTGGTCGCGGGCGGGCATGTATTGCAGCGCCAAGGCCGCCTACGGCGGCGCCACCCTGATCGTCGTCTACGAGAACAAGCGTGCGCCGCACCGGGCGATCTACGTGCATCTCGGCGGCGCCGGCGGCTGGCTCAAGAACCATACGCACCATTTCACCATCAAGCACGTTGCCGTGCCGCGCAATTGCTGCGGCTGCCAAAGCTGCTGCGGCTCGACCTGCGGCCGGGTCGTCATCATCCTGATCATCTGGGAAGGCGACAATTACAAGGGCGAGCGCCTGTCCATCAACCATCTGGACTTCGGCGACAACACGTTGAACGGATCGACCGCGCCCAACCTCGATATCGACGAATACGACATCACCGATATCGCCCACCGCGGCAAGGACACGTCGATCTATGCCGACGTCCTCACCTACCCCTCCGGCTTCGCCACCTTCGAGGCCATCGCCATGCAGGGGGCCGTCACCGTGGTCGATACCTGCGACCGGGCGCAGTAGCGATCGGCTCCGAACGGGAACGGGTCGAGAGCAGCGGGAAGCGCGCCGCCCTGTTGGTCCCGCCCGCTACTGCGCGGCGTTCTCGGCCTCGTCCTCGCACAGGAAGCCACCCGACTGACGCGCCCAGAGGCTCGCATAGAGGCCGCCGAGGGCGAGCAGTTCCTCGTGTCGCCCCTCTTCCACGATCTGGCCCCTGTCCATGACGACCAGCCGGTCCATGGCGGCGATCGTCGACAGCCGGTGGGCGATGGCGATCACGGTCTTGCCCTCCATCAGCGTCCCGAGGCTCTTCTGGATCGCTGCCTCGACCTCCGAGTCGAGCGCCGAGGTCGCCTCGTCGAGGACGAGGATCGGCGCGTTCTTCAGGAGCACCCGGGCAATGGCGATGCGCTGGCGCTGGCCGCCGGAGAGTTTTACCCCGCGCTCGCCAACATGGGCGTCGAACCCCTGCCGGCCCTTCGGATCGACGAGGTCGCGGATGAAGCCGTCCGCCTCGGCCATCTCCGCGGCGCGAAGGATCGCCGCATCGTCGGCCCCGGGCGCGCCATAGGCGATGTTGTCCCGGACAGAACGGTGCAGCAGCGATGTGTCCTGGGTGACCATGCCGATCGCGGCGCGGAGCGACTCCTGGGCGACCCTGGAAATGTCCGTGCCATCGATCAGGATGCGCCCGCCCTCAAGGTCGAACAGCCTGAGCAGGAGATTGACGAGCGTCGACTTGCCGGCACCGGACCGGCCGACCAGCCCGACCTTCTCGCCGGGCGCGATGGTCAGCGACAGGTCCTCGATGATGTCGGTGTCCTTGCCGTAGTGGAAGCTGATCCGGTCGAATTCGATGCGGCCGCTCGTCGGCACCAGATCGACGGCATCCTCGCGGTCGATAATGTCGTGCGGCTTGGCGATCGTCTCCATGGCGTCCTGGATGGTGCCGAGGTCGCGGAAGATGTTGGAGATGGAGAACATCATCCAGCCGGACATGGTGTTGAGCCGGAGCACCAGGCCGAGCGCCAGCGCCACGGCCCCCACCGTCAGCGTCCCCGCCTGCCACAGCCAGACGCAGAGGAAGCCGGACACGGTCAGGAACAAGCCGTTGAGCGCCACCAGCGAGAACCGGATGGAGGAGATGATCCGGGTCAGTGCACAGAGCGCCTGCCACATCCAGGTGAGCCCCTCGCGCGCAAACGCATCCTCATGGCCGGTGGTGTCGAACAGCTTCACGGTATGGATATTGGTGTAGGCGTCGACGATGCGCCCGTTGAAGACCGAGCGCATGTCGGCGAGCCGCCGCGCCGCGCGGCGGATGCGCGGGATCAGGATGCCGCCGATGGCGATATAGCCGGCGATCCAGACCCCGACGACGATGCCGAGCCGCCAGTCGAGGTCGAGGAAGATGGCAAAGGTCGAGATCGCGAAGATCACGAAGTACCAGAGGCTCTGAAAGATGTTGATGAGGAAGTCGCCGAGCGCCTGCCCGGCCTGCATCACCTTGGTCGCCAGCCGGCCGGCAAAGTCGTTCTGGAAATAGGTGAAGGACTGGCCGACCACGTGGCTGTGCGCCTGCCAGCGGACGAGGTTGAAGAAGCCGGGCACGATGATCTGCTGTTCCAGGAGCGCGCCGGCAACCTGGGCCACCGACCGCAGCACCAGAACGACGAAGATCATCCAAAGGAACGTCGATCCGTGCTCCTGCCACAGCGTTGCCGGCTCGGCCGTACCGAGCAGATCGACGATGTCGCCGACGAAGGTGTAGAGCATCAGCTCGGTCGCCGCGATCAGCGCGCCGTTGAGGAAGAAGAAGCCGAACCACCATTTCGCCTGGCGCGCATAGTGCCAGATAAACGCGCCGAGGCGCGCCGGCGGCTCCAGTGCCTCCGGCGGCCTCAGCGGATCGACGATGCGTTCGAACCGTCCCAGCATTATTCCGCGACCGCGGCCGCCTCCTCGTCCTCGCACAGGAACCCGCCCGACTGGCGCGCCCACAGGCTGGCATATAGGCCACCCTTTGCCAGAAGCTCCTCGTGGCGGCCCTCTTCGACGATCTCGCCCCTGTCCATGACGACGAGCCGGTCCATGGCCGCGATCGTCGACAGCCGGTGGGCAATGGCGATCACGGTCTTGCCTTCCATCAGCGCGCCGAGGCTCTTCTGGATCGCCGCCTCGACTTCCGAGTCCAGCGCCGACGTCGCCTCGTCGAGGACGAGGATCGGCGCGTTCTTCAAGAGCACCCGGGCAATGGCGATGCGCTGGCGCTGGCCGCCGGAGAGTTTTACCCCGCGCTCGCCCACATGGGCGTCATAGCCGGTGCGGCCGAGCTGGTCGGAAAGGCCCTGGATGAACTCGTCGGCCTCGGCCTGGCGGGCGGCTTCCCGCACATCCGCCTCGGTGGCATCGGGCGCTCCGTAGAGGATGTTCTCGCGCACCGAGCGATGCAACAGCGAGGTGTCCTGGGTGACCATGCCGATGGCGGCGCGGAGCGACTCCTGGGTGACGGTGGAAATGTCCGTGCCGTCGATCAGGATGCGCCCGCCCTCAAGGTCGTGGAACCGGAGCAGCAGGTTGACGAGCGTCGACTTGCCGGCGCCGGAGCGACCGACGAGGCCGACCTTCTCGCCGGGCGAGAGCGTGAGCGAAAGGCTCTCGATGACGCCGCCCTCCTTGCCGTAATGGAAGCGGATGTTGTCGAAGTCGATCCGCCCTTGGCGCACCTGAAGCGGCTTTGCCCCGGGGATGTTGCGCACCGCCTGCGGCCGCGACAGCGTGCCGATGCCGTCCTGCACCGTGCCGATGTTTTCAAACAGCGCCGAGACCTCCCACATGATCCACTGGGACATGCCGTTGAGCCGCAGCATCATGCTGATGGCAATGGCGATCGCCCCGAGCGTCACGGCATCGAACCGCCACAGCCAGATCGCGACGCCCGCAATGGCAAAGAGCACCAGCGAGTTGAGGAAATAGAGTGCCGACTGGAACAGGGTGACCAGCCGCATCTGCCGGTGCACCGTCTGCAGGAACCGGTCCATGCCGTCCCGCGCATAGGTGGATTCCCGCCCGGCGTGGGAGAACAGCTTCATGGTCGCGATGTTGGTGTAGCTGTCGACGATCCGCCCGGTCATCACCGAGCGGGCGTCGGCCTGGGCCTGCGAGACCCGCTTCAGCCGCGGCACGAAGAACCACAAGAGACACACATAGGCGACGATCCAGGCGACCATCGGCGCCGACAGGCGGATGTCGGACGAGGCCATCAGCACCACCATGGAGACGAAATAGACGCCGACATAGACGAGGACGTCGAGCACCTTGGTGACGGATTCGCGCACGGCAAGCGCCGTCTGCATCACCTTGGTGGCGATGCGGCCGGCGAATTCGTCCTGGAAGAAGCCATAGCTCTGGCCGAGCAGGTAGCGGTGCGCCTGCCAGCGCACGATCATCGGAAAGTTGCCGAGGATCGACTGGTGGATGATGACCGAATCGAAGAACACGATCGCCGGCAGCAGGACGAGGATGACGACACCCATTCCGGCGAGCTTCCAGCCGTGATCGGCAAGGAACGTCGCCCGGTCCTGGTCCGCCAGCCAGTCGACGAGATTGCCGAGGAAGCCGAAGAGGAGCACCTCGCCGACGGCGATGATCGCCGCGTTCACGCCCATCACGGCAAGCAGCGGCCCCACCGGCTTCGCATAGTGCCAGAGGAAGCGCAAAAGGCCCTTGGGCGGCTCGCCCGGAGGGGCGGGCGGGAACGGATCGATCAGTTTTTCAAACCAGCCAAACATGGCCAAGCTCCGAATTGGGGTCGCGGCGACGCGCTTTTTTCGGGAAGCCCGGAAAGGCGGGCGGGCGCGTCGCCATTGGGGCAACGCAGCGAACGCCCGGCGAGCGGCATGGTCCGGTGACGGATCCACGGCGCGAACGCGGCGACAAAAGCGGTATTCAGGGATGAAGAGGAACGCTAAAGGGCGCTTTGGTGTCAGGCGGCTCGCATACGTGGGATGCCGGGCGGATAACATCCGAAACGGATTCTCATCGGCATCTCCAATTGCGCTGACGGAAAGCGCCGCGCACAACGAGCGCGCAGCATCAGGCTTCCTTATAGCCGAACCTTCCCGGTTTGGGAATGCCTCTCGCGGCGCCTCTCGCCCGCCTGTGGCCGGCCGGCCACATCGAACGGCGGTTGCCGATCCCCCGTATCATTGCGTATGCAAGGAGGAGAGAGCGGCGGACGAACGCGCCGGCATCAAGAAGCGGGACAGAGACAATGAGCGAGCTGCCGGCCGACATCGAAGAGCGCAAGGAACGCGCCCGCGCCTGGTTCCGCGAGCTGCGCGACAGCATCTGCGCGGCTTTCGAGAAACTGGAAGACGACCTGCCCGAGGATGCCCCCGGCGCCAACAGGCCCGCCGGCCGCTTTGCCAGAAAACCCTGGCACCGCACTGATTCCACCGGCGCCGATGGCGGCGGCGGCGAAATGAGCCTCATGGGCGGGCGGGTCTTCGAGAAGGTCGGCGTCCACATCTCCACGGTCCATGGCGAGTTCTCGCCGGAGTTTCGCGACCGCATCCCCGGCGCCGACGAGGATCCGCGCTTCTGGGCCTCCGGCATCTCGCTGATCGGCCATCCGCAGAACCCGAACGTGCCGGCCGTCCACATGAACACCCGCATGGTGGTGACGACAAAACAATGGTTCGGCGGCGGCGCCGACCTGACGCCGGTGCTGGACCGCAGGCGGACGCAGGAAGACCCGGACACCCAAACCTTCCACGCCGCCATGAAGGCGGCCTGCGAGGCCCATCCGGCTGCGGACTATCCCAAATACAAGAATTGGTGCGATGAGTATTTTTTCCTGAAGCACCGCAACGAGCCCCGCGGCATCGGCGGCATCTTCTACGACTACCACAATTCCGGCGACTTCGACGCCGACCTCGCCTTCACCCGCTCGGTCGGCGAGTCCTTCCGCGACGTCTACCCGGCGCTGGTTCGGCGCAACTTCGAAACGCCCTGGACCGAGGCCGACCGCGACGAACAGCTCGTCCGCCGTGGCCGCTACGTGGAGTTCAACCTCCTCTACGACCGCGGCACCATCTTCGGCCTGCAGACCGGCGGCAATGTGGAGTCGATCCTGTCGTCGATGCCGCCGCTGGTGAAATGGCCATGAGCCGCAGAATGCCCGGAAAGGCCGCATGGATTGCCGCGTCGGCCTGACGGCCTCCTCGCAATGACGCTGAAAACACTGAGAAAACCGTCATTGCGAGCGCAGCGAAGCAATCCAGAGCGGCATAGCCCAAACTCTCCGACGTTGCCCTACTCCACCCCGTCGGCAATCAGGCCCCTCGCATAATCCAGCGCAGCCTCGCGCCCCGGCGCGAACCCCTCGCCGATCCACCAGTCCTCGACCTGCGAAAGCAACGTGCCCACGGCCGGCCCCGATGGAATGCCCAGCGCCACGAGGTCGCGGCCGGAGACCGGAAAGCGCGGCACGGGCCAGCGCCCGGCGAGCCCGAAAAGGTCGCGCCAGCCCGCATCGTCGCCGGCCGCGTCCGACCAGGCCCAGGCAAGCAGCACCGCGCCGCGGAACGTCTCCGCATCGCTGCGGTAGAGCGCCAGCCTGGCCGCCGCCTCGTCCATATCCGCGGAAAGCCTCGGCGCCAGCCGCAGCACCTTGACCATGCGCCGGCGCACCTCGTTGGAAAGCCTGAGCCGCTCCGCGACCCGCTCCGCGTCCTCCGGAATGCGGGCGCTGAGGGCCGCATGGGCGAGCGCGGCATCGGGCGAGGCAGAAATGGTTGCGGCAAGGGCCGTCAGCCGGCCGAGGGTTTCCGGATGTCCGATGCCGCCAAGGACGATCTGCAGGATGCCGCTGTCGGCCATGATCCGCGTCGTCGCCGCCCCGCCCGGCGCGAGCGCCAGGCGCCGCATCTCCTGGCCGATGCGCTCCGCGGACAGATGCCGGAGCCCCGATCGGCCGCGCACGGTCGCGAGCAGGCCCACCCGGTCGATCGGCCCGTCGCCATAGCTGGCATGGAAGCGGAAGAAGCGCAGGATCCGCAAATAGTCCTCGTGGATGCGTTCGTCGGCGTTGCCGATGAAGCGAACCTTGCGCGACAGGCAGTCGGCCCGCCCGCCGACCAGGTCGTAGACCGTGCCGTCGGCGCCGGCATAGAGCGCGTTCATGGTGAAGTCGCGCCGCCGCGCGTCGGCCTCCCAGTCGCGCCCGAAGCGAACCGTGGCCTTCCGTCCGAATGTCTCGATGTCCTCGCGAAGGGTGGTGACCTCGAACGGCGTGTGGTCCACGACGAGGGTGACGGTACCATGCTCGATGCCGGTCGGGACCGCCCGGAACCCGGCCGCCTCGGCCCGTTCGACGACCGTTTCCGGCCGCGCCGTGGTGGCGATGTCGATGTCGCTGACAGGAACGCCGAGGAGCGTGTTGCGGATCGCCCCGCCGACGATGCGCGCCTCGTCGCCCTCAACGTTCAGCGCGGCGAGCACCCCTTGCAGCTTGTCGTCGACAAGCCAGCCCGCCTCAAGCCTCGTCACCATAAAGCCGCTCATAGATGCGCCGGAGGATGCCGGCCGTCACGCCCCAGATATAGCGGTCACCATAGGGCATTTCGTAAAAGATGCGGTTAAGCCCCTTGTAGCGCTTCGACGAGCGCCGGTGGTTGGAGGCCGTCATCAGGAACGACAGCGGCACCTCGAAGGCGTCAGCCACCTCATTCTCGTTGATCGTGAGGGAAAACTCCGGCGCCACGACGGACAGAACCGGCACGATCCGGAAGCCGGAATTGGAGACATAGGGCTCCAGTTGCCCGATCGGCTCGATGACGGCGGCGGACAGCCCGATCTCCTCCTCCGCCTCGCGCAGGGCCGCATGGAGCGCGGAATGGTCGTCGTCGTCGATCTTGCCGCCGGGAAAGGCAATCTGGCCGGCATGGGACGGCAGGTGCTCGGTGCGGACGGTCAGCAGCACCGTCGCCTCCGGCTCGCGTGCCACCACCGGCACCAGCACCGCGGCGTCACGCAGGTGCTTGTCGTGCAGCCGGTCGAGGCTTGGGTCGATCACATGATCCCCCGCCTCGTCAGTGCCATGTTCCCCGAGCCGCGCCACCCGCGCCCGGAAGTCGGCGACGCTGAACGGCCGGATCTCTGCCGAAAGACTCATTGCGCAACCCGCTCCAGCTCGGCGGCGGGAAGGATCGGGAAAAACGTTCCCCCGCTCCACACCCCGAAATGGGCAACGCCGTCGACGTCGCGCGTCGCCCCGAGATCGACGAGCTGGTAGAGCAGCGGCCGCGCGAACAGCGCTTCCAGCCGTCCACGCACGAGGACATAGGGCTTCACCCCGCCGGTCCCGTCTTCCACGGCAAAGCGCAACGGATGCTCCGGCCCGGCCGCAACCACATCGCCCACATTGGTGCGCACCGTGATCTGTTGCGACTCACCTTCCCCCTCGGCATGGAGTTCCACGGCGACGAACGGCGCGTCCTCCACCTCGATCACGATTTTTTCAACGGGCGTGACCAGGTAATAGTTGTCGTTCTCCTCGCGCCGCAGCACGGAGGCAAAAAGCTCGACCAGCGGCTTCCGGCCGATCGGCGTTCCCATATAGAACCACGTGCCGTCGGCGGCGATGCGCATGTCGATGGGCCCGCAATCGGGCGGATTCCATTTCTCGATCGGCGGTTTCCCGCCCTTCAGGCCGCCGGCCCGGCGCACCAGCGCATCGAGCGGGCTTTCTGCGTCTGCCATTCTGCTTCCCAAATATTGCCTGTATATGCGCGTCGCCGGGCGTCATCATTCCGCCGGAAACGCCGCTTTCTTTGGTCTCGCGTCGCTTTCGATGGTGACGCGGCGGGGTCCCTCCCTAAATGACCCCATAGGGATGCGTGACAAGCTGAATGCTGTCAAACTTCCAGCGACTCGAGCCTTTCCAGGAACAGCCAGGCGGGACTGACGTGACCACCGACATCAAGGAAATCGACGACACCGACGTCGTGCGCGAGGCCGATGCCGCCGTCGAGCGCATCGTCGCCGCGCGCCGCGCCATCGAAACCGTCATCTTCGGCCAGCGCGAGGTGGTGGAAAAGGCGCTGGTGACCGTGCTTGCCGGCGGCCACGGCCTGCTGGTCGGCGTGCCGGGCCTTGCCAAGACCAAGCTGGTGGAGACCATGGGCACGGTCCTCGGCCTCGACGAGCGCCGCATCCAGTTCACGCCGGACCTGATGCCCTCCGACATCCTCGGCTCGGAGGTGCTCGACCAGTCGCCCGACGGCACCCGCTCCTTCCGCTTCGTGCGCGGCCCGGTATTCGCCCAACTCCTGATGGCCGACGAGATCAACCGCGCCAGCCCGCGCACCCAGTCCGCGCTGCTGCAGGCCATGCAGGAATACCATGTGACGGTCGCCGGCGCCCGTCACGACCTGCCCTCGCCGTTCCACGTGCTGGCCACCCAGAACCCGCTGGAGCAGGAAGGCACCTATCCGCTGCCGGAAGCCCAGCTCGACCGGTTCCTGACCCAGATCGACATCCACCACCCGGACCGCGACGCGGAACGCCGCATCCTCATCGAGACCACGGGCGCGGCCGAGACGGCGCCGGAAGCCGTCCTGAATTCGACCGAGCTGATGCGCTTCCAGCAACTGGTGCGCCGCCTGCCGGCCGGCGAATCCGTCGTCGAAGCGATCCTCGACCTCGTCCGCTCGGCCCGTCCGGGCGACGGCGAGGATCAGGAGGCCCGCCTCATTTCCTGGGGCCCCGGCCCGCGCGCCAGCCAGGCATTGATGCTGACCGTGCGCGCCCGCGCTCTCCTCGACGGCCGCCTGGCGCCTTCTGTCGACGATGTGGTGGCGCTTGCCGAATCCGTGCTGCAGCACCGCATGGCGCTGACCTTTGCCGCTCGCGCCGACGGCCACACCGTGCGCGAGGTGATTGCCCGCCTCGTCGCCCGGCTCGGCTGACCCGGCACCTTTTGACGGACACCGCCTGACCGCATGGCAACGAAGAAGCCGACGAAAACCGAAACGGACGCGCCGATCGATGCCCATTGGCCGGCGATCCTGCGCGATTCGCGCACCGTCGCCTCGAGCCTGCCCGACCTCCTGGTGGAGGCGCGGCGCATCGCGGTGACCGTTGCCGCCGGCTGGCATGGCCGCCGCCAGCCCGGCCCCGGCGAGACGTTCTGGCAGTTCCGTCCCTTCGTTCCCGGCGAGCCGGCGAACCGCGTCGACTGGCGCCGCTCCGCCCGCGACGACCACCTCTATGTCCGCGAGCTGGAATGGGAAGCGGCCCACACGGTCTGGCTCTGGGCGGACCTGTCGCCGTCCATGGCGTTCCGCTCCAACCTTGCGCCCGTGTCGAAGCGCGACCGGGCGCTGGTCCTCCTGCTGGCGCTGTCCGACCTCCTGGCCGCTTCCGGCGAGCGCATCGGCCTCCTGGACCTCACCCGCCCGACCGCGAGCCGCGGCGCGGCGGAGCACATCGCGTCCACCCTCAGCCATTTCGCCGAGCCGATCGCCCTGCCCCGGACCGCGGCCGTGAAGCGGTTTTCCGACGTGGTGCTGTTCGCCGACCTGCTCGATCCCATCGACGTGCTTGAGGACTGGGTGCGCAAGCTCGCCGCCAATGGCGCAAGGGGCCATCTGGTCCAGATCCTCGATCCGGTGGAGGAGACCTTCCCCTTTGCCGGGCGCACCGAATTCCTCGATCCGGAAAGCGGCCTCAGGGTCGTCGCCGGCCGCGCGGAGACCTGGCGCCAGGCCTATATCGACAGGCTCGCCGCCCGCCGCGAGCGCCTTGCCCGCATCGTCGATCCGCTCGGCTGGACCCTCATCATCCACCACACCGACCGGCCGGCGGCCGAGCCCCTGCTCGCGCTGCACCATAGACTTACCGAAAGCGACCACGGCCACGTGGTGCTGATGAACCGCAGCGACACGGCGGAGGCGGCGCGATGAGCTGGCTTCCCCTCGGCTTCGGCGCCCCGGCGATGCTCGCCGCCCTGGCGCTCTTGATCGCCATCTGGTGGCTCCTGAAGCTGGTGCCGCCGCGCCCGCGCGAGATCGACTTTCCGCCGACGCGGCTGCTCGCCGAAATCGCCCACCGCGAGGAGACCCCGTCGCGCAGCCCCTGGTGGCTGACGCTGTTGCGCCTTGCCGCCGCCGCCGCGATCATCCTGGCGCTGGCCGAGCCGATCTGGCGCCCGGCGCTGGAGCGCACCTCGGCCGACGGCCCGATGTGGATCGTCATGGACAATGGCTGGCCGGCCGCGACCGGCTGGGACGCCCGCGTGGCGGTCGCCGAACGGGCCATCGACAAGGCCAAGGACGGCGAGCGCCCGGTGCTGCTCGTCGCCACCGCGGACGGCGCCCGCCAGGAGATCGTGACGACGGCGCCCGAAGAGGCCCGCAACCGGCTCCGCGCCATCGCCCCGCGCCCCTGGTTCAGTGACCGCGGCAGCCTTGTCGAAGCCCTCAACGAAGCCGCATCCGAAACCCCGCCCGGCGAGATCGTCTGGCTCGCCGACGAGGTCGACGACGGCTCGGGCGCAGCGCTCGCCACGGCCCTTGCCCGGATCGCCGGCGACGCGCCCGTGACCATCTATGAGCGCGAGGGCACCTCGCCGGTCGGCCTTGCCGGCGCCGCCAACGACCCGGACGCGCTGACCGTCAAGGTCCTGCGCACCGGCGGCCTCGGCCCCGACACCGGCCTCATCGAAGCCCGCGACCGCAAGGGCTTCGTGCTCGGCACCGCCCCGTTCCGCTTCGAGACCGGGGACAACCAGACCACGGCCCGTTTCGACCTGCCCGTTGAACTCCGCAACGAGATCGCGCGCCTTGCCGCCGTCGACGCGGCGACCGCCGGCAGCGTCCAGCTCCTTGACGAGCGCTGGCGCCGGCGCACCGTCGGGCTCCTCGCCAGCGACGCCACGGAGACGGCACAGCCCCTGCTCGCCTCGCTCCATTACCTGACCCGCGCCCTCAATCCCTTCGCCAATGTCCGCATCCCGGAAAAGGACGACGTCACCGCGGCGATCCCGGAACTCGTCGATGCCGGCATCTCGGTCATCGCCATGGCCGATATCGGCACGCTGGTGCCGGCGGCCCGCGACCCGCTGGAAAAATGGGTGCGCGGCGGCGGCGTGCTGGTCCGCTTCGCCGGCCCGCGCCTTGCCTCCAGCACCGACGACCTGGTGCCGGTGCGGCTGCGCTCCGGCGACCGCAGCCTCGGCGGCAGCCTGACCTGGGAGCAGCCCCAGGCGCTCGCCAATTTCTCCGAGAACGGCCCCTTCGCCGATTTGCGCCTGCCCGAAGACGTCACCGTCACCCGCCAGGTGCTGGCCGAACCCGATCCGGACCTTCCCGACAAGACCTGGGCGAGCCTTGCCGACGGAACGCCGCTGGTCACCGCCGCCCGCCACGGCGACGGCTGGCTGGTGCTCTTCCATGTGACCGCCGACACCGACTGGTCGAACCTGCCGCTCTCCGGCGTCTTCGTGGAGATGCTGCAGCGGATCGTCGCCTTTTCCGCCCGCACCGAGGCCGGCACCCCTGCGGACGGCGCGGAAGCCGCGGTGCTCGCCCCGCTGCAAACCCTCGACGGCTTCGGCACCCTGTCGTCCCCGCCGGCCGAGGCCGAACCGATCGGCGAGGCCCAGCTTACAACGGCCGTGCCGGGCCGCACCCACCCGCCGGGGCTCTATGGCGCCAGCGAGGCCTTCTTTGCTTTCAATCTCCTGAAGCCGGACGCGAGCCTTGCCCCGCTCGACCTCGGCCCGCTCGGCGGTACCGCGAACATCGCTTCCTATGATGTCACCGGCCCGCAATCCCTGCGTGGCATCCTCTTCGGCATCGCGCTCGCACTCATCCTGATCGATACCATCGCCGTCATCCTGATCGCGGGCGGCCTGTCCACCTTCTGGCACCGCCGCCGCGCCGCCGGCATTCTCCTCGCGGGCGCCACCGCGATGATGCTCGCCATGCCGCGCCCCGCATCGGCCCAGGAACTCTCCGCCGCCGACCAGAAGGCGCTTGAGGCGACCCTTTCGACCCGGCTCGCCTATGTCATCACCGGCAACGAGACCATCGACACGGTCAGCCGCCGCGGCCTGATGGGCCTGACCCAGTTCCTCACCCAGAGGACGGCGCTGGAGCCGGGCGAGCCCATGGGCATCGATGTCGCCAGCGACGAACTCGCCTTCTATCCGCTGATCTACTGGCCGATCGATCCGGAGGCCGAGGCTCCGACCCAGCAAACCATGGCAAGGGTCGATGCCTATATGAAGAATGGCGGCACGGTGCTGTTCGATACCGGCGACGCCTACACCCAGCCGGCCGGCGGCAACGCGCCGGGCATCACGCCGGCGACCGCCAAGCTGCGCGAGATCCTCGCCAATCTGGACATCCCGCCGCTGGAGCCGGTGCCCTCCGACCACGTGCTCTCCAAGGCCTTCTATCTCCTGCAGACCTATCCCGGCCGCTGGGCCGACGGCCAGCTCTGGACCGAGGCGACGCCGAAAGGCGAGGCCCGGCCCGACCGCCCGGTCAGCACCGGCGACGGCGTCTCGCCGATCCTCATCACCTCCAACGATTTCGCCGGCGCCTGGGCGATCACCGACGACGGCCGCTTCTACCTGCCGATGTCCGCGCCCGACCCGTTCCAGCGCGAATGGGCGTTCCGCGTCGGCGTCAACATCGTCATGTACACCCTGACCGGCAACTACAAGGCCGATCAGGTGCACATCCCGGCCCTTCTCGAACGGCTCGGGCAGTAGGAGGGCGGCATGACCTGGTCGATCGACACCGCCCCGCTGCTGCCACTGCCGCTGATCCTGGCGGCCGCCGCCGTCGCGCTCGTCCTCATGGCCGTCGCCTTCTGGCGCCGCCAGCGCGGCGCACCGCTGCGCGCGGCCGCGCTCGTCCTCTTGATCCTTGCCCTCCTCGATCCCTCGATCCAGCGCGAGAACCGCGAGCCGCTGACCAGCATCGCCGCCATCGTCGTCGACCGCTCCGAGAGCCAGGCCCTTCCCGGCCGCACCGAGGCGACGGACGAAGCCCTTCAGGCCCTGACCGAAAGGCTCTCGCGCCTGCGCAATGTCGAGACCCGGATCGTGGAAGCCGGCCGCGATGACAGCGGTACCGCCGACGGCACCGAACTCTTCGACAAGCTGGCCGAAAGCCTTGCCGACGTGCCGCCGGAACGCTTCGCCGGCACGCTGATGATCACCGACGGCCAGGTCCATGACGTCCCGAAGAGCGCGGAGAGCTTCGGCTTCGACGGGCCGCTCCATGTGCTCCTGACCGGCAAGAAGGACGAGCAGGACCGGCGCATCGTCGTCGAACGCGCGCCGCGCTACGGCCTTGTCGGCTCGGAACAGACCGTGGTGCTGCGCTATGTCGACGAGGGCGGCGACCAGAGCCCCGCCCGCATGGTCATCCGCCGCAACGACGACGAGGTCGGCGCCGTCGTCATGGTGCCCGGGGAAAAGACCGAGGTGCCGGTCGAGATCACCCATGGCGGCAAGAACATATTCGAGTTCGAGATCGACGCCCACCCTGAGGAGCTGACGACCCAGAACAACCGCGCCGTCGTCGCCGTCAAGGGCATCCGCGAGAACCTGCGCGTGCTGCTGGTCTCCGGCGAGCCCCATTCCGGCGAGCGCACCTGGCGCGACCTGTTGAAGTCCGACGCCTCGGTCGACCTCGTCCACTTCACCATTCTAAGGCCGCCGTCCAAGCAGGACGGCACGCCGATCAACCAGCTCTCGCTAATCGCCTTCCCCACCCGCGAGCTGTTCTCCGAAAAGATCGATGAGTTCGACCTCATCATCTTCGACCGCTACCGCCGGCGCGGCGTCCTGCCCTCACTCTATTTCGACAACATCACGCAATATGTGCGCAACGGCGGCGCCATCCTGATCGCCGCCGGCCCCGATTTTGCCGATCCCGGCAGCCTGTCGCGCACGACGCTCGCCGAGGTGCTGCCGGCAACGCCGACCGGCGTCGTGCTGGAACAGCCCTACCGGGCCCATGTCAACGAGCTCGGCGAGCGCCACCCGGTGACCCGCGGGCTGCCGGGCGCGGCGAGCGACCCGCCCGACTGGAGCCGCTGGTTCCGGCTGATCGCAGCGGAAACGGCCACTGGCCAGACGGTGATGACCGGCGCCGACAACCAGCCGCTGCTGGTGCTGTCGCGCGTCGACAAGGGCCGCGTCGCGCTCCTCCTGTCCGACCATGTCTGGCTGTGGGCGCGCTCCTTTGAAAATGGCGGCCCGCACGGCCCTCTTCTGAGGCGCCTTGCCCACTGGCTGATGAAGGAACCGGACCTCGAAGAGGAAGGCATCACGCTGGAGGCCCGCGGCCGCGACCTGGTGGTGCGCCGCCAGACGCTCGGCGAGACGGTCGATCCGGTGACGGTGACCACCCCGACGGGCAAGACCGAAACGGTCGACCTGCAGCGGCTCGATCCGGGACTTTGGGAAGCCCTCGTCCCGGCGACCGAGATCGGGCTCTATTCGGCAAGCGACGGCACCCGCACCGCCCTCGCCTCCGTCGGCCCGGCCAATCCGCGCGAATTCTCCGCCATGCGCTCCACCGACGAAAAGCTGCGGCCGATGGCCGAGGAAACGCACGGCAGCGTCCGCCGCCTCGCCGAAGACGGCGGAAACATCGACGTACCGAACGTGGTGGCCTTGAAGGGTCGGACGTCCTTTGCCGGCTCCGGCTGGGTCGGGCTGAGGACGACCGACGCCAGCGTGCTGAAAGGCATCGACCGCTTGCCGCTTTTCGCCGGCCTCCTCGGCCTCGCCCTGCTCCTGGGGATCCTGTCGCTCACCTGGTTCCGCGAGGGCCGGTAGCCTCAGGCAGCAGATCCGCGCGCCAGCATCCGCCCCGACGTCACCGCGCCGTGCGCGGCATCGGCCGCACCCTCTTCCAGTTCCGCCAGCAGCAGCCGGTTGGGATCGACCGGTCCCGGCAGGCTCAACGCGCCCGGCCGCGCCCGTTTGAAGCCGAGCGGCCCGTAATAGGGCTCGTCGCCGACGAGGAGCACCAGCCGGTGGCCGCTTGCCGCCATCCCGACCTTTGCCGCCGCCACCGCATGGCGCACCAGCGCCTTGCCGATGCCGTTGTTCTTGAAGGCCGGCAGCACGGCGAGCGGGCCGAGCAGCAGCCCCGATACCCCGCCGATATCGATCGGCGTCAGCCTGACCGACCCGACAAGGCCGCCGTCCCGGCGCACGACGAAGGAGAGCGCGGGATCGCGCGGCACGCCCTCGCGCAGCCGGAACGCGGTCCGCGCGAAACGTCCCGGCCCGAAGGCGGTTTCGTGCAGGGCTTCGATATCGGCGTCGTCGCCGGGGGATTCCAGCTCTATCTGGGGGCTCTGTATCGACATGATCATGGGGTCCGCAAAGTGCGATTTGGCGATCCGGCCGGCCGGCGCCAAGGGATCATGCGATGATTTTGCTCTCGATCCGGGACGCGACGGTCAGCAGGCGTGAACGGCTCGTGACGCAGCGTCACAAGACCGGTTTCGTCGTCGCAGTCGGGCCAGAGCGGTTTGCATTGCAAGGGTCCATTGATGGAATGGGCGAGGCGATTAGCACACCCCCGCAGGGCCGTCCAGCAGGATTTGGATCGGGAAAAACGCCGCCAGTATGTCCTAAGAGCATACCTGTATGAAAATCCGGTAACTGAGCCATGCGTTTTGGGCGGGTCTGACCTGCCTCGCGCCCCCTAACCAATCAGCAATAGAATGCCTATTAAGTGGTCATCCTCTGCATAGAAATTAATCGTCGGCGCCGAGAGCCCGGCGATTTCGTCGTCTGAAAAAGGAAAGACCAATGTTCAGCTTCTTACGTCGCCGTCGTCGCGACCACCGTTATGTGTGGAGTCCGGCAGTCGACTTTTCCAACCGTCGCGTCGCCGCGGCGCTGATGACGTTCAGCTCCAACTGAACGACGGCTCCGGGCACTGCTCGTGCCGGTCCGCCTGGCTCCCCTTGACCAAAGGGTAGACGCCGGGCGACCCAGGCACTAGATGCGGGGCATGTATCGCCTCGCCCATCTCTCAGATCCCCATCTCGGCCCGCTGCCGGACGCGCGCATCCGCGAGCTGATGTCAAAGCGCGTCATCGGCTACGTCAACTGGCACCGCAACCGGTCCGGAACCCATACGGCCGACCACCTGATGGCCCTCCTCGCCGACATGGCGAGCCAGCAGCCCGACCACATCGCGGTCACCGGCGATCTCGTCAATCTGTCGCTGAAGGCCGAGATCGAACCGGCAAAGGCCTGGCTGGAAAGCCTCGGGCCGCCCCATGACGTCACCGCCATTCCCGGCAATCACGACGCCTATGTGCCCGGCTCGGTGAAGCGGGCGATAAAGTCCTGGCGCCCGTTCATGACCGGAGACACCCCGGCCCTCGACGGCAACGACTTTCCGTTCGTGCGCCGGCGCGGTCCGCTCGGCATCGTCGCGCTGTCCAGCGCCAATGCCTCCGCCCCCTTCATGGCGACTGGCGTTTTCGACACCGGTCAGGCCCGCGCCCTCTGCCGGGCGCTGGAGCGCCTCGGTGCGGAAGGCCTCTTCCGCGTCGTCCTCATCCACCACCCGCCGGTCCGCTCGCGCAAATACTGGCACCGCCGCCTCATCGGCACGGGCCATTTCAGTCGTGCCATCCGCGAGGCCGGCGCCGAGCTGGTGCTGCACGGCCACACCCATGTGGACAGCCTCGTATGGACCGACGGCAATACGCGCCCGGTGCCGATCGTCGGCGTGCCGTCGGCCTCCAACGCCCCCGGCGACAAGCGCCCGGCGGCCCGCTACAACCTCTTCGATGTGGAGCAAACGGACGATGGCTGGACCTGCGCCATGACCGAGCGCGGGCTCACCCTGCCCGGCCGGCCGGTATCGCAAATCCGCAGCCGGCGCCTCGTCTATTCGCCGGGCGCCACCGTTTCCGAAGACATCTCGGAACCCGTCGCCGCCTCAGGCTGAGACGTCGGCGCACCGGCCAGTTCCGGGATGCTGCCGGTTTCTTCGGGCGCTTCCGCCGCTTCTTCGTCGCCCGCCGCCGGTTCCTCGGCTGCCGTTGCCGTCTCTGGTGCCGGCTCGGCCGTCAATTGCGGAAACGAGGCCGTGTCGCTCGTCTGCAGGAACTTCAGGTGCTGGCGGAAATCGTACTGCCCGGAGGCCTGCATCCAGACCGCCAGCGCCGCGCAGCCGAGAATGAGGCCGAAGAGGAAGGCAAAGCCGGCATGGCCCCGCTCGCGCGGCCTTCCCGCCGGCCCGTCGAGCCGCGGCGTGTTCGCAGCGTCCGCTTTCTCGTCCCGCGCCTTTGCCTCTGCCGCCTTTTCCTCGTCGCGCTTCTGGGCTTCCGCCGCTTCCTTCTGCGCCTGCTCGTTCAGCCGCCAGATCTGCCAGTCGGCCTCCACCGCCCGCTCCAGGTCGACGACCCGCTCCGCGATATAGACCGTGACGCGGTCAGCGAGTGCGCCGGTGTCGTCCGTCTCGGCAAGGACGATGCGGCCGAGCCGCGTGTCCTTCAGGAACCGGTAGGTGTGGATGTCGCTCGCCATCACCACGTGGGAGGTGGCGTCGATCCACAGCCGCGGCGTCGCGCCGGCGGAAATCTCGCAGATGAACTGGTCGCTCTTGTCCCGCGCCTCGGCAAAGACGCCTTCAAGCTCGCGCGCCACGAGTTCCAGGCGCACCTGTTCCGTCTGCCGGCGCTGTTCCAGCGCATCGGAGCGGTCGGCCTCGGCAATGCGCGCCTGCTGCACGGCTTCGCGAAGCGTGCGAATGCGCTCGTGCGGCACCACGTTGTCTTCCATCGTCATGACCCGGTCCTTTGCCCGATCGGCCCCCCCTGCTTAAGGAATTGTTAACAGAATTTCGACGCCTTGGCACGTCCGCCGCACCGCTGTCCCCATCTGGCAGGCAAGCCCCGCGACCCGCCGCGCCCTTGCCATTGGATACACGCTCAGCCATCTTCGCCCATCGAATGACGTGGGGATGGGAGCGGGCAGCCATGACCGAATTGCCGAAAAGCGCACAGCTCGTCAGCGAGGCCGCCGCCAATGCCGGGCTCGACGTCACCGTCATGGAAATGCCGGCCTCGACCCGCACCGCCGAGGAAGCGGCCGCCGCCTGCAACTGCACGGTCGCCCAGATCGTCAAGTCGCTGGTGTTTCGCGGCAAGACCTCGAAAAAGCCCTATCTCTTCCTCGTCTCCGGCGCCAACCGCGTGAACGAAAAAGGCGTCGCGAAACATCTCGGCGAGGCCCTGACCCGGCCCGACGCCGACGACGTGCGCGCCCTCACCGGCTTTGCCATCGGCGGCATCCCGCCGCTCGGCCATGCAACGCCCCTTCAGACCTTCATCGACACCGACCTTCTCGGCTTCGACGTAGTCTGGGCGGCGGCCGGAACGCCGAAATGCGTCTTTTCCTGCGATCCCAACGCCCTTGTCGATGCCGTCGGCGCGACGCCGATCGACGTCAAGGGATAGCCCCTTTTTCCGGAGCATTTTGAGATGAAAGTCGACGGCACCCATTACCGCACGATCTGGCTCAACGACGACGGCTGGAGCGTCGGCATCATCGACCAGACCCGCCTGCCCCACGTCTTCACCACCGTGGACCTGAAAACCCTCGACGATGCCGCCCGCGCCATTCGCGACATGTGGGTGCGCGGTGCGCCGCTGATCGGGGCGACCGCCGCCTACGGCATCGCCCTGGCGCTGCGCGACGACGCCTCCGACACGGCGCTCGCCACCGCGACCGATGTGCTGCTTGCGACCCGCCCGACGGCCATCAATTTGCGCTGGGCGCTGGAGGAGATGGAAAAGGTGCTCTCGCCGCTCGACCCCACCGAGCGCGTCGCCGCCGCCTACAAGAGGGCTGCGGAAATCTGCGACGAGGACGTGGAGATCAACGCCGCCATCGGCAGGGCAGGCCTGGCGCTGATCGAGGCAATCGCGGCCAAGAAGCCGGAAGGTGAGGCCGTCAACGTCCTCACCCACTGCAACGCCGGCTGGCTCGCCACCGTCGACTGGGGCACGGCGACGGCCCCCATCTACATGGCCCACAATGCCGGCATCCCGGTCCATGTCTGGGTCGACGAGACAAGGCCGCGCAACCAGGGCGCCTCGCTGACGGCCTGGGAGCTCGGCCACCACGGCGTGCCGCACACCGTCATCGTCGACAATGCCGGCGGCCACCTGATGCAGCACGGCAAGGTCGACCTCGTCATCACCGGCACCGACCGCACCACGGCGACCGGCGACGTCTGCAACAAAATCGGCACCTATCTGAAGGCGCTCGCCGCCGCCGACAACGGCATCCCCTTCTATGTCGGCCTGCCCTCGCCGACCATCGACTTCCGGGTCGAGGACGGGGTTTCGGAGATTCCCATCGAGGAGCGGGCGATGGAAGAGGTCTCGCGCCTCACCGGCCGCACCGACGCCGGCGAGATCGCGACGATCACCATCCTGCCGGACGGCTCGCCGGCGGCCAATCCCGCCTTCGACGTCACCCCCGCCCGCCTCGTCGCCGGCCTGATCACGGAGCGCGGCATCGTCGATGCCAACAGGGAGGCGATCGCCAGGGCGTTCCCGGAGCGGGTCGAGATCTCGTGAGGGTCGCGGCTTTCTGGATTGCTTCGCTCCGCTCGCAATGACGATTTTCTCAATAATTTCAAAGTCATTGCGAGGGTCCGAAGGACGGGGAGCGGCGCGTGACGCGAACCTGAAAAGGCCGACGCGGTAATCCATACGGCGTTGGAAGCTAAGTACAGGCGCCTACCCGCTCTTCCCCGGCAGTATCACCGGGATATGGCCGGCCGCGTCGCGGCGGAGGACGCCGGTGAGGCGGGGGTCGTCGACCACCTCGATGGAGCGCCGGAACGGCCGGAAGCCGGAGCGGATGTAGAAGGGCAGCGCCGCCGGATGGTCGAGCGTGCAGGTGTGCACCCAGAGCCGGCGCGGGCCGGTCGACCAGGCGATTTCCAGCGCCTTCGTCATCATCCAACGCCCGGCGCCCTTGCCGACGAATCCGTCACTCAGCCCGAAAAAGGCAAGCTCCACGTCCGGCGCCCGGCGCCGGTCGAGTTCCACGATCCCCTCCGCCCGGCCGTCCGCCATCAGCGCATAGACCTCGATGTCCGGATGATCGAGGATGGCGGCGAGCGCATCGTCGGGAAGTTCCAGCCGGGAAAACCACAGCCAGTCCTCGCCGATGCGCCGGTAGAGCTCCCGGTACCAGCCGATATCCGGCGCTCCCGACGGCCAGTCCATGAGGACGAGGGCGAGGTCGTCCCGGCCGGGCGCATCGCGCGGCTCCGGCGGTGCCGTCATTTCCAGCGAGGTGACGATGGAGGCGACCTTGCCGGCTGGCAGGTCGGTCATGCCGTTGAGGTCCAGATAGGTCATGCTGTTGCCGGATTCCGGGACGTGTTTTTTTCCTCGATAGCCGATCGCCGCGGCGGCGCCAACCACCCCCGCGACCATTCAAGCCTTGCGATAGGCGCGCGGGCAAGCGAGACTCGTCCGGCCAGTCCCGGCCGCGCCTGTCGGCGTCGGGACAAGACAACGACAAGATCCGAAGGGACGTCCGACCAACGATGCCGCAACAGCTTATCCTTACCGTCATTGCCCGCGACCGCCCCGGCGTCGTGGAGGCCGTCGCCGAAGCCGTCTCCTTTTCCGACGGCAACTGGATCGACAGCGCCATGTCGCGGCTCGGCGGCGAATTCGCCGGCATCGTGCGCATCCAGGTCCCGGACGACCATGTGGAAGGCCTGACGCGGGCGCTCTGCGACCTCGCCGGCGAGGGCATTTCGGTGACCTGGCGCCAGGCCGAGACCGGCGACGCCACCACCGGCAAGGCCGCCCACCTCGCCGTCACCGGCCAGGATCACGCCGGCATCGTGCGCGACGTCAGCCGCATCCTCGCCTCGAACGGCGTCAGCGTGGAGGATCTCAGGACCGAAGTCTTTTCCGGTTCCATGAGCGGCGAGGCGATGTTCTCCGCCGATGCGGAGGTGATCCTGCCCGACGGCCTCGACGTCGACGATCTGCGCGACGCGCTGGAGCGGATCGCCCACGACATCATGGTCGACATCGACCTGAAGGAGCTGGACGGTCAATCCAGCTAGGCGCCGCGAGCCCGGCAACGGTCCGCTTGCAGGCGGACCAGACGACACACGCCCGTCATCGCGAGGGTCCGAAGGACGGGGAGCGGCGCATGTGCACGTGCCGTTGCGTTAAATAAGATCGTCATCGCGAGGAGCCGTAGGCGACGCGGCGATCCAGAGCAACTTGCTCGGAGCGTATGGCCACTGGATTGCCGCACTCGCTTCGCTCGTTCGCAATGACGACGAGCCGATCTGTGCACCATGCGCTCTAGATGCTCGCCACCGTCTTCAGCCGCGCCCGCGGGTGGATCTCGCTCTGGCTCATCACCGTGGTGTGCGAGCGGAAGCGTTCCACGATGGAGCGCACGAAGGGGCGGATCGGCGGCGAAGTCAGGAGCACCGGCACCTCGCCCATGCGCGCCGCCTCCTCGAAGGCATCGCGCACGGCGACGACGAATTCCTGCAGCTTGGAGGGCGCCATGGCGAGCTGGCGGTTGTCGCCCTCGCCGACCAGCGCCTCGCCGAATTCCTGCTCCCATTTCGGCGACAGGGCGATCAGCGGCAGGTAGCCGCCCGGGGCCAGGTACTGGGCGCAGATCTGCCGGGCAAGGCGCGTGCGCACATGTTCCGCGATCGATTGCGGCGAGCGCGTGAAGCCGGTCGCCTCGGCAATACCTTCCAGGATCGACGGCAGGTCGCGGATCGACACCCGCTCGGCGAGCAGCGCCTGCAGCACCCGCTGGATGCCGGAGACGGTGATCTGGCCGGGCACGATGTCCTCCACCAGCTTGCCCTGCTCCTTCGGCAGTTCGGACAGCAGTTTCTGGACGTCGGCATAGGACAGGAGGTCGGAGACGTTGGCCCTGAGGGTCTCCGTCAGGTGGGTCGACATCACCGTCGAAGGATCGACCACCGTATAGCCCTTGATCGAGGCCTCCTCGCGCAACGACGCCTCGATCCAGGTCGCCGGCAGTCCGAAGGTCGGCTCGGTGGTGTGGGCGCCCGGCAGGTCGATCTGCTTGCCCATCGGGTCCATCGCCATATAAAGGTTCGGATAGACGATGCCGCGCCCGGCCTCCACCTCCTTGATCTTGATGATGTAGTCGTTGGCCTCGATCTGGACGTTGTCGAGGATGCGCACCGGCGGCATGACGACGCCGAGCTCGGCCGCGAGCTGGCGCCGCAGCGCCTTGATCTGGTCGGTCAGCCGGTCCGGCCCGTCCGCCTTGTTGATCAGCGGCAACAGGCCGTAGCCGAGCTCGATCCGAAGATCGTCCATCTTCAGGACTTCGCTGATCGGCGGCTCGGCCGGTTCCGCCGGCGCCTGGGCCTTGGCCTCCGCGACCACCTTTTCCGCTTCCTGCACCCGGTTCTTGCGGTCCGACACATAGGCCATGTAGCCGGCCCCTGCGGCGAGCGTCAGGAACGGGATCACCGGCATGCCCGGCAGCGCCGCCATTACCACCATGACGAAGGAGGAGACGCCGAGCGCCTTCGGATAGCCGGAGAGCTGGGCGACCAGCGCCTTGTCGGCGGCGCCCGTCACGCCCGCCTTGGAGACCAGCATGCCGGCGGCCGTGGAGACGATCAGCGCCGGGATCTGGCTGACGAGGCCGTCGCCGACCGTCAGCAGCGTATAGGCCTGGCTGGCGTCGGCAAGCGACAGGTCCTGCTGCGCAACGCCAATGATGATACCGCCGACGATGTTGATGAAGGTGATGAGGAGGCCGGCGATGGCGTCGCCGCGCACGAATTTGGAGGCGCCGTCCATGGCGCCGAAGAAGGCCGATTCGTCCTCCAGGTTCTTGCGCCGCTCGCGCGCCTGGCCCTCGTCGATGAGACCGGCGGAAAGGTCTGCATCGATCGCCATCTGCTTGCCGGGCATGGCATCGAGGGTGAAGCGCGCCGCGACCTCGGCGATGCGCCCCGAACCCTTGGTGATGACGATGAAATTGACGATCACCAGGATGGCGAAGACGATCATGCCGATGACGAAATTGCCGCGCATGACGAAGCTGCCGAAGGCCTGGATGACCGAGCCGGCGGCGTCGGTCCCCTCGTGGCCGTTGGCAAGGATCAGCCGCGTCGAGGCAAGGTTCAGCGCCAGCCGCAGCATCGTCGCGATCAGCAGTACCGTGGGAAAGGCGGAGAACTCCAGCGGCGTCTGGATGAACAGCGCGGTCATCAGGATGAGGACCGAGAAGATGATCGAGATGGCCAGGAACACGTCCAGCATCATTGCCGGCATCGGCAGGATGAGGAGGACGAGGATGGTCATCACGCCGGCGGCGAGCAGGAGGTCGCCGCGCCTCAGCGTATCGATGATGCGCGACAGAGTGATCATGCCGGCGCTCGGGCCGGCGGCCCTGGGCTTGCCGACCTCGCCGGAAGCGGACGGTTGCGCCGGCGCCTGTGCCGAAACGTCGCCTGCCGTCACATCGGTCATCTGAAAGCTTCTCCGGTCACCTGAAGCCGGCCGGGCGCACTCCTGGCGCCAACGGTCGCTAGGCAGAATTTGCCTAGCGTATGGTTACCGGGGAGTTAACGAAGGGGGATTGCGGCACGATTTGATCGACCGGACCGCTCAGGCGCCGTAAGCGCGGGCCTCGCCCGGCGGCGGCACGTCGACGCCCTCGTCGCTGTACTGGTTCAGCTTGTTGCGCAGCGTGCGGATCGAGATGCCGAGGATCTTGGCCGCATGGGTGCGATTCCCCAGGCAGTGGTCGAGGGTGTCGAGGATCAGCGTGCGCTCCACATCCGCCACGGTCTGGCCGACCAGGGTCCGGGTCACCGCCTCCGCGGTCATCGCCGCATGCTCGGCCGGGCCGCGGGCCACCGTTTCGATGCGGCTGCCGTCCGGCATCAGGATGGCGTCGGCGTCGATCTCCTCGCCGCGGGCAAGCAGCACCGCCCGGTGCATGGTGTTTTCCAGCTCGCGCACATTGCCGTGCCAGCGCGCCGCGCAAAGCTGGCGGCGGGCCTCGGCCGCGATCGGGCGCACCGGAACGCCGTTCGCCTCGGAATATTTGCGCACGAAGAACTGCGCCAGCTCAAGGATGTCCTCCGGCCGCTCGCGCAGGGCCGGAAGCTTCAAATTGACGACGTTGAGCCGGTAGAGCAGGTCCTCGCGGAACGTTCCCTCGCGCACGGCATCGGCGAGATTGCGGTTGGAGGTGGCAATGACCCGGATATCGACGGGCACCGGCCGCGAGCCGCCGACCCGGTCGATGACCCGCTCCTGCAGGGCGCGCAGCAGTTTCGCCTGCAGCCGCGCATCCATTTCGGAGATCTCGTCGAGCAGCAGCGTGCCGCCGTCGGCCTCCTCGAACTTGCCGACGCGCCGGGCGACGGCACCGGTGAAGGCGCCCTTCTCGTGGCCGAACAGCTCCGATTCCAGGAGATTCTCCGGGATCGCCGCGCAGTTGACGGAGATGAACGGCTTCTTGGCGCGCCCCGACTTGCGGTGGACGTGGCGGGCGAGCACCTCTTTGCCGGTGCCGCTTTCGCCGGTGATCAGGATCGAGGCGTCGGACGGCGCCACCTGGTCGGCAAGCTGCACCACCCGCGCCATCGCCTGGTCGCGGAAGATCATGTCCGCGGCGTCCTCGGCGACGGCAGCCAGCACCGCGGCGATCAGTTCCGGATCCGGCGGCAGCGGCACATATTCCTTGGCGCCGGCGCGGATCGCCTCGACCGCGGCGCGCGCATTGCTTTCCACGCCGCAGGCCACCACCGGCACGTGGATGCGCTCCTGCTCCAGCTTCTCGATCAGCCCGCCGATGTCGAGCGCCACGTCGACCATCAGAAGGTCCGCGCCGCTCGACCGAAGCACCTTCAGCGCCACCGCGGTGTCGTCGGCATGGGTGACGGTCGCGCCGCCGTCGATGGCGATCTTGGTGGCCATCGTCAACTGGCCGTTCAGGGACCCAATGATGAGGAGTCGCATCGTTCTTCTCCGAAAACCGCCGCGTTCAGCGGTCGGTCTTGATGATCTCGGTCATCGTCACGCCGAGCTTTTCGTCCACCAGCACCACTTCGCCGCGGGCGACGAGCCGGTCGTTGACATAGATGTCGATGGCCTCGCCGACCTTGCGGTCGAGCTCCAGGACCGTGCCCGAGGACATCTTCAGAAGGTCGGCCACCGGCATGCGGGAATGGCCGAGCACGGCCGAGACCCGGACCGGCACGTCGAACACGGCCTCAAGGTCCGACGCCGTCTTCGACTGCGGCTCATCATCGTCCTCGCTGAGGACGCGGTAGCCGGCCTCCGACATTTCCTTAAGGGCCATCGGGTCGGCGCCTTCCAGGCCGTCCTGCTCCGCGGTTTCGGTCTTGCCGCCCGGGATGTCGTCGTCGTCGCTCATTTATCCGTCTCCGTCGCCGCTGCGGCCTGCGCCGCGGGGTCGGCTTCTGCGCCGCCGTCGCGGGCCTTGAAATAGCTCTCGATCGCCGCGTCGATCTCCGCCTCGATGGCCGCCCGGTCGCGGACGATGCCGCCGTCGGCCCATTCGATGCGGCAGTCGCCGCGGGCAAGGTCCGGCTCGCCGAGGACGACGAGGCGCCCGAGGAAGCCGCGCTCATGGGCAATGCGGTCAACCTCGGCCTTGATCGCATCGGCATCGTTCTCCTCGACGCGCACGACGATGTGCGGCGCCTGGCGCAGCGGCCCGAGGCAGTCCTCGATCAGCGCCGCGATCTCGCCGGTCGGCTCGCGCGCGATCAGGTGGTCGACGAGCTTGCCGGCGATCTGGCGGGCAAGATCGGCCGCCTCGCGCTCGATGCGCACCCGGTCGGCGTCGAGGGCACCGAGGATGCCTTGCGCCGCCGATACCAGCCGGCCGGCCTCATCGGCCATGCGCTTGCGCGCCTTGGCGGTCATTTCCTCCATGCCGTCGGCGCGCCCGCGCGCATAGCCGCGCTTTTCGGCTGCCGCCAGCGCGCCGAGATGGTCGGCGAGCGGCGCGTCTCCGGTCTCCTCGAAGACCTCCTCGGCGACGGGTTCCGGTTCCGCCGGGGCGGCGAAATCCGTGTCGAACAGGAAACGTGCCGGGGCTCCCATCTTTTTCTTTCGTCCTGTCGAGGTCGCCTTAGTAGACAAGCTCGTCCTCGCCCTTGTTCTTGGTGATCATGATCTCGCCGCTGGCGGCCAGATCCTTGGCGACGGCGACCATGCCGGCCTGCGCATCGTCGACGTCGCGCAGCCGCACCGGTCCCATCGCGTCCATGTCGTCCTTCATCATCTTCGCCGCGCGCTGCGACATGTTGGAGAAGAAGAACTCGCGCACCGACTCGTTGGCGCCCTTCAGCGCCGTCGCCAGCCGGTCCTTGTCGACCTGGCGCAGCAGGGTCTGGACGCTGCCGGCATCGAGCTTCGACAGATCGTCGAAGGTGAACATCAGGTTCTTGATGTGCTCGGCCGCCTCGCGGTTGTTCTCTTCCAGCGCCGTCATGAACCGCGCCTCGGTCTGCCGGTCGAAACTGTTGAAGATGTCGGCCATCAGCTCGTGGGCATCGCGCCGGCTGGTGGTCGACAGGTTCGACATGAACTCGACCCGGAGCGTCTGCTCGACCTTGTCGAGGATCTCCTTCTGCACCGACTCCATGCGCAGCATGCGGGTGACGACTTCGAGCGCGAACTCGTCCGGCAGAATCGCCAGCACCCGCGCGGCGTGCTCGGAACGGATCTTGGACAGCACCACGGCGACGGTCTGCGGGTATTCGTTCTTCAGGTAGTTGGCGAGCACGTTCTCCTGCACGTTGGAGAGCTTTTCCCACATGTTGCGACCGGCCGGACCGCGGATTTCCTCCATGATCGTCGCCACCTTGTCGGCCGGCAGCACCGACTGCAGGATCCGTTCGGTGGAATCGAAGTTGCCGAGCAGCGCGCCCTTGGCCGACAGCTTGGTGACGAAGTCCTTGAACAGCTTGTCGAGCATGATCGGCGAGATCGGGCCGAGCTTGGCCATGGCGATGGAGATCTGCTTGACCTCCATCTCGTCGAGCGACTTCCAGATCGGCGCGCCATGCTCGTGGCCGAGCGCGAGCAGCAGCACGGCCGCCCGCTCCGCGCCCTTCAGTTCGCGTTCTTCCTGATCCTCCTGGATCTGCAGTTGCTGGATCTGCTGGGCCGGATTCATCTCAAGACACTCATGCCGGGGCTTCGTTGAGCCAGGTGCGGACGATCGAGACCGCCTCGTTCGGGTAGTTCTCGATCAGGCCGCCGACGCGCTCGATGGAGTTGGCGTGGTTCTCGCCCTCCGCCTGGGCGTCGTTGAACCAGTCGGCGAAATTCTCTTCCTCCTGCGGCGCCGGCAGGGCGGGCGTGCCGTCGGCGTTGAGCTGCAGTACTTCGCCGTTCGGCCCGGTCAGCACCTCGACCTCTTCCTTTTCCGGCTCGACGATCTTGCGGACCAGCGGCCGGACGATGAAGAGCAGCGTCAGCAGCGACAAGAGGACGATCACGCCGAGTTCGGAGAAATAGAAGATGTCGCGCTTGGTGAAGTCGAACAGGCCCTCTTCGGCGCCGTCGAGGGGAAGCTGCGAGGGCGCGGAGGCAAAGCGCAGATTGACGACCTCGACCTGGTCACCGCGCTCATCGTCGAACCCGACGGCCGAGCGCACCAGCGCCGCGATGCGTTCCAGGTCATCGGCCGAGCGCGGCGCGTAGTCGAGCGTGCCGCCCTCCTGCGGGGTGTAGATGCCGTCGACAAGGACGGCGACCGAAATGCGCTTGATGCGGCCGGCCTCGACCACCTCGGTGCGCTCGGTCTTGGAGATTTCGTAGTTGGTGATCTCTTCGCTGGTGCTGGACGCCTCGCGCGGCAGGTTGTCATCGCCGTTTGCATTCTGGTCGGCGTTCGGAATCTGGTTGCCGGCGGTGACGCCCTTCTGCTCGTTGCGCACGGTCGAGTTCTCCTCGCGCGACTGCGAGGAGCGCACCACCTGGCCTTCCGGATCGAATTTCTGCTCGGTCTGGGTGATGCGGTTGAAGTCGAGTTCGGCGGCGACCTGCACCCGGGCCCGGCCGGAGCCGACGATTTCCGACACGATGCCCTCGATGCGCTCGCGCAGACGGCGCTCATAGGCGACGGTGCGCTCCTGCAGGTGGGTCGCCAGCAGCCCCTGGGCATCCTCCTCCGTGCCGCTGGCGAGCAGGCGGCCGGTCTCGTCGACGATCGACACGTTGGACGGCTTCAGGCCTTCCACGGCGGTGGCGACGAGGTGCTGGATGGCGGCGATATGGCTGCGGTCGAGGGTGCCGCGCACGCGCACGACGATCGAGGCCGACGGCTCCTCCTTGTCGCGCTGGAAGAGCTGGCGCTCCGGCAGCACCAGGTGGACGCGGGCGGCCGAAATGCGGTTGATCGACTTGATGGTACGGGCCAGCTCGCCTTCCAGCGCCCGCAAATGGTTGATCGACTGCACGAAGCTGGTGGTGCCGAGGGTGTCGGTCTTGTCGAAGATCTCGTAGCCGATATTGCCGCCGCTCGGCAGGCCCTGCTCGGCGAGGCGCATGCGCACCTGAAGCTGCGTGCCCTCCGGCACCAGGACGACGGCGCCGTCGTTGCGCAGCTCGTACTCCACGGCCGTCGCCTCGAGCTGGCGGACGATGGCAGTGGTGTCGGCGAAGGAAAGGTCGGTGTAGAGCGGCACCATCTGGGGGGTCGACAGCCGCGTCATGACGATGGCGAAGAAACCGACCAGGATCGCCGCCACCGCGCCCATGGCGCCGAGGCGTGCCGGTCCGAGCGCTTTCAGGAAATCAACGACCCCATTCACGACTGATATCAACCCTACCGAGGCTCAAGGGCCAGTCCACCCGGACGGATGAGGGTTTGGGACGAGGACGTCCGACCGGGCGGATCTGGTAGGCAAGAATTTCCGGGTTGTCGGTAAATAAGGCGTTAACACCTCCCGGCCGGACGGGGATTTCTTCGCAGCCTGCGACGGTTGCCGTTGCGGATTGCGAATTCGGGGGGCCGCTTCTGCCGCCGCCGGTTAACCCTTGCAATGTGCGGTATTCGGCGCTTCACGGCGTTTTCGCCGCGCGCGCGAGGCCGCGGCATTCGGTTAACCGTGCGGCAAAACGTAAAGGAAAAACGAGAAATGGCCGGCTCAAGGGCCGGCCATTCAAAATGGTCATGTCGGTCGTTTCGAGAAAACGCCGCGGGTCAGTTGCGATACTGCTGTATCCGCGTTGCCCGCAAGCCGGCGAGACCATGACGGTCGATGGAATTCTGCCATGACAGCAGCTCCTCGATCGTCAAGGTGTAGCGCTGGCACGCTTCCTCAAGGGATAGGAGACCACCACGCACCGCAGCGACCACTTCCGCCTTGCGGCGGATCACCCATCGTTTGGTATCGACGGGCGGCAGATCGGCGATGGTCAGAGGACTTCCATCCGGACCAATGACGTATTTAACTCGCGGTCGCACTCGATCGGTCATCGTACTCTCACACTTTACCCTGACCTTCGACGACCGAGCATAGGCCCCGGCTTTTAAAATTTGCCTAAGAGCGCAGCAACAAATCGGTAAGAATTGCCGGGACTTGGCAACCTCTTTATTCACTTTATATCGCCGCCCCCTCCAGCCGCCGCGACCGGGACGCCGTGCGGCCGGCCGAACCCGCGAAAACCCATGCGAAAATGCACCCCCGGAAATGATCCTTCCGGGAGTGCAAAAGATGCCATGACAAGTGGACCGACGCAGGCCTGCCGCCGTCAGGAGGCGTCGCGGATGGCCGTGACGTTGCCGACCGGGACCTTGATGTCGCCGATCTTGAGGACCGCCTCGCCGCCGCTCATGTCGACCTCGTCGACGACGCCGGTGAGCGCGGTCGACACCGTGACGGCGTTGCCGGCGGCGTCCTCCGCCTCGATGTTGATGGTGTACTCGCCGTCCTCGACGGTCCGCCCGCTGGTCGTCTGGCCGTTCCAGACGAACGCGCCGCCGCCCTGCTCCAGGCTCACCTGATCGGTATAGACCGCAGCGCCGGCGGAGTTGGTGATGGTCACGGTCGCCGTCGCCGCCGTCTTGACGTCATAGGTCCACGCCGCCGATCCGTCGCGCAGCACCGTGGTCTCGCCGGTCGCCTCGATCGTCTTGCCGATATAGCTGACCAGCGCACTGGTGCTGGAGGCGGAGATGCCGCTGATGATGTTTTCCAGGTGCTCGTTGGTCTTGATCTGCTGCTCGACCGACGAGTACTGGGTGAGCTGCTCGGCGAACTTGTCGGCGTCCATCGGTTCCAGCGGATTCTGGTTCTGGAGCTGCACCGTCAGGAGCTCCAGGAACATCTCGTAATTGTCGGCAAGGGAGGTCGCATCCTTCGTCGCCTGGGACGTCGACGCCGAGGACCTCGATGCCAGATTGGCCACCGAGGAGGTGGCGCCTGAGGGATCGATGCTCATGGTGCTTTCCTGTCTCTAGATGCGGACGTCGAGGCGCCCGTTATGGGCGGCCCGCATGGTGTAGGTCGCCACCGGGCGTTCCGCGGCGTCGATCTCGTCCATGCTGTCACCACCAAAGAATGACGGCTCGCCGTCCCCGTCCTGCGACGCGGTCTGGCTGCCATTGTCGGAACTCAGCGAGAACTCCAGACCGCCCTCGGCCGTCTTGATGCCCTGCTGTTCCAGCGAGCGTTCCAGCGCCCGCGGATCGCGCATGAACATGTCGAGCGTCTCGGAGCGTTCCACGAAGAGGTGGGCGCGCACGATGCCGTCGTCGCCGACCCGAAGCCGGACATCGACCCGGCCGAGCTCCGGCGGATCGAGGCGGATCTCGAACCGCGTCTCGCCCTGGCGGGCGAACTTGGCGATCTCCACCGCAGCGCTCGAGGCGGCCGTTGCCGCCTGCGCCGCGACCTGAGGGGTCTGCACCACCTGCTGGGCGGTTGCCGCGGCAGAAACGCCCGTCGGCGTCAGGATGAAATTGTTGGGCGTATCGGGCATTGCCATTGCGGCAGGCGCCGCGGCGACCGGAGCGGCGGCTGCCTGGCCGATGGTCTGCGACAGGAGTGCGGACGCCGACGTCTGGGCGTTGGCGCCGGCCGTTGCCGAGGCCGCGGCCTTGCTCCCGCCCTCCTTGCCCGCCAGGTGGCCGAAGAGCTTGGCAAGGTTCGCATCGCCCTCGCCATCGCCGTCGGCCGCCGGCTCGGAGCCGAAGAGGCTCGCCGGCCTGGCATCCGCCGCCTTGGCCGCGTCGTCGGTCGCGGTATTCGGATGTTGCGCGCCCGCCTGCGTACCCTTCGCGTTCGGCTCCGCGGCCGCCTGCTGAGGCCCGGCAGCGCCCTTCGTTGCAGCAGCAGACGCCGCTTCCGCCGCGCCCCTGGCGGCAGCGGGCTCGCCGGCTCCGGCACCGGTCAGGAGCCGCTGCAGCAGCGCATCTTGTTCGGCAAGGCCGGCGATCACCGCGCCGACCGGATCGTCGCTCGACTGGGCGATGAGATTGGCAAGCTCGGTGCCGTCGGCAAGCGTCCTGTCGCCGAGGAGCGCGTTGATCTCCTGAAGAATCTCTTCCGCGCTGCGCGTCGCACCGGAGCCGTTCGCGGCCTGCAGTTCCAGAAGCAGGTCGGCGAGGTGCTCGATATCGTCCGGATCGGTGAGCAGCGGCTCGCCGTCCTCGGTCTTGGCCTCGGTCAGCTTGGTGACCAGTTCCTCGCGCGAGGTCGTGGTGCCGTCCTCGTTGGTGGCGGCGTCCTCAAGTGCAGCGGTGTCCTCGGTTTCCAGCGTGTCAGGCGTGTCCGCCGCGGCATCGGCCGCCGGCTCGCTTTCGACCCTGGGCTCGGCCGGCTTCGTCGACGGCTGCCGCTCGCTCCGTGCCCGGTCCGCCGGCGCTGCGGCCTTGCTGCGCTCCGGGGCAGCGCTGTCCCGCGGCGGCTCCGACGGCCGCTGCGCCTCGCGCGGCTCCGGCCGATCGAGCATGCGCCCGAACGTATCCTCGCCGCCACGGTTTCTCTTCACCAGGACCATCGGATCGCTGGTGCGGACGGAATCGGACGTGAACCCAATGTCGAACAAGGCGGCAACTCCATAAGAAGGCCATGACAACCCGACACCCGTATTGCAAGCCCGGGGCCAACTGCGCGGCGCTAGCAACGGGTTGAAATCGCAGCGCATTTTCTCTAGACCGTCGGCGACAGGGCGGCGCCGATGGGGCAAGCCCTGCCGGGTCGGCAAAAGCTGCCCCTCACGACGGCGCAAAGAGAGCGGCAGGCGGCGGCCGGCGGCGGTTGCGTCCCGACAATGGCTTTTTGGGCAAAAGCGCCTAACTATAGGGCAGCCCGGCACGCGCCTGCCGGGCCGGAGCGCGGCCTGACGGGCAAACGCGCCTTGGAACGAACGGTTTGGATATGCTGGAATCTCTCGATCTCCCCGGACGCCCCGGGGACAACCGGGTCGTCGTCGCCATGTCTGGCGGCGTCGATTCCTCCGTTGCCGCCGGGCTCCTGAAGCGCGCCGGCTACGACGTCGTCGGCATCACCCTGCAGCTCTACGACCACGGCGCGGCGACCCACAGGAAGGGCGCCTGCTGCGCCGGCCAGGATATCCACGACGCCCGCCGCGTCGCCGAGCACCTCGACATCCCGCACTATGTGCTCGACTACGAGGACCGCTTCCGCGAGGCCGTCATCGACACCTTTGCCGAGAGCTACATCGCCGGCGAGACGCCGGTGCCCTGCGTCGCCTGCAACCAGACCGTGAAATTCCACGACCTGCTCGACACCGCGCGCGACCTCGGCGCCGCGGCGCTCGCCACCGGCCACTATGTGAGGAGCCGCAAGACCGGCGACCGCCGCTCCCTCTACCGGCCCGTCGACGACGACCGCGACCAGAGCTATTTCCTGTTCGCCACCACGCGCGAGCAGCTCGATTTCCTGCGCTTTCCGCTTGGCGACATGACCAAGGCGGAGACCCGCGAGATCGCCCGCGAGCTCGGCCTTGCGATCTCCGACAAGCCGGACAGCCAGGACATCTGCTTCGTGCCGTCCGGAAAATATTCCGACGTCATCGAGCGCCTGAAGCCCGGCGCGGCGGAGCCCGGCGACATCGTCCATGTGGACGGCCGCGTGCTCGGCCGGCACGACGGCATCATCCACTACACGATCGGCCAGCGCCGCGGCATCGGCGTCGCCACCGGCGAGCCGCTCTATGTGGTGCGCCTCGACGCCGACCACGGCCGCGTCGTCGTCGGCCCGCGCGAGATCCTGGCCACCCGCCGGCTCGCCCTTCGCGACGTCAACTGGATCGGCGACGGAACGCTCGTCGACCTGCCGCCCGAGGGCACCGAGATCTTTGCCCGCGTGCGCTCCACCCGCCCGCCGAAGCCAGCGATCCTGTCCTATTGCGACGGCACCGTCGTCGTCGATCTCATGGACAGCGAGCTCGGCGTCGCGCCGGGTCAGGCCTGCGTCTTCTACGACGCGCCGGAAGGCCCCGCCCGCATCCTCGGTGGCGGCTGGATCGACCGGGTGGCGACGGAGAGCGAGATGGCGAAGGCCGGAATGCCGCTGGCCGGCACCGCCGAGGGCTCTCTCGCCCGTTCCGGCTGACCCGCCCGCCGCCAAGGCCCTGGCCGCAATGGCCGTTCGGCAACAGTCAGGCGAAAAACCGTTGCCCACTTCGCCGAAGCCCGCGATTCCGGGAACGGGGCGGTGCCGCCTTTATTTGATCGAAACCCATTCCGTGCTAGGAGCGGACGACATCAGGAATTGGGGCTCGGACAGGTACATGCGACGGATTTCTCTCACCGGTATCGTTTTCAGCGCAGCGCTCATCGGCGCCGCCCCGGCCCTCGCCCAGGACGCGGACACCTACGCCGCGCCCACCCCTTATGGCGCTGCGACATCGAGCCAGGACGACCTGGTGCTGGAACTGGGCATCGGCGGTCTCGTTTCGCCGCGCTTCGAGGGCTCGGAGGAATACACCTTCAGCCCCTATCCGATCATCAAGCTGGAATACATCCGCATCCCCGGCCTCTACGAGACCAGCCGCGAAAAATCCGCGATCTATTTCCGCCCGTCCTTCCGCTATCTCGGCGAGCGCGACCCGTCTGACGAGCGCATCCTGCGCGGCCTGAAGCATGTCGACTGGGCGCTGGAAGCCGGCTTCGCCGTCGGTTACGAGGCGGAGTATTTCGACGCCTTCGTCGCCGTGCGCCGCGGCTTCGGCGGCCATGAGGGCTGGATCGCCGATCTCGGCGTCGACGGCATCTACCGCCCGGACAACGCCTGGACCTTCAAGCTCGGCCCGCGCCTATCGCTGGCGAGCGAAGACTACATGGACACCTATTTCAAGGTCTCCCGGCGCGAATCCATCCGCTCCGGCTACCGGACCTACGACCCAGACGCCGGCATCAAGAGCGCCGGCCTTGCCGCCACCGCCGAATACAAGCTGACTGACGAGACCACGCTCTACGGCCGCGCCTCCTGGGACCGCCTGGTCTCCGACGCGGGTGACTCGCCGATCGTCAAGGCGGGCGATCAAAACATGTTCGGCGTCGGCATCGGCATTTCCTACCGCTTCGGCCTCGACCTCTACGACTGATCGCCGGCGCCTGCCCCGGCCGACGACACCCGGATTGCGCCCCGAAGGCGGCAATGACGGGGTGGACTGAGCCGTTTCTTCCGCCAGAATGGTCGCCGAGCCCCTTTTCAGGAATCGGTCCGGCGCGGCGGTGAGATGAGCCAGGATGAGAGCCATTCGGCGGGAGAGGATGGCGCGGCAACGCGCGTCGGCTTCCTGTTGAGCGACGATTTTCCGCTCGTCACCTTTTCCGCCGCCGTCGAGCCCTACCGCGCCGCCAACGAGGTGGTCGGCGCGGAGCGCTACCGCTGGCGGATCATGACCGAGGACGGCAATCCCGTCCGTTCCTCCTCCGGCATCGAGGTCAGCCCAGACACCGACTTCCGCGAGCCCGCCGATGACCAGGACGGAGCCGGCTTCGACATGGTCTTCGTCGTCGGCAGCCCGGACTTTCCGTTGAAGAACGAGGCCCAGGTGCTCGCCCGCCTGCGCTTTCTCGCCAGCCGCGGCGTCATGCTCGGCGCCATCACCGGCGGCATCTTCCTCTTGGCCCGCGCCGGCCTCCTCGACGGCTACCGCTGCGCCGTCCACTGGTATTTCGCCTCGTCCTTCCGCGAGAGCTTCCCGAAGGTCGTCGCCACCAACCGCCTTTTCGAGATCGACCGCAACCGCTGCACCTGTTCCGGCGGCACCGCCTCCCTCGACATGATGCTGACGATGATGTCGGACGCCCTCGGCCGCTCCGTCGCCAACGAGATTTCCGGCTGGTTCCTGCACAACCGCATCCGCGACGTCCATGACGAGCAGAGCATCGGCGCCATGGGCGAACTCAGCGTCAGCTCCGCCGTCGTCACCCGGGCCGTCGAGGTCTTCAAGGCGAATCTGGAAACGCCCATCCAGATCGCCGCGGTCGCCCAAAAGGTCGGCGTCACGGTTCGCCAGCTGAAGCGCCTTTTCAAGGACCACCTGCAGATCTCGCCGTCCCGCTATTTCCGCCAGGAGCGGCTGAAGCGCGCCCGCGAGCTGCTGCTCTATACCAACATGCCGGTCTCGGAGATCTCGCTCGCCGCCGGCTTTTCCTCGCACTCCCATTTCACCCGCTGCTACCGCATGCAGTACGGCCGCTCGCCCTATGCCGACCAGAAGGCGCTCAGGCGCTGACCGCGACTCGACCTCTGCCGCGGATCGACGGCAGGATGTGTCGCAAATACGCTAACGACCGGTGGTCGCACCGATAGAGTTCGCCAAAGGCCCGGAAAAAACAAAGCCAGCGAGGAACGCCCGATGAAGTCCCATGCCAAGGCAGTCGTGATCGGCGGCGGCGTCGTCGGCTGTTCTGTCCTCTATCACCTGACCAAGTTCGGCTGGACCGACGTGGTGCTTCTGGAGCGCTCGCAGCTCACCTCCGGCTCCACCTGGCACGCCGCCGGCGGCATGCACACCATCAACGGCGATCCGAACGTCGCCAAGCTGCAGCAATATACGATCCGGCTCTACAAGGAGATCGAGGAGCTTTCGGGCCAGGACATCGGCCTGCACATGACCGGCGGCATCATGCTGGCCGCCACCAATGAGCGCTTCGACTGGCTGAAAGGCATTCTCGCCAAGGGCCGCTATCTGGGCCTTGAGGCCGAGTTGGTGACGCCATCGGAAGCCGCCGCGCTGATGCCGCTGATCGATCCCTCGCAGTTCGTCGGCGGGCTCTACGATCCGGTCGAGGGTCATCTCGATCCCTCCGGCACCACCCACGCCTACGCCAAGGCCGCACGCAGGAACGGCGCGGAAATCCACATCGAGACCCGCGTCGAAGACCTCGTCCAGAAGCCCGACGGCACCTGGCGGGTGATCACCGACAAGGGCGAGATCGTTGCCGAACACGTCGTCAATGCCGGCGGGCTCTGGGCCCGCGAGGTCGGCCGCATGGTCGGGCTGGAACTCCCGCTGCTCGCCATGGAACACATGTATCTCCTGACCGACGACATGCCCGAGGTCGCCGCCCACAACGCGGCGACGGGCAGGGAAATGCTCCACGCGGTCGATTTCGACGGCGAGCTGTACCTGCGCCAGGAGCGCAAGGGCATGCTGATGGGCACCTACGAGAAGGCCTGCGTGCCCTGGTCGGAGATCGACACCCCCTGGGATTTCGGCCACGAACTGCTCGCCCCGGATCTCGACCGCATCGCCCCGTCCCTGGAGGTCGGGTTCCGCCACTTCCCGGCATTCCAGAACGCCGGCATCAAGCAGATCATCAACGGCCCCTTCACCTTCGCGCCCGACGGCAACCCGCTGGTCGGCCCGGTCGCGGGCCTGCCCGGCTACTGGTGCGCCTGCGCGGTCATGGCCGGCTTCAGCCAGGGCGGCGGCGTCGGCCTCGCCCTCGCCAACTGGATGATCGAGGGCGATCCCGGCTTCGACGTCTTTGCCATGGACGTTGCCCGCTACGGCAACTGGGCGACGCTTGCCTACACCAACGCCAGGGTGCGCGAGAACTATTCGCGGCGGTTTTCCATCCGCTACCCGAACGAGGAACTGCCGGCAGCGCGGCCCTTAAAAACCACCCCGATCTACGACCTGATGGTCGCGAAAGGCGCCCAGATGGGCGCCTCCTGGGGCCTGGAACAGCCGCTCTGGTTCGCGCCGGAAGGCGTCACCGACAGCTTCTCCTGGCGCCGCTCCACCGATTTCGAGCATGTCGGGGCGGAGGCCCGCGCCGTCCGCGATTCCGCCGGGATGATGGAGATTTCCGGCTTTGCCAAATACACGGTCGAAGGCTTCGGCGCCCGCGACTGGCTCGACAAGATGCTCGCCGGGCGCATCCCGGCCGAGGGCCGCATGGCGCTCGCGCCGATGCTGAAGGAAGACGGCAAGCTGATCGGCGACTTCACCCTCGCCAATCTCGGCGCCGAGCGCTACTTCCTCGCCGGCTCGGGGATTGCCGAGGAATACCACATGCGCTGGTTCGAGGCGCACCTGCCCGACGACGGCTCGGTCACCGTCGTCCCCCACGGCGTCGGCATCACCGGCCTTGCCGTCGCCGGCCCGAAATCGCGCGAGGTCCTGCAAGGGCTGACCCGCACGGACCTCTCTCCAAGCGCCTTCAAGTTCATGGACATCGCCGAGGCAGAGATCGGCATGGCGCCGGTGATCCTCGGCCGCATCAGCTACACCGGCGACCTCGGCTACGAGATCTGGTGCGCGCCGGAATATCTCCGCTATTTGTTCCAGACCATCCTGGAAGCCGGGGAACCGCACGGCCTGAAACTCTTCGGCCTGCGCGCCCTCAACGCACTCCGTCTGGAAAAGGGCTACGGCTCCTGGGCCCGGGATTACCGACCGGTCTACGGGCCGCTCGAAGCCGGCCTCGAGCGCTTCGTCGCGCTGAAAAAGGAAGCCGACTTCATCGGCAAGGAAGCAGCAACCCGCGAAAAGGAGAGCGGCGAAACGCTGCGCCTTCGCACCTTCATCGTCGAGGCGAACGACGCCGACGTCATCGGCGACGAGCCGATCTGGTTCCAGGGTGAGGTGAAAGGCTGGGTGACATCGGGCGGCTTCGCCCATGCGTCCGGCGTCTCCGTCGCCATGGGTTATGTGCCGAAGGAGATCGCAGACGAGGACGCCGGCTGGGAGATTGAGCTCCTCGGCGAGCGGCTGACGGCACGGCTGCAACCGCGGCCGCTGTTCGATCCGGACGGGGAACGGATGCGGGGGTGAGCGGGCCGAGCAGAGATCGGTCTGAGTTAGGGAACCATAGCGGTCACTCCACCCTCTCCCGTCATCCCGGGCGGAGCGAAGCGCAGACCCGGGATCCATTGCCCCTATCAACACTGTAGCCCGTTGCCAATACCGGTCCGGCCGAAGTCAAGGCCTAGTCCGAATCGACATTCAGCGGAGCCAGATGGCGATTGCCGCAAGGTAGGCAAATCCCTCGAAGTGGCTTTTTCGCCTGTCGTAGCGGGTAGCGAAACGACGGAAGTGCTTGAGCCGATTGAAGCAGCGTTCGATGCGATTGCGGTGGCGATAGGCTTCCGCATCGTGGGGAATGATGACCTTGCGTGAGCGGTTCGAGGGAATGACTGCCTCGGCCCTCATGGCAGCGATCCTTCCGCGCAAGACATTGCTGTCATAGGCTTTATCAGCAAGAACGGCGGAGGCGGACTGTCCTTCCAGCAGGGCTGCGGCCTGGGTGCAGTCGCCGACCTGTTCGGCGGTGACGATGAACCGTACCGGGCGGCCGAGCGTATCGGCCAGCATATGGATCTTGGTGGTCAGTCCGCCTCGGGAACGCCCCAGCGCCTGATCCTTTGCCCCCCTTTTCCGCTCGCCGCCTGCTGGTGAGCACGGACGATGGTGCTGTCGATCATCAGATATTGGTTGTCCCGGTCGGCGGCCAGGACCTCGAACACCCGCTCCCACACGCCAGCGTGGCACCAGCGACTGAAGCGTCGATGCACCGTCTTCCATTTGCCGTAGCGCTCCGGCAGGTCGCACCAATGCGCGCCGGATCGCAGCACCCACAGACAACCGTTGACGAACAAGCGGTTATCGCTCCCCGTCCGCCCTGGATCGCCGGACTTGCCCGGCAAAAGCGCCGAAATTCGTTCCCACTGCGCTTCGTTCAGTTCGTACCGCTTGATCCCCATCGCTCGCTCCGCAGACAAAATGCGGAACCTTATGAATCACGACAACAGCGCCATGGGAATCCTGAATGTCGATCCGCCCTAGTCCGAACCATCCCCGGCATACCGTGTGGAAAGGGGCAATAGGCCCCGGGTCAAGCCCGGGGTGACGACGGAGTGTTGAGCGTGCGGGAGTGCTTTCAATTGAGTGTGGGGGCTACCGCCAACGCCCGATGGATTGCCGCGTCGGCCTATCGGCCTCCTCGCAATGAGATTGAAGGTAAAAGAGAATCCGTCATTGCTGTGCGAGTTCAGATATTCGGTGATGGGATCGCGGAAAGGAGCGACCCATGCGCGACAACAGCTATGACCGGACGATCGAACGGAACTATGTTCAGAAGTGGCGTTTCCTGATCAGGGAATATGAGGAGGTGAAGGCCGGCCGGTCGTCGGACTTTGCCACGGTGGGGGCCTTCTACCGCCACCACGGCACCTGCTCGCAGACCTTCCGCAAATATTACAATCGCTACCTGCAGGAGGGCGGTGCCGATGCGGCGCTGATGCCGTGCCGTCGCGGGCCCAAATGGAAGGGGCGCCGGCTGCCGGCCGAGGTCGCCGAGCTGGCGCTGGCCGAGCGACGGCGGGGGCTGAACCGCTACGAGATCTGTGCTGTACTGGCCGAACGCAAGCTGCCGGTGCCGTCGCCCTCGACCATC